>NZ_LT607752.1:0-682500 GCF_900090265.1 Micromonospora rifamycinica
CCGGACGGCACGGTCAGTCCCGAAGGCCACAGTGAGTGCTGGCCGTTGCTGTTGGCCAGCACGAGGTAGCTGGCACGGTCGTCCTCGAAGGGATTGGTGTTCATATCGCCTCCCGCAGGTTGTCAGGTCATCCGTCGCAGCCGGGGCCGCTGGGCCGCCCCCGGCGCGCTCGCCACCGCCGGGCCGAGGCCGGCCACCGTGGGATGGGCGAAGACGGTGGCGAGGTCCACGTCGCGGCCGAGCGCCGCCCGGATCCGGTTGATCAGCCGGGCCGCGAGCAGCGAATGCCCGCCCAGTTCGAAGAAATTGTCGTCAATGTCCACCTGCTCGACGCCGAGCACGTCGCGATAGAGGTGGCACAGCCGCCGCTCGATATCGTCGCGCGGCTCCCGGCCGGTGGACGGACTCCCGGTGACCACGGCGGGTAGGGCGGCGAGATCCAGCTTGCCGGTGGCCGTCCGCGGCAGGGCGGGTACCACGACCACGGCGCCGGGAACCAGATGCTCCGGTAGCTGCGCGGCGAGCGCCTGCCGCACCGCCGCGGGGGCGATGCCCGTACCGACGACGTAGGCGACCAGCATCCGGTCGCCAGGTGTGCGTTCCGCCACCACGACAGCGGACTGCTGCACGCCGGGCTGGGCGGCCACCGCGGCGTTCACCTCGTTCGGCTCCACCCGGAATCCGCGGATCTTGACCTGATCGTCGCTGCGGCCCCGGTAGGTGAGCACGCCGCCGTGCCAACGGCCGAGGTCACCGGTGCGGTACATCCGGTCACCCGGTGCGCCGAACGGGTCGGCGACGAATCGGATGGCGGTGCCGGGAGCGTCGCCGAGGTATCCGGTGGCCAACCCGTCCCCGGCCAGGTAGATCTCGCCCACCACACCCGGTGGCACGGGTTGCAGGCGGGCATCCAACACATAGGCTCGCTTGTGCGCCACCGGCCGCCCGATCGGGATCGTGCCCGCGTCGAGGTCCTCGGGGCTGATCTGGTGGCAGGTGGTGAAGCCCATGCTTTCGGCTGGTCCGTAGCCGTTGCCGATGCGCAGGTCAGGCCGTTGTCGGGCGACCGCTCGGACGTGTCGTACCGAGGCTGCCTCGCCACCGGTGAAAACCTGCGTCAGTCCATCGAAGGTCTCCGGGTGCTCGTCGGCCAGGAAGTTGAACAGGCTCGCCGACAGTTGCAACATGGTGACGCCGTGGCGTGCGGCTGCGGCGGCGACACGGGCCGGTTCCGGCCGCTGGCCCGGTTGCAGCACGCACAGGCCGCCGAACAGCAGCGCACCGAACAGCTCCAGCGAGAAGCCGTCCCAGGACACGGGTGAGCACTGCAGGAACACCTCACCCGGCCCGAACCGCGCATAGCTCTGCTCCCGGAGGGTGGCCACCATTGCGCGATGCGGGACGAGCACCCCCTTGGGCTCACCGGTCGATCCGGAGGTGAACAGCACGCACGCCGGCATCGCGTCCGGTCGTGACGGCCAGGTGTCCGCAGCACCTGCGGCCGGTAGGTCGTCGGTGAGCAGCACACGGACCCCGGCGGTGGCGATCCGCGCCACGAGGTCGCCCCGAGTCACCACCAGCGTGCCCCCGCAGCGAGCCCGGATGCTCCGCAGCCGTTCGTTCGGATAGTCGGGGTCCAGCAGGGTGTAGGCGGCCCCGGTGCGGAGCACGGCAAGCAGCGAGGCGACCATGTCGGTGCCTCGTTCGAGCAGGATCGGGACCACCTGGCCCGGACCCGCCCCTGCGGTGCGCAGAGCCGTCGCCAGCGTGCCGGCGCGCTCGGCCAGTTCTCCGTACATCACGGTGCGGTCGCCGTCGACCAGCGCGGTCGCTCGCGGTCGACGCCGGGCCTGCTGCCAGAAGAGTTCGTCGAGGGTTCCTAGCGAGGTGGGCCGCGCGTGACCGGTCACGCCGCCCGCGGCGAGGAGCGCGGCCATGGTGTCCGTGCCGATCAGCGAGGCCTGCCAGATCGACCGGCCGGGGTGCGCGACGACCTGCCGTAGGAAGAGGGTGAAGCTGTCGAGCAGCGTGTCGGCGGTGTCGGCGTCGAACACGTCGGCGTTGAACGACCAGCGCAGGGTCAGACCAGCTGGTGTCCCGGTGGCGGGGTCCACCTCCTCGGCGATGCCGATGGACAGCGCGAACTTCGCGTTGTCGGTGGTCAGCACTTCGGTGCTGGTGACGCAGCCGTCCAGGGTGAGGTTCTCGTCGCCGTGCTCGACAGCGCTCTGCAGGGTGAACATGACCTGGAAGAACGGGTGCAGGGCGAGCGAGCGTCTCGGGTTGAGTGCGTCGACCAGCCGCTCGAACGGCAGGTCCTGGTGGCTCAGCGCGCCGACGGTGACCTGGTGTGCTCGATCGATCAGCGCGTCGAACGACGGGTCGCCACCGGTGTCGATGCGGAAGACCAGCGAGTTGACGAAGAAGCCGACGAGGTCGTCGAGATCCGACTCGCCCCGTCCGGCGACCGGGCTACCCAGCGGGATGTCCGTGCCCGAGCCGGTGCGCGTGAGAAACGCGGCGATGGCCGACTGCAACACGGTGAACAGGGTCGTACCGTGTCCCCGTGCGATAGCGATCAGCCGTTGGTGCAGGCCAGCGGGCAGAGTCCGGACGACCAGGACGCCCTGGGTGCCCAGCCGGTTCGGCAATGCGCGATCGGTGGGCAGGCTGAGCTGCGGTTCGAGGCCGCGTAGGCGGTCGCGCCAGTAACCGATCTGACGGTGGGCGAGGCTGCCCGGGTCGTCCTCGGAGCCCAGCAGTTCCCGCTGCCAGAGCGCGAAGTCCGCGTACTGGATCGGTAGCGGCGGCAGGTCCGGTGCCGCTCCCTTGCGGCGGGCGGCGTACGCGGCGCCCAGGTCACGGCACAGGGGACCGGTGGAGACACCGTCGGTGGCGATGTGATGGATCACCAGCAGGAACAGGAAGCGGTCGACGCCGGTACGCCACACCCGCGCCCGCACCGGCAGGTCGGTGGTGAGGTCGAACGGCTCACGGCAGGTTGCCACGAGTGCCTCTTCGGCCTGCTCCGGTGTGGTCTGCTCGTAGACCAGGCGGGGGACCGCTGCCGCGGCCGGCACGATGACCTGCTCGCCGGTGTCGTCGTTGCACGGATAGCGGGTCCTCAGGACCTCGTGCCGGGCGACGAGGTCGCCCAGGGACGACTGCAGGGCCGCCAGGTCTAGCGGGCCGTCGATCTCGATCCGGAACGGTACGTTGTACGCGTCGCTGGCCGGGTCCAAACGGTTGATCATCCAGAGGCGTTGCTGACCGTAGGACATGGCAACCATGGTGTTCCTCCCGTGTCGGTGCGGGCGGGGCTATCGGGTGAGGTCGTCGACCGGTGTCTGCTGCGCCGGTTCGCGCCGTGAGGGGTGCGGCCAGATGTCGGCGGCGGTGACAGCGTCCGGCCGGTAGAGGCCCAGCGCGCTGACGAGCATCCGTATCTCGAGGTCGATGCACTCGACCAGACGGACGAGGCCCGCCGTACGGTCCTCGTCGACGGCGAGGAGCGCAGCGCGACCCAGCCCGACGGCCTGGGCGCCCAACGCCAGTGCCTTGACCGCGCGGGCACCCTCCCAGATCCGGCCGCTGGCGAGCGTGCGAATCCCCGCCTGGCCCAGCCGGGCCAGGCACTCGACAAGCGGCAGGCCGACGTGGTCGAGGAACGCGGTGGGTGCCCATCCGGTACCCCCCTCGGCACCGTCGACGCACACCGCGTCGGCACCGGCGGCCCTCGCGGTGGCTGCGGCCTCGGCGACGTCGCGCCCCGGGTGCAGCTTGACCCACACCTTCGCGGCCGGAAAGTTGTTGCGCATCAACCGCACCTGGTGGTGCAGGATCTCCCGGGTCACGGTGCCCGGACTGCTGGCGCGCAGCACGGTGTCGGCAGCCGCGCCGAGCGGAGCGGTGGCGTACTGGCGGGCTGCTGCCGCACCGCGCTGGCGGTCCAGGAGGACCAGTCCACCGAGACCGGGCTTGGCACCCTGCCCCACCTTCAGCTCGAAGCCGAGCCGCCCCGACTCCAGCAGGTGCCTGGCGCCAGGGTGGCTGTAGAACATGTTCCACACCTCGGCATCGGCATCCTCCGTGCTCTGCTGGATGATGACGCCGCCGTGGCCGTCGCCCAGCTCGGCCGCGTACGCGTCCAGCCGGTCGAGCATGGGGGCGGCAGCCTTCGCGGTTCCGGCGCTGAACTGTGCCGTCGGCACCAGGTTCTCCCCGATGACCATGGGGAGCCCCAACCTGCCGGCCTGACGACTGATCGCCTCACCCAGTCCGGCCGCGATCCGGGTCGAGCCGAACGCGCAGACGAACACCGGCAGAGGCGCGGAGAAACCGCCGATCGTCGAGTTCGTGTCCACATCCGAGTAGAGAGGTTCCCGGCCCAGCTCGATGAGCTTGTGCAGGCGGTCCGGCATGAAGACCGGTGGGACCAGCCGCAGGGCGTCGAGGTCGTCGAAGAGTTCGGAGCGGGAGCCGAACGCGACACGGCCGTACTGGTCGGCGCTCGGAAAGGCGGCGGGTGCGCCACGCCGGGCGCGGTCGCGAATCCGTTCCTCGGGCAGGCCCGGAGCGTGCAGAGCGCCGGGGGAGGGGGCGTTAGCTGGTACGACGTCCCGCTGGGCGGGTGTCGCAACGGTCATTGACGGCGGTCTCACGGCGAGACCACGCCCGGGATCTTCGGGAATGCGCAGACCTGCCAGACCGCGTCCAGGCCGGTGACGTAGCGGATCAGCCGCTCCAGACCGATACCGAAGCCCGCACTGGGCGGGAGTCCCTGTCGCGCCAACGCCAGATACCAGGAGTACTTGGCGGGATTCTCGCCGGTCTCCCGCATTCGGGTCACCAGCTTGGCATAGTCGTGTTCGCGCTGGCCGCCGCTGGCCAGTTCCCCGTAGCCCTCCGGTGCGATCAGATCGAAATTGCGCAGCACCCCGGGACGGTCGGGGTCCTCCTGGTCGTAGAAGCCTCGTGAGCCTTTTGGATAGTCGACGATGAAGAACGGCGTGTCCGCACCTGCCGAGAGCGTACGCTCCGCCTGCCAGTTGATCTCGGTGTAAGGGTCCTGGGGCTGTCCGGCCTCGCGCAATCGGGCCGTCGCGTCGTCATGGGTCATGGTGCCGACCTCGCCGAGCGCGCCAGACAACGCGGCCGGGTCGCGGCCCAGGATCGTGAGTTCCCCCGGACAACGCTCGATCACCGCCTGGAGGGCGGCGCGGAAGATGCCGTGGGCGACGGACATCGCTTCTGCCCGCCCGGCGTGGGCGAGTTCCACGTCGATCTGGTGGAACTCTGCCAGGTGCCGGCTGGTTTCCGCCGTCTCCAGCGGCTCCAGTCGAACGTTCGGAGCGATGCAGTAGATCTTGTCGAAGCTCAACAGCGAGGCCTGTTTGTACAGGATGGCACTGGTCATCAGTCGGTAGCGTTCGCCGTAGTAGTCGATGTCCACCTGTTTGGAGCCGCGGATTCCCGGATCGGTCACCGGGCCGATGATGGGCGGGAGCACCTCGGCGAAACCCTGGCCGTCAAGATGGTGGCGGACGGCTACGAGTACGCACTGCTGAATCCTCAGCGCCGCACGGGTGCTGTCGGCGGTCAGGTGAGCCCGCAGGTCGGGGCGTACGGCAGTATCGATCGACGCGGTCATGGTGAGTCCTTTCCGGAGGTGGCGGTACCTGGGGCGCCGTGCAGGGTGCCAGCGAGGCACCTCGCCGACGAACCGGCGTCACGGACCGAGGAGATTCCGGACGAGGTCGGCGGCGCTGGCCGAGTCGTCCCCGGCCGGGGGTGGTAGGCGTTCGGGCGGCTAACCTCCCGACACCTCGGGGACGGACGCCCTCCCGAGGGCGCCGCTGTCGAACCTGCGGGCGACGTAGGACAGGTGGGCCAACAGCTCGGTTGATCCGATGCGGCGGGAGTTTTGCGAGTCCGCCGCGCCGGCGAGGGGCATACGTCCCACCCCGGCCCACCTCAACCAGCCATCAGCAGCCAGGTAACTGCGCGACAGACCGGCGTTGTCCGGATGGAGGCAGTACGGCACGTCCAGGATGCCGAGCGAGAACGCCTGCCGGAGCGCCTGACCGACATCGGTGCTCAATTCCAGCACCGCGTTGACCAGGGTCGACGCCTCTGCATAGACCTCGGTGTCCGTGCCGGCCGCCGGTGGCACCCGGTAGTGCCGCTCGGACGCCACATCGCCGGCGAGTTCCAGCGCCGTGACGTTCTCAGTGACGGTGGGAATACGGTGCGCCTCGGCGGCTGTCTTGACGATGAGCCGGGCCACCGGTGTACGACTGGCCAGCCGTGCGGCCTCACAGAGGAGGCGGCGGGCACCCTGCTCGGTGCGGGGGTAGACCCCCATGTACGCGTAGAGAACGATGTGTCGATCCGCGTCGTGGGGGACGAACTCAGCGGCCAGCCGGTGCAACGCCAGTAGTGCATGTTCATCTTGCTGCGCGTTCGCCTGCTGGGCGTAGCTGAGTGATACGGAACGTAGCCCTTGCTGGTAGAAGAACAGCGCCTCCAGGACGCTGATAGCCACGAGCAGGCTCGGCGGGCAGAGTTGACCCATCATGCAACCACCGAAGGTCTCGAGGTGAGGCTCGGCCCCTTGCTCCTCAAGTTCGAGCAGCAACTGACAGCATCGCTCCCAGTTGGCGACGGACTCCCGCAGCGGTAGACGACCGTAGGGCAGGCAATAGGAGACCGGTCCGCCCTCCGTCGCGTCGAGACCAAGCTGCACCATCGCCGCAAAAATGTCCTGCGGGAGAGCGGAGCCGTGGCGGACCTGCACCGGGAAGTTCTCGTCACGAATGCGATGAAGGACGGCGTGGGTGGTCGCCACGGGGTGCGCGACGATCGGGTATCCGTTCAGGGGCACTCCGCTGCGCATCGCCTCGCGTGCACTTCCGTGTTCGCCCAACCTCGTATAGCTGTCGAGCGTGATCGTGCCGACGGTCGTGGCCCTCGCTCGTTTCGTCGCGGCCAGTCCGGCGCGCATCTCGGCGGGGTTGCTCAACCCCATCCGTGGCTGCACGACCAGCAGACCCGCCTGCTGGGCTCTGGCGACGAACCGGCCGAGGGAGATGCGCTCCGCCGACACCTGGGCTGGTCGTGCTCCCACGACTGTCGTTACCGGTCCTGCGGCTACCACGCTGCCTCCACCGCCCGAACACCGGAATCAAGCGACCTTGTCACGCCGGAGCCTGGTGCGGGTAGGGAGAGCACGAACTTCTGGAAGGAGTCGAGGCTGGTGCCGTCGGCGAAAACCGCAGTGAATCCGGCGGACAGCAGGCGTTCAGTCTGAGCGACCTCGTCCTCGCTGCCGATGCCGAGTTTTCCGCCTATGATCATCGGTGTGGCGGCGAGTTCATCTCGCCGACGTAGTGCCCGGGCCAGCCGCAAACCGTCATGGTATCCGTGACCGTTGACGCTGCTGATGACTACGAGCCCCGGGCGTAGGTTCATGCACTCCGCGACGATGACGTCGTCTGGAACACAAGCACCCAGATTCTTCACCGGGTGGCCGAGTTCCTCGATCAGAAGCTGAAGGAATATGAGGTTCCAGGTGTGCGAGTCCGATGCGGTGCTGGAAAGCAAGACGTGGGTGCCAGGCGATTGCACACCTGTTGGGCTTGCTTCACCCATGCTCCATCCTTTCTTCGGATTCGGGTTTCGAGGATCAACGCGCCAGATGGCAATCAACGGACGAAAGCCAGCTACCGGCTCTGTAACGTTAAGCCGTCAACCGGTACGAAGAAGGCAGTTGATGGGCGGGAAACCGGCAGTTGCTGTCGCCGGCAGGGTGATGGTACTGCCGCCGGCAACTGGAGTGCCGGGCCGTGTTCGTCGCCGGAACGCAGAAGCTGGGCAGCGCCGGATCGACACTGCCCAGCGCGGGTCGCAGCGAGGTGCCGGGAGGAGCAGGGAGATCAGCCGGCGAGGGGGCCGTTGTCGGGGCGCGTGCCGAGCACTGCCCTCCGCACGAGGTTCAGGACGGTGAAACGCTGCCTGCCCGGCTCGTCGACGGCGCGAATGCAGCCGCTTATCAAAAGGGCGTACACGCCGCGTGCCGCCTCAGCAGATCTCCCGCCGACGAGGGACGCCACCTCGTCGATCGACCAGGTGTCCGTCCGGTCCGACAGCTTCGTCAGCAGCGTCCGGAGGTCGGGCTCAAGCTGTCGTATGGTCTCCGTCAGCGACGCGGCGAAGTTCACGTCGGTCTCCTGGGTCGGTGACGCGCACAGCGGAAACGGATCTGCGTAGATCAACTCGATCAGCTCGCTCGGAGGATGAACCAGCGACCAGGAAGCCACGTGCTCCAGCACTCCCGGGATGCCATCGAGGAGACGGGAAAGCTCCGACAGCATGGCCGCACTCGATGCGTCGAAATCCAATTGTGGGTGGAAGGCACGTAGGTGGGACAGGAGCAACTGGACCGAGGCGAGGTTCTCCACATCACGGATGGTTGCCGCCGCGGTGCTCCCCGCCACCGGCAGCGGGCCGACCGGAAACAGCTGCTCGCCGGTCATATGGCGTGGATCACGGCTCGTGGACACGATACGAAGTCCCGGATGGCGGGTGAGTGCTGTTTCCAACTCATCGTAGATCGCCGCGCCGGCCGCGAGGTCGTCCAGCACCAGCAGCACGTTGCGCGCGTCGACATGGGAAATCGCCTCACGGAGTACTTCGCCGTCAGGGTCGGCTGGTTGGTCGCGGCTGCTGGAAGAAGCACCATTCTTCGGTGCCGTTCCTGCCCGAGGTCCGTTCCTGAGACCGTGTGAGATCCAGGGAGTGTGCCATCCCTGTCGCTGAAGTGCCCCGGCGAGAGCGATCACGGTGCGAGTCTTACCGACACCGTTCAGGCCCACCACCCGAATCATCCGCTGCCCTGACGAGGTCAAGAGGTTCGACAACGCCTTTACCTCGTCGGACCGGCCCAGGAGAGTGCCGGCGGCCATGGGGGGATCCAGGCGCACCGCCCGATCATGGGCCGCCCCGGCGGGAGGTGGTTGATCGTTGCCGGCAGCCGCTTCGAAAGCCGTACGGTCTGCACTAGGGAGGCGGAGGACGTCGGCGAGGAGACGAACCGTCCCCTGTCTCGGGTGGCGAGCTGCTCCACGCTCGAGATCCCGAATTGCTCGAACACTCACGGTTGACAAATCTGCGAGCTGCTGCTGTGTCAGCCCCCTTCGCTTGCGGTGCCGCCGCAGCATTTGTCGAAAAGTTGTTAACGCGCTGTTCCTATCCATATGATCCGTTCCCACGGTGTAGATGCACTCACTCCTCACCCCGGACACTCGGGCGGCAGCCTGACGTCCAGGATCGGAGTCTGAGACGTGGTCTGGGTGTGCCGCGATTTCGAACCGGGTCCGAAGGACGGATGAGGCGGGCGACAAGGCGATTCCCGGCGCGTCGGGCGCGGGACCGTTTCTAAACGCGTGGCCGTCGGCTTCGCGCCCCCGACCGACACTGGTTGCAGCGTCCCCAGTCACATGCCTGTTCGCCGCTCGGAGGCATCCAAGTTGCCACCACCCCAGGGGATGGCGGATTGGTGTCCCGGTAATCGCGTCTACCGGTCCCGGTTCGTCGCGGCTCCGCCGGTTTCGACCGGCCGGTCGGAGCTGTGTGCCGGTCGGGGAGAGCGGTGGCGCGAAGTGCTCACCCGGCCTCGGCCTGTTCGTCGCTGGCAGCTGGCTGGCGTGCGAGATCGACGAACGCGAAGACCGTGTCCAGTGATCTTGCTCGTCCGTACCGTGGGCGGCATCTTGTCGGATCGTGGCTCAATTGATTTCTCCCCCGTGACGGCAAATCCGCACTTGACGCTACAAAGGCTTGCGAGTGGCGGCAACCGATGGGAGCCGTGACATCCGGCCCGTCGGGTTCAAGCTGGTCACGGAGCGTGGTCAAGACTGCTTCGGCGGTCGATCTTGTCCACCTCAGTGGGTGGAGCAAGGTGCGATCGTCTTGACACTGTGTGTTACGGAGGTGGGTGATGGGTCGTTGGCCTTTCGGTATTTGCACAGAGGGGAGAAGCCAGGCATAAATGCCTTTAACGGGTTAATTTGGAGGTTATGGACCCTGGTCGACAGACGGCGGACAGACGTGTCGTACCCGACGCCGACGTGTACCTCGACCGGCGGTGCCGGTAGGGAAGCACCTGCCCCAGCAGGAGTCCAACTCCGGCGGCGGTGCTGTCCCCCGAGGACACGTCATCGAGGTTGGTACCCCGGTCGGCCACCTGCCACGACGTCGTCCGCCGACCAGCCGTCTCGTCACTCCAGCCCCGTCAGGGTGGGCATCGGATGTAGCGCCCTCGGCGGCGGATACCGTGCCATGTTTCGCCCCGCAGCAGGGGGGCATCTTCCGGCGACGACCTACGAAGACCGCAGGTCACGCTGGGGGAGGTGCCCGATGACGGTCGACCGTCAGCAGAGGTTGCCCGTTGTCGGCGACGGAACGGAACGGATTTCACCCGGTACGCCCCGGGGGACCGCCCCGGGCGACGGGGATCCGAGGGTGAGCGCCCCGGACCGGCAGCCCGGGGAGGCGTTCCGGTCGGCCGTCCGCGCCGGTCGGCTGGACCTGCCGTTGCCCGGTGGTGGACGTACGGCGCAGCGGTGGTCGCGTCTGGTCGAACTCGGCCGCACCGACCTGGTGCTGGCCCGGCTGGGGGAGGGGCACGCCGACGCCCTGGCGATCCTCGCCGAGCTGGGCGTGCCGGTCGATCCCCGGTGGCGTCGTGAGCCGTGGGGCGTGTGGGCGGCCGCCCCGGCCTCGGTCACCGCGACCCGGGACGGCGATCGGTGGCTGCTCACCGGGGACCGGCCCTGGTGCTCCGGGGCGGGTCTGCTGTCCCGGGCGCTGGTCACCGCGACCGCCGCCGACGGTGTCCGGCTGTTCGCGGTCGAGGTCGGTGCGGCCGGGGTCACCCCGGTGGCCGGCACCTGGCCCGCCGTCGGCATGGCCGCCAGCGACAGCCGGACCGTCAGCTTCGACGGCGTGACCGCCGTACCCGTGGGTGAGCCGGGCCGCTACACCGCGCGGCCGGGCTTCTGGCACGGCGGGCTGGGCGTGGCGGCGTGCTGGTACGGCGGCGCGGTCGGGGTCGCCGACGCCCTGCGCGACGCGGCCCGGCACCGCGGCCTCGGCCCGCACGCCATGGCGCACCTCGGGGCGGTCGACGCGGCCCTCACCGCCGCCCGCGCCGTCCTGTTCGCCGCCGCCGACGCGATCGACGCCGACCCCACCGGTGACGCGGACCGGCTGGCGCACCAGGTGCGGGCCACCGTCGAGGCGGCGGCCACCACCGTCGTCGAGCGGGTCGGCCGGGCGTTGGGGGCGGGACCGTTGTGCCGGGACGCCGACCACGCCCGGCGGGTCGCCGACCTGACGGTGTACCTACGGCAGAGCCACGCGGAGGCGGACCTGGCCCATCTCGGCGAACTCGCGGCGGCGGCGGGGGAACCCGGATGGTGAGGCCGATCGTCGACACGGGCACCGACGAGGGCACCTGGCGTGCTTGGGCCGCACCGGCCGACTGGCCCGTACTCGCGCTGGACGACCGGGCGCGGGCGGTGCCGCCGCTGGTCGTCGCCCCGCACCCCGATGACGAGGTGCTCGGCGTCGGCGGCCTGGTCGCGGTGCTCACCGGCGGCGTCGAGATCACCGTCGTCACCGACGGCGAGGCCTCCCACCCGGACTCGACGGTCCACTCCCGCGCGGAGCTGGCCGCGATCCGGCGGGCCGAGACGGTGACGGCCTGCGGGCTGCTCGGCGTCGTCCCCGCGGCCATCGACCATCTCGGGCAGCCCGACGGCGCCGTCGACGAAGCGGCCCTCACCGACGCGTTGACCACCCGGCTGACACCGGAGCGGTGGTGCGTCACGACGTGGCGCGGCGACGGCCACCCCGACCACGAGGCGGTCGGTCGTGCGGCCGCGGTCGCCTGCCGGCGTACCGGCGCGACGCTGCTGGAGTTCCCGGTGTGGACGTGGCACTGGGCCACGCCGGACCACCCCGACGTGCCCTGGCACCGGGCCCGCCGGATCGACCTGACCCCGGCGGCCCGGTCGGCCAAGAGGCGGGCGGTCGACGCCTTCCGTAGTCAGGTGCTGCCGCTCGGGCCGACGCCCGCCGACGCCGCGATCCTTCCCCCGCACGTTCTCGCCCGCTTCGCCCGCCCCTACGAAACGGTGTTCGTGTCATGACCTCACGCGGCACCCCCGACGGGTACTTCGACGACATGTACGCCCGGGCCGAGGACCCGTGGAGCTTCGCCACCCGCTGGTACGACCAGCGAAAGCACGAGGTGACCGTCGCCTGTCTGCCCCGCCGCCGCTACCGGTCGGCCTTCGAGCCGGGATGCTCGACCGGCATGCTCACCCGCCGCCTCGCGCAACGGTGCGACCGGTTGTTGGCGGTCGACCTCGCCACCGCGCCGGTGGCGAGCGCCCGGCGGCACCTGTCCGACCAGCCGCACGTCCGGGTGGAACGGATGCGCGTCCCCGACGAGTGGCCGGCCGTGGGGACCGACCGCTTCGACCTGATCGTCCTCTCCGAGCTGGGCTACTACCTCGACGACGCCGGACTGGACCGGCTGGTGGCCCGTACGGTGGACTCGCTCGAACCCGGTGGCACCCTGGTGGCCGTGCACTGGCGGCCGGCGGTGGCCGAGCACGCACGCGGCGGCGACGACGTGCACCGGCTGCTCGCCGACGTGGACGGCCTGACCCGGACGGCCCGGCACGAGGAGGCGGACTTCCTCCTCGACGTCTTCCTCCGGGTGCCGCCGCCGGCCAGATCCGTCGCCCAGGTCGACGGCCTGTGGTGAACCGGATCGCCGTCGTGGTGCCCGCCCACGACGAGGAGGCGCTGCTGCCCGGCTGCCTGACCTCGGTCCTCGACTCGCTGCGTCACCTGCCGGTGCGCTCGGAGGTGATCGTCGTGGCCGACGACTGCCGGGACGCCACGGCCGCCGTCGCCGAGCGTCTCGGCGTCGTCGTGCTGACGGTCCGCGCCCGCAACGTCGGCCGGGCACGCGCCGCCGGCATGGCGCACGCCCTGCGGAACGGACCGCAGGGTCTGTGGCTCGCCACCACCGACGCGGACAGCCGGGTGCCCCGGCGGTGGGGCGGCTGGCAGCTGCGCCACGCCCGCGCCGGCACCGACCTGCTGGTCGGGACGGTGCGGGTCACCGACTGGGCACCCCGCTCCGCGCTGGTCCGGGAACGCTACGAGATCCGGTACCGGCACGGTCTGACCGGCACCGGCCACCGGCACGTCCACGGTGCGAACCTGGGCTGCGCCGCCACCGCCTACGAGCGGCTGGGCGGATTCGCCGACCTGCGCCACGGCGAGGACCACGACCTCGTCGAGCGCGGTCGTCGGCGTGCCATGCGGGTCGTCGCCGACGCCGACTGCGCGGTCCGGACCAGCGCCCGACGACACGGCCGCGCCCCGCACGGCTTCGCCGGCCACCTCGACGCCCTCGACGACCGGCCCCCGGCACCGCCCCGGCACCACCACACCCGGCCGGGGTGCACACGGCAGTCATCATGAGGTGGTGGTTCCCCGACGTCTGCGGCTCGCCGCGCAACGATCCCGCACCCCGGCACCGCCGGCCGGCACCAGCCTCACCGACCGGGTGCAGGCCGCCGCCGCCGTCATCGCCGTCCTGTTCGCCGGTGGGGCGCTCCTCATCTCGCTGGACACCCTCAAGGACCAGCAGCGGATCAACCGGAACCAGTGGGAGCTCAACGTCGCCGCCCAGGACCGCCAGCAGAAGCGCTACGCGTCCCGCGTCGCCTGGTGGACGACCAACCACTACCGTGAGGATGACGACTATCGGATCATGGTGCAGAACCGGTCCACCGCACCGCTGCGAGGGCTGGAGTTCTTCCTGCCCGAGCGGCACCGCTGGCTGCTGGGCGACAGCGGAGCGCCGGTGCTGTTCTTCCTGGAGGACATCCCCCCGTGCACGGTGGCGCGGTACCGCATCGGCCGGGACCTGGATGGGGAGGCGGCCAGCGCCATCCGGACGAGCTTCTCCGATCCGAGCTGGGAACTGCGCTTCACCGACAGCCTCGACCGGTGGGTGATCTCCGAGCGGGGGCTCCGGCCAGCCGGCACCGCGCCGCCGTACCCCACCCGCGGCAACGGGGTGCCGGACGTCGCCTCCGACACGCTGGACGAGGACCGGGCGGGCACGTCGGAGGCAGAGGACTGCGGTGAGGGCGGCTGAGCCGACCACGCCATGAGCGGCGTCGCCCGCCGGTCGGGCACACTGTGGACAGCGATCGGGACACCGACGCGTCGTCGACCCGCCCCCTTCGCCATCGGCCCGGGGGAGGGAACGCGACATGGCAACGGTGGGCACGTCCAGGGTGGACCGACTGCTGGCCCGGATCCGCGACGGCATCATCGGCGAGGGTGAGGTGCTGGACGGCCCGTACGGTCCCCGCCGGATCACCTACGCCGACTACACCGCCTCCGGTCGGGCGCTGGACTTCGTGGAGGACACCGTCCGGCAGTGGGTGCTGCCCCGCTACGCCAACACCCACACCGAGGGCTCCGCCACCGGGCGGGCGACGGGACGGCTGCGCGAGGACGCCCGGCGGACCATCCTCGACGCCGTCGGCGGCACCGACGACCACGTGGTGATCTTCTGCGGCTCGGGGGCCACGGCGGCCGTCGACAAGCTGGTCGGCATCCTCGAACTGCGGCTGCCCGACGGGCCGACCCGCCGCCACGGCCTGCTGGCCGGCATCCCGGCGGCGCAGCGCCCGGTGGTGTTCGTCGGTCCCTACGAACACCACTCCAACGAACTGCCGTGGCGGGAGACGTACGCCGACGTGGTCGTCATCGGCGCGGACGCCGACGGGCACATCGACCGCGCCGAGCTGGCCGCGCGCCTGGCCCGGTACGCGGACCGCCCGCTGCGCGTGGGCAGCTTCTCCGCCGCCTCCAACGTCACCGGGATCCTCACCGACACCGACGCGGTCACGGCGCTGCTGCACGCCCACGGGGCGCTGTCGTGCTGGGACTACGCCGCCGCCGGACCGTACGTGCCGATCCGGATGGGGGAGTCGGCACCGGGAGCCGCGGACGGCAAGGACGCGGTCTTCCTGTCCCCGCACAAGTTCGTCGGCGGGCCGCAGACCCCCGGCGTGCTAGTGGTGCGCCGGGACCTGGTGCGCAACCGGGTGCCGACGGTCCCCGGCGGTGGGACCGTGACGTTCGTCGACCCTGCCGGGCACCGCTATCTCGACGATCCGGTCGCCCGCGAGGAGGGCGGCACCCCGGCGATCGTCGAGTCGATCCGGGCGGGCCTGGTGTTCGCCCTCAAGGAGTCCGTCGGCACCGAGGTCATCCAAGCCCGCGAGGAACGGCTGTGGTCGCGGGCGCTGCGCCGCTGGTCGGCCAACCCGGGGATCGTGGTCCTGGGCGACCTGCGGGCGCGGCGACTGCCCATCGTCTCGGTGCAGATCCGCCACGGTGCCCGCCACCTGCACCACAACTTCGTCGTCACGCTGCTCGACGACCTGTTCGGCATCCAGGCCCGCGCCGGGTGCTCCTGCGCGGGCCCGTACGGGCACCGGCTGCTGGGGATCGACGAGGAACGCTCCCGCGCGTTCCGGGAGGAGATCGTCCGGGGCTGCGAGGGGATCAAGCCCGGGTGGACCCGGATCACCTTCGGCTACTTCATCTCCGACCGGGTCGCCGACTACCTGATCGACGCGGTCGACCTGATCGCCCGCCAGGGGCACCGGCTGCTGCCGGACTACCGCTTCGACGCCCGCAGCGGCCGGTGGCGCCACCACCGGGGTACGGCGTGGTCGCCGCGCCTGGCCGACCTGGTCCCGCTGCTGACCGGCGACGACCAGCCGGCGCTGCGGCGGCGGTGGGCCGGCGAGGACGCCCTGGCCGGCTACCTGGAGGAGGCCCGGGAGATCCTGGCCGGTCGCCCGGACCACGTCGACGAGGGGGACACCGGCCTGCCGGCGGGCGTGGAGGCGCTGCGCTGGTTCCACCTCCAGCCGGCCTGCACAGCCGCCCGGGACACGCCGCCGTCGAGCTGACCGGCGCGGTCGACCGGGTGCGGAGGTCCCGCCGCCCGCCCGGTCAGCTCGACGCCGGTGGGGTGTCCGGGGTGCCGGGACCGCCCACCGGCTCGGTGAACCCGGCCAGCAACCGCTGCGCGGCGAGGGCCGGGGTGAGGGTGCCGTCGACGACCTGCCGTTCCACGTCCGGGGTGAGCGCCCGTACCCGGGGATGGCTGCGGAGCCGGTCCAGCAGCTCGGCCCGGACCATCGCCCAGACCCACCCGATCTGCTGGCGGCGACGTCGCTCGGCGAGTTCGCCGGAGGCGGCCATGCTGTCGTGGTGCCGGGTGAGCTGACCCCACACGTCGTCGAGGCCGGTCTCCTGCAGCGCGCTGCAGGTGACGACGGGTGGTTGCCAACCGACGTCGGTCGGGTGCAGCAGGCGCAGCGCCCCGGCCAGTTCCCGGGCGGCGCGGCTGGCGTCGAGGGCGTGCGGTCCGTCGGCCTTGTTGACGGCGATGACGTCGGCGAGCTCCAGCACCCCCTTCTTGATCCCCTGGAGCTGGTCGCCGGTGCGGGCGAGGGTGAGCAGCAGGAACGAGTCGACCATGTCCGCCACGGTGGTCTCGGACTGGCCGACGCCGACGGTCTCCACCAGGACCACGTCGTAGCCGGCGGCCTCGACCACCACCATCGCCTCCCGGGTCGCCGTGGCGACCCCACCGAGGGTGCCGGCGCTCGGCGACGGCCGGATGTAGGCGGCCGGGTCGGTGGCGAGCCGCGCCATCCGGGTCTTGTCGCCGAGGATGCTGCCGCCGGTACGGGTGGACGACGGGTCGACCGCGAGCACCGCCACCCGGCTGCCCGCGCCGGTCAGCCGGCTGCCGAGGGCGTCGATGAAGGTGGACTTGCCGACCCCGGGAACGCCGGTGATCCCGATCCGGCGGGCACCGCCCGCGTGTGGGGTGAGCGCCACCAACAGCCGCTGGGCGGCCACCCGGTGGTCGGGCCGGGTGGACTCGACCAGGGTGATCGCCCGTGCGACCCAGGAGACCGCCCCCGCGCGCACCCCCTCGACGTACGCCTCGACGGCGGGAATCGACATCGTGTGCCGCTCACCCGTCCGGGTGCCCGAGCAGCCGGGACAACCGGCGCAGCAGATCCGCGGCGGCGTCGGCGATGACGGTGCCCGGCGGGAAGATCGCCGCCGCTCCCGCCGCGCGCAGCGCGTCGAAGTCCTGCGGCGGAATCACACCCCCCACGATGATCATGATGTCGTCGCGGCCCAGCGCGGCCAGCTCGTCCCGCAGCGCCGGCACCAGGGTGAGGTGTCCGGCGGCCAGGCTGGACACCCCGACGAGGTGCACGTCGGCCTCGACGGCCTGCCGGGCGACCTCGGCCGGGGTCTGGAACAGCGGACCCACGTCGACGTCGAAGCCGAGGTCGGCGAACGCGGTGGCGATCACCTTCTGCCCCCGGTCGTGTCCGTCCTGGCCCATCTTGGCGACCAGGATGCGGGGCTGGCGGCCCTCGGCGGTGGCGAAGGCGGCGGTGGCGGCCCGCACCGTCTCGACGGCCGACGCCCCGCCCGCTTCGGTGCGGTACACCCCGGAGATGGTACGGATCTGCGCGGAGTGCCGCCCGTACACCTTCTCGATCGCGTCGGAGATCTCTCCGACGGTGGCCTTGGCCCGTGCGGCGTCGACCGCCAGGGTGAGCAGGTTACCGCCGAGCCCCGCCTCCCGGGTGCCGTCCAGCGCGGCGCCGGCCGCCCGGGTCAGCGCGTCCAGCGCGGCGGTGCAGGCCTCGTCGTCGCGCTCGGCCCGTAGCCGGCGCAGCTTCTCGACCTGCTGCTCGCGGACGGCCCGGTTGTCGACCTTCAGCACCTCGATCGGCTCGTCGGCGGCCGGCCGGTACTTGTTGACGCCGATCACCGGCTGCCGGCCGGAGTCGATCCGCGCCTGCGTGCGCGCGGCGGCCTCCTCCACCCGCAGCTTGGGGATGCCCTCGTCGATGGCGCGGGCCATCCCGCCGGCCGCCTCGACCTCGGTGATGTGCTTCCAGGCGCGGGCGGCCAGGTCGTGGGTGAGCCGCTCCACGTAGGCGCTGCCGCCCCACGGGTCGATCACCCGGGTGGTGCCGGACTCGTGTTGCAGGACCAGCTGCGTGTTGCGGGCGATCCGGGCGGAGAAGTCGGTGGGCAGCGCCAGCGCCTCGTCGAGGGCGTTGGTGTGCAGCGACTGGGTGTGCCCCTGGGTGGCGGCCATCGCCTCCACGCAGGTGCGGACGACGTTGTTGAACACGTCCTGGGCGGTCAGTGACCAGCCGGAGGTCTGGCAGTGCGCCCGCAGGCTCAGCGACTTCGGGTTGCCCGGGTTGAACTCCCGCACCAGCCGCGCCCAGAGCAGCCGGGCCGCCCGGAGCTTCGCGACCTCCATGAAGAAGTTCATCCCGACGGCCCAGAAGAACGACAGGCGGGGGGCGAACGCGTCGATGTCCAGCCCGGCGTCCCGGCCGGCGCGCAGGTACTCCACCCCGTCGGCGAGGGTGTACGCCAGCTCCAGGTCGGCGGTGGCCCCGGCCTCCTGGATGTGGTAGCCGGAGATGGAGATGGAGTTGTAGCGGGGCATCCGCGCGGAGGTGTAGGCGAAGATGTCGGAGATGATCCGCATCGACGGCTGCGGCGGATAGATGTAGGTGTTGCGGACCATGAACTCCTTGAGGATGTCGTTCTGGATGGTCCCGGACAGCTGCTCCGGCGCCACCCCCTGCTCCTCGGCGGCGACGATGTAGAGCGCCAGCACCGGCAGCACCGCGCCGTTCATGGTCATCGACACGCTCATCCGGTCCAGCGGGATGCCGTCGAAGAGCTGCCGCATGTCGTAGATCGAGTCGATCGCCACCCCGGCCATGCCCACGTCGCCCGCGACGCGCGGATGGTCGGAGTCGTAGCCGCGGTGCGTCGGCAGGTCGAAGGCGACCGACAGGCCCTTCTGCCCGGCGGCGAGGTTGCGCCGGTAGAAGGCGTTGGACTCCTCGGCGGTGGAGAAGCCCGCGTACTGGCGGATCGTCCACGGCTGGGTGGCGTACATGGTCGGGTACGGGCCCCGCAGGTAGGGCGCGATGCCGGGGTACGTGCCGAGGAAGTCGAGCCCGGCCCGGTCGTCGGCGGTGTACAGCGGAGCGACCGCGATGCCCTCCGGGGTCTGCCAGGTCAACGCCCCGGGGTCACCGCCGGTCTCGGCGCGTACGGCCGCGCGCCAGTCGCCCGGCCCACCGCCGGTGGGCGCGGCCCCGAGGTCGACGCCGGTGAAGTCGGGAATCGCAGCGGGCATCACGGCACCCCCAGGTCACGCAGGATCTTCTCCAACACCCGCACGGCGTCGCAGCCCGCGAAGAGATAGTCGTCCACCGCCGGATGGTCGGCCGGTGCGCCGGCCAGCCACACCCTGGTCGCGCCCGCCTCGGCCAGGGCCCGGGCCACCGGCTGCGCCGACTCGGCGTAGACCCGGTCGGAGGAGCACAGGCAGGCGACCCGGGCGCCGCTGGCGGCGAACGCCGCCGCCAACCGGGCGGGATCGTCGTCACCGGCCGGCGGGTGGACGCTGGCCACCCCACCGGCCGCGAACAGGTTGGCGGCGAAGCCGGCGCGGGCGCTGTGCACCGCGGGGCGGCCCAGCGTGGCGAGGAACACCGCAGGTCGTACGCCGGTGGTCGTGGTGTGCGCGTCGACCCGGTCCCGCAGGTCCTCGTACGCCTCGGCGTAGCGGTGCCGGGGCAGGCCGCCCTCCGGCGCGGGCGGTGCCGCCGGACGGGTCGGCAGCTGCTCCTCCAGGTGGGGGAATTCGCTGACGCCGGTGAGCGGGTCGCGGCGGTGGGCCAGCGCGTCGGCCCGTCGCCGCCAGGTCGCGGCGAGCCGGTCGGCGACGAGCCCGCTGTCCAGCGCGGCGGCCATCCCGCCGGCCCGCTCGATGTCGGTGAACCAGGCCCAGGCCGCCCGGGCGACCTCCTCGGTCTGCCGCTCGACGTACCACGAGCCGCCGGCGGGGTCGACCACCCGACCCACGTTCGCCTCGTCGAGCAGGAGTGACTGGGTGTTGCGGGCGATTCGCCGGGCGAAACCGTCCGGCAGGCCCAGGTGCAGGTCGAACGGCTGCACGGTCACCGCCTCGGCGCCACCGACCCCGGCGGCGAAGCAGGCCAGCGTGGTGCGCAGCATGTTCACCCACGGGTCGCGGGCGGTCATCATCGCCGAGGAGGTCACCGCGTGTTGCCGCTGTGCGCCCACCTGGGGCGCCCCGCAGACCTGGGCGACCCGCGCCCACAGCCGACGGGCCGCGCGCAGCTTGACGATGGTGGCGAACTGGTCGGCGGTGGCCGCGTAGCGGAACTCCAGCTGGCCGAACGCGGTGCTGACGTCCAGCCCGGCGGCGGTCAGCTGACGCAGGTACGCCACCCCGGTGGCGAGCGCGCAGCCGAGTTCCTGGGCGTCGGAGCCGCCCGCGTCGTGGTAGGTCGTCGCGTCGACCGTCATCGCCCGCAGCAGGGGGAAGTCGGCCGCGCAGCGGCGGGCCCACTCGTCGGCCGGGCCGCCCCACCGCTGCCCGGTGCGCGCCCGCCAGCCCAGCGGGTCGACGCCCAGGTTCCCCCGGACCTCGGCGGACGGCACCCCACGCTCGGCGAGCAGCGCGAACCACGCCGGCACCGCCTCGACGGCGGCGTCCCCGGCGTCCAGGACCACGCCGGCCAGGTCGAGGTAGACGTCCTGGAGTGCGGTCGCCAGGCCGGTGACCGGCAGGCCGCCGTCGCCCAGCACCAGCCACAGCGAGGTCACCCCGTTCTCCAGGTCGACCCGGATCGCCTCGCCGGTGAGCTTCGGGTCCGGGTCGGCGTGGCGCTGCCGGATGTCCCAGCCGGCGGCCACCGCGCCGGTCGCCCGCCCGCCCCGGGTGTACGGGAACAGCCCCGGTGGCGGCGGGACCGTCGGCGCGTCGGCTCCGGTGTAGAGCGCGGCGGTGTCGATGCCGTCGTGGCCGTGGTGGGTGAGCAGCTCCCGGACCGCCTCGGGGCCGGTGTCCGCGTCGGCGGCACCGGTCTTGCGCAGCACGGCGAGCGCCGACTGCCGCCACTGTTCGGAGGTGGCGGCCGGGAAGTCGGCGGCGAGGCGAAGCGTCTCTGACGGCACCGTCATGCCGGAATAGTAAAGGTGCGACCGCGGACCGTCGCCTGGATGTGACAACTCCAACTGCGGTGGCGACGCTATCGGGAGGTATGGCCGCCGACCCTACCGAAGCCACCATATGGGTTACCGCTCACGCATTGACGTGGGCTGACGTCGCTGACCGCGGCGGCAGGCCCGGCCGCCGGGGCGGAGGAGCGTGCCGGTCGCGGCGGGCCACCCCGGGGTGGTGGATCGGGCCACCCGGGGTGGTGGAACCGGTGTGCTGCTCGTCGACCGGGTGCCACGACTCCGCCCCCGCACGCCCGCCCCGCGGGTCACCGGGCGGGTCGGCCGGCGGGTCGGCGGGGCTCGGCCGGGCGGATGACGCTCTGACCATGGTCGATGTACTGGTGCAGGAGAGCGGATCGCCTGTCGGGCAATTCTATTGATCATGATGAATTGTCCTCCGGTTCCCGGGAGGCCTGGTCGTGACTTTCCGAAATGTGTAGGGTGAGCGCAGCGCCGTCCCGGCCGACATTCCGCCGCCCGGGGCACGGGTAGCGCGGGGCAGGCCGGGGAGGTCCTGCCGGCGGCGGGACAGCTTTCCGATTTCGATGACGACGTGCCAGCGGCGGCTGAGGACATTCGGCCAGAGAATCGTCCTCGGGCGCCACCTCGCAGACGTCCACCGGGCGGGGCGGAACGTCCCCGGTTTCCCCGGCGGGTCGCGGTGAGGCGAGACGGAGGAGGCGGATGTCCATGAAGGACGGTGCGGTGCGGTCCCGGCGGGGCTTTCTGGGAATGGGGGTGGGACTGCTCGGCGCGGCCGGCCTCGCCGCGTGCGGAGACACCTCGCCGTCCACGCCCAGGGTGCAGGCCGAGGTTCCGCAGGAACTCGTCGACGCCGCGACGGCGTTGAAGGGCTCCTCGATGGGGATGCTGTCGCAGAAGCTCTACTCGGAGGCGGCGAACGCGGCTCTCGACGCCTCGATCAGGAAGTTCGCCGACACCACCGGCACGAAGATCGAAAACAGCCTGGTCCAGGCCGACGCCGGGGACGTGGTCGCCAAGATCCATGCCGAGGTCCAGGGTGGCGTGGCACGTGACCTCGCGTTCATGACCGACTCGCGGTTCGTCGCCCAGTTCCAGGCGCTCGGCGACCTGGAGGACGTGACGGACGTCGTCCAGGCGCTGACGGCGACGTACGGCGAGCCCACCGCCGAGTCCAAGAACTTCTGCGTCTTCGACGGCAGGTGGTTCGCCATCCCCTACCACTTCATCGGCATCGGATCCTTCCTGCGCAAGGACTGGATGAGCGACGAGGGCATCACTCCCAAGGACGTCTACACCTGGGAGGAGCTGCGGGACCTCTGCCTGGCGATCTCCGACCCCGGCAAGCGGCGGTTCGGCTGGGGCATGACCGTGAACCGGTCCGGGGACGCCAACGGCATGATCGAGGCGCTGATCAACTCGTACGGCGGGGCGATCGCCTCCAACGACGGCCGGAAGGTCACCTTCGACTCGCCCGAGACGGTGCAGGCGGTGACCTTCCTCGCCGACATCTACACCAATCCCCGGTACAAGCCGATGCTGCCGCCGGGGGTGGCCGCCTGGACCGACTCCAGCAACAACGAGAACTGGCTCGCCGGCATCCTCGGCTACACCCGCAACCAGTTCAGCGTCTACGCGGACTCCAAGACCAAGAAGAACCCCGTCTACGCCAACACCCACGTCTTCGCCGACTGCACCGGCCCCGCCACCGACAACTCCCTGCTGCTCGGCCAGTCCCAGGGCTTCGTCATCTTCAAGGGTGCCAAGAACCCCGCCCTGGCCAAGCTCCTGACCCAGTACCTGGTCACCGCGCCCGCGCTCGTCGGCGTGGCGAAGGAGGCGCCGGGGCTGGCGCTGCCGGCCTGGGAGAAGGTCTGGGACGCCGACCCGTTCTTCACCAGCGGCGACCCGGCGTTCCCCATCATGCGCAGGATCACCCAACAGAAGCTGCCGCTGTCGACGAAGAACGGCCTGGACTTCCCGCAGAAGGCCAGCGCGGGACAGCAGGCCGCCGTCGGCGCGTACGTCCTCACCGACCTGATGCAGCAGGTCATCCAGGGCACGTCGCCCGCGCAGGCGGTGCGGGCCGCCCACGCCAGGATGGTGCAGATCTTCACCCAGCAGGGGCTGCCGCAGTGACCTCGGTCCGCCCGGCGCCCGCCCCGGCGTCAGGAGCATCGCCACGGCCGAGGCCCGGCCCCCGTACCGCGCCGGGGCGGCGACTGGGCCGCGACTGGCGGCTGGCGGCGACGTTCCTGGCCCCCACCGCGGTGCTGGTCGGGGTGCTGGTGCTGCTGCCGATCGCCTGGTCCGTGGTGACCAGCACGACGGAACGGCACGGCCAGGACAGCGTCTTCGTCGGCCTGGCCAACTACCTCGCCCTGACCGACGACGAGCAGTTCCACACGGGCGTGGTGAACTCGTTCGTCTTCACCGCGTACGCCGAGGTGTTCAAGGTGGTGCTCGGGCTGTCCGCGGCCCTGCTGCTGCACCACCGACGCCGGGGACGGGCCGTGCTGGCCGGGCTGCTCCTGCTGCCGTGGGTGGTGCCCACGGTGGTCACCGCGTTCAGTTGGCGCTCGCTGCTCGACCCGATCTTCGGCAGCGTCAACACGCTGCTCACCGGGTCGGGGATCGGGCCGCTGCTGGTGCGGGCACACCTGGTCGACAGCTGGCCCGCGGGCTGGCTGTCCGAGGCGTCGCTGGCCATGCCGTCGGTGATCGGCGTCAACGTGTGGAAGGGGGTGCCGTTCTTCACCGTCGCCTTCCTCGCCGGGTTGAAGGCCATCCCCACCGAGCTGTACGAGGCGGCGACCGTCGACGGGGCCTCACCGTGGCGGCGGTTCCTCCACGTGACGCTGCCCGGACTGCGCCACGTGATCACCGTGACGGTGACCCTGTCGTCGATCTGGACGTTCAACAACTTCGACCTCATCTGGTTGCTGACCCAGGGCGGTCCGGGCGACGCGACGGCACCGTACGTGCTGGTCGCGTACTCGAAGGCGATCCTGCAACTCCAGTACGGCGCGGGAGCGGCGGTCACCCTCGTCATGCTGCCGGTCATCGGCGTGCTGGTGTTCCTGCTGGTCCGGCTGTTGCGCCGGGACTCGGGCGTGGCCCCGTCCCGACGTGCCCGCAGGACCCGGCCGGCCCGGCCGCCCCGTACCGTCCGCACGGTCCGCACCGCCCTGCCGTGGGCCGTCGCGGCGGCGACCGTCGCCCTGCTGGCCTGGGCGTCACCGCACATCTTCTGGAAGGCGGCGGTGCTCCTCGGGGTGTTCCTGCTGATCGCGGCGGCGGTCGGCCGGGTGGTCTCGGCCCTCGGTGCCCGGGGGAGTCGCCGGGCGTCGTCGCTGGTGTCGGGGTTGGCGTCCTGGGTAGCCCTGGCCGGGCTGCTGGTCTTCGTCCTGGCCCCGCTGTACTGGATCTTCGTCACCGCCTTCAAGTCCGACGGTCAGATCGTCATGCACGCCCGCGACCTGTGGCCGACACCGTGGACCACCCAGCAGTTCACCGACCTCTTCGCCACCAAGCCGTTCGGCCGCTGGTACCTCAACACGGTGCTGGTGTCCGTGGCGTCCACCGCGGTGGCGCTGGTCTGCGCCGCCCTGGCCGGCTACGCGCTGGCCCGGCTGCGGTTCCGTGGGGCACAGGGTTTCACCGTCACGGTCCTGATCACCTACGTGATGCCGGGCGCGCTGCTGTTCATCCCGCTGTATCAACTGCTCATCGGGATGCGGCTCACCGACTCGTTGTGGTCGCTGGTCGTGACGTATCCGACCTTCACCCTGCCGTTCGCGACCTGGTTGCTGGCGGGGTACTTCGCGTCGATCCCCGTCGAGTTGGAGGAGGCCGCGCTGGTCGACGGCTGCACCCGCCTGCAGGCGTTCCGCCGGGTGGTGCTGCCGCTGGCCAAGCCGGGCCTGCTGGCGGTCGGGCTGTTCACCCTGACCAACGCCTGGAACGAGTTCCTCTTCGCCTTCGTGTTCATCACCAAGGACGAGTACAAGACCCTCCCCGTGGGCATGCAGTCGATGATCACCGGAGATGTCGTGCCGCAGGGGCAACTCGCCGCCGCGTCGCTGCTCGTCAGCATCCCCGTGGTGCTCATGTACGCCTTCGGCCAGCGCTTCCTGACCGAGGGGCTCACCGCGGGCGCGGTGAAGGGCTGAACCGGGGCTTCCGCCCGCCCGGATCACGGGTGTCGGGCACCGGCCGCCGGGCCGCAGCCCGCTCCGCTGTCGGGGCGTCGAGGAGCCTCGGCGAGCGGCGGCGCGGGCAGGCGTCACCCGGCGGCGTACCGGCCCGGGGTCACGCCCAGGTAGCGGCGGAAGTGGCGGGTCAGGTGCGGCTGGTCGTAGAAGCCGGTCGCGGCCGCGACCTGGCCCGCCGGTACGCCGCGCAACAGCAGCCGGCGGGCCGCGTCGATGCGCCGCCCGGTCAGGTACGCGTGCGGCGCCAGCCCGTACGCGCCGGTGAACGACCGCACCAGGTGCGCCGGACTGACGTCGAACTCCCGGGCGGCCAGCTCCAGCGTCACCCCGTCCACCGTCCGCTCGTCCAGCAGGCGGCGCAGCCGGCGGGCCAGGGCCGGTTCGGGTCGGGAGAGGGGAGTCGGGCGGAGGTGCTGGGCGAGCCCCTCGCGGATGAGCGAGAACCGGCTCTGCGCGGCGAACTCCTCACCGGGCTGAGCCAGCGCCTGGTGCAGCCAGTGCACCCGCTGCCGCAGTGCCGGCTCCGTCAGGATGGGCGCGTCCACGGCGGCCCCGATGAGGCCGGTGTCGAGGGTCGCCGGATCGAGGTAGAGCACCCGTTTGCGGAAGCCGGCCGCGGTCGCGGCCCGACCGTCGTGCGCCACGTCGGGAGGCAGCAGTGTCACCTGGGACCGCAGCACGCCGTGATGGGTACGGTTCAGGTCGTACTCGATCACGCCGTCGTCCACGATGAGCAGCGTCCAGCAGTCATGGGTGTGCATCGGGTACGTGTGACCGGTGAACCGGGCGTGGAGCACCTCGACGATGCCCTCCACGGCCGGTCGCCACGCCGTCACCCGCTGACCCGCGTCCACGACATCAACGTACAAGAGCCTGCCACTGCCGTTCCGCCGGCTCGCGCCCCCGTCGGCGGTGCCGGGACGCACCGTGGACCCGACCGGCGTCGTGGCTGTTCGGTGCCGTCCCGCCGGACGGCCCGGCCGGAGCCGGGAAGCCCGGCACGCATCCCCGGCGTGGCGGCGCGGAGCTCAGTCGGCCATCTCCGGCACGGACGGGGGGCGGGATCCAGGCCCGGCATGATCCGGCCCGTCCGCCTGGTCCGCCGGGTCGGTCGCGGCTCCCGGCATCGTACGCATCCTGGTGAGCGGCGACAGCGCGACTCCGCACAGCACGAACACCCCCGAGCAGCCGGTCGAGATCCAGAGGGCCTCCCGCACCCCGGCCGTGGCCGCGATCAGACCCGCGACCGGGCCACCGAGCGCACCGAGCCCGAACATCACGGCACGTACCGCCGCGTTCATGCGGCCCAGCAACGACGGCGGCGTCACGTTCTGCCGCACGCTCATGATCACGATGTTGACCATCGTGAGCCCCAGTGACCCGAGGAACCAGGCGACCGTGTACAGGACGCCCAGGACGAGGGTCGGCCCGCTGGCCGCCGGCAGCAGCAGTGCGGGGACGAACGCCACGCAGAGCGCGCCCGCGTAGACCCGGCCGAGGTGCAGCCGTTCGATCAGCCGACGGCAGATCATCCCGCCGATGATCCCGCCACCCGCGCCGATCGAGAAGATCAGGCCCAACATCGAGGAGGGGACGTCCTGTTCGCGCACCGCGAACAGGATGAACATCGGCTGCGTGGCGGAGAGGAAGAAGTTCGCCAGGCCACCGACCAGGGCGATCCACCGCACCAGGCGGTTCCGCGCGACGAACGCGAACCCCTGCGCCAGCTCCGTGCGGATCCGCCGCTTCACCGTGGCCGGCGGTGGCTTCTCCTCGGTACGGATGAGCAGCAGGGAGATCACCGAGCCGAGGTAGGTGACCGCGTTCGCGGCCATCGCGACGGGCGCGGACAGCAGGTTCACCAGCGCTCCCGCCACGCCGGGTCCGGCCGCGTCGGCGGTCGCGGACGTCGCGGCGAGCTTGGAGTTGGCATCGACAAGGTACCCGGGATCGCGAATCAGGGTGGGTACGAACGACATCCAGCTGATGTCGAACAGCACCGCACCCATCCCGACACAGAAGGTGATCATGAGAAGTACGGGCATGTTGAGTTGACCGAGCCCGGCCAGCACCGGTATCAGCCCGATCAGCACCATGCGGACGACGTTCGCCCCGATCATCGCCGTACGGCGGCGGTGACGGTCGACCCAGACCCCGAACAGCGGCCCGAACAGCAGGTACGGCACCATCTGCAGGAACCGTAGGATGCCGAGCTGCTCGGGCTGGGCATCGAGGGTGATCACCGCAGTCAGCGGAAGTGCCAGAACGGTGATCTGCGTGCCGAACAACGACAGGGTCTCGCCCGACCAGAACGTGACGAAATCCCGGTTGTGCCAGAGGCTCCGCCGGACCACGGTGTCACCCGACCCCACCCCGGCCGGCGCCGTCACGTCCGGACCTCCCGGGCCGGCGCCGCACACGCCTCGCGTAGCGCCTCCTTCAGCCGCGCACCCAACGCCGCCAGGCCCGCACCCCGCCAGAGCGAGAAGTGATCGCCCGGCACCGTCACGGTGCGTACCCGCGTTGCCACGTCCGCCCACCGCAGCGGTCCACGCGGCGAATCCTCGCCGTCGATGACCAGCACCGGGTCGGGGTAACCGGGTTCCGGCGCGTACCGGTGCAGGGCCTCGACGTTGCGGCGGAACACCTCGAACCGGCGAGCGAGCGTCTCGGCGTCCAACTCCTCGGGGACCAGGTCGGCGCGGCGCAGCAGTCCCCAGGCTTCCGTGACGGGAGCGTCCGACGACCAGGCCCGCAGCGCGGCGACGACGCCCTCCTCAGCCCGACCGCCACCCCCCTCCGTAGCCAGATCGACGGCGAACCTGGTGAGAATCTCGCGCACCGGGGGTGTCGGCTCGGCGTGGTGCATCAGTGCGTCGACGATCACCACGAGCGGCACGACGACTCCCAGCGCCCGCAGCCGCCAGGCCATGGCGTACGCGACCGAACCGCCCATGGACCAGCCGAGCAGGCACGCCTGTCGCCTCCCGCAGTCGTCCGCCACGGCGCGGGCGTAGCGGTCCGCGAGTTCGCGCAGATCAGCGGGGGGCAGGCCGTCGCCGTCATACCCCGGTGCCTCGATGCCCACGACCCGTCGACCACCGAGCGCGCCGACCAGTGGGAGGTAGGTGTAGGCGGAGCCGGAGGCGGAGTGCACGCAGTACAGGGGCGCCGCGTCACCATCCCCCGCGCCGAACGGCACCAGCAGGTCAGAATGCACGGTCGGCCCCTGCTTCGGCCTGCTGGACCGCCCTCGTCGGCCGCGCCGCGACCAGCCGGTCCACCTCGGCCGCGACCGAACGCACCGTGGCATCGGCGAACATGCTGCGCATCCGCAGCTTCACGCCGAATTCCTTGCCCAGGCGGCTGACCACCCGCATCGCCTGCAGCGAGTTCCCACCGGCCGCAAAGAACGCCACCGCCGCACTCACCCGGTCGACTTCGAGCACCTCGGCGTAGATCCGGGCGACAGCCGTCTCGGTGCCGCCCTCCGGGGCGACGTAGTCCTGCTCGGGATCGGCGTCGACCGGATCCGGCAGGGCCTTGCGATCCACCTTCCGGGCGGTGGTCAACGGCAGGCTGTCCAGGAACACCCAGGCCGTCGGGATCATGTAGTCGGGCAGTCGTTCGGCGAGGTGGGCGCGCAGTTCCGTGGCGACCGGCTGCCGGTCGGCGGCGGGGGAGGCGTAGCCGACCAGGCGGGCCTCACCCCGCCGGTCCAGCCGCATCGCCACCGCGGCGACGCCGACATCCGGGTGCGACATCAGCGCGGACTCGATCTCCTCCAACTCGATCCGCAGGCCCCGCATCTTCACCTGTCCGTCGCCGCGACCGAGGAACTCCAACTGGTAGTCCCGGTTCCAGCGCACGATGTCGCCGCTGCGGTACACCCGGCCACCGGGGTGGAACGGATCCTCGACGAACGCCCTGGCGGTCAGCTCCGGCTGGTTGAGGTAGCCGCGGGCGAGGCCCTCCGCACCGCCGATCAGCAACTCCCCGGGAACGCCGCGGGGAACCAACCGACCGGCCTTGTCGACCACGTACATCCGTCGGTCGGTGAAGGGTTTGCCGATCGGCGGCGCGCTGCGCGCGGGCTCGTGCGGGCATTCGTAGGAGGTGCAGCCGACGGCTGCCTCGGTGGGACCGTAGCAGTTGATCAGACGGCGTCCCGGCAGGTTCCACTTGGCGACCATCTCGGCCGGTACCGCCTCGCCACCCGCCATGATCTTGCGCAGATCGGGGTACGGTCCACCCTCGACCAGCGCCAACATCGCCGGAGACATGCAGATGTAGGTGACCCGCTGCCGGCGCATGAGCGCGGCGAGTGCGGCGGGCGAGGTCCCGGTCTCCTTGTCGACGAGGACCAGACTCGCTCCGGCGGTGAGACCGGCGAAGATCTCCCCCTGGGACATGTCGAACGCCAGCGCCGCCAACTGGAGCATCCGGTCGTCCGACCGCAGGTCGAAGACCCGACGGTAGGAGGCGATGAACGACTGCAGTGCGCGGTGTTCGATGAGCACGCCCTTGGGCCGGCCGGTCGAGCCCGAGGTGTACAGGACGTAGGCGAGCGCATCCCTGCCGACCTCGGCCCAGGGCTCCGCCGCGGCCCCCGCCTCGACGAATGCCGCGCGTTCCTGGTCGATCTCCACGATCGACCACGGACCCGTCTCCGGAATGCGGTCCCGGACGCGGCTCTGCGTCAGCACGACCGGCGCAGCCGTGTCCCTCAGGATGTACTCCAGTCGGCCCGCGGGGTGCGAGGGATCCATGATCGCGAAGGCGGCACCCGCCCGGAGGACGCCGAGCAGCGCGACGAGCGCGTCGAGGTCACGCTCCACCGCCACGGCCACGACCTGGCCGTCGCGCACGCCCCGGCCGCGCAGGAACGCGGCCAGCTCGAACGCCCTGCGGTCCAGCTCGCGGTACGTCAAACTGTCGTCCTCGTACACGGCGGCGACCTGGTCGGGCTGCTCCTGCGCCCTACGGGCGATAGCGGCGTGGACCGGCTCGTCGGCATGGACGAGCAGCTGACCGGTGCCGGCCGCCAACAGCGCCCCGATCTCCTCCTCGTCGAGCAACGGCAGTTCCGACACCGGCCGCGTGGGCTGTCCGCAGGCTGCCGAGAGCACCTGCGTGAGGTGACGGACCAGGGCCTCGACCCGCCAGTCGTCGAAGAGGTCGAGGGCGTACTCGACGAACACCCGCAGCCGGTCCGGTGACTCGACGAACGTCAACGACAGGTCGAAGCGCGCGCCGAGCGACGGCGCGTCGATGGCCTCCGTGGTCAGTCCGGGCAGGTCCAGAGCGGTTCCGGCAGTGAATTCGGTGAGGAACTGGGCGCAGACCCCGAACAGCGGATTGCGACCCGGGTCGCGGTGCGGGCGGAGACGGTCGACGACGCGTTCGAACGGCACGTCCTGGTTGTCGTACCCGTCGAGCATGGTGTCCGCGACCCGCGCCACGAGCTCGGTGAAGCTGGGGTCGTCGTGCAGGGTGGTGCGCAGCACCACCATGTTCGTGAAGTAACCGACCACCTGCTCCAGGTCCGGGTCGGTCCGGCCGAGAGTGGCAGTGCCCAGGCAGATGTCGTCGTGCCCGCTGTACCGGTTGAGGAGCACGAGCAGCGCGGCCGACAGGACCACGAACGGGGACACGCCCTCGCCGGTGGCCAGCGCACGGACGAGCTCGACGGGCAGCTCGGCGCTCGCGGTTCCGCTGGCGAAACTCGGTTCGGCCGGGCGCGGCCGATCGGTGGGCAGTTCCAGCGGAGCGGCCCCGTCCAACTGCCCGTGCCAGTACCGGAGCTGCTCCTCCAGGTCGCCGTTGTCGAGTGCGGCGCGCTGCGCGGCGGCGAAGTCGAGATACCGCACCGCCGCGGCCGAGTCGGCGGGCTTGGGCGGGGCCGGCTCGGTGCCGGCCAGGGCGGCGGCGTACTCGTCCGTCAGCTGCCTGAGCAGCAGGCTGGTCGACCATCCGTCGGTGACGATGTGGTGGAAGGAGAGCGACAGCACGTGTTCGTCCGGGCCGCACCGGAACAGCTTGAACCGGTACAGCGGGCCACCGGTGAGGTCGAACGCCCGGGCGGAGTGCTCGCGCAGGCCCGCTGCGAGCGCGGCCTCACGTGTTTCGGGCGTCTCGTCGCTCAGATCGCTGATCGGCAGCGGCACATCCGAGAATGGAGTGATCACCATCCCCGGCACCCCGTCGACGGTGGTAACCGTTCCCCGCAGCAACTCGTGCCGCCGGACGAGTGCGGTGAGAGCGGTCCTGAGTGCTGCGATGTTCAACGGCCCGCGAATCCGATGGGCCACCGAGACGTTGTACGTGGCGAGCCCGGGTGCCATCTGCTCGAGAAACCACAGCTGTTCCTGGCCCACCGACAGCCGTGCCAGCCGAGTTTCCGAGCCGTCATTTGCGATCACTGCACCCGCTCCAAACCGATGAGACACCGGACAGTCCTGTCGGCGCTATGGTCGCGGCTTCCGCACCTCACGTCTTGTACGTTCCTGACCTTTTTCCAACCGCCAGCCGCGTATTTGCGGGGGATATTTCGGCCCTTACTATGTCCGGGTGTTCCTGGCGATTCAGCGACGGTGGAGGCAGAGATGACCAGCAAGGTCCTGACGATCGGCGCCCCTCTGGATGAGCTCCACGAGCGGCGGCTGAGAGCGGTGACCGCCGCCTGCGAGAGACTCGGCACGCTCCTGCGCTCCTCGGCCCCGGCACCTGCCAGCCCGGCCGTGGGACTGCTGCGCGCCCTGGCGTCCGCGGGAAGACTCGCGGTGAGCGCCGAGGACGAGGAGGCCGGGCCCTGGACGCTGGCCTATGCGCCCTCGCCGGCCGCGCTCGCCGCGGTGGCAGGCGGATCGACGTCCTCCTGGGGCGCCCGGCTGGACGCCAAGCAGAAGAAGGCGCTGCGCCGGGCACCCGGGGCGGTCTTCCGCCTACCGTTCGTCGATCCCGTGACGGGTGCGGCGAGCGGCGGGGCGCTCAGCACGTTCACGACCGACTGGTCGCCGTTCACCGCCGCCTGCGCGGTGGCCGTCCACCCGGACCACGAGATGCTCGCGGGGAGCGAGGTGCGTCCGCGTCCCTACTTCAGTGGCCGCCTCGTGCGCCATCCGTTGCACGGCGATCTGCTGCCGGTGTGGGTCGCGGACTGGGTCAAGCCCGAGTTCGGCACGGGCGCGGTCATCGTCAACCCGGCGCACTCGGTTGCCGACCTGGAGTTCGCGCGCAGCGTCGGGCTTCCGGTCCGGTTCGGTCTCGGACCGCACGAACCCGGTGCCGATCCGGCCAGCTGGCTGACGCCGCCGGTCATCAAGACCGGGATGACGCTCCGGGCGGGCCGGCACGACGGCCTCAGCCACGAGCAGGCGGTCGACGCATACCTGAGTGACCTGACCGAGGCCGGTCACGCCGAGCGGGGCGAGTCCTTCTCGCTCGGTCGGGTACCGCTCGCCGTGGTGACAGCAGACCCCGCCGGAGAGATCCGCTGGTCGCCCGGGTTGCGGGCGCGCAGCTTCACCGCAGAGGCCGGGACGGCCGCGGCCGTGTCCGCGTCGCTGCGGGCCACGCCGCTCCTCAGCGCGGCGACCGAATTCGAGGCGGCGTCCATACTGGTCTGCCCCGCGGACGCGGTCGGAGCCGACCTGCTGTGGCTGCGTCTGCTGATGTTCGACCTCAATGTCAAGCACGCGCCGGTTCTGGTGGTGCCGGTGGCCCGCATCGGCTCCGCGCAGGGCGTGGAGCCGCAGTGGCTGGACGCCTCGCTGCTCGTCGCCGGCCGGCCGGACGAGACGGTCTCGGTGAAGCCCCAGCTGGGCGAGCAGATCGGACGGATCGCGAAGGACCACGCGGCGATGGGCGTCGGCGGCGGGGAACTGGAGAGCGCACCGTCCCCGGTGGCCGGGCAGATCTTCACGGCGCTCTCCACCGCCGACTTCGCGGCCGCCTTCAAGGCGGTCGGTCCGACCGCGAAGACCGTCCGCCGCGGCGGCGCGATCGGCGAGTCCGAGCGGGCCGCGTTCCTGACCGCCCTGTTCGTGCTCCTGGGACTTCCGCTGCCCGAAGGATTCTCCGCGGACGCGCTCGAAGGAACGTTCACGATGTGACCGGGCTCGATCAGTGCCGCGGCCGGTGGTGCCCGGCCCGCCGTAGTCGGGGGATGCGACACGCGGTGCGCGGCGGGCACCGCAGCGGCCGTCCTCCGCCGGTGGCCGCACCGGGGAAACCGGTCCTCGTCGGGCCCGCCCGGTCTCGGCCCCGGTCGGCCGCACCGGGTCGACCGGGGCCGTGGAGAGGTGAACCTTGCTGAAGTCTTGTGCGGCCTTGTCCACTTCTTGCGGCGCGCTCCGGCTGCCACGTCAAGAACGTACAAGACCGGCCGGTGGGACGATCGGCATCATCGACTCGTGCACGGGGAACAACGACGACCCCCTGGGCGCGAGGACCGCCCGGCTACTCCACGACGCCCTTCGGTAGCCGGCCCCGCAGGACGCCCGGCCGCCCGCGGGCGAACCCCGTCGGACCGGCCGACCGCCGATCGGCCGGTCCGGCCCCCGGTCAGCCGGTTCACCTGCGCAGGCGCATCCGCTCCACGGCAGCGTGTCGGCTGTCGTCGAGACGGTTACCCACGGTGGCCCGGTCGATCCTGGGTGTCATGATCGTCGTTGACGAACGGACTGGGGCGTCGTTACCATAGCGCCCACGAGCCCGTGCGCTGCTCGTTGCTGCGCAGCCCACCCGCTCCGCGCCTACCCGTAGTGGCGAGATCAGGCCCTGCCGCCGTCGTCGGGTAGCGGTTCCGCCTGACAATCGCCGCATTTGCGGGGGTAACTAGTGCCGGTTACGCAGTTTCGTGTCCTCGGACCGCTCGACTGTCAGGCGAACGACACGACGATCCGGATCAACGGAACGAAACAGCAGACCGTCCTGGGCATGCTCCTGCTGGCCGACGGTAAACCGGTGGCATTGTCCCGGCTCGTGGACGCGGTGTGGGACGAGGTCGCGCCGTCGACCGCCTCCAAGCAGATCCGCAACGCGGTGTCAGACCTGCGTAACCTGCTGGTCGGCACCGGTGTGACGATCAGTCCCGTCGGTGACGGCTACCGGCTCGACCGTGCGGGCGCAGCACTCGATCTGGAGGATTTCACCAGGCAGGTCGAGCTGGCCGACCGGGAGACCGATCCGGTACGCAAGATCGATACCCTGCGCTCCGCCCTGTCGATCTGGCGCGGCCGGGCGTTGACGGGGCTGACCGGTGCGCTGCTGCTGTCCCAGGTCGTCAGCGTCGAGGAGTTGCGACTGACCGTTCTTGAGCAGTGCATCAATCTCGAACTGGAACTCGGCAGACACGCGTCGCTGATCGGTGAGCTGACGGCGACGGTGGCGGAGAACCCGTTCCGCGAACGCTTCGTGGCGCAGCTGATGATCGCCCTGTGTCGTTCGGGTGCCCGTGCGGACGCGTTGCGGGTGTTCGACACCACCCGCCGTCTCCTCCGCGACGAGCTGGGCATGGACCCCGAAACCCAGTTGAAGGACCTGCACCGCAGGATCCTCGGCAGCGATCTGCCGCCCGCCGCCACCGAGCCGGAGGCGACACCCGAGCTGCCCCGTCCACGGCACACCCTGCCCGGCGAGGCGGTGCGGCTCACCGGCCGCGAGCGGGAGGAGGCCACGGTCCTGCAGGCGCTGCGGCGACATGCCGAAGGACTGAGCGTGGCCCCACCGGCCATCGTCGCGATCGACGGGATGGCCGGTATCGGCAAGACCGCGTTCGCCCTGCACCTGGGCCGGCGGCTCGCGGCGGCGTATCCGGACGGCCAGATCTTCGTCGACCTCGGTGCACACGGCATAGGCGGCCGATGGGCGGAGGCGTCCTCGGTCCTGTCCATGCTGCTGCGCACCTCCGGCGTGCCCGCCGAGGCGATCCCGCCCGACCTGGAGGGACGCTGCACGGCCTGGCGCACCTGGCTGCTCGGCAGGCGTGTCCTGGTCATCCTCGACGATGCCGCGAGCACCTCCCACATCACGCCGTTGCTGACCGGCGCTGCCGGGTGCCTGACCATCGTGACCAGCCGTCGCCGGCTGCCCAGCCTGCACTCGACCTGCCAGCTGTCGCTGCCGGAATTCACCATCGCGGCGGGTCGTGACCTCTTCAGCAGCGTGGTGGGGGACAACCGACCGCTCGCCGAGACGGCGGCCGTGGACGAGATCCTGCGACACTGCGGACGGCTGCCGCTCGCCATCCGCAGCGCCGCGGTCCGCCTGCGCAACCGGACCAGTTGGAGCGTGTCCTACCTGGCCGCGCGGCTGGCCGACGACGCGTCCCGGCTCGCCGAGCTGAACACCGAGAACACCGGGCTGACCGCCGCCTTCGACATGTCCTTCTATTGGCTGGATCCCGAACACCAGCGACTGTTCCGGCTGCTCGGCCGCATCGATGTGGAGGACATCGAGCCTGATCAGGTCGCGAGGATGGCCGGCCTGTCCGTCTCCCGGGTCGACCGGCTGCTCGAGGAGCTGGTCGACTTCCACCTGCTCAAGGCGATCGGGCAGGGCCGTTACCGGATGAACGAGCTGGTTCGGGCCTACTCCCTGCAGCTGACCTGAGGCGGCACCGGCCCCACGGGACCGGTTCCCCGGCTCCGGTGTGTCCCGCCGGCCGTGGTCTGCCTTCTGCCTCCTCGGTGGTGGTCGCCTTCGTCGCGTTCCGCGCTGCCGGGCGTCAGGTCTTGGGGAATGGCCGAGGACCGTCCGAGGACGTGCCTCACTACGGTTGCGGCGCTGGCTGATCCAGGTTTCCGAAACCTTGAAATCAACCGCTCCCCAGACAACCGGCACCAAGCGAGCAGCTCGGGAGTTGATAATGTCGGCGCCACCCGTCCCGCCCCTCCAGACCCCGACCATCGAGGTTCTCGACGCCACCCTCCGCGAAGGCTCCTACGCGGTGAATTTCCAGATGGACGAGAATTTCGTCGCGTCCCTGCTGTGCCGCCTCGACGACACGCCTATTCAGAAGATTGAAATCGGGCACGGTATCGGATACGAAGCCGAGCGGGCCGGGTTCACGCCCAGCAACATCAAACTCGACCGGTGGTGCGAGATCGCCCGGTCCAACCTCACCTCGTCGTCGTGGGGCATGTTCGCCCAGCCGGAGTTCAGCCGGCTGTCGATCCTGCGTGAACTGTGCGACCAGGGCATGTCATTCGTCCGGATCGGCATGGAGGCCAACCAGGTGCCGGAGAACCTGGATTACCTCGAGGAGGCGGTCGGGATCTGCGACCAGGTCTACCTCAACCTCATGAAGGTGAGCGCCACCCCCGCCTCGGAGATACCCAAGCTGCTGAGTGGGGTCACCCCGGACATCGCCGGGCTGTACATCGTGGACTCCTACGGCTCGATGCTGCCCAGCGACGTGAAGGAGTACATCGACGTGGTGAGGGACCTGTGCCCGGTGATCGGCTTCCACGGTCACGACAATCTCGGCATGGCGAACGCGAACAGCATGGCCGCGCTGGAGACCGGTGCCGCGATCGTCGACGGCACGTTGGACGGGATCGGTCGGGGCGCCGGCAACGCGGAGACCGAGTCGCTCGCCAGCATCATCAGCATCCTCGGCGAGGACAAGTACTCCTACCAGGCCCTGGCCCGCATCGCGGGATACTGCCGGGCCAACCTCGAACGACTCCCGGAGAACCGGAACCTGCAGGTCCTCGGCGGCGTCATCGGGGTGCACTCCGGCTACTTCCCCTTCATCGAACAGATCTGCGCGGAGTACGGTCTCGAGCCGGCGAGCCTCATGGAAAAGGCGGCCGAACTGGCCCGGCGCAGCGTGCACCGCAACGACATCCGCGAGGCGGCCGACCGGATGGTCGCCGCCCTGGCGGCCGAGATGAAGTCCCTGGAAGCCCCGGTCGCCGGAGGTGCCAGGTGAGGCTGGCGCGATTCGCCGTCGAGGACGGCCACCAGATCTTCGCCGCCCGGGACGGCGACTGGGTGCCGCTGTCCACCGTCCAGGGAACGCTCATGACCGACCTGGTGGGGGAGGCCCACCGAGCCGGGATCGCGGAACAGGTCAGCGCGGGACAGCCGGGCGACGTGACGCTCGCCGACGCCGCCACCGTCCTCGACAGCGGTGACATCTGGGGCGCGGGACTGAACTACCGGGGTCACTCTGCGGATCTCAACACCGATCAACCGGTGTCCGGACCCGGCTCCTACCTGCGGCCGCGAGGGTGCCTCATCGGCAATGGGCAGCAGATCTCGCTGCCCTCGCAGAGCAAGCGCGTGACGGCGGAGGCCGAGTTGGGGCTGGTCGTCGGTCGCGCCTGCAAGAACGTGAGCCGCGGGGCGTGGCGTTCGGTCATCGCCGGGGTCACCGCCGTCCTCGACATGACGGCTGAGGACGTGATCCGGGAGAACCCCCGCTACATCCCCTGGGCCAAGGGGTTCGACACCTTCTGCAGCGTGGGACCACAACTGGTGACCCTGGACGAGTTCGACGACGACGAGCTCCAGGCGATCCGCGTCTCGACGGTACGCAACGGCGAGGTTGTCGCCACCGCGCCCGTCTCCGAGATGAAGTACGACCTGGGCTACCTGGTGGAGTACTTCACCGCCGGCCGCACCCTCACCGCCGGAACCGTCATCTGCACCGGTACGCCGGGAGCGGCGGTCATCACGCCGGGCGATGTGATCAAGGCTGTCGTCGACGGCGTGGGCACTCTCTCACACACCGTGGCATGAGAGCGGGGGAAGCGACCATGACGCAAGGTTCCATCGTGTCGGCGGTGGAGGACGCCATCCGGAGCCACGGGCGGCACGAGGCCCTCGTCACCGGTGACCAGGTGATCACCTACCGGCAGTTCGGCGAGTACGTCAACGAGTTCTCCGCCAAGCTCCAGACCACGGCCGGCCCCGGGGAGTTCGTGGGGATCGAGGCCACGCGGAGCGCCGCATCGATCGTCGCCATGATCGGCGCATTGGTCGCCGGCTGTCCGTTCGTCTTCATCGACCCGCGCGACAGCAGAGCACAGAACGCGAGCAAGGTCACCTCGCTCGACATCAAGGTGGTGGCCCGCACGGCGGACTCGTCACCGATCCCCGTGATCGCCGCCGCCTCGACGCTGCCGTGGGGCGCGGACGAGCAGCAGCCGCGGGTGATCGACCTGGCGGCGGAGGGTGCGGACCGGATCGCCTACGCGATCCACACGTCGGGCTCGACCGGTGAGCCCAAGTGCGTACTGGTCCGGTTCGATCCGCTGGCGCAGGTGATCCGGGACCATGTGCGGCGGCTGGCGATGACGACGCGGTCCCGCACGCTCCAGTTCGCCCGGTTGACCTTCGACGGCTGCATCACGGAGATCCTCTGGACGCTGACCTCCGGCGCATGTCTCGTGGTCCTCCCGGAACAGCAGCTGCGACCGGGCGGCATGCTGGGCGCCACGCTCGAGGACTTCCGGATCACCCATCTCAAGACCACGCCGTTCGCGCTGACGGCGACCGAACCGACGCCCACCATGTGCCTGCAGCACGTGATCAACGGGGGTGGGGCGTGCCGCCCGGCTGTGGTGCGGAAATGGTCCGAGGTGGCGGCGTTCCACAACGCCTACGGGACCACCGAGACCACGATCTGCAGTCTTCTCACCGACCCGCTCACCCCCGACGAGTGCGCCGACGGGGTGCCGCTCGGGGATATGGTGGGCGAGGGTGCCTTCCACCTGGAGCCGCTGTCGACACCCGCGGACGACGCCGCAGGCGGCCGCGCGACGCGGGGAGAGCTGGTGCTCACCGGCGGTTGTGTGGCGCTCGGTTACCTGACGCCTACGGGTGTGCAGCGTTTCGTCGACGGGAGCGGGGCGCGGATCTACCGCACCGGCGATGTGGTCGAAGAGCGGGACGGACGGCTCTTCTTCGTGGAACGGGTCGATCGTCAGGTGAAGGTGCGCGGTTACCGCATCGACCCGGGCGAGATCGAGAGCGCCGCCTGCCGATGCCCCGGGGTCGTCGAGTCGGTGGTGACCGCCGAGTCGCACGACGGCTTCGCTCAGGCCTCCGCGGATGCTCTGGTCTGCTACTACCTGGGCGGGGCCACCGTCCGGGAGGTACGTCGGCACCTGGAGTCGGTCCTCGACGGCTACAAGGTTCCCTCGGTCATCCAGCAGATCGGCGCGCTGCCGTACACCCCTAACGGCAAGGTGGACCGGGACGCGCTGCGGGCCGGTCGCCGCGTCGAGCCGGACACCGCCGCGGCGGTCTCCGTGGCCGAGCAGATCCTCCAGCTCGTGCGCCGTCTCACCGGGACCACCGACGCCAGCTTGGCGGACAACTTCTTCGACATCGGAGGCGACTCGGCCTCGACGCTGGCCCTCGTGACGAAGCTCAAGGAACTGGGCTGGATGGACGTCGGTGTCCGGGACGTCCTGCGCGCCGAGAACCTCCAGTCGCTTGTCGTCGAGTTGTCCGAGAGGAGTGCGTGACGCCGTGTGCGGGGTTTGCGGGACATACTCACCGGCCGGCGGCTTCGATCGTGGTGTCGTCGCCGCCATGCACTCCCGGATCGTCCATCGTGGGCCGGATGAGACCTACTCGCTGAACACCGGGACGGTGTCGGCCAAGCTCGCCCGCCTGGGCATGACCGGACTGGTGGACGGCTGGCAGCCGGCGGAGGACCGCAGCGGTCGCTACCTCGCCATGACCAACGGTGAGGTGTTCAACCACCGGACGCTCCGCGAGCGATGCGGTACCGACCTGGGGCACAACGGGGTCGACGTCGCCGTGATCCCGGAACTCGTCGCACGCTACGGGATCGACGGGCTCGCCATGGTGGATGGCCAGTTCGCCACCGTGATCGTCGACCGGGCCGAGAACTCCCTGCTGCTCGCCCGGGACCGGTTCGGGATCTGCCCGCTCTACTACGTGACGGATGACGCGCGGGTGCACTTCTGTTCCGAGATCAAGCCACTGGTGCGGTGCCTCGACCGGGCCTGGAGGGTGGACATCGGCGCGATCGACCAGTATTTCTCGCTGGGGAACATCGTCGCGCCGCGAACCCTCGTGGCCGGGCTGCTCGCCGTGCCACCCGGCTGCGCTGTCCGGTTCGACGCCGACGGGCACCAGACCATCCGTTACTGGCGTTACGGCGACGTCGAGGAACACGGGCGGCCGGTGTCCGCCGAGGAGCTGCGGGACAGCGTACGGCAGTCCACACGGGACCGGCTGTGCGCCGACGTGGAGATCGGCGCCTATCTGAGCGGTGGATTCGACTCCACCGCGATCGTGCTGGAGTGCAGCAGTCTCCTCGACCGGCCGGTCCGGACGTTCTCCGTCGTCTTCGACGATCCGGCGCTCGACGAGGGCCGGTTTCAGCGCGAGGTCGCGGAGAAGGTCGGCAGCAAACACGAGCAGATCCGGTGCGGCCCGCAGGATGTGCTGTCGAGGTTCGAGGAGATGGTCCGTCACTGTTGCTACCCGCAGCGCGAGACCTACAACGTGGCCGCGATGATGCTGGCCGAGGCCGTGCACGCCAACGGCATCAAGGGTGTGGTGTCCGGCGAGGGCGCCGACGAACTGTTCTTCGGCTACGACTCGTACGCGTTCGACAGCGCGACCCGGTTCAAGCGCTCCGGTCGCACCGAGAACGAACAGGCATGGGGTAACCCGGATTTCAGCTGGGAGGTCGACTGGCGTCGGCTCGACGAACGCCGGACGGCGTACCTGTCGTCCAGTGCTCTCGACGCGGTCACCGGAAACGAGTTCTGGCGGTCCAGGCTGATTCCCTTCTCCGACGAGGAGGCCCGCCGCCTGTCACCGATGCAACTGCGCTCCGTCGCGGACGTCTACGTCCAGCTCTCCGGCCACCTGCTGGGCGACCACGGCGACTCCATGCTGATGAAGACCTCTCTCGAAGGCCGGTACCCGTTCCTCGGCAACCCGGTCGTCGCCGCCGCCGCGCGGGTGGGCGACGACGCGAAGGTCGTGGACTTCGAGGGCAAGTCCTGCCTCCGGGCCGCCTACGAAGGCGTCGTTCCCGAGTCGGTCATGCGCCGGGGAAAGCACGGCTTCACCGCCCCCGACCTGGCGTCGGTCACCGGCCCGACCTGGTCCCGCTGGCGTGAGCTCGTCGCGGCCACCGGCCTGTTCACGCCGAACTGCCTGGACCCGAGCCGTCTCGACCGGCAGGACAAGTGGGACTACCGCCTCGGCGTCATCAGCATCTCGCTGGTGATGGACGAGCTGGGTCTCGGCTCGTGACCCCGGACAGGAGGGCTCCCACCGGCCCGGACATCGCCGTCCTTCCCGGTGCGGGCTCCTTCGGTGGCGAGTTGCGCCCGCTCATGCAGGCGTTCGGGCCGCCGGCCTGGCTGGTCTGCTATCCCGGTCGGTTCGGCAGGGGCTTCGGCCGGCCCGCCCTGTCGTTCGACCATGTGGTGCGGTCCTGCGTCGACCAGGTGGCGGCCCGGCGAAGCGTCCGGCCGGTGCTCGTCGGGCACAGCTTCGGCGCGTACGTCGCCTTCGCGGCGGCCGCCGAGCTGGAGAGGTCCGCGACCGGGCCGGCCGCGGTGGTGGTCGTCGGGGCGATGCCGCCCCACCTGTTCTCGGTGTCCGAATCGGTCACCCGGAGCCGGGCGGCCCTGGCCGCGTACCTCGACGAGATGAACCCGGAGTTGCCCTCCTCGGGCGAATGGCGGGAGGTCGTCATCGACACCGCCATGAGTGACCTGACCCTGCTGAGGGAGTTCGACCCGGTCCGGTGCGGTCCGCTGCGGTGCACCATCCTCGCCGCCCGAGGCGAGACCGATCCGCTCACCACGACGGCCGGCCTCGCCGAATGGGGCCGGTCGACCCACGGGGACTTCGCCCACCGGGACTTTCCCGGCGGTCACACCGACCTGCTGGGCAACGCCGCGTTCCTGGCCTGGCTGCGCGGCGAGCCGTCCGTCCGGTGGGACGTCTCCGTTCACGGATAGCCGGCCGCGTCGTCCGACGGGCCGGACCGCAACATCTTCGACCGCTCTCGCGGTGACGGTATTCAGGGAGGCACTTCATGCTGCGCAAGACAGTCCTGGCGGACCTACGGAAGGCACTGCCGGAGCGGGACGTTCCAGCGGTCGAGGAATGCGCCACACGCCTGTACGAGTCCCTGCCGTACCAGGACGACCTGGCCCGGAACACCGTCATGGTGGCCTACGGTGGCGGGAAGGACAGCGCCTATGCCGTGGCCTTCGTGCGTGCCGTCCACCTCGCGCTCGCCGAACGGCACGGCGACACCTTCCGGCTGCGGGTGGTGACCATGCGGCACGGCGGTATGCCGTACCAGGTGATGCTGAACATCGACCGGTCCTACCAGGCGCTGGGTCTCTACGACGACCCGCGCGTCGAGCTGTTGCTGGTGGAGGGCCAGCAGGTCCGTCCGTTCGAGCGGGACCGCCCGATGCCACACCGGCTGATCGAGTTCAACCGCACCGACATGCTCATGTCCGGGCACCGCAGCTACGGCGACGGTCGCGCCACCTTCTGTAACGCCTGCAACCTGAACGTGGCCAGCTCCTTCGGCGTCGCGGCCCGGCACGGGGACGGGGTCGACCTGATCATCACCGGTGACTCCCCACAGGAGCAGCGGGACTACGCCCTGTGGATTCGCAAGCTGTCCCGGGAGGCCGGCGTGAAACCGGCGGACAGCAGGAAGGGCTTCAAGGGCACCCTGGAGACGCTCAACGGGCTCGCCATCGCCTATTTCCGCGAGATCCACGGCGCCGACGACGTCGATCGGATCCAGGAGCGCGCGGTGATCTCGGACGTCCCGGCCACCCTGCAGTTCTTCTCGATCTACGACTACACGAGCTACGCCTCGGGCGCGCACTGGCGTCTGCTCTCGGACTTCCTGCACTTCGTGTTCGACGAGGTCGCCTTCAACTTCACCGAATCCGACTGCGCGAATCCGCTGATCATGGCGCACCTGCGCGGGCTGCGGACCGAACGGGTGTACCAGCGCTCCTACCGCGAGGGTGTGGGACAGTACGTCGACTTCGCCCTGGGCCTGATGCGTCGCAAGAACTTCCCGGAGCACCTGGTCGAGGAGATGCGCCTGCGGTACGACACCGAGGAGGGCATCGAGCGCACCCGCAGAACGGCGACCGAGTACGCCGAGGACGCGTTCGGTCTCACCACCACGCAGCTGGTCTGCATGGTCTATTCACCGTTCGCCGCGGGCGCGACCCACCTGCACGAGTTCCTGGCCGCTGAGCACCCGGACCTGCTGATGGACGAGGACCGCATCCGTGCCGTGCTGACCGGCTCCGACCACCGCACCCTCGTGCCGCGTCTGGAGCGCATCAGCGGCCTGAGCGTGAACGACCTGCGGGTCCTGCACGACGGGGCGCTGTGGTCGCCGCGTACGGACGTCTCCGACCAGGCGCGGGTTCTCCAGCGGGTGATGACGACCGACCCGCACCAGAAGGTGATCACCGCGAAGCGCAACCCCGCGGGCGACGAGATGGTGGACCGGGTCGCCGGCCGCTGACCGGCGGCCGTACCGCAGAGCGTTCCTGGAGGGTGGATGGATCTCGGTATTGCCGGACGGACGGCTCTGGTCTGTGCGTCGACCGGCGGTCTCGGCCGGGCGATAGCCGAGCAGCTGGCCGCCGAAGGCGCGCGTACGGTGGTCTGCGGTCGCCGGGAGGCACTCGCGAAGCAGATTGCCGCCACGCTGCCGCGCGCCGTCGGCGTCGGCGTCGATCTCCTCGCCGACGACGGACCGGCCGAGCTGTTCGCGGCGACGGTCGCGGCATTCGCGGCACCGGACATCCTGGTGCTCAACGGGCCCGGTCCTCGGCCGGGCGCGGCGGCGGACATCGGTGTCGACGCGGTGGACGCGGCGCTCGATGCGTTGGTGCGGCAGCACGTCAGGTTGGTGTCGCACGCGCTGCCGGTCATGCGGAGGAGGCGCTGGGGGCGGATTCTCGCGGTGGGTTCGAGCGGGGTCGCGGCCCCGTTGCCGAACCTCGCGCTGTCGAACCTGGGCCGCGCGGCGCTCGCCGGTTACCTCAAGACGCTGGCCACCGAGGTGGCTGCGGACGGCGTCACGGTGAACATGCTCCTGCCGGGTCGCATCGAGACCGAGCGGACGGCGGCGGTCGACGCGGCCAACGCCCGGCGAGGCGGCCGCACCGTCGCCGACACCAGGGAGCTCTCCATCGCCACGATCCCGGCGCGCCGGTACGGCCGTCCGGCGGAGTTCGCGGCGACCGCCGCGTTCCTCTGTGGAGCGCCGGCCTCGTACATCACCGGGACCGCGCTACGGTGCGACGGCGGCCTGGTCCGCAGCCTGTAGCCCGGTTCGGGGGCACACCGACGGCAGGAACGGGAACCGCCGGCGCGGCTCCGTTCCTGCCGTCGGTGTGCCCGCCGGCACCATCCTGCGCCGCCTGTTCGACGCCGCCGGTGCCGGCCATCGTGAGCCGGGCGACCCAGACACGTCCGCGGTCGACGACCTGCCCACGCCACCCCGAACGGGAGCGACGACGGGGGCACCGCGCGCAGCGCGCCCCCGGGCCGGCGGATCAAATTATGCTATTGGCCCAAAAACTCCCGAGAACTGACCCGCGTAAATCAGCACCGATCTCCTGAGTAAATCAGTTTCCCAGCCTATGGAACGGGTGTTATTCGTGTCGGCGGGCAGCCCTGCCGGAGCCTGACAGCGTGACCCGCCGCGGGGCCGAGAAATCTGCTGATGTCTTGTCGGTGCCTTGTTTTCGGTGGAGGCTTGGGCCAGAATGGGCGTGCCATGTCCATTGGCCAGCTGCTATTTGACGCCGTGGTCCGGCCAACTCGACGACACCGACCCAAGCTCGTACGGGGGCGTGGGCGGGAGGGTGGTGGCGCTATGGCCGATTGGGATTTTCGCCTGCTCGGCACAGTAAAAGTGCTGGTAGACGGGGTGCCGCTCGTCCTCGGGCCGGTTAAACAGCGGCTGGTGCTGGCCGTGCTCGTGTCTCATGCCGGGCAGGTCGTCTCGGTCGACAGCCTCGTTGATCGGGTCTGGGAACGCCCGCCTTCCGCCGTGCGCAACGCGCTGTACGCCCACATCTCCCGGATTCGCCGACTACTGGCGAAGGTGGACAAATCCAATGCGGTGATGATATCACGAACATCGCAGGGTTACACACTCGAAGCATCGCCCGACATCATCGACGTCCGCAATTTCTTGAGCCTCGTCGAACGGGCGCGAAGCGAACCTGACCAGGGACGTAGGGCGGCTTTACTCGGTCGAGCTTTATCGCTGTGGCGTGGCCCCGCCATGGCCGACCTCTCCGGCCACTGGGTGAGCCGTACGCGCGAAACGTGGGGACAGCAACGGCTGACCGCTGCCGTCGAATGGGCGAAACTGGAGACGGGCAACGGTCACCCGGACGTCGTGATCGACACGCTGACCGCCCTGACCATGGAGAATCCGCTGGCCGAGTCCATCGTCGCGGAACTGATGCGGGCGCTGCGGGCGGCGAGCCGCAGCGCCGAGGCGATCAACTGGTACGCCCGGACCCGTGAGCACTTCCTGGACGTCCTCGGTGTCGAACCGGGCCCCGAGTTGAACGAACTGCACGTGTCGATGCTGCGGTCCCGCTTCCGCACCCAGGGCGCTCAGCTACCGGTTCCGGAGAGCAGCGAACCGGCGAGGGCGGTCACCTCCTCCGTGCCGGCACAGTTGCCTGTCGACGCGGCGGTCTTCGTCGGCCGCACCGAGCGGCTGGCCGAACTCGACAGCCACCTGGCGGCGGGTGCCGGACCGGGGGGAGTCCGCGTGGTGATCTCCGGGTCGGCCGGTGTCGGCAAGACCGCGCTCGCGACGCACTGGGCACACCGGGTCCGTCACCTTTTTCCCGACGGTCAGCTCTATATCAACATGTACGGGTACGCCAATCGGGTGCCGGTCCGTCCCGCGGAGGCCCTCGCCCAGTTCGTCCGGGTCCTCGGGGCACCGATGCACACCATTCCGCTGGGGGTCGACGAACTCTCCGCGCTGTACCGATCGCTGCTGGCCGACCGCCGGGTGCTCGTGGTGATCGACAACGTGGCCGCGGTGGGCGACGTCCGTCCACTGCTTCCGGCGGCGCCCGGATGCATGGTCCTGGTCACGAGCCGGAACCGGCTCCGCGGGCTGGTGGCCCTGGACGGGGCGTACCGGCTGCAACTCGACGTGCTGACCCCCGACGACGCGACCACCATGTTCCATCACCTGCTCGGCACCCAGGCCCGGAGCACCAGGCCGGAGACCATCGGGGCACTGGCCGCCGCCTGCGCCTACCTGCCGCTCGCCATGCGTATCGCGGCCGCGACGATCGCCGACCGGCCGGGGCAGTCCGTCGAGCAGTACATCGACAGACTGAACGTCGACAACCGGCTCGACCTGCTGTCCACGGGTGACGACGAGCGCAGCATGGTGGGCGTCGCGTTCGATCTGTCGTACCGCATGCTGCCGGCCCGGGCACGCACCATGTTCTGCCTGCTCGGTGTCGCGCCCGGACACGACATCTCCGTGTCCGCGGCGGCCGCGCTGCTGGGGGACACCACCGCCACGGCGGAGCTTCTCCTCGAGCAGTTGGTCGGCAGTCATCTGCTGGACGAGCGCAGCCCCGGCCGGTTCACCTACCACGACCTGCTGCGCCTGTACGCCAGGAGACAGGCGCAGATCGAGATCACCCCCGAGACGCGGCGCGCCGCCCTCCGTCGACTGCTGGACCACTACCTGCACACGGCGGACGCCGCCGCCCGTCAGCTGTACCCACAGATGTTCCGGCTGCGGCTCCCCGATCCACCACGCGGCGTGCCGGTCATCCCGCTCGACGACCACCAGGCGGCACTGGGCTGGCTGGACAACGAACGACCCAACCTCGTGGCGCTCGCCAAGGGTGTCACTGACAGCGAGACACGCCCGTTGATCTGGATGCTCGCCGACACGCTGCGGGGATACCTCGCGCTGCGCCAGTACATGCACGACTGGTTCACGATCGCCGAGGCGGGCCTGGCCGCCGCGTGCGCCGAGGACAGCGCGATCGGGCAGGCTGCGGCGCATCACAGCCTCGCCCAGGCCTGCCACAGCATCACGCGCTACGCCAAGTCCATCACCCACCTTCGCCAGGCCCTGGCGCTGAGCGAGCAGGCCGGCTGGTCGGAGGGGCACACGGCGGCGCTGTGCAACCTGGGCATCGTCTACAGCGATCTCGGCGAGCTGGACGCGGCCGTCGCGCACTTCATGCAGGCTCTGCACGCCAACGAGGCCAACAACAGCCTCGCCGGCATCGCGGTCAACCTCAACAACCTCGGCGACACCTACCGGCGGATGGGCAAGCTGCCGGAAGCGATCGACTACCTCACCGCCGCGCTGGTTCGCTACCGGATGCTGAAGTCGCCGACCGGACAGGCGGGCGTACTGACCGCGCTGGGCGGGGTCCGCCGGGAACTGGGCCACCTGACCGCCGCCACCAGCCTGATCAGCGACGGTCTGGAGATCCATCGTGGCATCGGCGACCGTTACGGCGAGGCGACCGCCCTGATCGAGCTGAGTCGGGTACGGGCCGAGGGTGGTGAGGGCCGGGCCGCGCTCGCCACCGCGGCCAAGGCCTTCGAACTGAGCAGGGAACTCGACGACCGGCAGATCGCCGCCGACGCCCACAACGCGATCGGGCAGGCATGGGCACTCCAGGGCGACGACCCGGCGGCCCTCACCCACTTCGAGCAGGCCCGGATCAGCGCCCAGCAGGCCGGGTCGCTGCGCCCGGAGGCGGAGGCCCTGATCGGATCGGCGGTGCTGTTCGTCCGGACCGGCCGTCTCGGCGAGGCGGCCGATTGGGCCGGCCGTGCACTGGAGATGACCCGCCGAGCCGGTTACCGCAGCCTGGAACGGCGTGCCGCCGCCGCGCTGGAGGCCGCGCGGCGACCCCCGCCCGCCGCGCTGGTGTCACACCAGCGACGCGACAGGGCGGCGGGGGTGCCCGTCGGGGGCCGACCAGGCGGTGACCCCGCCGAAACGCGCTGACCGACGCCGACCGCCCGTCCGCCGTCTCCGCAGGGTGCCTGCGGCAGGTCGACGCGGGGGCGTCCGGGGTCGGTGACCGACGGGCGACGTCGGCGGGAATCTGTCGGCATGTCGACACCAGCCCCCATTCGCTACCGGAACCGGCCGTGACCTCGGCGGATCGCTCCGGCCTCCGGTCCCACGGCCGCGCGGTCCCCGGCGCGGTCGTGGCACAGTGCTCGGCATCCGTCCGGAACCTCCGGACGACGGCCGCTGACCGCGACGTTCAGCAGAATCTGGGGAATCAGAGCATGGGTGCCGACTCGGACTGGGGCGATTTTCTGGCCGCCGACACGCCGATCGTGGACACCACCCCGGCCGGGGCGGTGGCGGCGCTGCCGGAACCGGCGGCGTCGGTCGTGGAGGCTGAGATCGGCGGGGCCGTCGGCGACCAGGACTGGTCGAACTGGCACGCGGACAGCGGCGACGACTGGGCCGACTCCGCCCAGGACTGGGCCGACTACGCGGTGGAGAACGCCGCGGCCGGCAACGTCGAGATCGCCGAGAGCGCCATGGCACGGGCGGCCGACCATGCCGACATCGCCGGGGACAACTACACCGCCTCCACCGACTACGCCGACGCCGCGGTCGACCACCTGGAGACCGCCGCCGCCGAGGTCGACTGGGCCACCAGCGGCACCGCGCCGACCGGCACCTCCTACGACGCGACCTCCTACGACGCGACCTCCTACGACGCGACCTCCTACGACGCGGGCAGCTACGACGCCGGCACCTGCTACGACTCCGCCGTGTCCAGCTTCGACACCAGCGCCTCCTACGACGTGGCGGAATGAGCTGGGCCGACGCCGGTGGACCCGGTGCCCTGCCGCCGGCCGTCCCGGCCGGGCTGGAGCCCGGCCGGCTGGCGGCCGGCGCGGAGCGACGACTCGGCGCCCCGCCGAGCCTGGCCCGCCAGCAGCTGCTGCGCGGTCTCCGCGAGCTCGCCTTCACGCTGAGTACCGAGCAGCTCAGCCTCCTGGAGGCGGTACGCGGCTCCCGCCTCGGTGGCGTCACGCTCTCGCCCACGCAGGTGCCGGTCCTGCTGCGGATCACCCTGGAGGCTGACGGCCCAGGGGTACGGGTGGGCGTGCTGCTGGTCGACCGCTGGCCGGGCAGGCTGGGCCGGAGCTGGGGCGTGACCTCGGTGTACGTCAGCCTCTTCGAGTCCGTGCTGAGCACGTTCGACGCCGTCCTCGCCCGGCTCGACCCGGCGGCGGCGACCTCGTTCGCCCCGTGGTGGCGGCAGACGGGCCCCGGTGACGTCGCGGTGATGCAGCACGCCGCCGGGCTGGCCAACCGGGCGCAGGCGGTGCTCTCCCGGCACGCGGGACGGCTGCTCGACGGCGACGGACAGGCCCCCCGGCGGGCGGTGGTCACCCGTGCCGGCGGCGGCGCGGTCTTCGCCTTCGAGACGGCCGACGCGGTCGCCGAGGTCCCCGCCGAACTGGCCGACGGCATGTTGATGGTCGGCACGCTGATCGTCAGCCGGCCGGGCGGGATGCCGCCGAAGCTGGTCGGGCAGGTGCAGTCGCTGGTGTTCCGGGTCGAGGAACGCCTCGCGGCGGGTGGAACCGACCGGATCACCGTCGAACCGGCGGACGTGCCGGTGGTGACCTTCCTGCACCAGCAGGCCCGGCTGCGCGGCCTGCTGCCGGTGCGGACCCTGCGCACCTGCACCACCTGCCGGTTGGAGAAGGTCACCAATCCGGAGCTGGAACGCCGGCAGGAGCGCACCCGGCGTACCCGGGAGCTGGCCAGCGGCATCAGCGGACTGGTCACGCCCTACGTGCTCGCCGGTCGACTGGTGCAGCTCCAGGACAGGGGTCCGACATTCGCCTGTCCCCGCTGCCAGGGGATGGACGCCGACGAGACGGTGGTGACGTACTGCCAGCGGTGCGGTGACCGCCGGGCCGAGACCGCGCTGCGCACCTGCCCGACGTGTCAGTTCGACTTCCGTGCTCTGGTCGGCGGGGATCAGGTCTGGCGGCCCAGGGCGGCCGTGCCGGCGGTCTCCGGCCCGGGGCCGAAGCCCGCCGAGGCACTGCCGCCCGTCGGGCCGACGCCGGGTTACCGGCCCGACCCCGAGGCGGAGCAGTGGCCCCGTCCGCCGGGTTTCCCCTCCTGAGCGCCTCCGGGTCGCGCCGCGTCGACAGCCGACCCGGTCCTGGTCCTGCCGGCGGCCTGCGCGACGCCCGCCGCCAGGTCGGCGGGGTTCGTCGCCGGCCGTGGCCTGGCGCAGCGGTCCGTCAGGGGCCGGCATGGAGGGCTTCTTCTGCTTCGCATTCGTCGCCGGCGTGGTCGGCGTCATCGTCTGGCAGTTCATCGAGACACAGCGGGCGGTAGCGACGACGACTGTCGCGTCCGCGTGTCCCCCCGCGGAGGCGGCGCAGATCGTCCGTGGCGCGTTCGGCGGTCCCCGGGCCGTGCTGTGGACGACGGCCGCCGGACCGGGAACGATCAACATGCGCCGGCGGGGAGTTCGTGGCGGCATCACGATGTCGATCACCGTCGAACCCCGTCCGGGCGGCGGCTCCGAGGTGGCGATGTGGGCCTCGGAAACCGTCGTCTACCTCGGCTTCCTGGTCAACTTCGCCGGCGTGGTGAACCGGCGGAAGGCGGCCATCGAGCGGCTGCTGACAGCGGATCCGGCTGACCGCTGAGGAGCGCCTCGCGTCGTCGGGTGGCGTCGGCACCACCACCCCGTCGGGGGAGCGGCGGCGGCCCAGGACGTCGCCGTCCTGGGCCGCGGTGGTGGTGCCGGATGCCGGTCAGATCTTGATGTCGCTGCACCACATGTAGGTCTGGTCCGCGTGGGACGCCTTCCAGATGAAGAACAGGATGTGGTTGCCGCTCCGCGACGACGGGATCGAGACGTTGAACGAGATGTTCTGTGCCGGCGCGTAACGTCCGGTCGTCGTGATCAGGTCGAGGTTGCCCCACCCGAGCCGCTGGGTGGCGGAGTTGAACCCCTGCTTGGTGACGTAGACCCGGAAGAAGTCGGCGCCGTGGCTGGCCTGGTCGTACATCTGGACGGTCAGGTTACGGCTGACGGTGGTCGCCTTCCACGCCCCGGGCTGGTTCAGCGAGTTGTTCCTGGACAGGGCGTTGCTGCACAGCTGCCCGTCCGGGGTGCTGGGCTGGTACTGGCCGGCCAGGCCGTCACGCAGCTGGCTCATCCAGTTCCACATGGTGTCCGGGTTGGCCTGGAAGGCCTGCCAGCACATCGGGTCCTGCTGCTGCATGGCGGGGTTGGTGTGCTGGCTGCCCCAGGTCTTCCAGCACTGGTAGGCGCGGGTCGCCGGGTTGATGACGGTGCCGTGGGCCTGGGCCGCCCCGATGGCGGGCAGCGTGCCGACAACCATGGCGAACATCAGGACGAGCGCCTGGAGGGACCGGCGGACGGTGGACCGGGGCCGTCCACCGGATTGGTCGGAGCTGTGTGAACGCACTGTTCATCCTCCATTCCTCGGTAGGAAACATTGGGCTGCGAACGCTTCCGGACCCACTGTTGCATCTATTGCAGTAAATATCAACGTTGATCAATGTTTAGTCGGATGTGGAGCGACCTGTCCGAGATCGCCGGATCGCTGGTGGGACGGCACGTACGCAGGACGGCGGTCACCGCGCCGTCGTGGTGCGGACCGGCGGCCGGTCGGGGAAGTGCCACCCGGCCCGGCCGGTGGGGTCAGAACCCGGCCGCGGTGTCGTACCGGCGGCGCTGGTCGGCCATCTCCGGGGCGGTCAGCGCCTCCTGCTGCGCCACCGTGGCGTACCTGGCCGGGAACATCTCCCGCAGCCGGTCGACGAACCGGACCCCCTCGGTCGCCTCGACCACCTGGATGCCCGGGGGATCGGTGGACATGTCCATGATCACCGGCCCGGCCAGCTTCACCGCCACGTCCCAGGGGCGCTTCTGTTCGGCGATGCCGCACAGGTGGAAGCCGTAGACCTTCCGCACGTCGGCGAGCGCGGTGGCCGCCTCGGGCTCGTAGCCGTAGACCCGGACCCCGCAGATCACCGGCGCCTTCTCCTCGGTGCCGCCCTGCTGGGCGCCGTGCCCGGCGTGCTGGTGCTCACCCGGGTCCGCCTGTTCGAGTGTGGTACGCATCCGGGCGACGATCTGCGCCTGCAGGTCCGCCGGCTCCGTCTCCGGGCCGGCCCGCCTGGCCAGGAAGACCGTGCCGGCCGACACCGCCAGCAGGATCACCGCCACCCACACCAGGCGGTGCCGGTACCACCCCGCGGAACTCTCTGGGGAAATCATGATCGCTTCTCACCTCGTCGCCGGTTCTGGTGCGCTGGCCGACTGGATCGGACGCCCGCCGGCAGGGGTGGAGCGCGTCGGCCGGCGGAGACACGTGCCGGGGCGCGGCATGGCGGAAGGCGGTCCCGCCCGCCATGGTGCCCGTCTCATGGCGATGGCCCGGCGACGTGGCGTGCGAGCGCCGACCGAGGCGGCGCGCTGCCGGCGCTGCGATGCTCCCGTGCTGGCCGTGGTCGGCACGGTTGCCCCCGTGCCGCGGCGATATGAGCTATTCCAACACGTCTGGATACGCTTGGCAACATTGACAGGCGTCGGTATGGGTTCGGCCCGCGCTGTCAGCTGACCGCCAGTGTCCAGGCACGGACAGTGTGCGCTGCCCGTGGTCGGTTCCGGTCGATGATGGGTCACGTCGACGCGCCGCCGCGACAGGCCGGCGGGCGTGGCGCTGCGGACAGGGGATGGTCATGTCGTTCGAGGTCGACTTCAACTGGGCGTCGCAGGGCGTCATCGAGACGGTGGCGGTGCCCTTCCCCTCCCTGGAGACGCCACCCGACGTGGTCGTCGCCGATCCTCCGGTCCCGCAGCTGGCCTTCAAGGAGTCCGGCCCGGTCACGGTCACCATGCTCGGCTGCGGCCGGTGGAACCGGGACACCAGTTACCGGTTCAACGCCGGGTGCAACCCGGAGCCGCACCGGGCGGCCGAGGTGGGGGAGCTCGGGCTGCTCACCGCCGCGGACGGGCAGCGGCTGGAGGACTGGTTCCTCCAGCGGTATCCGACCGCCAACCCGGTGGTGCTCAAGAACGGCGGGAAGTGGAACCTCACGCTCACCCGTAATGGGGCGGTCTACAACTTCCACACGGGCATCCGGCCGGCCCACGGGTAGCGGTCGGCGTGCGCGGGGGTCGGCGGGCGTGCCCGTCGGCCCCCGCGGAGCGCTGGGAGACCTCCCGGCGGGCACCACCGGCCGGCGGCGAGGGCCGGTGTCCCTGGGCACGCCGGGTAACCGGTCGTCGGCGTCGGGGTGGTGGGCTAGGGTGGAGGCCTTCGCGGAGGGGAGCGGATCGTGGCAGGTGACGACGACATCTCCGGGTGAGCACCGACAGCGGTGACCGATGCGGCACAGGTCGCGCCGGTGCACCGCCCCGGTCGTCGCGTGCCCGTCGCCGGGTGGCGGAGGTCCGCCCGGTTCGCCTGTCCTCCGAGGTCCTCATGTCCGACAGTCATGTCGTCAGCTCTGCCCTGTCCTTTTCCTGGCCGGACGACACCCCGGTCTTCACCGACCTGTCGTTCTCCGTGCCCGGCGGCCGTACCGGCCTGGTCGCGGCCAACGGCGCCGGCAAGTCGACCCTGCTGCGGTTGATCGCCGGTGAGCTGCGCCCGACCGGGGGCAGCGTCACCGTCGAGGGTGTGCTGGGCTATCTGCCCCAGCACCTGCCCTTCGCCCGGGACCAGACGGTCGCCGGTGTGCTCGGGGTCGACCGTGTCGTCGCCGCGCTGCACGCCATCGAGGCCGGGGACGTCGCCGAGGAGCACTTCACCACCGTCGGCGACGACTGGGACGTCGAGGAACGGACCCGGGTCGAACTCGACCGTCTCGGGCTGGCCGACGTCGGGTTGGACCGGCGGCTCGGCACCCTCAGCGGCGGGCAGGTGGTGTCCCTCGGCCTCGCCGCCGAGCTGCTCAGACGGCCCGACGTGCTGCTGCTGGACGAGCCGACCAACAACCTCGACCGCGCGGCGCGGGCGCGGCTGACCGCGGTGCTGCGCTCCTGGACGGGGTGCCTGCTCGTGGTCAGCCACGACCGGGCGCTGCTGGACGAGATGGACCGCATCGCCGTCCTGGACCACGGTGAGATCCGCTGGTACGGCGGCAGCTTCACCGCGTACGAGCAGGCGGTACGGGCCGAGCGGGAGGTCGCCGACCGGCAGGTACGCCAGGCCGAGCAGGACGTGAAGCGGCAGCGGCGTGAACTCCAGCAGGCCCGCGAACGGGCGGCCCGCCGGGCCTCCACCGCCTCACGGAACCTGGCCGACGCGGGGCTGGCCCGGATCGTCGCCGGCAAACTCCAGCGGGACGCGCAGGTGTCGGCGGCCAGGGCCAACGACGTGCACACCGCGCGGGCGCGCGACGCCCAGGCCCGGCTGGACCAGGCGAGCGACGCCGCCCGGCGCGACGACCACCTGGTGGTCGACCTGCCCGACCCGGCGGTGCCCGCCGGCCGGACCGTGTTCCGTGGCGAGGGCCTCCAGGCGGGGTACGGCGGCCGGTCGGTCTTCGACGGCGACGGTGTGGACCTGCACATCCGTGGCCCCGAGCGGATCGCCCTGACCGGTCCCAACGGCGCGGGGAAGTCCACCCTGCTGCGGTTGATCGCCGGTGACCAGGATCCCGTCGCCGGCACGGTCACCCGGGCACCGGGGCGGGTGGCGTACCTGTCGCAGCGCCTCGACCTGCTCGACCCGGACCGCACGGTCGTCGAGAACTTCGCCGCCTCCGCACCGGCGCGGACCGCGGCGGACCGGATGAACCTGCTGGCCCGGTTCCTGTTCCGGGGCGACCGCGCCCGGTTGCCGGTCGGCGTGCTCTCCGGTGGCGAGCTGCTGCGCGCCACGCTGGCCTGCGTGCTGTTCGCGGAGCCCGCGCCGCAGTTGCTGCTGCTCGACGAGCCCACCAACAACCTGGACCTGACCAGCGTCGCGCAGCTGGAGAGCGCGCTGCTGGCGTACCGGGGGGCGTTCGTCGTCGTCAGCCACGACGAACGGTTCCTGGCCGGGATCACCGTGCGCCGCTGGCTCCGGCTGGCCGACGGCCGGCTCACCGGGTCCGACGGGCCGCGCTGACCCGCCGGCGGGTGGGCGTCAGGTGGCGTCGGCGGCCTCCCGGATGAGGGCGACGAGCTGGGCGGCCTCCGGGATGGCCACGGTGTGCGAACCACCGGGCAGCTCCACCGTGCGCCGGGAGCCCGCCCGCTCGGCCATGAACCGGTGGGCCGCGACCGGGATGTTGAGGTCCTCGCTGCCGAACAGGAACCAGGACGGCAGCGACCGCCAGGCGGGCTCGCCGGAGGGTTCGTTCAGGGCGGCCCCGGTGATCGGCCGCTGGGTCACCGCCATCACGGCGGCCCGCTGCGCGGTCGAGTCGGCGGCGAACTGGTGGTGGTAGCGGTCCTGCCGGATGTAGAGGTCGGTGCCCCCGCCGGGGAGGGCGACGGTGGCCAGCGTCTCGCCCAGCGAGCTGCCGGGGAAACGTCCGGCCAGGTCGGCGGCGCTCTCCCCGGGCTCGGGGGCGAAGGCCCCGACGTAGACCAGCGCGGTCACGCCGGTGCCCGCAGTGGGCACGTTGGAGATCACCATCCCGCCGTACGAGTGCCCGACGAGGACGACCGGACCCTCGATCCCGGTGAGCACGGCACGCAGGTGGTCGGCGTCGTGCCGGACCCCGCGCAGCGGGTTGGCCAGGGCCACGGCGGGATATCCGGCGTCGATCAGCCCGGCGATCACGCCGTCCCAGCTCGCCGACTCGGCGAAGGCCCCGTGGACGAGGACGACCGTCGGCCTGCCGGGCCGTGCGGTGGTGATGGACATCGCGGATCGCCTCCGGGCGCTGGTGCGGGTGTCGACCCTATTGTCGGGTCATCGGCGCACCACCCCGTCCGTCGACCGACCGGCTCACCCGACCGGGGTAGCCGGCGGCGCGGAGCCGCCGCGACCGAGAGGAGCCCACTGTGAGTGACCACCCCGAGGAACCAGCCGTCACCGGGGCGGCGATCGACCCGACCGTGCCGCCGAGCGGACCGGGCTGCGTCGAGTGCGACGCCTCCGAGGGGTGGTGGGTCCACCTGCGTCGCTGTACGGGCTGCGGCCACGTGGGCTGCTGCGACTCCTCGCCGGGCCAGCACGCGACGGCGCACGCTGCCGCGACCGGGCATCCGATGGTCCGCAGTTTCGAGCCCGGTGAGTCGTGGTTCTGGGACTACTCCGAGAAGCGGTTGCACACCGACGGGCCGGAGTTGGCCGCCCCGTCCTCGCGTCCGTTGGACCAGCCCGTCCCCGGCCCCCGGGGGCGGGTGCCGGCCGACTGGCGGCTGCGGTTGCACTGACCCGTCCGCCGTCGGCCCCACCGCCACGGTGCGGCCGGGGCCGACGGCGGACCCGGTGCTGAGCATCGTCGATGCCTTGACACCCCAGATGCGATCGCTAACACTTGTCTGCAATGCGCCTGTAACAACCAGAACACATGTTTCCCACTGCGGTGGGACGCAGGCCACGGCGGCTCGCAGGGCACGTCGACCAGGCCGGGGCTGCGGGCTCGGGGGCTGCACATGCCGCAGCCGTGTTAGCGATAACATCGACGATTGTCCCGGGAGGGCAGCATGACCGTGGTCCCACGCCGACCAGCAGCGACCCCGACCTCCGGGGCTTCCCGGTCAACGCCCCCGCGTACCCGGTCGGCACGCCGGTTGCTGGTCACCCTGGCGGCCGTGCTGACCGTGCTGACCGGCAGCGTCGTCGTCGCGTCCCCGCCGGCCACCGCCGCCACCAGCCAGTTCCGGGGTATGAACTGGGCCGTGCTGGGGGACAACTTCAGCAAGGGTCCGCTCGTCGTGCAGGGCCTGAGCGCCTCCGACAGCAACGCGACGGTACGGGCCAAGGCCAACGCCCTCTACGACGACATGGCCGCCACCATGGGGGTCAACACCGTCCGGCTGCCCGTCAACACCCACACCGTGGGGACGGCCTGGTGGGAGGCCTACCGGGGGGCCATCGACGCCGCCACCGCCCGCGGGTTCAAGGTCATCCTTGCGTACTGGGAGGACGGCGCGGCCTCCGGTGGACGGATCACCAACCTCGCCGCCTGGAACGCGATGTGGTCCACGGTGACCAACACGTACGGCACCAACCCCAACGTCTACTTCGAACCGATGAACGAGCCGCACGGTTACAGCTCGGCGGAATGGCGCAACGTCGCGGCCGACTGGCTCAGCTACCACTACTCGGCGGTGCCCGGCCGGGTGCTCATCGGCGGCACCGGCTTCAGCCAGGACCTGCGGGACGTCTGCAACGACAGCCGGTTCAACGCGACGCTGCTCTCGTTCCACCACTACGCGTTCTTCTACAGCGAGATGAGCTACGACGCCTTCCGCAGCCACATCCAGGCCCGCCTGGGCAACTGCGCCTCCCGCGCCGTGGCCACCGAGTGGGGTGCGCCGATGAACGACGGCCGCAACTACGCCGACGCGAACAGCACCGACAACTTCGTCCGGCACATCCGGGCCATGGCCCAGGTGATGCGGGACAACCAGATGGGCGGCACGTACTGGCCCGCCCTCGGCGGCAAGCCCGGCACCATCGGCTACGACTGGTACTCGATGTACGCGCTCAGCGGCAGCGGCACCGACCTCAACCTGAGCATCCGTAACACCTCCGGCGCCGACCGGGTCCGCTACGGGTGGGGCGACACCGTCGGCAACGAACCGACGACGCCTCCGCCGTCGACGGGGACGTACTACCGGGTCACCGTGCGGCACAGCGGCAAGGCGATGGACGTCCAGCAGCCGAACACCGACAACGGCGCGCGGGTCGGGCAGTACACCTACGCCGGCAACGCCTGGCAGCAGTGGCAGTTCACCGACGCCGGCGGCGGCTACTGGCGCATCGTCAGCCGGCACAGCGGAAAGTGCCTCGACGTGACCAGCGCCTCCACCGCCGACGGTGCCGAACTCATCCAGTACACCTGCGGCAGCGGCACCAACCAGCAGTTCCAGCTGGTCACCAACGGCAGCTACTTCCAGCTGCGGGCCCGGCACAGCAACAAGTGCGTGGACGTGCCGGCCTCGTCGACCGCCGACGGCCAGGTGCTCAAGCAGTACACCTGCAACACCGGCGCCAACCAGCAGTGGTCGCGTACGGCCGTCTGACCACCGGGGCCACGGATCCACCGGCCGGGGTTCGGAACCCGGCCGGTGGCGACGGCGCCGACCGGTCGCGGTATCGACCGGTAACGGTGGGCGACGGTGCCGACCGGTCGCGCCGCGACGACCGGCACGGTACGCGGCGGGCCGCCCCGCCATGGGGACACGTCGGACGTCAGGACCCCATCTGTCCGCGCCTCACGACCGGCCCGTCGGCACGGGTAGCCGTACCTCGAACTGGCAGCCCCGCACGGTGTTGCGCACGTCGACCCGGCCGCCGTGGGCCTCGACGAGCCCCCGCACGATCGCCAGGCCGAGCCCGCCGCCACCACCGGAGCCGGCCGCGCCCGGCGTGCGGGCCCGCTCGCCCCGGAAGGCGACGTCGAATACCCGCTCCAGATCCTGCTCGGGGATGCCACCGCAGGTGTCGGAGACGGCCAACCACACGCTGTCGCGCTCGTGACCGGCGGCGATGTGCACGGTGCCGTCCTCCGGGGTGTACCGGACGGAGTTGACCAGCAGGTTGCTGACCACCCGGGCGAGTTCGCGTTCCCCGGCGCGGACGGAGGGCCAGCCGCTGTCCGCGGCGACCAGCCGGATCCGCCGGCCGGCGGCGAGCGGCGCGACAGCGGCGATCGCGTCGGACACGATGTCGCGCAGCGGCACGGTGGTGGGGACGAGCCGCAGCGCACCGGCGTGGATCCGGGACAGCTCGAACAGGTCGTCGACGAGTTGCGCCATCCGGTCGCTCTCCACCCGGATCCGGCGGTGGTACTCGGCGACGGTGGCCGGGTCGTCGATGATCCGGTCCTCGAGGGCTTCGGCCATCGCCCGCAGCCCGGCCAGCGGGGTACGCAGGTCGTGCGACACCCAGGCGACCAGTTCCCGCCGTCCCGCCTCCAGCCGTCGCTCCCGGTCCCGGGCCGCCTGCGCCCAGACGGCGGAGGCGGCCAGCCGGCTGCCGAAGACGGCACCGACGGCGAGGCTGATCACCGCGGAGGCGCTCACAGTGACCAGGACGACCCACAGGTCGTGCGGGGACAGGAACATGGCCCGGGCGACGGTGGCGACGCCGACCACCACGGCGAGCACGGTGACGGTGAGCAGCACCAGCACGTGCACCAGGATCGAGCGGCCCCGCAGCAGCCGGAGCATCCCGGCCCCGGCCAGCCCGACGACCCCTCCGGCGACGAGCGCGTAGAGCCCGATGAGCAGCATGTCCCTCACCGGTCGCCGCCCTGGTCGAGGGGGTCGTAGCGGTAGCCGACACCCCACACGGTGCAGATCCGCCGCGGTTCGGCCGGCTCCTTCTCGATCTTCTCGCGCAGCCGCCGGACGTGGACGGTGACCGTCGACTGGTCGCCGAACTGCCAGCCCCACACCTTGTCCAGCAGGTCGGCGCGGGACCAGGCCCGCCCCGGGTGGCGCATCAGGAAGACCAGCAGGTCGAACTCCCGGACGGTCAGCGACAGCGGCACCCCGTCCAGCTCGGCCACGCGCCGGGCGACGTCGACGGCGAGTTCCGCGTCGACGAGCCGGCCGAGACCCGCCGGACCGGTGGCGGGCCCGGTGGTACGCCGCAGCACCGAACGGATCCGGAGCACGAGTTCCCGGGGCGAGAACGGCTTGGTCATGTAGTCGTCCGCGCCGACCTCCAGCCCCAGCACCCGGTCGGCCTCCTCGCCGAGGGCGGTCAGCATGATCACCGGCAGGTCGGGTAGCTGCCGACGGATGCGGCGACACACGTCGAGGCCGTTGATCCCGGGCATCATCAGGTCGAGCACCACGAGGTCGGGCCGGTGCGCGGCGATCGCGGCGAGGCCGGCGGCCCCGTCGGCGGCCAGCCGGACCTCGCAGCCGTCCTGTTCCAGGTAGCGCCGGACGACGTCGCTGACCGTGGGGTCGTCGTCGACCACCAACACCCGATGTCCCATCCCGGTAAGCTACCGACCGGCCGGTGGCGGGCCGCTCCCGCCTGGTCTTTCGGAATCCTTACCGCCTGCCCGCAGCCGGTGTCGCCGGTCCCGCCACAGCCACGACAGCACCGTCGCGGCGACGACGAGCAGCAGCACCACGGCGAGGTTCCGACCGTACGGCAGCGGCAACGCCGAGGGGTTGTCCGGGGACCGGCCGAAGCCGAGCACGAGCGGCAACGCCACGACGGTGACCGTGGCGGCGCTGATCGCGGCGATCCGGGCCAGTGGACGGTGGCGGTGCGGGACGAACCGGGCGAGCAGCGCGCCGACGGCCGACAGCCCGAGCATCCAGACGAGATCGTGCCCGACCAGCACACCGGCCAGGAAGAGCAGCACCCCGGCCGGCGACAGCTCGGGGTCGGCCAGCGCGCCCACCACGGCGTACCCCATGGTCAGCAGGCCGACCGCGACCAGGGCCACCCGGATCCTCACGGCGTCTCCCGGACGGTGATCCGGCCGAGCCACTTGGTCTGCAGCACGCCGGGCCGGTTCGGGGCGATCAGACGGGCGGGGTAGCCGTGGTCGAGGTGCAGGGGCTCGCCGCCCAACCGCAGGGCGACCAGGGTCAGCGGGTCACGTACGTGCGCCGGCCCGACGGTCGACGTGCGGTACCGGCCGGCCGCCTCCAGCGACTCGACGACGACGGTCGCCCTCTCCGGGTCGCCACCCACGAGGGCGACCAGGTCACGCAGGGGTACGCCGCTCCACCGCCCGGTGGCGCTCCACCCCTCCACACAGGCGATCGGCAGCCGTGCGGTGTGCTGCTCCAACCCGTGCAGGGCAGCGAGGTCCAGCGCGACCTGCCCGGCCGGACCGGTGACCACCAGCCGGTACGCCGGGTCCAGCGCCAGGGCGGCCACCCCGGCGCGCTGCGCGGTCCGGTTGACCGGCAGCCCCTGCGGCCCGACGTCCGGCCGGCGGGGGGCGAGCACCGCCAGCCCGGACAGCGGCCGGACGGTCTGCCCGACCGTGGTCAGGGTGACCAGCCCGGCCGCGGCGGCGACCCCGCCGAGCAGGCCGCGCCGGCTGAGCCGGTCGGCCGGCGGCTCGTCGGTGGGACGGGTGAGCGCGGCGCGGACGGCCGGCAGTTGGACGCCGACGTGTGCCAGCAGCGCGCCGACCGCCAGCCACGCCACCCAGTAGTGCCCGGCGGTGAAGAAGTACGGCATCGGCGCGTACCAGCGGGAGATGTTCAGCACCCCGCCGACCACCTGGAACAGCGCCGCGGCGACCAGCACGGCGACGCTGGCGCGTTCGACCGCGTGGGCGATCGACCGGACCGGCGGCCAGCGGAACAGGTGCGGGTAGACCGACCACAGCTTGGCCCCGAGCAGCGGCACCGTGGCCAGGCCGGTCGCGACGTGCAGGCCCTGGGTGAACCGGTACAGCCCCACCGGGCGGGCCGGCCACCCGAACCAGCCCGGCGGGTCCAGGGCCAGGTGGCTGAGCAGCCCGGTGAGGAAGCAGACGGCGAACGTGACACCGAGCGCGACGCCGAGTTGGCTGGTCAGCCGGCTCGACCGCGCCCGGGAGGGAAACCCGTCGGGGCGCAGCGGCCCGCGCCGCAGGGCCTCCGGCGGCGCCGGCAACGATGCCCGCCACCAGTCGGTGAGCCGCCGCGACCCGGCCGACCGGCCGGTCACCCGGGGCTGAGGGTGGCGAACCACCGCCCCGCCTCCGTCCAGGTGTCGCGCACCCGCAGCGCCGTGGCCCCGGCCAGCGCGGGGAGGTCGTCGAGGGGTACGCAGGCCCAGGGCAGCGGGCTGCCGGTGCCGCCCGGGGTCTGCACCGTGGCCGTGCCGGACCAGGCGGGGGTGCCCGGTGGCGCCAGCTCGGCGTGCAGGTGACCGTCGGCCGCCAGCAGCCGGCGGCAGCGGCGCAGCAGCCGGTGCGGGTCACCGCCGATGCCGATGTTCCCGTCGGCCAGCAGCAGGTGCCGCCAGCGCCCGGCCCCCGGCACCGGGCCGAACACGTCCCGTCGCAGCGCGACCGCGCCCCGCCCCCGGGCCAGCCGGACCGCGATGGCGCTGACGTCGATACCGAGGGCCGGTAGGCCGGCGGCGAGCAGCGCGCCGGTGAGCCGGCCGGGGCCGCAGCCGACGTCGAGGGTGGGGCCGGTGCAGCGGGCGAGCAGCGTGGCGTCCCCGGCGGTGGCGTCCCGGCACCAGACGGCCGGGTCGAACCGGAGCACCCCGCCGCTCGGGTGCCGGGCCGTGAAGGCGGCGGGCACGCCCGAGGCGGCCCGGTCGAACACCGCGTCGAAGACCGCGACGGCGCTCACCGGGCGACCGCCGTGGGTGACGGCACACCGGCCGCCACGGCGGCGGTCGGCACGGTGGCGGCGACAGGGGCAGCCGCCACGGCGGCGGTCGGCATGTGGGCCGCTGCCGCGGTGGTCGGTACGTGAGCCGCGACGGCGGCGGCGAACCTGCTGGTGGCCGGGCATCCGGCGGCCACCGCGTGCGCGTCGGCCGCGGTGTCCACGTCGCGTAGGCGGGGTAGCAGGTGGACCCGCAGGCCGCGGCGGCGCAACGCGGCCAGGGTGAGCCGGCCGGTGTCCGCCACCGAGGTCGGGATCGTACGCAGGACCTCGGCGTGCGCGGGGTCGCGCAGGCCCAGCGTCCACCACCCGCCGTCGTCGGCCGGTCCGAGCACCGCGTCCGGCCCGTCCGTCGCGCCGAGCAGCCGTACCGCCGTGTCGAGCTGACCGACGGTGAGCTGCGGGGTGTCCATGCCGATCAGCAGGGTGGCGGTGCCCGCCACGCGGGTGTCGGCGAACGCGGCGGCGAGCCGCTCGCCGAGCGGGCCGCCCCGCTGGGCGAGCCGGTTCCAGCCCGGCGGGGCCGGATGGTCACCGTCGACGACCAGGATCCGCCCGCCGGCCGTGGCCGCGCCGACGGTGGCGAGGGTGTCGGCGAGGGCGGCTGCGGCGACCCGGGCCGCCTGTTCGGGGGTGCAGGGCGGGCAGAGCCGGGTCTTGACCCGGCCCGGCTCCGGCTTCTTGGCCAGCACCAGCACCTGGGGGACGCTCACCGGGCCAGCACCGCGCCCATGTCCCGGACCGCGCGGGCGGTGCCGAGCAGGGTTCCGGTGACCTTCGACCGGGTGCCGGCCGCCCGGGGGTGGTAGTCGACGTCGACCTCGACCACCCGCCAGCCGGCCCGACCGGCCGCGATCAGCAGCTCCAGCGGATAGCCGAAGCGGCGGTCCCGCAACCCCAGCGCCAGCAGGTCGTCCCGGCGGACGGCCCGGATCGGCCCGATGTCGTGGATGTCGAGGCCGGTCGTGCGGCGCAGCCGGTGGGCCAGGAAGGCGTTGGCGGCGCGGGCGTGCAGCGGCCACACCCCGGGGGCGGTCGGGCGACGTCGCCCGGTGCCCAGCTCCGCCTCGCCGACGGCGACCGGGCCGACCAGCCGGGGCAGCTGCGCCGGGTCGAAGGACCCGTCGGCGTCCATGACGCACACCACCCCGTCGTCGGGGTCGGCCGCCAGGACCCCGGCGTGCACGGCCGCGCCGTACCCGGGTTCGGCCACGCTGATCACCTCGGCGCCGCAGGCGCGGGCGACCGCCGCCGAGTCGTCGGTGGAGCCGTTGTCCACCACGATCGGCCGGTAGCCGGCCGGCATCCGGGCCAGCAGATCGGGCAGGGCCGGCGCCTCGTTGCGGCAGGGAAGAACCACATCGGTCATGCTGCGGACGGTAGGACAGGATCCGCCCGGAAATCCTTACCGGACGGTGACGGTGTTCCCGGGCGTCAGCGGTCGGTGCGGAGTTCTTACGAACCGCTGACGGGCGGCCGGCAGCAGGGGCGGTCGACCGCCTCCCGGCTCTACCGTCGGCGCGTGACCCACGTACTCGTCACCGGCGGCGCCGGTTTCATCGGAACCCATGTCGTGACCGCCCTGCAGGATGCCGGCCACCGGGTGACAGTGCTGGACTCCGGTCACCCCGGCGCCCACCGGCAGCCGCTGCCGGACACCGTGGCGGGCGCTCCGCTCGTCCGGGCCGACGTGCGCGACCGGTCCGCCGTGGACGGGGCGCTGGCCGGGGTGGACGTGGTGGTCCACCAGGCGGCCATGGTGGGACTCGGCGTCGACCTGGACGACCTGCCGGAGTACGCCGGCTGCAACGACCTCGGCACGGCCGTCCTGCTCGCCGCGATGGCCCGCGCCGGGGTGCACCGCCTGGTGCTGGCCAGCTCCATGGTGGTCTACGGCGAGGGGGCCTACGCCTGCCCCGCGCACGGGCCGGTCCGTCCCGCCCCGCGCACCGTCGCCGACCTGGCCGCCGCCCGCTTCGAGCCGACCTGCCCCACCTGTGGTGCCGTCGTCGCCCCCGGCCTGGTCGACGAGGACGCTCCGCTGGATCCGCGCAGCGGGTACGCCGCCACCAAGCTGGCCCAGGAACACCTCACCTCGGTCTGGGCCCGGCAGACCGGCGGCTCCGTGGTGGCGCTGCGGTACCACAACGTCTACGGGCCGGGCATGCCCCGGGACACGCCGTACAGCGGGGTCGCGGCGATCTTCCGCTCCTCGATCGAGGGCGGCCGGCCGCCCCGGGTGTTCGAGGACGGCGGCCAGCGCCGCGACTTCGTGCACGTCCGGGACGTGGCGGCGGCCAACCTGGCGGCGCTGGAGGCGACCGGGACGCGCACCGGCTGGCGGGCGTACAACATCGCCTCCGGCCGCCCGGCCACCATCGGCGAGCTGGCCACGGAGTTGGCGCGGGCGGCCGATGGCCGACCGCCGGTGGTCACCGGTGAGTTCCGGCTCGCCGACGTACGGCACGTGGTCGCCTCGCCCGCCCGTGCCGAGGCCGAACTCGGCTTCCGGGCCGCCGTGGGCCTCACCGACGGGATCGCGGAGTTCGCCCACGCACCACTGCGCGGGTGAACGGCACTGCGCGGGTGAACGGCACTGCGCGGCACCGCCCGCCGCGCGCCGACCTGATCGCCGCCGGCGCCGCGGTCGGCCTGGTCGCGGTGGCCGTCGTCGTCGGCGGCGTGCTGTACCTGACGGGCCGCCCGGTGCACGCCAGCGCGGCGCCGCTGTTCGCGCAGTGGCTGCCGCACGTCGGCCCCGGCACCCCGCTGGCCGTACTGCTGGCGGTGCTGGTCTGGTGGCGCGGACCGGCGACGGCCGCCCGGCTGACCTGGCGACCGCTGCTCGCGCTCTCCTATGCCACCGCGGTGGCCTGGACACTGTCGCTCGCCCTGGTCGACGGCTGGCAGCGGGGCGTCGCCGGCCGGCTGACCACCGAGTTCGAGTACCTGCACGAGGTGCCCGGCGTCACCGACATCCCGGCGATGCTGGCCGGCTTCGCCGGCCGGATCCTCGACCAGCAACCGGATTCCTGGACCACCCACGTGTCCGGCCACCCACCGGGGGCGCTGCTCGTCTTCGTCCTGCTCGACCGGGCCGGGCTGGGCGGCGGCGGTTGGGCCGGCATGCTGTGCGTGCTGGCGGCGGGGCTGGTCGCCGTCGCCGTGCCGCACACGGTACGGCTGCTCGGCACCGACGAGGCGGCCCGGGCAGTGGTGCCGTTCGTGGTGCTGTTCCCCGGCGCGGTCTGGTCGGGCGTCTCGGCCGACGGGCTGTTCGCCGGGGTGACCGCCACCGGAGTCGCCCTGGTGGCGCACGGGGCGGTACGGGGGCGTGCGGTGGGCGCGGTGGCCGGCGGTACCCTGTTGGCCCTCGGCTGCTACCTGTCCTACGGGCTGGTCCTGATGGCCCCGATCGCGCTGGTGGTGGTCGTGCTCGCCGGCTGGCGCTGGCGCAAAGTGGGCGGGATATTGCTCGGGGCGGTGCCGGTCGTCGTCGCGTTCACCGCCGTCGGCTTCTGGTGGCCCACCGGCTACCACCTCGTCATCGAGCGCTACTACCAGGGCGTCGCCAGCGACCGGGCGTACGGCTACTGGGTCTGGGCGAACCTCGCGCTGGTCACCGTCGCCGCCGGGCCGGTGGCGGCGGTGATCGTCCGGCGGGCGGTGCCGGCCGCTTGGCGGGACGTCGCATGGCGTCGGCCGGTCCTGCGCCGGCCGGTCCTGCGCCGGCCGGTCCTGCGCCGGCCGGTCCTGCGCCGGCCGGTCCTGCGCCGGCCGGTCCTGCGCCGGCCGGTCCTGCGCCGGCCGGTCCTGCGCCGGCCGGTCCTGCGCCGGCCGGTCCTGCGTCGGGTGGTCTCGCGCCGGGTGGTCCTGCCTGAGCCGGGCCTGTCCCGGCCGGTCCTGTCTCGGTCGGGCCGGTTCCAGCCGGGTGCCGACCCGGCCGGGTGGCTGCTGGTCCTCGCCGCCACGGCGGTGATCCTCGCGGCGGACCTGTCCGGCTACAGCAAGGCCGAGGTCGAACGCATCTGGCTACCCTTCACGGTCTGGCTCATGGCGGGCGCGGCCCTGATCCCGCCCGCCGACCGGCGTGGCTGGCTGGCCGTGCAGGCGGCGGTGGCCCTCACCGTCAACCATCTGCTCCTGACGGGCTGGTAGCCGGGGCGGCCCACCCCTTGCGGCGGGACTTCTTACCGAAGCATGACGTACCCGGCGAACGGTGACCTTCCACCGCCCGCCGGCCCGTATCCGGGAGCGACAACACGTCACCGGAGCCGCTTCCCGGCTGTGAGGAGATCCGATGAACCGCAGAAAGAACGGGACGCCGCTGGTGCAGTCGCGGCCGGCCCGGCTCGCCATGGCGGCGGTCGTGCTGGCGGCCAGCGGGGCGCTGACCGTCACCTTCGTCTCCAGCGGCGGCAAGGGCACCGCGGACGCCGCCACCAGCCTGGACCAGTTCGTGAAGATCGAGGACGTGACGCCGAACGTGCAGAACCCGAAGCCGGCGGCAGGCGGGTCTACCGGCCGGTTCACCGTGGACTGCGGCACGAACGGCAACGGCAAGTTCAGCCCGGACAACCCGGTGGCCCAGCCCGGCATCCGCAACGGCGCCGAACACGTCCACGACTTCGTCGGCAACCTGGCCATCACCGCGAACTCCTCCGACGCCGACCTGGACGCCTCCGGCACCACCTGCCGCAACGGTGACAAGTCGTCCTACTTCTGGCCGGTCGTCCGCATCGACAAGGCCGTCCGCAGCGGCGACCAGGTCCAGCAGGCCCTCGCCCAGACCCAGCCGATGGTCGTCTGCCCCTCGGTCGGCAGGCGGCTGCGCGCCGTCCCCACCGGAGCCCGGGCCACCGTCGACCGGCTGCTGGCCGAGCTGGACCGTCAGCAGGCCGCCGCGAACCAGCGGATGACCTCCAGCCGGGGGCGCATCGACGCCACGTTCAACCGGCAGGTCATCGACTCGCTGCGGACCCGCCGCGCGGCCATGATCAAGGAGATCAGCCGTACGGTCACCGCTGCCGGCGGCAACCAGCCGGGTCTGGTCTCGCTGGTCGAGTGCGACATCAGCTACGACGACATGCACGCCCGGATGCCCGGCGCGACCCACCGGGCGAGCGTCAGGGCCGCCCAGGCCGCGAATCCGCGGATCCAGTGCCCCACCGTGCGGGACAAGCTCCCCGGCGTGCCCGCCGGGGCGCTCGCCGAGGTGAACCGCAACCTCGACGAACTGGACCGGCAGATCTCCGAGGCCAACGAGCGTCTCGTCACCAGCCGGGGCCAGGGCGGTCCGGCCTTCGTCGACAACGCCATCCTCGGCCCGTTGCGCGCCAAGCGGACCGCCGTGCTCGACCGGATCGCCATCGCGATCGGCCGGCAGGCCGCCCGCCCGCAGGGTCTCGACGCGTTCGCCGCCTGCACCCTGGACCAGGCCCCGGGCAACCCGGCGACGCCCGGCACCGCGCCGACGACCACCGCGCCGACGACCGCCGCGCCGACGACCGCCGCGCCCACCGCCACCGCGCTGCCTGATCCGCAGGGGCCGGATCTCGAACTGCCCGGCAACACCGGCGGTATCGTCCGTCCGGCGCAGGTGCTGATCGAGTACCGCGGCAATCCCGTCAGCACGGTGGTGCCGATGCCGAAGTTCCTCCGGGCGCTCACCGGCGACGCCAAGCCGACCAGCCGCGGCCCGGCCAACGCCCGCGCCACCTGGAGCTGCTCGGGCTTCGCCGACCGGCTCTCCGACAAGTACCCGATCTGTCCCGCCGGCAGCCGGGTGCAGCGGGTGCACGACTTCCCCGGCTGCTGGGACGGCAGGAACATCGACAGCGACAACCACCGCAACCACGTCGCGTTCGCCGACCGGGCCACCGGTGCCTGCCCGCAGGGTTTCCGGGCGATCCCGCAGCTGCGGATCACGGTGGCCTACGACATCGCCCACGACGTGCAGGTCAGGGGTCAGTACGCGCTCGACTCGTTCCCCGAAGAGAACCACAACCCGTTCTCCGACCACAACGACTTCGTCAACGTGAACTCCGCCCGGACCATGCAACGCATCGCCACCTGCATCAACAAGGGCAAGAACTGCTCCTGACCGGCTGGCCCGCGTCGACGAGGGCAGGACCGGCTCCCGGCGATCCGACCGTCCACGGCTCACGCGCGCTCCCGCACCGGGTCCTTTCGGGTGCGGGAGCGCGCCTGTCCGCGGTGCCACACCGGCACGGGCGTCCGGCCGCGGTACGGAATCTAAGGCATTTCCCATATGCATTGGCGAACATCTATCTCGATCGCCGCAAGGGGCGGCCGGTCAGACAGGAGCAGCCGATGTCCGTACGACAGTCCGGCACGATCGACGACGCCGCAGCCGGCCCGGCCGGCACCCCTCCCGCCGCGCCCGACGGCTGGCGGGGGCCACTGCTGGACCAGCTCGCACCCCGCGAGCGCCGGCTCCTCCACCGGTTCGGCCGGGGGCCGGCGGTGCCCGTACCCGATCTGCGTATCCACCAGGCGTTCGCCCGCTGGGCCGCCGCCACCCCGCAGGCCGTCGCGGCCGAACACCTCGGGGTGCGGATCGGCTACCGCGAGCTGGACCGGCAGGCCAACCGGCTCGCCGCCCGGCTGGTGGCGCTCGGGGTGCGGACCGGCGACACCGTGGGCGTCTTCACCAGCCGGTCGATCCCGATGCTGGTGGGGATCCTGGCCACGCTGAAGGCCGGGGCCGCCTACGTCCCGCAGGACGTCCGGATCGCCCCGGCCGGGCAGCTGCGGCAGGTCGCCTCGGCCGCCCGCTGCCGGGTGGTGCTCACCACCTCGACGGCCCTGGACACGGTGCCGGCGCTGCCCGGGGTGCCCCGGCTCGCGGTCGACGAGGTGATGGCCGACCCGCTGCCGCCGGGCCAGTACCTGACCGCCGCGCCGCCGGACCGGCCGGTACGCGCCGACGACGGCTGCTACGTGCTGTTCACCTCCGGCACCACCGGCACCCCGAACGGGGTCACGGTGACCCACGGCAACGTGGCCAACATCCTGCTCACCGCCCCGGGTGACCTGGGCGTCCGGCCCGGCCGGCGGGTCGCCCAACTGCTCAACGTCGCCTTCGACATGGCGGCCTGGGAGATCCTGGGCTGCCTCGCCAACGGCGGCACCCTGCTGGTGCGCGACCACGACCTCACCGCCACCGCCGCCCGCGCCGACGTGGTGATCGCCACCCCGTCGGTGCTCGGGCGGATCGACCCGGACCGGTGCGGCGGGGTGCGGGTGGTGGCCGTGGCGGGTGAGCCGTGCCCGCGTCCGCTGGCCGACCGGTGGGCGGTCGGCCGGGTCTTCTACAACTGCTGCGGCCCGACCGAGACCACCATCGTCAACACCATGCACCGGCACCGGCCCGGTGGCCCGCTCACCATCGGCCGACCGACGCCGAACAACACCGTCTACGTCCTCGACGCCGACGGTCGGCCCTGCCGCATCGGTGAGGCCGGTGAGATGTGGGCCGGCGGCGGGTGCGTCTCCGCCGGCTACCTGGACAACGACGCGCTCAACGCCGAGCGGTACGCCCCGGACCCGTTCCTGGGCGGGGGTCGGCTGATGTTCCGCACCCGGGACCGGGGCCGCTGGCGTGCCGACGGGGAGCTGGAACACCTGGGCCGCACCGACGACCAGGTGAAGGTCCGGGGCTTCCGGGTCGAGCTGGACGCGGTCTCCGCCGTGCTGGAGACGGTGCCCGGCTGCCGGTGGGCGGTCACGCTCCGGTTGACCGACCGGGACCTGGTCTCCTTCGTCGCCCCGGCCGGGCTGGACCCGCAACGGTGCCGGGAGGCGGTGGCCGCCGTGCTGCCCTACTACTGTGTGCCGGCGGCCGTGCACCCGCTACCGGAACTGCCGGTGACCGGTCGCGGCAAGGTCGACCGGGACGCCCTGCGCCGGCTCGCCCTCGACCTGCGTTGGCAGTGGGCGCACCTCGGGGAGGCGGCGGCGTGACCGGCACCGGTCTGCGGGCCGCGCCGGCCCCGACGGGTCCGCCTCCGGCCCCGACGACCGGGTCCGGCGAGGTGCTGCCGCCGCCGGCCGGCACGCTGCGCCGGATTCTCGCCCACCCCCGGTTCATGCACCACCACCGTCTGGTGGCGGCGGTGCTCACCGGCAACGCCGTGCTGCTGGCGTACGGGTGGACCGCCGGTTGGTGGCGCGAGCCCGCCGCACTGGGCGACGCCGCCCTGGCGAACGTGGCGCTGGCGGTGCTGGTCCGCCAGCAGTACCTGGTCAACCTGTTCTTCTGGCTGGCCACCCGGGCGTCCACCCGCTGGCCGCTGCGGATCCGGGCGACGTTGGGCAAGGTCTACCACTTCGGGGGGCTGCACGTCGGCGCGGCGCTGGCCGGGACCGGGTGGTACCTGGCGCAGCTCGGCGCGCTGACCGTCGGCGACGGACCGGTCGGGGCGCTGGTCACCGGGTACGCCGCCGCCGTCCTGCTGGTGGCGGTCGTCGGCACCGCGCTGCCACCGGTCCGCTCCCGCCGGCACGACCTGTTCGAGCGCACCCACCGCCTCGGTGGCTGGGCGGCCCTGGCGCTGCTCTGGGCGCAGGCCGGCTTCCTGGCCGGCGGGCCGGCGGCGCTGGCCGTCTCCCCGCAGGGCGGGGTGCTCGCCGTGCTGACCGCCAGCATCGCCCTGCCCTGGCTACGGCTGCGCCGGGTGCCCGTGGTGGTGCACCGCCCCTCGTCGCACGTGGCACTGGTGCACTTCGACCACGGGGTGACCCCGTTCCCCGGCTCGTCCACGGCGGTCAGCCGTAGCCCGCTGTGGGAGTGGCACTCCTTCGCCAACGTGCCGACGCCGGGTCGCAGCGGATTCCGGCTGACCGTCTCCCGGGCCGGCGACTGGACCGGGCGGTTCATCGACGACGCGCCGGACCGGGTCTGGGTGAAGGGGATCAGCACGGCCGGGGTGGCGAACATCGAAACCCTGTTCCGCCGGGTGGTGTACGTGGCGACCGGCAGCGGGATCGGCCCGGTGCTGCCGCATCTGCTGGCCGGGCTGGTGCCGGCCCGCCTGGTCTGGGCGGCCCGCCGGCACCGGGAGACCTTCGGCGACGAGCTGGTCGACGAGATCCTCGCCCACCAGCCGGACGCGCTGCTGTGGGACACCGCCCGCGACGGCAAGCCCGACATGCTGCGGCTGGCCTGGCGGGTGTGCCGCGAGTTCGACGCCGAGGCGGTCATCTGCATCTCGAACCGCACCCTGACCTGGCAGGTGGTGCGGGGCATGGAGGAACGCGGCGTGCCCGCGTACGGCGCGATCTGGGATTCCTGAGCAGAGGGGGGCGACGATGAGGATCACCGTGGAACAGGTCGACCGGGTGGTCACGGTGCGGTTGTGCCGGCCCGAGGTGCGCAACGCGCTGGACACCGGGCTGCTGACGGAGCTGGTCGGGACGCTGGGACCGCTGGACCGCGATCCGGGCGTGGGCTGCTTCGTGATCACCGGGTCGGAGCAGGTCTTCGCGGCCGGTGCCGACATCCGCGAGATGGCGGGCAAGTCCTTCCTGGACGTGGCGCTGGAGGACCACTTCGCGGGGTGGGACGCGTTCGCCGCGCTGCGGACCCCGAAGATCGCGGCGGTGGCCGGGCACGCCCTCGGCGGTGGGTGTGAGCTGGCGATGATGTGCGACCTGGTCTTCGCGGCCGAGAACGCCCGGTTCGGGCAGCCGGAGCTGCGGTTGGGGGTGATGCCCGGCATCGGCGGCACCCAGCGGTTGACCCGGCTGGTCGGCGCGGCCCGGGCGATGGACCTGGTCCTCACCGGACGGCAGCTCGACGCGTGGGAGGCGGAACGGTACGGCCTGGTGTCCCGGGTGGTGCCGACGCAGCGGCTGCTGGCGGAGGCCCGGGCCGCCGCGGCGGTGGTGGCCGGGCATCCCCGGCTGGCGACGCTGCTGGCCCGGGAGGCGGTCCGGCAGGCCGAGGAGGTCGGCGTCCGGGCCGGGGTGCTGTTCGAGCGGCGGTCCTTCCACGCGCTGTTCGCCACCGAGGACCAGCGGGAGGGCATGGCCGCCTTCCTGGAGAAGCGGCCGGCCCGGTTCGCGGGGCGCTGAGCCGCCGGCCGTCCGGGACCGCCGGTCCCGGACGGCCGGCGCTACAGCGCGCCGATCTGGTAGCCGAGTCCGTGCACGGTGCGTACCACGCCGTCGCCGAGCTTGCGCCGCAGATAGTGCACGTACGTGTCGACCACCGCCTCGGTCCGGTCGGGGCCGAAGACCCGGCCGCGTAGCTGGCTGCGGCTGTGCACCATCCGGGGCTGGGTGGCGAGCAGCCGGATCAGGTCGAACTCCCGTCCGCTGAGCGTCACCTGCCGGCCGTCGGGCAGTCGTACCCCGCGCTGGGCCAGGTCGAGCTGCCCCGCGCCGATCGGGATCCACTCGGCGCCGTCGAAGCGGCGGCGGGTCAGCGCCCGGACCCGGGCCATCAGCTCCGGCACCTCGAACGGCTTCGGCAGGTAGTCGTCGGCGCCCGCGTCCAGGCCCCGGATCCGTTCGTCGGGATCGGCCAGCGCGCTGAGCATGAGCACCCGGGCGCCGACCGCCCGGCGCCGTAGCCGGATGAGCAGGTCGACGCCGTCGATGGCCGGTAGCCGCCGGTCCAACATGATTACCTGGTACCGGCCGCGCAGGGCCAGGTGCAGGCCCCGCTGGCCGTCCCGGGCCAGGTCGATCGGGTATCCGGCGCGGTGGAACAGCTCGACCAGCATGTCGGCGAGTTCCGCGTCGTCCTCGACGAGGAGCAACGGGCCGTGCGCCGGGGGTGACGGGTCGGTCATCCGTTCATGGTCGCACCGAAACGGCCGAAGGTTGACCCGCGGAATTCTTCACCGGTCAGAACCTGCTCATCTCGCGTTCCCGGGCCGCCCGGTCGCGGTTGCCCCGCCAGCAGAAGGGCCACCAGCCCCCGGCGGGGTCACCCGCCGCCGGTGGCCCGCCGGCCGGATCCCCGCCGGGCACCGGCAGCCGTACGGTGAAGGTGGCCCCCGTCCCGGGCCGCCCGGCGGCGCTGATCGTGCCGCCGTGCGCGGTGACCACCTCACGGACCAGGGCCAACCCGAGTCCGAGGCGGCGGTCCCCGGCGTCGGGGCCCCGGTGGAAGCGGTCGAAGATCCGGTCGGTGTGCCGCGGGTCGAGGCCCCGGCCGGAGTCGCTGACCACCAGCTCGACGTGGCCCGTGCCCGCCGGGCGCAACCGCACCTCGACCCGGCCGCCGGTCGGGGTGTGGTGCAGGGCGTTCGCCAGCAGCTCCGCCACCACCCGGCGCAGCGCGGACCCGACGCCGCAGACCGGCACCGGGGCGTCCCCGGCGGCCACGGTGAGCGTCACGTCGTGTGCGGCGGCGCGGGGCGCGTCGGCCTCGACCGCCTCGCTGACGAGCGCGGCGAGGTCGACCGTGGCCGCCGGCCGGGCCGTCGCCGCCGGGTCGGCCAGCCGGGCGGACAGGAGCAGCTCGTCGACGATCTCCCCGAGCAGCCGGGTGGTGCGCAGCAGCCGGTCCAGATCCTGCTGTGCGGCCCCGGTGCCGGTGCCGGCCGACCGCTGTGCCAGCAACTGTGCCGCCGTGTGCACCCGGGTGATCGGGGCGCGCAGTTCGTGGCTGGCGTCGGCGACGAAGCGGCGCTGCCGGTCGAGCGCCTCGGTCAGCGGCCGCACCGCCCTGCGCCGTAACCGCAGATCGGTCGCGGTGGCCGCGACCAGGACCGCCACCGCGGCGGCCGAGACCCCCCACAGCAGGTGTCGCCGCTCGGCGAGCTGGAACCGGGCGTCGAAGACCACCTGGACGACCTCGTCGCCGCGCTGCTGTGTACGCACGTGGTACACCGTGCCGTTGCGGGTCACCCGGTCGACCTGTGCTCGGCCGGTGCGGGCCACGGCGTGGATGGCCGCGTGCCGGGGGAAACCGGCCGGGGGCGAGCCGGCGTGCCCGGTGTCGCTCGCGCCGCCGAAGATCCAGGTGCAGCCGGACGGGTCGGCCGGTCGGCCGTGCACCATCGCCCAGTCCAGCTCATGGTTGATCCTCGCCTGCTGGACGTGCAGCAGGGCGGCGTAACCGAGCCCGCCGACCAGGATCAGCAGCGCGACGACCAGCAGGCCGACGGCGAGCCCGGTACGGGGCCGGGCGCGACGTACGGCCGGCCGCGTGCCGTCGCCGGTCAGCGGCACCGCGCCGCCGCTCCCGGCCGGCCCGCCCCGGTGCCGCCCGGTCCGCCGGCGAAGCCATCGACCCACATTCATCGAAGATGGCACATCGGCCAGCCGATCGGAAGGGAGCGGTGGTGTCCCGACGGACGGTGGGTGGTGGGTGGCGGCCGGGCGGTCACGGTACGGCGGGCGGCGCCGGTCGGCGGCCGGGGAGTGAGCGTTAACATGTCGACTCACGTCGATGACCCGGTGTCGGGTCGTCGAGGGCGGGGGGGGTGCCCTGAGCGGGTCTTGAGCCGTACGAAACGCTCTGGTAACATCGCCGGATCTGAATGGAGCCCCTGTCGGTTCGTTCGCCCCCCAACCACTGGATCAAGGAAGTGCCCGACGGGTATCCGGCAGTGTGAACGTTCACATTGCCTGTCGACCCCGGTCCCGACGACGGAGCGGCCGGCGGGCACCGGTCACGCCACCACCGGCGATCCGCGGCGACGCTGTCACCGCGCAGGGGCCGTCCCCTTCAGGCTCCACCCGTCCCCATGAAGGAGCACCCATGCATCTCCTGGCTGATCCCTCCGGCCCGGTGACCCGCCAGCCGGGTCACCGACGTCGGCGATGGCTGCTGCCGGCGGCCACGGCGGTCGTGACCGCCCTGAGCGGCGGGGTCGTCGTGGCGGCCACCGTCACCGAGGCCGCCGCCGCCACGATCGACACCAGCGCCTCGTACGTGCTGGTCAACCGCAACAGCGGCAAGGCCCTCGACGTCTACAACCTGGCCACCAACGACGGGGCCCGGATCACCCAGTGGACCCGCAACGACGGATCCCAGCAGCAGTGGCAGTTCGTCGACTCCGGCGGCGGCTACTACCGGCTGAAGTCGCGGCTGTCCGGCAAGGTCCTGGACGTCTCCGGCAAGTCGACCGCCGACGGCGGACCGATCGTGCAGTGGACCGACAACAACGGCACCAACCAGCAGTTCAGCATCCAGGACATCGACGGCTACATCCAGCTGATCAACCGCAACAGCGGCAAGGCCGTCGAGGTGCAGGGCGCGTCCACCGCCGACGGCGGCAACATCGTCCAGTACGCCGACTGGAACGGCACCAACCAGCAGTGGCAGCTCGTCAAGCTCGGTGGCACCACCCCGACCACCCCGCCGCCCACGACCCCGCCGCCGGGCGGCAACTGCACGCTGCCGTCGACGTACCGGTGGTCCTCGACGGGTCCGCTGGCCACCCCGAAGTCGGGCTGGGTGTCGCTGAAGGACTTCACCGTCGCGCCGTACAACGGCAAGCAGCTCGTCTACGCCACCACGCACGACTTCGGCACCTCGTGGGGGTCGATGAACTTCGGCCTGGTCGACAACCTCAACCAGCTCGGCTCGGCCCCCCAGAACACCATGAGCCAGGGCACCGTCGCGCCGTCGCTGTTCTACTTCGCGCCGAAGAACATCTGGGTGCTCGCCTACCAGTGGGGCGGCGCGGCGTTCTCGTACCGCACGTCGAGCGACCCGACCAACCCGAACGGGTGGGGTCCGGCCCAGACGATGTTCACCGGCACCATCTCCGGCTCCGGCACCGGCCCGATCGACCAGGCCCTGATCGCCGACAGCCAGAACATGTACCTGTTCTTCGCCGGTGACAACGGCAAGATCTACCGGGCCAGCATGCCGATCGGGAACTTCCCCGGCAACTTCGGTTCCAGCTACACGACCATCATGAGCGACACCTCGGAGAACCTGTTCGAGGCGCCGCAGGTCTACAAGGTCGCTGGCCAGAACCAGTACCTGATGATCGTCGAGGCCAGGACCAGCTCCTGGGAGCGCTACTTCCGCTCGTTCACGGCGACCAGCCTGAACGGCACCTGGACGCCGAACGCGGCGACCTACAGCAACCCGTTCGCGGGCAAGGCCAACAGCGGTGCCACCTGGACCAACGACATCAGCCACGGTGAGCTGCTGCGTACCAGCGCCGACCAGACCATGACTATCGACCCGTGCAACCTGCAACTGCTCTACCAGGGCCGCTCGCCCAGCTCCGACGGCGTCGACTACGGTCTGCTGCCCTACCGGCCGGGCCTGTTGACCCGGCAGCGCTGACGTCGCGCCGCCGGGTCGACCGAGGTCCCTGACCTCCACCGGCGGCCCGGCGTACGGCACGGACACCTGAACGGATCGGCAGGACCCGCACTGCGGGTCCTGCCGATCCCTGTTTCTCCCGGGCCGCCCCGAGTGGTCGACCCGGCTGCCGGCGCGGCCGGCCGGCGGCGTCCACCACCGGCGGCCCCGACCGACGGATCCGGGATTCGCCGGTCGCGGCGGTGGGTGCCCACCCGGGGAAGTCCGTACCTGAGTCACGGCGGCGGTGTCCGGCCGGGTGCTTCCCCCGATCGCCGGAAGGGCCGGCCCCGGGTGTCGGGAGCCGGCCCTCTCGGCCGCCGCCGTGGCGGCGGATGGTGCGTCACACCTGGGTGAACCGCCACTGCTGGTTGGTGGCGCCGTGGCAGGTCCACTGCAACAGTCGCGCGCCGTCGGTGGTGGCGGCACCGTTGACGTCCAGGCAGAGCCCGCTCTGCACGTTGCGCACCGTGTAGACCCCGGCGGTCGTGGTCGCCGTCGCGGTGAACTTCTGCTGGTTGCCGTTGGTGCAGGTGGCCTGCTGGAGGAACGCCCCCGCCGTGGAGGAGCCGCCGATCACCTCGGCGCACTTGCCGCTGTGCACCGCCTTCAGGTAGACCGCGCCGTTGCCGGCGTCCACCGCCTGCCACTTCTGGTTGTTGCCCCCGGTGGCCGCCCACTGGGTGAGCTGCGCGCCGTCGGCGGTGGAGACGCCGCTGACGTCCATCAGCTTCCCGCTGTGCAGGGCGGTGAGCGTCCAGGTCTTCCCCGCCACGCCGGTGCCGGTGCCGGTGCCGGGCACGCCGACCCCCGCCCCGCCGAAGGTGTGCGAGTCGAGGTCGAACCAGTTGTTGGTGCTGCCCTTGAACACCATGTAGAGGGTCTGGGTGCCGGCCAGCGCGGCCACGCTCACCGGTGCGGTGGACTGGTAGTTGTTCCAGCCGCCGGTGCTGGGCACCGGGGTGGTGGCCAGCAGGGTGCCGGTCGGGGAGCCGGCCCGCAGCTCGATCGTGCCCCCACCGGACGGCGACGACAGTCGGTAGCTGACCGTGGAGATGCCCGCCAGGCTCATCGGGGTGAACGCGATCCAGTCGTTGTTGGAGATGTCCCCGACCCGCTTGGTGCTCTCCGCGCTGGCCTCGTCGACCACCCGGATGCCGGACTGGCTGCTGAAGTACTCGGCCTGCTTGTGCTTCGGCTGGAGGATAGCCTGCGCGGTGCCGGTCAGTGGGGACGCCCCGCCCGGGCCACCGCTGTCGGTGTAGCGCGCGTTGAGCACGTAGAACAGGTTGGCCCCGTCCGGGTGCCCACCGAGCAGGTCGGTGGAGATGGTGCCCGAGCAACCCGGGTACTCGGTGGTCTCGTGCGCGTGGTCGTCGTGGCCGAGCGCCGGGTTGAGGAGCACCTTGCTGCAGTCGACGGTGCCGCCGTCCGGGTCGGTGACGGTGATCTGGTACGACACCTTGTCACCGAAGGTGAGCATGCCGCCGCTGGCCGGTGTGGTGATGGTGACCACCGGAGCGGAGTTGCCCACGGTGATCTGGACGTTGGCGAAGCCGGTCTTGCCGGTGTTGTCGGTGACCCTCAACTGCGCCGTGTAGTTGCCGTTGGTGGTGTAGACGTGCGACGGGTTGGCCGCGGTGGACGTGGTGCCGTCCCCGAACGTCCACTGGTAGCTGAGCGTGTTGCCCGGGTCCGGGTCGGCCGTGCCGGCGCTGCTGAACTGGACGTTCAGCGGGGCCAGGCCGCTGGTGGGCGTCCCGACGGCCTTGGCGATCGGGGACCGGCCGCCCTGGATGTAGTCGATCCGGTAGAGCCCGGAGTCGCTGTTGCCGCCACCGAAGTTGGTGCCCCACTCTAGGACGTAGAGCGAGCCGTCCTTGCCGAACTCCAGGTCCATCGGCTTGTTGAACCGTCCACCGGGCAGGAACGTGTTGGTGCGGGTCACCGCCGTCGCGGAGTCGAAGTGCACCTCCTTGAGGTAGCTGCGGGACCACTCGTAGAAGAAGTGCACGCCGTCGTAGTAGGGCGGGAACTTCGTGGCGGACGGGTTCGCCGGGTCGTACCGGTAGACCGGTCCGCCCATCGGGCCGGAGCCGCCGGAGCCCAGCTCCGGGAAGGTCGACGAGGTGCCGTATCCGTACCACATGTTGGGGGCGACGATCGGCTTCAGGCTGGTCAGACCGGTGTTGTTGGGGGAGTTGTTGACCGGGGCGTTGCAGTTGAACTTGGCGCCGACCACGCCGGTGTCCGGGTTGAACGGCGCGTAGGGCTGGTTGTCGCCGTGGCAGAACGGCCACCCGTAGTTGCCGGGTTGCTTGATCACGTTGAGTTCGACCAGGCCCTCGGGGCCGCGGTTGGTGGTGGGCGGGTTGCGGTCCGGCCCGTAGTCGGCCAGGTAGACCCAGCCGTTGGCCGGGTCGATCGAGAACCGGAACGGGTTGCGGAAGCCCATCGCGTAGATCTCGGGTCGGGTCTGCGCCGTGCCCTGGGGGTAGAGGTTGCCGGTCGGGATCGTGTAGCCGCCGCTGTCCGAGGGGCGGATGCGCAGCAGCTTGCCCCGCAGGTCGTTGGTGTTGCCGGCACTGCGCGCGGCGTCCAGGTTGGACTTGCCGGCGCGCCAGTCCAGCGGCGCGTAGCCCTGCCAGTTGGGGTCGAGGTTGGGCGGCGTGTCGTCACCGGTGCCGATGTAGAGGTTCCCGTCCGGGCCGAAGTCGAGGTAGCCGCCGGTGTGGCCGGGCTCGGGGAAGGTGCGGTCACGGTAGGCCGGGATGTCGATGATCCGGGCCTCGGTGGCGAGGTTGAGGGTGTCCCCGGTGAGCGTGTAGCGGGAGACGCGGTTGACGTCGGTGCTGCTGCTCGCCGGTGAGTGGTAGAGGTACACGTAGCCGTTGGTGGCGAAGTTCGGGTCCAGCGCCAGGCCGGTGAGACCGTCCTCGCCGCCGGTGTAGACGCTCAGGCTGCCGGCGGTCACGGTGCTGTTGCTGGCCGGCTTGAAGATCTTGACCTGGCCGCCGCGCTGGATGTACATGACCCGACCGTCGGGCAGCACGGCCAGGGCCATCGGGTCGACCGTGTTGTCGTCCAGGGTGCGCTTCTCGAAGTTGCCCCAGACGGTGCCGCCGCAGTCGCCGGGCAGGTTGCCGGCGGCCCACTTCACGCCGCCGAGGACGTGGTTGCGGAAGTTCGTCTCGCTGTAGGAGTCGATCGCGTGGCCCATCGCGGTGGCCCAGACCCGCCCGCCGGCGGCGGTGCGGCACCAGGAGATCGGGTGGTCCGGACCCATCGCCCGGGAGCCGGGGTTGTAGGTGCGCTCGTCGGCGGTCACCAGTACGTGCACGTTGCCGCGCGGGTTGGCGTCGAAGTTGTACCACTCCTCGCTGCGGTTCCAGCGGTCCGGCAGGCCGGTCGTCGACGGGTGCTGCTTGTCGGCGACGATGGCGGTGCCGGGCAGCACGCCGGGGGAGTGCTCGGGCATGTGGGCGCCGCCGTTGAGGGTCTGGTCCCACCAGGGGTACTCGCCCTCGATGCCCATGTCCAGGGCGTTGTGGATGCCGACGATGCCCTTGCCGCTGGCCAGGTAGCCCTCCACGGCCTGCCGTTGGGCGGCCGAGGTCCAGACCATGCCGGAGGTCTGGAACATGATGATCACGTCGAACGTGGCGAGGTTGGCCGCGGTGAAGACGCTGGAGTCCTCGGTCTGCACCAGCTCGAAGTTGTTGGCCGCCGCCTGCTGCTGGAACATGCTGATCCCGGCGGGGATCGAGTCGTGCCGGTAGCCGACCGTCTTGGTGAACAGCAGGGCGCGGAAGGCCGGGGCCGCGGACGCGGGTGGGGCGAGGCCGAGAGACATCAACAGGCCGGTGATCATGGCGATGAGCAGTGTGGTACGACGCATGCCGTCTCCTCGTTGTCGGCGGGCAACTCCTGGCGACCGTGGGTCCGTCGGCGCGCAGGTGGTGCCTGGGCGCACGACGGGGCACGGGTGTGCTGCTCGGGTCGTCGTGCCGTCCGCCGTAACGGCCGTCAGCCCCGTATGGCGTCACTGGGAGTGACGTGGTTGGTGTCCTCGTCCCGTGGGCCGCGAGGTCAGGATCGTTCAGTCATCGACGACTGTCAATGGATTGCCAGAGGTTCGATGTTTCGGCGGGTCGGCGGTGGTCGCCCGGTGTCTCCTCGGCGCGGTGTCGACGCCGGCCGGCTGGGGGTGTGCTGGGAATTGCGTCAGCCGGAGGATTGTGGACAGGCATCGAAACATCTATCTTCATACGTGTGATGTTTCGTCGATGTCAAGGAAAGTTTGCGTCGGCGCGACGTAAGAGTTTGTTGCAGGTGGCGAAAGTCCCCCCGGTCGGCACCTTGGGCGAGCCTGACCCGGGGGGACAAACCAGCATTATGACTACTTTCTGTGAGGGCTTTCGGAATGCCAGACCCACCGCCGACGGCGCTGCTCACCCTTCGGGGCATCGGCAAGTCCTTCCTCGGGGTGCGCGTCCTCGACGGTGTCGACCTGGACGTCGCGCCGGGCGAGGTGCACGCCGTCGTCGGTGAGAACGGCGCCGGGAAGTCCACCCTCATGAAGATCGTCTCCGGCGGGTACGCCCCGGACGAGGGCACCGTCGAGATCGCCGGTGAACCACGCGTCCTGCGCGGGCCGCGCGACGCCCAACGGGCCGGGGTCGGCATCATCCACCAGGAGTTCAACCTGCTGCCCGAGCGCACCGTCGCCGAGAACGTCTACCTGGGACACGAGCCGGTACGCCGGGGCCTGGTCGACCGTCGGGCGATGCGCGGGCGCACCGACCGGCTGCTCGCCTCGATCGGGGAGACCACCCTCGCCGCCGACGCCCCGGTGGGACAGCTCGGCGTCGCCCAGCAGCAGGTCGTCGAGATCGCCAAGGCGCTCGCCCTGGACGCCCGGCTGCTCATCATGGACGAGCCGACCGCGGCGCTGGCCGACCACGAGGTCGAACTGCTCTACGGGCTGGTGCGCCGGCTCCAGCACCGCGGCATCGGCGTGCTGTACGTCTCGCACCGGCTCACCGAGGTCTTCGACCTGTCCGGCCGGATCACGGTCCTCAAGGACGGCCGCCGGGTCACCACCGTGGACACCGCCGGCACCACCACCGACGAGCTGGTACGCCACATGGTCGGCCGGGAGCTGTCCAGCTACTACCCGCAGCGCGCCCGCCCCGCCGACCGCGGCCCGGTGCGGCTCGCCGTCCGGGGTGCGGGAAACCGGAAACTGCGCGGGATCGACCTGGACGTGCGGGCCGGCGAGGTGCTCGGTGTCGGCGGCCTCCAGGGCTCCGGGCGGTCCGCGTTGGCCCGGGCACTCTTCGGCGTCGCCCCGTTCACCACCGGTGCGGTGACCCGGGACGGCACGCCGGTCCGGCTGCGCTCGCCGCGGACCGCGATGCGGGCCGGCATCGCCTACGTCACCGAGGACCGCAAGGGCGAGGGCATCGTGCCCCGCCAGTCGGTGCTCGACAACGCCCTGCTCGCCAGCCGGGCCGTCTTCGCCGCCCGGTCCGGCCGCGCCGCCCGTACCGCCCGGGTCCGCGACCTGCTCGCCGCCGTCGAGGTCCGGGCCGCCGGTGACGACCAGGAGATCCGTTTCCTGTCGGGCGGCAACCAGCAGAAGGTCGTGCTGGCCCGGTGGCTCGCGCTCGACCCGCAGGTCCTGCTCTTCGACGAGCCGACCCGGGGCATCGACGTGGGCGCGAAGTCGGCCATCCACGACCTCGTCCGCCGGCTCGCCCGCGAGGGTGCGGCCGTGGTGATGATCTCGTCCGACCTTCCCGAACTGCTGGGCATGAGCGACCGGATCGTCGTCATGCGCGACGGCCGGATCGCCGGTGAACTACCCGCCGGCGCGACCGAGGAGGACGTGATGGCCCTGGCCGTCGGCCACGCCACGGAGGCAGAACGGTGAGGGGCCTGTCGCTGTCGCCGGCCCGGCGGGCCGTGCCGGGCGTGTTCGTGGCCCTGGCGCTCACCCTCGCGGTCGGGTGGCTGGTCGTCCTGGCCGACGGCGGGCAGTTGTTCAACCAGTCGACGACGGTGAGCCTGCTGCACGTCGCCGCCGGTCTCGGGCTCGTCGCCGTCGGCCAGACCCTGGTCATCCTCGGCGGCTCGCTCGACCTCTCCGTGGCGTACGTGATCAGTCTCAGCACCCTCGTCGCGGCCGAGACGATGAACGGCAGCGACGGCGCGTTGCTGCCGGCGGTGGGCCTCGCGCTCGCGGTCAGCGCCGCCGTCGGGCTGCTCAACGGGCTGCTCGTGACCAGGGTCCGGATCAACGCGTTCATCGCGACCCTCGGCGTCGGGCTGCTGCTCAAGGGGTACCTCGACAGCTTCTACGACGGCCCGGCGGGCAGCACCTCACCGGGCCTCGTGCAGTCCCTCGGCTACCAGCGGGTCGGCCCGGTGCCGCTGTCGTTCCTGCTGCTGCTGGCGGTGACCGGGGCGGCCTGGTTCGCGCTGTCGCGGACCCGCTTCGGTCACCACCTGGTCGCCGTCGGCGGCGATCCGGAGGTCGCCCGGCTCTCCGGCGTCCGCAACGACCGGGTCCTGGTCACCGCGCACGTGCTGTGTTCGCTGTGCGCCGGGCTCGCCGGGATCTACCTGGCCAGCCGGCTCGGGTCGGGAGCGCCCCGGGTGGGCACCGAAGGGCTCTACGACCTGGAGTCGATCGCCGCGGTGGTGATCGGGGGCACCGCGCTCGCCGGTGGGCGCGGCGGCGTCGTCGGCACCGTCGGCGGGGTGCTGCTGCTCGCCAGCATCGACGCGATCTTCAACCAGCTCGAGGTGGACGCGTTCTTCAAGCAGGTGATCAGGGGCGTCATCATCATCGCCGCGGTCGCCGTCTACGCCCGTCGGGCTCTGCGAAAGGCGGCGGCCTAGCCATGCAGCTCGTCCAGCGTCGTCCGGGGCGCCTGCTGCGGGCCCGGCTCCGTCCCGGCGGGGTGCTGCCGATCGTGGCGATCCTCGTGGTGCTGCTGGTGCTGGTCGGCATCCGGCAGCCCGGCTTCCTCGACCCCCCGTCGTTGATGTCCTTCCTCGGCCGGTCCGCGCCGATCATCCTGCTCGCCGCCGGCCAGTACTTCGTGATCGTCTCCGGCGAGTTCGACCTCTCGGTCGGTTCGCTGGTCACCGCCCAGGTGGTCGTCGCGGCCCGGCTGATCGACGACGATCCGGCCCGCACCTGGCCGGTGGTGCTGCTCCTGCTCGCCTTCGGCGCGTTGGTGGGGCTGGTCAACGGTCTGATCACCACGCGCCTACGGGTGCCGTCGTTCATCACCACCCTCGGCATGTACCTGATCCTGGTCGGCGCGGTCTACCTGTGGTCCGACGGCGCTCCGAAGGGCGGGCTCCCCGAGGAGTTCCGGCGCTTCGGCCGGCGGGCCGTCGAGGACGTGCCGGTGCTCGGCCGGCTGCCGTACGCGCTGCTGGTGCTGGTGGTCCTCGCGGCGCTCGCGGTGGTGCTGATGCGGTCCGACTTCGGCCGGACGCTGGTCGCCGTCGGCGACAACCCGCGCACCGCGCACCTGAGCGGGGTACCGGTCTGGCGTACCCGGACCGCCGCCTTCGTCCTCAGTGGACTGGCGGCGGCCGTGGCGGCGATCCTGCTGGGCGGCTACAGCGGGGTGTCGTTCCAGGCCGGCGCGGGCCTGGAGTTCGGTGCGATCACCGCGGTCGTCCTCGGCGGTGTGGTGCTGGGCGGCGGCCGTGGCTCGGTGGTCGGCGCGATGCTCGGCGCGCTCACCCTGGAGCTGCTGTTCGCCCTGATGAACTTCTACGGCGTCTCCGGCGCTCTCAGATCCACCGTCCAGGGCGCGATCATCCTGCTCGCCGTGGCGGTCTCGGCAACCCGTCCTTCGTCACGATAAGGGGAGACCATAGTGCGACGCTCCATGACGGCCCTGGCCGCCGTCACCCTGCTGGCCCTCACCGCCTGCGCCACCGACGAACCGGGCGCGGGGCCGGCGGGGAGTCCCTCCTCGTCCGCGGGCGCGGGCACCGGGGAACAGTCGAAGTTCTTCGTGCAGGCCGACTACGACGCCGAGCTGGCCCTGCTCGGGGCCACCCCGACCGGTGCGGCGGACCGGCCGTGGGAGCAGGTACTCAACCCGACCATGGTGGAGACCGCGACGTTCCGCAAGGCCGGGCCGCACAAGATCTGTTTCTCCAACGCAGCGCTGAACAACCCGTGGCGGCAGGTCGGTTTCAAGACCATGCAGGCCGAGGTGGCGGCGCAGAAGGGCCGGATCAAGGAGTTCGTGCACGTCGACGCCGAGGGCAAGGACCAGAAGCAGATCGCCGACATCAACGACCTGCTCGGCAAGGGCTGCGACGCGCTCATCGTCTCACCGAACACCACCGCCACCCTCACCCCGGCCGTCGAGGCGGCGTGCAAGGCCGGGCTGCCGGTCGTCGTGTTCGACCGGGGGGTCGACACGAAGTGCCCGGTGACGTTCATCAACCCGATCGGCGGCTACGGCTTCGGTCACGTCGGGGCCGAGTTCGTCAGCCAGAAGATGAAGCCCGGCGGAAAGCTCCTCGCCCTGCGGATCCTGCCCGGCGTCGACGTCCTGGAGACCCGCTGGTCGGCGGCGAAGGTGGCGTTCGACAAGGCGAAGGTGGACGTGGTGGGGGTCGAGTTCACCGACGGTGACCCGGCCAAGACCAAGAAGATCGTCGACGACTACATCCAGCGGTACGGCACCATCGACGGTGTCTGGATGGACGCCGGCGCGGTGGCCGTCGCGGCGGTCGAGGCGTTCCAGGACGCGGGCAAGCCGGTGCCGCCGATCAACGGCGAGGACCAGCTCGACTTCCTGAAGATCTGGAAGGACAAGAAGCTCACCGCGATCGCGCCGACCTACCCGACCTACCAGTGGCGGACGCCGATCATCGCCGCGCTGCGGATCCTCGACGGTCAGCCGGTGTCCAACCCGTGGAAGCTGCCCCAGCCGACCATCACCCAGGACAACCTGGACCAGTACCTCGACGCGGACATGCCGCCGCTGCACTACGCGATGTGCGGCTGCACCGACCTGCCCGGTTACCCGCAGCGCTGGAAGTAGGCCCGGTGTACGCCATCGGCGTCAACCCCTGGGTGTGGGCCTCGCCCGTCGACGACGCGGCCCTCGCCGAGCTGGTCCCGCGGATCGCGTCGTTCGGCTTCGACGCGGTCGAACTGCCGATCGAACAGCCCGGCGACTGGGATCCGGTCCGTACCCGGGACCTGTTGGCCGCGCACGGCCTGGCCGCGGCCGGTGTCTGCGCGGTCACCCCGCCGGGGCGGGACCTGGTGGACGCCGCGCCGGAGGTGGTGGCGTCGACCGTGGCGTACCTCGGCGGGTGCGTGGCGGCCGCGGCGGCCGTCGGCGCCCCCTGCGTCGGCGGCCCGGTGTACGCCTCGGTCGGCCGCACCTGGCGGATGTCGCCGTCGGCGCGGGCGGCCTGCTACGCGGAGTTCCGCCGGGCACTGGCCCCGGTGGCCGAGCAGGCCGGCGAGCAGGGCGTCAGCATCGGGGTCGAGGCGCTGAACCGCTACGAGACGAGTGTGGTCAACACCGTCGCGCAGACGGTCGAGCTGATCGACGGGCTGCCGGCCAGCGTCGGCATCATGATCGACACCTATCACATGAACATCGAGGAGTCCGATCCGTACGCGGCGCTCGCCGCCGCCGGCCCGCACATCAAGCACGTCCAGGTCAGCGGCACCCACCGGGGGGCACCCGGGGCGGACCACTTCGACTGGCCGCGCTTCTTCGCCGTGCTGGGGGAGACCGGCTACCGGGGTGCGGTCTGCATCGAGTCGTTCACGGCGGAGAACGAGACCATCGCGACCGCCGCGGCGATCTGGCGTCCGTTGGCCCCGTCGCAGGACCGGCTCGCCACGGACGGTCTGCGTTACCTGCGGGAGGTCACCACGGGTCCGCCGGCCGTGGGCCGCTGAGGCGCTCCGCCCGGGTGCGGCACGCCGGGTGGTGGACCCGGGCGGGAACCGGCAGTCCTGCCGGCGGCAGGACTGCCGGTGGTGCCTTGACAGGAAGGTCACACCGCAGGACAGTCATCTTAGATATTGACGTTTAACGATATTATCTGGGCGGGGTGTGTCATGAGGAAATCGCTGACGGCCGTCGTCATGGCCGCCGTCGTCGCCGTGACCGGGCTGGTCGCCGTGATCACGAACGCCGGCGCGGCCAGCGCGGCCGCCGGCTGCCGGGTGAACTACGTCGTCAGCAGTCAGTGGACCGGTGGCTTCAGCACCGACATCGCGGTCACCAACCTGGGCGAGCCCGTCGACGGATGGACGCTGCGGTTCGCCTTCCCCGCCGTCGACCAGCTGCTCGGGCAGACCTGGAGCGCCACCTGGAGCCAGTCGGGCCGGGAGGTCAGCGCGACCAACCTGGGCTGGAACGCGAAGCTGGGCACCAACGGCACGGTGAACATCGGCTTCGTCGGCAGCTGGTTCGGCAGCAACCCGGTGCCCGCCGCGTTCACCCTCAACGGGGTCGCCTGCACCGGCGGTGTCCAGCCCAGTGTGACGCCGACCCGGACGCCGACGCCGACGCCGCCGGTCGCCGACTATCCGGCGATCGTCACCTGGCTCAGCCCGGCCGCCGGCGCGACCTACACCGCGCCGGGCCCCGTCCCGCTGGCGGCGACCGCGACGGTGGGCGGCGGCCACAGCATCACCTCGGTGTCGTTCCGGGTGAACGGCGTCACGGTGGCGCCGGGGACCAGGACGGCCGGTGACCGGTACGAGGCGCAGTGGACCGCGCCGGTCGGTGCGCCCGGGACCAGCACCACCTTCGTGCTGAACGTCTCCGCCGGCACCGACCAGTCACTGTCCGGCGGGGCGCCGCCCCGGCTGATCACGGTGGTGACGCCCCCGGCCACCGGCACCAACACGCCTCCGGCGGTGGCGCTGAGCATCCCCGGTGGGCAGACGTACTTCCTCGAACCGACGACGGTCACGCTGGTGGCCGACGCCACCGACGCCGACCCCGGGGACGTGGTCAACCGGGCCGAGCTGTACCTCGGCGCGACCCGGGTCGCCACGACGGCGACCAACAGCGGGCAGCGTTACCAGTTCACGGTGGACCTGGCGGCCGCCACCTCGTCGGTCTACACCGTCCGGGTCTACGACGCCCACGGCGGCGTCGGCATCTCCAACCCGCTGAACCTGGTCGTCCGGTAGCTCCTTCCCGGCGGCCGACCCGGTCGGCCGCCGGCTGGTTCCGGCCACCCCCGGCCGGTCCGCGACCAGTCGTTCGACGACGGGCGGCACGCGCACGCGTGCCGCCCGTCGCCCTGTCCGCCGGGTCCGGCCCGAGAGGCGGCGACAGCGACCCGGATGGCCGGGTCGCCCTCCCGCAGGCCGCCGGGACGAAACCGGCGAACCGGTCACCGGACCGAACTACCCACGTTGGTTATGGCCCCTGACCAGGGGAGTGGGCGAGTCTAACCAGGCATAGATCCGTACCTGTGAGTTTCGTGGGTCCGGCAGCGGGAGGAAGGTCTGGACTTGCCATGCGACAGCTTGAGGTGGCTCTGATCGGTGCGGGCCTGATAGCCCGCTTCCATCTGGACGCGTGGATCGGCGCCGGGGCGGCTGTCCGGGTGTACTCCCACGACGGCCGGGCCGCCGAGCTGGCGCGCGAGTTCGGGGCGCGGGCCGTCGACTCGCTGGACGAGGCGCTGGACGGCGCGGACGCCGTGGACATCTGCACCCCCACCGGCACCCACCGCGAGATCGCCCTGGCCGCGATGGCCCGTGGCGTGGGCGTGGTGTGCGAGAAGCCGCTGGCCGCCACCACCGCCGAGGCCGAGGAGATCGTCGACGCGTCGGAGCGCGCCGGGGTCCGGCTCTACCCGGCCCACGACGTGCGGTTCGCCCCGGCGTTCGCCCGGCTGCACGAGGTGGTGTCCACCGGCGGCATCGGCCGGGGCACGGTCGCCCGGTTCCAGTTCTCCGCGTACCACCCGAGGCCCTGGACGGCGTCGGTGCCGGCCCGGTCCGGCGGGATCCTGACCGACCAGCTCCTGCACGGCGCGGACCTGGCGTACTGGGTGTTCGGTGAGGTCGTCCGGGTGTACGCCCGCTACCAGGGTGAGATCGCCGCACCCGCCCCGCAGGGGCAGGTGGCGACCGGAACCGTCGTGCTCACCCACGCCAGCGGCGCGATCAGCCAGGTCGTGAGCCGGTGGACGGCCACGCCGAAGCCCCCCGTCCGGGTGGCGTTCCACGTCTCGGGCACCGGCGGCAGCGTGAGCTACGACTCCGAATGGCCCCAGGAGGTCCGGGTGGCCGACGGCGAGGCCGACGGCTTCGGCTACGCCGGAACGTCGGTGTTCGCCACCGAGATGCGTGAGTTCGCCCAGGCCTTCCTGGGTGGCCCCGAACCGCGACTGGGTGCCCGGGACGCGCTGGCCGCGGTCCGTATCACCCAGGCCGCGGCGGAGTCCGCCTGGACCGGCCGTGCCGTGGAACTGCCTGTGAAGGGAGCCGCATGAGAGTCGCCGTCCTGTCCCTCGCGCACGAGCGCGCCGAGGTCTACGCCCGGCTGCTGCACGACCTGCCCGACGTCGAACTGCTCATCGCCGACCCCGACGGTGCGCCCGACGACCAGACCCGGGCCCGCGCCCTCGCCGAGGAGCTCGGGGTGCCCTACCTCGACGACTGGGACGAGGTGCTGCCCTGGCGGCCGAACGCCGTGGTGGTCACCAGCGCCGTCGACCGCCGCCGGGAGATCGTCGAACGGATGGCCGAGGCGGAGGCGTTCGTGCTGTGCGAACAGCCGCTGGCGCTCAGCGAGCGGGACGTCAAGGAGATGGTGGACGCCTGCGACATGGCGGGTGTCCGGCTCACCCTCGCCTCCCCGGCCTGCTACGGCGAGGCGTTCGCCGCTGTCCGTCGGGGGATCGCCGACGGCGCGGTCGGCACCCTGACCACCATCCAGGGTGTATACCACACTCCACCGGCGGCCGACACGACCGTCGGAGCCGTCGCCGCCAACGCCCCGTACCTGCTCGACCTGGTGGACATGGTGCTCGGCGGGGTACCGGCCGAGCAGGTCTACGCACAGGCGAACGACGTGTCCGGTGGCGGCCAGGGCGGGGAGAGCGCCGCGGTGCTCACCGTCACGTACCGCAGCGGGGTGGTCGCCACCCTCGACTGCAGCGGGAGCCCGGCGGCGGCCGGACCCGGCCTGACCCTGATCGGGGACCGGGCCAGTGTGGAGTACGACGCCGCCCCCCGGCTGCTCGGCGGGTTCGACGCCGCCACCGGCGGTGAACGGCGGGAGCCGGGCGGGGAGGACCGGTATCCGCTGATGCTCCGGGAATTCCTCGACACGGTCGACACCGGCAAGGGGACCGGCCCCGACGGCGAGGTCGGGCTCCGCACGCAGCGGATCATCCAGGCCGCCTACGAATCACTACGCACCGGGCAGCCCGTCGACATCGGATGACGACATCGGCCCGGCCGATGCCCGGAACCGGACCTGTCGATCACGTTTCGTGAGAATGGCGCCGACCGTGTCGGTGCGGGAATCGCGCGCCCAGGTTCCAGGCGGAACGACCCGGCGAAAGTGGGAGATCAGATGAGTGTCACGCAGGTGGAAGTCGTCCTCAGCGGCGGACCGGTCGACTTGTCGTCGGCGCACCGCAGCGTCCCCGAGTCGGCGCTGGGACAAATACTCAAGATCCGGCACGGGGCTGGCTACGAGCATTTCATTCACGAGGGCGAATACCAGACGGTGAACGGGTCCGAAGTGGCGGTCTTCCGCTGGACCGGCCGCACCAAGATCGCCGAATAGCACAGCGCCCACCCACCATTTTCCGAGGGAGAAGGAATCCATGACCGACCCCATTTCCTTCGAAGTGCCGTGGGCGCGGACCGACAAGTTCGATCCACCGGCGATCTTCGACGAACTGCGGGAGCAACGTCCGCTCGCCCGGATGCGCTACCCCGACGGGCACGTCGGCTGGATCGTCTCCAGCTACGAACTGGTGCGGGAGGTCCTCAGCGACCCCCGGTTCAGCCACAGCTGCGAGGTCGGCCACTTCCCGGTGACCCACCAGGGGCAGGTGATCCCGACCCACCCGCTGATCCCCGGGATGTTCATCCACATGGACCCGCCCGAGCACACCCGCTACCGCCGGCTGCTGACCGGCGAGTTCACCGTCCGGCGGACGAACCGGTTGACGCCGCACGTCGAGGCCGTCGCCGCCGAACAGATCGAGGTGATGCGGGCGCACGGGGCGCCCGCCGACCTGGTCAAGACCTTCGCCCAGCCGCTGGTGCTGCGGGTGCTGGCCGAGCTGGTCGGCCTGCCGTACGAGGAACGCGACCGCTACCTGAACGCGGTGATCCTGCTGCACGACGCGGAGGCCGACCCGGCGGAGGCCGCCGCCGCGTACGCCGAGGCGGGGGCGTTCTTCGACGAGGTCGTCGAGCGGCGACGCCGGCAGCCCCGGGAGGACCTGATCAGCACCCTGGTCGCCGACCCGGAGCTGACCGGGGAAGAGGTGCGCAACATCATCACGCTGCTGCTCTTCGCGGGCTACGAGACCACCGAGAGCGCGCTGGCCGTCGGCGTGTTCGCCCTGCTGCACCACCCGGAGCAGCTGGCCCTGCTCCGGGCGGAACCGCAGCGGCTCGACGCCACGATCGAGGAGCTCCTGCGCTACCTCACCGTGAACCAGTACCACACGTACCGCACCGCGTTGGAGGACCTCAAGCTGCACGGCGAGCTGATCCGCAAGGGCGACACCGTCACGGTGTCGTTGCCGGCGGCCAACCGCGACCCGGCGAAGTTCCCGTGCCCGGCGAAGCTGGACATCGACCGGGAGACCTCGGGGCACGTGGCGTTCGGCTTCGGCATCCACCAGTGCCTCGGCCAGAACCTCGCCCGCGTCGAACTGCGTACCGGGCTGTCGGCGCTGCTGACGGCCTTCCCCGAGCTGAGCCTGGCCATCCCGGCCGACGAGGTGCCGCTGCGCCTGCAGGGATCCGTCTTCGCGGTGCAGCACCTGCCCGTCCGTTGGTGAGCGTCCCGCTCCGTCGATCCTCGAAAGGACCAGCCACGCCGTGCGAACCGACCTCATCCGGCCGCTGTCCGTCACGCTCCAGGAGAACGCGGCCCGGTTCCCCGGCAAGGTGGCCTTCGAGGACGACCGGCGGGCGGTGACGTACCGCGAACTCGACGCGCGGACCCGGCGGCTCGCCGGGCAGCTGGCGGGCCTCGGGGTCCGGACCGGCGACCGGGTGGCCATCTGGTTGCACCAGTCGGTGGCCACTGTGGAGAGCTACCTCGCGATCGTGCGGGCCGGCGGTGTCGGGGTGCCGCTCAACCCCGCCTCGGCCCAGGCCGAGCTGGAGTACCTGCTGTCCGACAGCGGCGCCACGGTGGTCGTCACCGACGCCGCGCTGGCCGGGCGGCTCCGGTCGATGCCGCACCTCACGGTGCTGGTCACCGGCGCGGACGTGCCGGCCGGCATGCTGTCCTACGACGCGCTCGCCGAGGCCGAACCGGAGCAGCCGGCCGGCGACGCCCTCGGGCTCGACGACGTGGCCTGGATGTTCTACACCTCGGGGACGACCGGCCGCCCCAAGGGCGTGCTGTCGACGCAGCGCAACTGCCTCTGGTCCGTCGCCTCCTGCTACGTGCCGATCCCCGGGCTGACCGACCGGGACCGGGTGCTCTGGCCGCTCCCGCTGTTCCACAGCCTCTCGCACATCGCCTGCGTGCTGTCCGTCACCGTGGTCGGCGCCACCGCCCGGATCATGGACGGCAGCTCCGCAGCGGACGTGCTCCGGATGCTCCACCAGGAGGAGTCGACCTTCCTGGCCGGCGTGCCCACCACCTACCAGCACCTGGTGACGGCGGCCCGGCAACACGGCTTCACGGCACCCAGCCTGCGGATCGGCCTGGCCGGAGGCGCGGTCCTCGGCGCCGGGCTGCGCCGGGAGTTCGAGGAGACCTTCGGGGTGCCGCTGGTCGACGCGTACGGCAGCACGGAGACGTGCGGGGCGATCACCATCAACCCGCCCGACGGCCGGCGGGTCGACGGATCCTGCGGCCTGCCCGTCCCCGGTGTCGGAGTGCGTGTCGTCGACCCCGACACCGGCCTGGACCTGCCCGCCGGGGCCGAGGGGGAGGTGTGGGTCCAGGGGCCGAACGTCATGGTCGGCTACCACGACAGCCCGGAGGCGACCGCCGAGGCGCTGCGCGACGGCTGGTTCCGCACCGGTGACCTGGCCCGGCGCGACGACGACGGGTACTTCACCATCTGCGGCCGGCGCAAGGAGCTGATCATCCGCGGTGGGGAGAACATCCACCCCACCGAGGTGGAGGCGGTGCTGCGGACCGTGCCCGGGGTCGCCGACGTCGCCGTGGCGGGGGTGCCCCACGACACCCTCGGCGAGGTGCCGGTCGCCTACGTGATCCCCGACGGGACCGGGTTCGACGTCCAGGCCCTGCTGGCCCGCTGCCGCGAGCAGCTGTCCGCCTACAAGGTGCCCGCCGAGGTCCGCGAGGTGACCCGGATCCCCCGGACCGCCTCCGGCAAGGTGCAGCGGCGGCTGCTGGCCGAACAGCCCGGCCGGACGGTGTACGCGGCGACCGAGCACCACGACGCGCTGACCACCCTCACCGAGCCCGACCCCGCCGTCACGGCGACCCTGCGGCGGCGACTGTCGGCCCTCGACGAACCCGACCAGCGCGCCCTGCTGGCCGACCTGGTGCGGAGCCGGGCCGCCGCGGTGACCGGCCAGCCCGGACCCGGATCGGTGCCGGCCGACCGGGCGTTCCGCGACCTGGGGTTCACCTCGCTGGCCATCGTCGAGCTGCGCAACCGGCTGACGGCGGACACCGGGCTGCCGCTGCCGACCAGCGTCGTCTTCGACCATCCGACGGCCCGGGCGCTGGCCGACCGGCTGCGGGCCGAGATCCTCGGCGTCGACGCGCCGGTCGACGAGCCGACGCCGGCCGCCGACCCCGACGAGCCCATCGCCATCGTGGGCATGGCCTGCCGGTTGCCCGGTGGGGTGAGCGGGCCGGACGAGCTGTGGGACCTGGTGGCCGCCGGGGTCGACGCGGTCACCGGGTTCCCCGAGGACCGGGGCTGGGACCTCGAACGGCTCTTCGACCCGGACCCGGAGCGCACCGGCACCTCGTACACCCGGCACGGTGGCTTCCTGCCCGACGCCGGGCTGTTCGACGCGGGGTTCTTCGGCATCTCGCCGCGTGAGGCGCTGGCCATGGACCCGCAGCAGCGGCTGCTGCTGGAGACCTCGTGGGAGGCGCTGGAGCGGGCCGGCATCGACGCGTCGGCGTACCGGGGGGCCGACGTCGGCGTGTTCACCGGCGTCTTCGGGCACGGCTACGGCAGCGGCGTCGACGCGCCGGAGCTGGAGGGCTTCACCACCACCGGGTCGGCGGCCAGCGTGGCGTCGGGCCGGGTGTCGTACGTGTTCGGCTTCGAGGGGCCGGCGATCACCGTGGACACCGCCTGCTCGTCGTCGCTGGTGGCGGTGCACCTGGCGGCCCAGGCGCTGCGCCAGGGCGAGTGCTCCCTGGCACTGGCCGGCGGGGCGACGGTGATGGCGACCCCCGACACCTTCGTGGAGTTCTCCCGGCAGCGGGCGCTCGCTCCGGACGGCCGGTGCAAGGCGTACGCCGCCGCCGCCGACGGCACCGGCTGGGCCGAGGGCGCGGGCGTGCTCGTGCTGGAGCGGCTGTCGGTGGCCCGCGAACGCGGCCACCGGGTGCTGGCGGTGGTCCGGGGCAGCGCGGTGAACCAGGACGGCGCGTCCAACGGGCTGACCGCGCCGAACGGCCTGGCGCAGCGGCGGGTGATCCGCCGGGCGCTGGCCAACGCCGGTCTGACGGCGGCCGAGGTGGACGCCGTGGAGGGCCACGGCACGGGGACGACGCTGGGTGACCCGATCGAGGTGCAGGCGTTGCTGGCCACCTACGGCCAGGACCGGGACACCGACCGGCCGCTGTGGCTGGGGTCGTTGAAGTCGAACATCGGGCACACCCAGGCGGCGGCCGGGGTGGCCGGGATGATCAAGATGGTGCAGGCGCTGCGGCACGGGGTGCTGCCGGCGACGCTGCACGTCGACGCCCCGGCCTTGGGGGTGGACTGGTCCGCCGGTGAGGTGGAGCTGTTGACCCGCCCCCGGGAGTGGACCGCCGCCGGTCGGCCCCGCCGGGCCGGGGTGTCGTCGTTCGGCGTGAGCGGGACGAACGCGCACGTGATCCTGGAGGAGGCACCGGCGGAGCCGGTCCCCGGGGAGCCGACCCCCGCCGGGGCGCTCCCACCGGTGGTGCCGCTGGTGGTGTCGGCGCGCGGCGCGGTGCCGCTGGCCGGTCAGGCGGGCCGGCTGGCCGCGTTCGTCGCACGGACCGGCGTGCCGCTGGCGGGGGTGGCCGGCGCGCTGGTGACGCAGCGGGCGGTGTGGGACGAACGGGCCGTGGTGGTGGCGGCCTCGGTGGACGAGGCGTCGGCCGGGCTGGGCGCGCTGTCCCGTGGCGAGCAGGCGGCGGGTGTGGTGACCGGCGGCGCGCAGGCCGTGGGCCGGATGGTGTGGGTGTTCCCGGGCCAGGGCACGCAGTGGGTCGGCATGGGCCGGGAACTCCTCGACACGTCGCCGGTCTTCGCGCGGCGGGTGGCGCAGTGCGCGGTCGCGCTGGATCCGTGGATCGACTGGTCCCTGCTGGACGTGCTGCGGGGGGTCGCCGACCCGGAGCTGACCGAGCGGGTCGACGTGCTGCAGCCGGCGTCGTTCGCGGTGATGGTGGGCCTGGCGGCGGTGTGGTCGTCGGTCGGGGTACGGCCGGACGCGGTGGTGGGCCACTCGCAGGGCGAGATCGCGGCGGCCTGCGTGGCCGGCGCGTTGTCCCTGGACGACGCGGCGCGGGTGGTGGCGCTGCGCAGCCGGGCCATCGCCTCGACGCTGTCGGGCCGCGGTGGCATGGCGTCCGTCGCGGCGGGCGAGGACGAGGTGACGGCGTACCTCACGCCCTGGGCGGGCCGGGTGGAGGTCGCCGCGGTCAACGGCCCGTCGTCGGTGGTGATCGCCGGTGACGTCGGGGCGTTGGACGAGGCGTCGGCGGCGCTGACGGACCGGGGCGTCCGGGTCCGGCGGGTGGCGGTGGACTACGCCTCGCACACCCGGCACGTGGCGGACGTCGAGGGGACGTTGGCCGAGGTGCTGGCACCGGTCGAGGCGCGGACGCCGGTGGTGCCCTTCTACTCCTGCGTGACCGGCGGATGGGTCCGCGACGCCGGGGTGGTGGACGGCGCCTACTGGTACCGGAACCTGCGTGCCCAGGTGCGGTTCGGCCCGGCCGTCGCGGCCCTGGTCGACCAGGGGTACGGCGTCTTCGTCGAGGTGAGCGCGCATCCGGTGCTCGTCCAGCCGATCAGCGAGCTGGTGGCCGACACCGAGGTGCTGGTGACCGGCACGCTGCGGCGGGACGACGGTGGCCTGCGGCGGCTGCTGACCTCGATGGCCGAGCTGTTCGTCCGGGGGGTGGCGGTCGACTGGGCCGCGCTGGTCCCGCCGCCGCCCGGCGGGGTGGACCTGCCGACCTACGCCTTCGACCGCCGGCACTACTGGCTGCGGTCGACGCCGACCGCGACGGACGCGACGTCGCTGGGCCAGGCGACCACCGGACACCCGCTGCTCGACGCGGTGGTGAGCCTGCCGAACGCGGCCGGATTCGCGGCCACCGCGCGGTGGTCGTCGCGGTCGCTGCCGTGGCTGTCCGGGCCGCCCGGGTCGGCCGCCGTCGCGGTGCCGAACGCCACCCTGGTCGAGGTCGCCATCCGGCTCGGTGACCTGGCCGACACCCCCACCCTCGACACGTTGACCGTCGACGCGCCCGTGCTGCTGCCGGCGCGTGGCGGCCGGGACGTCCGGGCCGTGGTCGGTGGACCCGACGACGCCCGGCGGCGGTCCGTGGAGATCTACTCCCGGGAACCGGACGCCCCGTTCGACGCGCCGTGGATCCGGCACGCGCACGGCACCCTCGCGCCCGCCGCCGCCCCGGCGACCCACCCGATGGCCGACGTGGCCGCCGAGGTCGGCCTGGGCGAGGGCGCGGAACGCGACGCCGAGCGCTACGGGCTGCACCCCGCCCTGCTCGACGCGGCCGTCCGGGACGTGCTGCCCGCGGGCACCCAGCCGACCGGGTGGACCGGGGTGACCCTGCTGGCGTCGGGGGCCACCGCCGTCCAGGTGCGGCCGGGACCGACGTCGTCGCGGGGGACCGCGCTGACGCTGACCGACGCCGCCGGGCGACCCGTGCTGACCGTGGACGCCGTCCTCGGCACCGCCGCGCCCACCACCGACCCCGGCACGCTGCCGCCCGACGCCCTGTTCCGGGTCGAGTGGGCCGCCCTGCCGCTGCCGCCGGTGGACCGCGCCCTCGACATCGTGCCCGTGACGACCGGCGGCGTCGCCGCGGCGGCGGCGACCCTGCCGGACGTCCTGCTCTACGAGGCGGCCACCGGGGATCCCCGCACGGCGCTCGACGCCGCGCTGGCGCTGCTGCAGGCCTTCGTCGCCGAACCCGGTCTGGCCGACACCCGGCTGGTCGTCGTCACCGGCGACCACACCACGCTCGACGCCGCGGCGGTGTGGGGCCTGGTCCGGTCGGCGCAGTCGGAGCACCCGGACCGGATCGTGCTGGTCGACCTCGACGACGCGTCCCGGTCCGCGCTGCCGGCGGTGCTGCACACCGGCGAGCCGCAGGTGCGGGTGCGTGCCGGCGTCGCCGAGGTGCCCCGGCTGGCCCGGTTCACCCCCGGCGGGCCGACGCCGGGCCGCCCGCTCGACCCCGACGGCACCGTCCTGGTCACCGGCGGCACCGGCACGCTGGGGGCCACCACCGCCCGCCACCTGGTCACCGCGCACGGCGTCCGGCACCTGCTCCTGCTCAGCCGCCGGGGGCACGCCCCGGAGCTGCACGACGAGCTGACCGCGCTGGGGGCGTCGGTCCGGATCGTCGCCTGCGACGCGGCGGACCGGGCACAGCTCCAGGCCGTGCTGGCGACGGTGCCGGCCGAGCGGCCGCTGACCGCCGTGGTGCACACCGCCGGGGTCCTCGACGACGGGGTGCTCACCGAGCTGCGCCCGGAACGGGTCGACACCGTGCTGCGGCCGAAGCTGGACGCCGCGCGGCACCTGGACGAACTCACCCGGGACCTGGACCTCGCCGCGTTCGTGCTGTTCTCCTCCGCGGCCGGCGTCCTGGGCAACCCGGGGCAGGCCAACTACGCCGCCGCCAACGCCTGCCTGGACGCGCTCGCCCGGCAGCGGCACCGGCTCGGCCTGCCCGCCGTCTCCCTGGCCTGGGGCTACTGGGCGCAGGCCAGCGCGATGACCCGGCACCTGGGGACGGCCGACCTGAGCCGCCACCGGCGCACCGGGATGACCGGGCTGTCCGCCACCGAGGGGATGGCGCTGCTGGACGCCGCCCTCGGCGTCGCCGACGTCCTGGTCGCGGCGAAGCTCGACCTGGCCACCGTGCGGCGGGCCGCCGCGGCCGGTGACCCGGTGCCGCCGCTGCTCCGCGCGCTGGCCCCGGCACCGCGGCCGAGGGCCGGCGGTGCCGCCGCGGCGGTCCCGCTGGCCGAGCGCCTCGCCGGACTCGCCGAGGCCGCGCAGACCGAGCTGCTGCTCGACCTGGTACGCGGGCACGCCGCCGCGGTGCTCGGGCACACCGGCGTGGACGCCGTGCACCCCGGTCGCAGCTTCAAGGACGCCGGCTTCGACTCGTTGACCGCGGTGGAGCTGCGCAACCGGCTGGCCACCGCGACCGGGCTCACGCTGTCCCCGGCGATGGTCTTCGACTACCCGAAACCCGTGGCGCTCGCCGGGCACCTGCGCGCCCGGCTGGTCGGCGGGACGGCGACCTCCCCGGCCGGCTCCGTGAACCCCGCCCCGACGACCGACGAGCCGATCGCGATCGTGGCGATGGCCTGCCGCTTCCCGGCGGGTGTGCACAGCCCGGAGGACCTGTGGCGGGTGGTGGCCGACGGGGTCGACGCGGTCACCGAGTTCCCCGCCGACCGGGGGTGGGACACCGACGGGCTCTACCACGAGGATCCGCACCACCCCGGCACCTCGTACGTGCGCCACGGCGCTTTCCTCGACGACGCCGCCGGCTTCGACGCGGCCTTCTTCGGCATCTCACCGAACGAGGCGCTGGCGATGGACCCGCAGCAGCGCCTGCTGCTGGAGACCTCGTGGGAGGTGTTCGAGCGGGCCGCGATCGACCCGACCACGCTGGCCGGGCAGGAGGTCGGCGTCTTCGTCGGCGTCAACAGCCACGACTACGACACCCGTACCCTCCAGGCCGCCGGCACCGAGGGTTTCCGCCTCACCGGAAGCTCGGGCAGCGTCATCTCCGGCCGGGTGTCCTACCTGTTCGGTTTCGAGGGACCGGCGATCACCGTCGACACCGCCTGCTCCTCCTCGCTGGTGGCGTTGCACCTGGCGGCGCAGGCGCTGCGCCGGGGCGAGTGCACGATGGCCCTCGCCGGTGGCGTGATGGTGATGGGCACCGTCGAGACGTTCGTCGAGTTCTCCCGGCAGGGTGGGCTCGCCCCCGACGGCCGGTGCAAGGCGTTCGCCGACGGCGCGGACGGCACCGGCTGGTCCGAGGGGGTGGGACTGCTGCTGGTGGAGCGGCTGTCGGAGGCCCGCCGCCGGGGCCACCAGGTGCTCGCCGTGGTCCGGGGGTCGGCGGTGAACCAGGACGGCGCGTCGAACGGGCTGACCGCCCCGAACGGCCCGTCGCAGCAGCGGGTCATCCTGCGGGCGCTGGCCGACGCCGGGCTGGGCACCGCGGACGTGGACGCCGTGGAGGCGCACGGCACCGGCACCACCCTCGGCGACCCGATCGAGGCCGAGGCGCTGCTCGCCACGTACGGCCGGGACCGGCCGGCCGACCGGCCGCTGTGGCTCGGCTCGGTGAAGTCGAACATCGGGCACACCCAGGCCGCGGCGGGCGTCGCGGGTGTCCTCAAGATGGTGCTGGCCATGCGGCACGGCGTGCTGCCCCGGACGCTGCACGTCGACCGTCCGTCGGGCAACGTGGACTGGTCCTCGGGCGCGGTGGAGCTGCTGACCGAGGCGCGCGACTGGCCGGACACCGGCCGGCCCCGCCGGGCCGCCGTGTCGTCCTTCGGCATCGGTGGCACCAACGCGCACGTCATCCTCGAAGCGGCCCCCGACCGCCCGGTCGCGGAGCCGGAGCCGGACCCGACCGGCTTCCCGGTCCCGGTCGTGGTGTCGGCGCGGACGGCCGCCGGGCTGCGCGGCCAGGCGGGCCGGCTCGCCCGGTTCCTCGCCGACCGGCCCGACGTCCGGCTCGCCGACGCCGCCCACGCCCTCGCCACCGCCCGCGCCCACCTCGACCACCGCGCGGTCGTACTGGCGGCCGACCGGGAGCGGGCCGGCGCGGACCTCGACGCCCTCGGGCGTGGCGAGCCGGCCCCCTCGACGGTCACCGGCACCGCCGCCCCGGGCAGGCTGGCCGTCCTGTTCACCGGCCAGGGCAGTCAGTGGGCCGGCATGGGACGCGACCTCGCCGCGACCTTCCCGGTCTTCGCGGCCGCGTTCGACACCGCCTGCGCCGCCGTGGACCGGCACCTGGGCCGGCACGTGCCGCGCCCGCTGCGCGACGTGGTGTTCGCGGCCGACGGCGGGCCGCTCGACCAGACCGTCTACACGCAGGGCGCGCTGTTCGCCCTGGAGACCGCGCTGTTCCGGCTGGTCGGGTCCTGGGGGGTACGACCCGACCTGCTCGCCGGCCACTCGGTCGGCGAGATCACCGCCGCCCACGTCGCCGGGGTGCTGGACCTGGACGACGCGGCCCGGCTGGTCGCCACCCGGGGCCGGCTGATGCAGGACCTGCCCACCGGCGGCGCGATGGTGGCCGTCCAGGCGACCGAGGCCGAGGTCGCGCCGCTGCTCGCCCGGGCGCAGGGCGTGGTGTGCGTCGCGGCGGTCAACGGCCCCGACGCGGTGGTGCTCTCCGGCGACGAGGACGCGGTGCTCGCCGTCGCCGCCGAGCTGGCCGGTCGGGGCCGCAAGACCCGCCGGCTGCCGGTCAGCCACGCCTTCCACTCGCCGCTGATGACGCCGATGCTCGACGAGTTCCACGCGGTGCTGGCGGAGCTGTCGTTCCGGCCGGCCACCCTGCCGGTGGTGTCCACGCTGACCGGCGCGCTGGTCGGGGACGACCGGCTGGGCACCCCGGAGTACTGGGTCGACCAGGCGCGCGGCGCGGTCCGGTTCGGCGACGCGGTCACCGCGCTGAGCGGGCACGGCGCGACGACCTTCCTGGAGCTGGGTCCGGGCGGGGCGCTCGCCGCGATGGCGCTGGCCACCCTCGGCGTACCGGAGGAGAGCTGCCTCGCCGTGCTGCGCAAGGACGGTGCGGAGGCCGCCGGCCTGGTGACCGCGGTGGCGGCCCTGCACGTGCGGGGCGTGCCCGTCGACTGGACCGGCCTGCTGGGCCGGCGTGCCCCGGGCCTGGGGACCGAACTGCCCACCTACGCGTTCCAGCACCAGCGGTACTGGGCCGAGCCCGACGACACCGCCGCCGGGGGCGCGACGGCGCTCGGCGTCACCGGCACCGGACACCCGCTGCTCGGCACCGTGGTCGACGTGCCCGACACCGGCGGTCTGGTGTTCACCGGCCGGCTGTCACCACGGACCCCGGGGCTGCTGGCCGGCCCGACCTCCCGGGTGCCGGTCGCCGCCCTGCTGGAGATGCTGGTCCGGGCGGGCGACGAGGTCGGCTGCGGCGCGCTCGAACGGTTCGTCGTCGAAGCACCCCTGGCGGTCGGGGAAACCGGGGCCACCGTGGTACGGGTGACCGTGGACGGTCCCGGCCCGGACGGACGCCGCGGCGTCGCCGTGCACGGCCGCCCCGACGGCGACGGGGCCGGCCGGTGGACCTGCCACGCCCGCGCCGTGCTGGTGCCCGGCATCCCGCAACCCGCCTTCGACCTGCGGGACGGTGCGGACACCGAGCTCAGCCTCCCGGGCGACCTGACCGGCCAGGCCACCGCGTTCACCCTCCACCCGCTGCTGGTCGACGCCGCGCTGCGGGTCCTGGCGGGTGACGACCAGCGGGACGTCTCGACCTGCCGGGGCATGGCGGTGTACGCGCAGGGCGCCGCCGCGGTGCGGCTGCGCACCACGCCGAGCCCGGACGGTGGTCACCTGCTGGAGCTGGCGGACGCCGCGGGTGGACCCGTCGCCTCGATCGGCCCGCTGACCCTCGACACCGCCGTCGTCGAGCCGGCGACACCGGCCGACGACCGGCCGACGTCGCCGCTGACCCGTCGGGTGGTGGTCCAGGGCGGGGCGACCGGTGCGGCGCTACCGGACCGGCTGGCCGGGCTGGCCGTCGCCGACCAGCTCCGGATGGTGCTGGACCTGGTCCGGGAGAGTACCGCCGTGGTCCTCGGCCACCGGGACTCCGACGCGTTCGACGAGGGGCAGGCCTTCAAGAGCCTCGGCTTCGACTCGTTGAGCGCGGTCAAGCTCCGTAACCGGCTCCAGGACTTCACCGGCGTACGGCTGCCCAGCACCCTGGTCTTCGACTACCCGACGCCGGCGGTCCTCGCCGCCCACCTGCGGGCCGAACTGCTCGGCGAACGCCGGGAACCGTCCACCGTGGCCGGGGTGGCCGCCTCCGACGAGCCGATCGCGATCGTCGCGATGAGCGTCCGGCTGCCTGGCGGGGCGGACACCCCCGAGGAGCTGTGGAACCTGGTCCGGGAACGGCGCGACGCGGTCGCCGGTTTCCCGGTCGACCGGGGCTGGGACCTCGACGGGCTGTACCACCCGGACCCGGCCCACCCGGGCACCAGCTACACCCGGATGGGCGGGTTCCTCTACGACGCCGCCCAGTTCGACGGCACGTTGTTCGGGATCTCGCCCCGCGAGGCGCTGGCGATGGACCCGCAGCAGCGGCTGCTGCTGGAGACCTCCTGGGAGGCGCTGGAGCGGGCGGGCATCGACCCGCTGTCGGTCAAGGGCAGCGACATCGGGGTCTTCACCGGGATCGTCCACCACGACTACGTGACCCGGCTGCACCGGGTGCCCGAGGACGTGCAGGGCTACCTGATGACCGGGGCGGCGGCGAGCGTGGCCTCCGGGCGGGTGGCGTACGTGTTCGGCCTGGAGGGGCCGGCGGTCACCCTGGACACGGCCTGCTCGTCCTCGCTGGTGGCGATGCACCTGGCGGCGCAGGCGCTGCGCCAGGGCGAGTGCTCGATGGCGCTGGCCGGGGGCGCGACCGTGATGTCCAGCCCGGACGCGTTCCTGGAGTTCTCCCGGCAGCGCGGGCTGTCCGCCGACGGCCGCTGCAAGGCGTACGCCGACGGCGCCGACGGCACCGGCTGGTCCGAGGGGGTCGGGGTGCTGCTGCTGGAGCGGCTCTCGGTGGCCCGGGAGCGCGGGCATCCGGTGCTGGCGCTGCTGCGCGGCAGCGCGGTGAACCAGGACGGCGCGTCCAACGGGTTGACCGCGCCGAACGGCCCGTCGCAGCAGCGGGTGATCCGCAGTGCGCTGGCCAACGCCGGCCTGACGCCGGACGAGGTGGACGCCGTGGAGGGCCACGGCACCGGCACCGCGCTGGGCGACCCGATCGAGGCGCAGGCGTTGCTGGCCACCTACGGGCGGGACCGGGATCTGGACCGGCCGCTCTGGCTGGGGTCGCTGAAGTCGAACATCGGGCACACCCAGGCGGCGGCCGGGGTGGCCGGGGTGGTCAAGATGGTGCAGGCGCTGCGGCACGGGATGCTGCCCGCCACCCTGCACGTGGACACCCCCACCACCCAGGTCGACTGGTCGGCCGGGGCGGTCCGGGTGCTGACCGAGCCCCGGGACTGGCCGCGCGGCGCACGGCCGCGCCGGGCCGCCGTGTCCTCCTTCGGGGCCAGCGGGACGAACGCGCACGTGATCCTGGAGGAGGCGCCGCCGGTCGACGCCCCGGCACCGGCTGACCGGCAGGTCGACCCCGGCGGTGTGGCCGACCGGCAGGTCGACCCCGGCGGTGTGGTGCCGCTGGTCGTGTCGGCGGGCAGCGCGGGCGCGCTGGCCGGGCAGGCCGGCCGGCTGGCGTCCTTCCTCCGCGACGGCGGCACGGCGTCGCTGGCCGGGGTGGCCGGCGCGCTGCTGGCCGGCCGGGCGAAGCTCGGCCGGCGGGCCGTGGTGGTGGCCCGGACCGACGCCGAGGCGCTCGCCGGGCTCGGCGCGCTGACCCGGGGCGAGAACGACCCCGGCCTGGTCACCGGCACGGTCGACCTGCCCGGCAGGCTGGTGTGGGTGTTCCCCGGCCAGGGCTGGCAGTGGGTCGGCATGGGCCGGGAGCTGCTGGACACCTCGCCGGTCTTCGCCGCCCGGATCGCCGAGTGCGCCGCCGCCCTGGAGCCGTGGACCGACTGGTCGCTGGCCGACGTGCTGCGCGGCGAGACCTCCGCCGACCTGCTGGAGCGGGTCGACGTGCTGCAACCGGCGGGTTTCGCCGTGATGGTGGGCCTGGCGGCGGTGTGGTCGTCGGTCGGGGTACGACCGGACGCGGTGCTCGGGCACTCGCAGGGTGAAATCGCCGCCGCCTGCGTGGCCGGTGCGCTGTCGTTGCCGGACGCGGCCCGGGTGGTGGCGCTGCGCAGCCAGGCCATCGCCGGGAAGCTGTCCGGCCGCGGCGGCATGGCCTCGGTCGCCCTGGCCGAGCAGGACGTGCTCGGGCGGTTGGCGTCCTGGGCGGGCCGGATCGAGGTGGCCGCGGTCAACAGCCCGTCCTCGGTGGTGGTGGCCGGCGACGCCGACGCGCTGGACGAGGCCCTGGCGTTCCTGTCCGGCCAGGGGGTGCGGGTCCGGCGGGTGGCCGTCGACTACGCCTCCCACAGCTGGCACGTCGAGGACATCCGGCAGACGCTCGCCGACGTGCTGACCGGGATCGACGCCCGGACGCCGGAGATTCCGTTCTACTCGACGGTCACCGGCGACTGGATCCGCGACGGCGGGATCGTCGACGGCGACTACTGGTACCGGAACCTGCGCAGCCAGGTCGGCTTCGGCCCGGCGGTGGCGGACCTGGTCGCCCAGGGGCACGGCGTGTTCGTGGAACTCAGCGCGCACCCGGTGCTGGTGCAGCCGATCACCGAGATCACCGACGGGCTGGTGGTCGGGACGCTGCGGCGCGACGACGGCGGCCCGCGGCGGCTGCTGACCTCGATGGCCGAGCTGTTCGTGCGGGGGGTGGCCGTGGACTGGGCCGCCCTGCTGCCGCCCGTCCCGGCCCGGGTGGAGCTGCCCACGTACGCCTTCGACCACCGGCACTACTGGCTGCACGAGGCCGACGAGGGCACCGACGGGGCCGACCCGGCCGACGGCGCGGACGCCGACTTCTGGGCCGCGTTGGAGCGCCCCGACCTGGACTCCCTCGCCGCGTTGCTGGACGTCGACTCGACCGACCAGCGCGGCGCCCTGGACACCGTCGCGCCCGTGCTGGCCGACTGGCGGCGCAGGCGCCGGGCGATGTCGACCGCCGAGAAGCTGCGCTACCAGGTGACCTGGCAGCCCCTGGAGCGGGAGGCCGTCGGGGTGCCGGCCGGGCGGTGGCTCGTCGTGGTGCCGTCGGGCCAGCGGGCCGACGGGCTCCTCACCGAGCTGGCCGGACAGGGCCTCGACACCACCCTGCTGGAGGTCGACGCGTCGGACCGTACCCGGGAAGGGCTCGCCGGCCGGCTGGCCACCGTGCCGGCCGGGGACGACCTGGCCGGCGTGCTGTCCCTGCTCGCCCTGGACCCCGGCACCCCGACCGAGGTCGCGGCGGCGACCCTCGCCCTGGTGCAGGCCCTCGGCGACCGGGGCGTCACCGCGCCGCTGTGGTGCCTGACCCGGGGGGCGGTGAACATCGGCATCCAGGACGCCGTCACGGCACCGGCCCAGGCCGCGCTCTGGGGTCTCGGCCGGGCCGTGGCGCTGGAACGCCCGGACCGCTGGGGCGGCCTGGTCGACCTGCCCGCGTCCACCGATCCCCGCACGGCCCAGGCCCTGCTCGGGGTGCTGAACGCCGCCGACGAGGACCAGCTCGCGATCCGCCGCTCCGGCACCTACCGCCGCCGGCTGGTCCGCAAGCCCGTGCCGGAGGCGGCGGCCGGCGCCCGCTGGCAGCCCCGGGGCACTGTCCTGGTGACCGGCGGGGCGGAGGGCCTCGGCCGGCATGCCGCGGCCTGGCTCGCGCAGGCCGGCGTCGACCGGCTGATCGTCACCACCACCGCGCACGCGCCCGACGACAGCGTGGCGGAGCTCCGCGCCGAACTGGCCGGGCTGGGCCTGTCGACGGTGGTGGAGTCCTGCCCCGACGCCGACCGGCAGGCGATCGCCGCGCTGGTGGCCGCGACGGCACCGGAGCAGCCGGTCACGGCCGTGGTGCACGCCGCCGACGTCACCCAGACCAGCTCCGTCGACGACACCGGGGTACGCGACCTCGCCGGGGTGTTCGCCGCGAAGGTGGACACCGCGGTGTGGCTGGACGAGCTGTTCCGGGACACCCCGCTCGACGCGTTCGTGGTGTTCTCGTCGATCGCGGCGGTCTGGGGCGGCGGCGGCCAGGGGCCGTCCGGCGCGGCGAACGCCGTCCTGGACGCCCTCATCGAGTGGCGTCGGGCACGGGGCCTGCGGGCGACGTCGATCGGGTGGGGCGCGCTGGACCAGATCGGGGTGGGCATGGACGAGGCCGCCCTGGCCCAGCTGCGGCGTCGGGGCGTCCTGCCGATGCCCCCGGCGGTGGCGGTGACCGCCATGGTCCAGGCGGTCGCCGGCAACGAGCGGTCCGTGACGGTGGCCGACATGGACTGGGCCGCCTTCATCCCGGCGTTCACCTCCGTGCGACCCAGCCCGCTCTTCGCGGACCTGCCCGAGGCGAAGGCCGCCCTGGCGGCGTCGCAACCCGGCGACGGCGACGGCGACACCGCCGCCTCGCTGGCCGACTCGCTGCGCGGGGTCACCGACAGCGAACAGCAGCGGATCCTGCTGCGGCTGGTGCGGGGGCACGCCTCGACGGTGCTGGGGCACGGCGGTGCCGAGGGCATCGGGCCGCGGCAGCCGTTCCAGGAGGTCGGCTTCGACTCGCTGGCCGCGGTCAACCTCCGCAACAGCCTGCACGCGGCCACCGGGCTGCGCCTGCCCGCCACGCTGATCTTCGACTACCCCACCCCGGAGGCGCTGGTCGGATACCTGCGCGCCGAACTCCTCCGGGAACCCGAGGACGACCTGGCGGGCCGCGAGGACGACCTGCGGCGGGTCCTCGCGTCCGTGCCGATCGCCCGGTTCAAGGAGGCGGGCGTGCTGGAGACCCTGCTGGGCCTGGCAGATGTGGACACCACCGTGCCGTCCGCCGGCCCGCCCCCGGCGGCCGACGACGGGGAACTGATCGACGCCCTGGACATCGCCGGTCTCGTCCAGCGTGCCCTGGGCACGACGAGCTGACCATCGATGACGAACGAACGTGGAGGATGGGTTATGTCGGCGCCAGACGAGCAGATCGTCCAGGCACTGCGTGCCTCGCTGAAGGAGAACGCCCGGCTTCAGCAGGAGAACAGCGCGCTCGCCGCCGCAGCCGCGGAGCCTATCGCCATCGTCTCGATGGCCTGCCGGTACGCCGGTGGCATCCGTGGCCCCGAGGACCTGTGGCGGGTGGTGACCGACGGCACCGACGTCTACACCGGCTTCCCCACCGACCGCGGCTGGGACCTGGAGGGCCTCTACCACCCCGACCCGGACAACCCCGGGACCACGTACGTCCGCCAGGGCGCCTTCCTGCACGACGCCGCGCAGTTCGACGCCGCGTTCTTCGGGATCTCCCCCCGGGAGGCCCTGGCGATGGACCCGCAGCAGCGGCAGCTGCTCGAAGTGGCGTGGGAGACCTTCGAGCGGGCCGGCATCGACCCGCACTCGGTGCGGGGCAGCGACGTCGGGGTGTTCGCCGGGATCGTGCACCAGGACTACGCCCCCGACCTCAGCGGGTTCGAGGGATTCCTCAGCCTGGAGCGTGCGCTGGGCACCGCCGGTGGGGTCGCCTCCGGCCGGGTCGCCTACACGCTCGGGCTCGAAGGACCCGCGGTGACCGTCGACACCATGTGCTCGTCGTCGCTGGTGGCGGTGCACCTGGCCAGCCAGGCGCTGCGCCGGGGCGAGTGCTCGATGGCGCTGGCCGGCGGCTCGACGGTGATGGCCACCCCCGGCGGGTTCGTCGGCTTCGCGCGCCAGCGGGGGCTCGCCTTCGACGGGCGGTGCAAGTCGTACGCGGCGGGCGCCGACGGGTCGTCGTGGGCCGAGGGCGTCGGCGTGCTGCTGCTGGAGCGGCTGTCGGTGGCCCGGGAGCGGGGCCACCAGGTGCTGGCGGTGATCCGGGGCAGCGCGGTCAACCAGGACGGCGCGTCCAACGGGCTGACCGCGCCGAACGGCCCGTCCCAGCAGCGGGTGATCCGCAACGCGCTGGCCAGCGCCGGGCTCCGGCCGACCGACGTCGACACCGTGGAGGGCCACGGCACCGGCACCACCCTCGGCGACCCGATCGAGGCCCAGGCGCTGCTCGCCACGTACGGGCAGGGCCGGGATCCGCAGCAGCCGCTCTGGCTCGGCTCGGTCAAGTCGGTCATCGGCCACACCCAGGCGGCGTCCGGGGTGGCCGGTGTGATCAAGACGGTGCTGGCGCTGCGGCACGGGGTGCTGCCGGCGACCCGGCACGTGGACGCGCCCACCCCGCAGGTGGACTGGTCGGCCGGCGCGGTCGAGCTGTTGACCGAGGCGCGGGACTGGCCGCGCAACGGCCGTCCCCGCCGGGCCGGCGTGTCGTCGTTCGGCGCCAGCGGCACCAACGCGCACCTGATCCTGGAGGAGGCGCCCGAGGAGGCCAACCCGGCCCCGCAGGCGTCCCCGGCCGGGGTGGTGCCGTTGGTGGTGTCGGCGCACACCGCCACCTCGCTCGCGGCGCAGGCGCAGCGGCTGGCGTCGTTCGTCGCCGACACCCCGGCACCGCTGTCGCAGGTGGCCGGGACGCTGGTGGCGGGCCGTGCCACGCTGGGCGAGCGGGCCGTGGTGGTGGCCGGCTCGACCGACGAGGCGGTGGCCGGGCTCGGGGCGCTGGCCCGGGGGGAGAACGCCCCCGGCCTGGTGACCGGCTCCGGGACGCCGGGTCCGGTGGTGTGGGTGTTCCCCGGTCAGGGCACGCAGTGGGCCGGCATGGGCCGGGAGCTGCTGGACTCCTCCCCGGTGTTCGCGGCGCGGATCGCCGACTGCGCCGCCGCCCTGGAGCGTTGGGTCGACTGGTCGCTGGTCGACGTGCTGCGGGGGGACGTCGACCCGGCGGTGATGCGGCGGGTCGACGTGCTGCAACCGGCCAGCTTCGCGGTGATGATGGGGCTGGCGGCGGTCTGGGCGTCGGTCGGCGTGCAGCCCGACGCGGTGCTCGGCCACTCCCAGGGCGAGATCGCGGCGGCCTGCGTGGCCGGTGCGCTGTCGCTGGACGACGCGGCCCGGGTGGTGGCACTGCGCAGCCAGGCGATCGCCGGGACGCTGTCCGGGCGGGGCGGCATGGCGTCGGTCGCCCTGAGCGAGGACGAGGCGACCCAGCGCCTGGCCCGGTGGGCCGACCGGGTCGAGGTGGCCGCGGTCAACGGTCCGTCGTCGGTGGTGGTGGCGGGGGACGCCGACGCCCTCGACGAGGCCCTGGAGCTGCTCGACGACCAGGGTGTGCGGGTCCGCCGGATCGCGGTGGACTACGCCTCGCACAGCCGGCACGTGACGGACGTCCGCGACGCCCTCGCCGACGCGCTGGCCGGGATCACCGCGTCCGCGCCGACGGTGCCGTTCTACTCCACCGTGACGGGGGAGTGGGTTCGGGACGCCGGGGTGGTGGACGGTGGCTACTGGTACCGCAACCTGCGCCACCAGGTGCGGTTCGGGCCGGCGGTGACCGAGCTGCTGGCCCAGGGGCACGGCGTGTTCGTCGAGATCAGCGCGCATCCGGTGCTGGTCCAGCCGATCAGCGAGATCGTCGACCGGGCCGGCGGCGACGTGGTGGTGACGGGCTCGCTGCGGCGCGACGAGGGCGGCCTGCGCCGGCTGCTGACGTCGATGGCCGAGCTGTACGTCCGGGGCGTCGCGCTGGACTGGGCGGTGCTGCTGCCCGAGGGGGCGGGCGTGCCGCCGCTGCCGCTGCCCACCTACGCGTTCGACCACCAGCACTACTGGCTGCGGATGGGGGACTCGGCCACCGACGCGGCGTCGCTGGGCCTGGTCGGCGCCGACCACCCGCTGCTGGGCGCGGTGGTGCCGCTGCCGCAGTCGGACGGGCTGGTCTTCACCTCGCGGCTGTCCCTACGGACGCATCCGTGGCTCGCCGGGCACGCGATCGGCGGCATGGTGATCATCCCCGGCACGGTCTACGTGGACCTGGCGGTGCGGGCCGGCGACGAGTTCGGCTTCGGGGTCCTGGAAGAACTCGTGATCGAGGCGCCGCTGGTCCTGCCCGAGCAGGGCGGGGTGCGGCTCCAGGTCGCCGTCGGCGGTCCGGCGGAGACCGGGCTGCGTCCGGTCTCCGTGTACTCGCTGCGCGAGGACGGCACGGACACCTGGACCCGGCACGCCACCGGCCTGCTGGCGGCGACGCCGCCGACGACGCCGGTGGGCGGGTTCGACTTCACCGCGTGGCCGCCGGCCGGGGTGCGTCAGGTCGACATCGAGGGCTTCTACGCCGACCTCGTCGAGCGGGGTTACGCCTACGGGCCGGCGTTCCAGGGGCTGCGGGCGGTGTGGCGGCGCGGCGACGAGGTGTTCGCCGAGGTCGCGCTCCCGGACGACCAGCGGGAGGACGCCGGCAGGTTCGGTATCCATCCGGCGCTGCTGGACGCCGCCCTGCACACCAACGCCTTCGCCAACCCGGACGACGACCGGCGGGTGCTGCCGTTCGCGTGGAACCGGCTGGTGCTGCACGCCGCCGGAGCGTCCGCGCTGCGGGTCCGGGTCGCCCCGTGCGGGCCGGACGCGCTGTCGTTCCAGGCCGCCGACGACACCGGCGCCCCGGTCGTGACGATGGACTCGCTGGTGTCGTTGCCGGTCTCGGCCGACCAGCTGGAGACGGCGGCGCAGGAGAACCGGGACTCGCTGTTCCGGGTGGAGTGGACCGAGCTGCCCCCGGTCGCCGCCGCCCCCGCGTGGTCCTGGACGACGGTCACCGGCCCGGACGACGTGCCGGCCCTGACCCGCCGCGCGGCCGAAGCGCCGACGGCCGTCCTGCACGCGGTCGGTGACGACGAGGGGCCGCTGGCGTTGACCTCCCGGGTGCTGGCCGTGGTGCAGGCCTGGCTGGCCGCGGACGAGCTGGCGGACGCGCGTCTGGTGGTGGTGACCCGGGGCGCGACCCCGGCCCGGGACGGCGTGGTGGTCGATCCGGCCGGTGCGGCGGTCTGGGGTCTGCTGCGCGCCGCCCAGGCCGAGAACCCGAACCGGTTCGTCCTGCTCGACGCCGACCCCGCCGGCCCGGACCTGCTGCTGGGCCCGGCGCTGGCCAGCGGCGAGCCGCAGCTCGCGGTGCGCGGGACCACCCTCGCCACGCCCCGGCTCACGCACGCCGCGAACCAGGATCCGGGTGCGCCGGACGTGTTCCGGCCGGAGGGGACCGTGCTGGTCACGGGCGGGACCGGCTCGCTGGGCGCCATGATCACCCGGCACCTGGTGGGCCGGCACGGGGTACGCCGGCTGGTGCTGGCCAGCCGGCGGGGTCCGGCCGCCGACGGGGTGGCCGAGCTGATCGCCGAGCTGACCGCGCAGGGCGCGGACGTGTCCGCGGTGGCCTGCGACGTCTCCGACCGGGAGCAGGTCGCGGCCCTGGTGGCGGAGCACCGCCCGACGGGTGTGGTGCACATGGCGGGTGTCCTGGACGACGGCGTGATCGGCGCGTTGACCCCCGAGCGGCTGGCCGGCGTCTTCGCCCCCAAGGTGGACGCGGTACGGCACCTCGACGAGCTGACCCGGGACGCCGACCTCGACGCCTTCGTGGTCTTCTCGTCGGCCGCCGCGCTGATGGGCTCCGCCGGGCAGGGCAACTACGCCGCCGCGAACGCCTTCCTCGACGGGGTGATGGCCAACCGCCGGGCGGCCGGACTGCCGGGCGTGTCGTTGGCCTGGGGCCTGTGGGAGCAGAGCACCGGCCTGACCGCCCACCTCAGCGCCGTCGACCAGGCCCGGATGAGCCGGGGCGGCGTGCTGGCGATCACCCCCGACGAGGGCACCGCCCTGTTCGACCTGGGTCTGCGGGCAGACCAGGCGCTGCTGGTGCCGATCAAGCTCGACCTCAAGACGCTGCGTGCCCAGGCCGCCACCGGCACCGACGTCCCGCACCTGCTGCGCGGCCTGGTCCGGGTCAGCCGGCGGGTGGCCCGGGCGTCGGCCGGCGACAGCGGCGGACTGGTCCGCCGGCTCGCCGGGCTGACGCCGGAGGAGCAGGAGACCATCCTGGTGGGCATCGTCCAGGCCGAGGCGACCGGGGTGCTGGGCTTCAGCGGACCGGAGCTGGCGCAGGGCACCCGCACCTTCAACGAGATCGGGTTCGACTCGCTGACCGCGGTCGAGCTGCGCAACCGGCTGAGCGCGGCGACCGGGGTGAAGCTGCCCGCCACGCTGGTCTTCGACTACCCCACTCCGGTGGCGCTGGCCCGGCACCTGCGCACCGAGCTGGGCGACACGGTGGCCGGCACCACGACCACCGTCACCGTGCTCGCCGACCCGGACGAGCCGATCGCGATCGTCGGCATGGCCTGCCGGCTGCCCGGTGGGGTCACCGATCCCGACGGGCTGTGGCACCTGCTATTCGAGGGGCGGGAGGGGATGTCGCCCTTCCCCGAGGATCGGGGCTGGGACCTGGCGGGCCTGTTCGACCCGGATCCGGACCGCCCCGGGACCTCGTACACCCGGCAGGGGGGTTTCCTCCAGGGCGCCGGGCTGTTCGACGCCGGCTTCTTCGGCATCTCCCCGCGGGAGGCGCTGGCGATGGACCCGCAGCAGCGGCTGCTGCTGGAGGCCTCCTGGGAGGCGCTGGAGCGGGCGGGCGTCGACCCGACCGCGATGCGCGGCCACGACGTCGGCGTCTTCACCGGCGTCTCCATCCACGACTACCTGGAGTCGCTGAGCAACATGCCGGCGGAGCTGGAGGGCTTCGTCACCACCGCCACTGCCGGCAGCGTGGCGTCGGGCCGGGTGTCGTACGCGTTCGGCTTCGAGGGACCTGCGGTCACCGTGGACACGGCGTGTTCGTCGTCGCTGGTGGCGATGCACCTGGCGGCGCAGGCGCTGCGGCAGGGCGAGTGCTCGATGGCGCTGGCCGGTGGGGTCGCGGTGATGGGCTCCCCGATCGGCGTGCTCGGCATGTCCCGCCAGCGTGGCCTGGCCGAGGACGGGCGGGTCAAGGCGTTCTCCGCGACGGCGGACGGCACGGTGCTGTCCGAGGGTGTCGCCATCGTCGTCCTGGAGCGGCTGTCGGTGGCCCGGGAGCGGGGCCACCGGGTGCTGGCCGTGGTCCGGGGCAGCGCGGTGAACCAGGACGGCGCGTCCAACGGGTTGACCGCGCCGAACGGCCCGTCGCAGCAGCGGGTGATCCGCAGCGCGCTGGCCAACGCCGGCCTGACGCCGGACGAGGTGGACGCCGTGGAGGCGCACGGCACCGGCACCGCGCTGGGCGACCCGATCGAGGCGCAGGCGTTGCTGGCCACCTACGGCCGGGACCGGGATCCGCAGCGGCCGCTCTGGCTGGGGTCGCTGAAGTCGAACGTCGGGCACACCCAGGCGGCGGCCGGGGTGGCCAGCGTGATCAAGATGGTGCAGGCGCTGCGGCACGACACGTTGCCGCCCACCCTGCACGTGACCGAGCCGACCCACCAGGTCGACTGGTCGATGGGGGCGGTCGAGCTGCTCACCGCGGCCCGGGAGTGGTCGCCCGACGGCCGTCCGCGCCGGGCGGGGGTGTCGTCGTTCGGCATCAGCGGCACGAACGCCCACCTGATCCTTGAGGAGGCGCCGGCCGAGGTGATCCCGGACGCCGCCCCGGAGGAACCGGCCGGCGGCGTGGTGCCGCTGGTGGTGTCGGCCCGCAGCCCCCGCTCCCTGGCGGGTCAGGCGGGCCGGCTGGCGGCGTACCTGGAGCGGGCCGACGGGGTGCCGCTCACCCGGGTGGCGGGCGCGCTGCTGTCCACCCGGGCGGTGCTCGGCGACCGGGCCGTGGTGGTGGCGGGTTCGGCCGAGGAGGCGACGGCCGGGCTGGGCGCGCTGGCCCGGGGCGAGACCCCGGCCGGTGTGGTGACCGGCAGCGTCCGTGCGCCGGGCAGGCTGGTGTGGGTGTTCCCCGGCCAGGGGACGCAGTGGGTCGGCATGGGCCGGGACCTGCTGGACGCCTCCCCGGTGTTCGCCGAGCGGATCGCCGCGTGCGCCGCCGCGCTGGCGCCGTGGGTGGACTGGTCGCTGCCGGAGGTGTTGCGGGGGGAGTGCGACCCGGCGCTGATGGAGCGGGTGGACGTGCTCCAGCCGGCGAGTTTCGCGGTGATGGTGGGGTTGGCGGCGGTGTGGTCGTCGGTGGGTGTGGTGCCGGATGCGGTGGTGGGTCACTCGCAGGGTGAGATCGCGGCGGCCTGCGTGGCGGGCGCGCTGACCCTGGAGGACGCGGCCCGGGTGGTGGCGCTGCGCAGCCAGGCCATCGCCGCCGAGCTGTCCGGCCGCGGCGGCATGGCCTCGGTCGCGCTGAGCCAGGAGGAGGTGCTCGCCCGGCTGACGCCGTGGGGCGACCGGGTCGAGATCGCCGCGGTCAACGGCCCCTCCTCCGTGGTGATCGCGGGCGACGCCGAGGCGTTGGCCGAGGCCGTAGCGGCGCTGGGCGGCCGGCGGGTGGCGGTGGACTACGCCTCGCACACCTGGCACGTCGAGGACATCGAGGACCAGCTCGCCGAGGCGCTGGTCGGGATCGACGCGCACGCCCCGGCGCTGCCGTTCTACTCCACCGTCACCGGGAGCTGGATCCGCGAGGCCGGGGTCGTCGACGGCGACTACTGGTACCGCAACCTGCGCAACCAGGTGCGGTTCGGCCCGGCGGTCGCCGAGCTGATCGACCAGGGTCACCGGGTGTTCGTGGAGGTGAGCGCGCATCCCGTGCTGGTCCAGCCGATCAGCGACCTGGTCGACGGCACCGAGGCCGAGGTCCTGGTGACCGGCACCCTGCGCCGCGACGACGGCGGCACCCGACGGCTGCTGACGTCGATGGCCGAGCTGTTCGTGCACGGGGTGGCGGTCGACTGGACCGCCGTGCTGCCGCCGGTCACCGGCCGGGTGGACCTGCCGACGTACGCGTTCGACCACGAGCACTACTGGCTGCATCCGGCGGTGGCGGCGGACGCGGCGTCGCTCGGGATGGCCAGCGCCGACCATCCGATGCTCGGCGCGGTGGTCCGGCTGCCGCAGTCCGACGGCCTGGTCGCCACCTCGCGGTTGTCGGTGCGGTCGCACCCGTGGCTGGCCGGGCACACCGTCGGCGACGTCGTGGTCGTCCCGGCCGCCGCGCTGGTCGAGCTGGCCGTGCGCGCCGGTGACGAGGCGGGCTGCCCGGTCCTCGACGAACTGGTGGTCGACACCCCGCTCGTGGTCCCCGCCCACGGCGGCGTCCGGGTCCAGGTCGCCCTGAGCGGACCCGGCCGCGACGACACCCGCACGGTGGACGTCTACTCGCTGCGCGAGGGGACCGCCGACGAGGTGTGGACCCGGCACGCCACCGGCCTGCTGTCGCCCACCCCCGGCACCCCGGAACCGTTCGACTTCACCGCCTGGCCGCCCCCCGGCGCGCGGCCGGTCGACCTCGCCGGACCGGCCGACGACGACCACCCGTACGGCCGGGCGGTACGGGCGGTGTGGCGTCGGGGCGAGGAGGTGTTCGCCGAGGTCGCCCTGCCCGAGGAGCAGGCCGCGGAGGCGACCGGGTACGGCCTGCACCCCGGACTGCTGGACGCGGCCCTGCACCCGGCCCTGCTGCCGGCGGCGGACGGCGTCGACGCGTCGCCGCGGCGACCGCGGGACTGGCACGGGCTGGTGCTGCACGCGGTGGGCGCGTCGACGCTGCGGGTCCGGCTGGTGGAGATCGACGCCGACACGGTGTCGCTGACCGCCGCCGACGACACCGGCGCGCTGGTGGTGACCGCGGACTCGCTCGGCCTCGGCGCGCTGTCCGTCGCGGCCACCGCCGGGGCCGGCACCCGACCGGTCGACTCGCTGTTCCAGGTGGAGTGGACCGGGCTGCCCGACGCCGGGGCGGTCCCGACACCGGCCTGGACCACTGTCGACACCGCTGACGACGTCACCGCCCTGACCGACGTACCCCCGGCCGTGGTGCTGGACGCGACCGGCGGTGGTGACCCCCTGACGGTGACCGCCCGGGTGCTCCAGGTCGTCCAGGCCTGGCTCGCCGGGTCGGGGCCGGAGGAGTCACGGCTGGTGGTCGCCACCCGCGGTGGCGTGCCCGCCGGGGACGGCGCGGTGCCGGACCCGGCCGGGGCGGCGGTGTGCGGCCTGGTGCGGGCCGCCCAGGGTGAGAACCCGGACCGGATCGTCCTGCTCGACCTGGACCCGACCGGCGACGCAGGCGCGGAGCCGGTCCTGGGTGCGGCCCTGGCCAGCGGCGAGCCGCAGCTCGCGGTGCGTGGGACGACCCTGTCCGTGCCCCGGCTCGCCCGCGCCGCCCGGGCGGCCGACGCCGATGCCGGGTTCGGTCCGCAGAGCACGGTGCTGGTCTCGGGCGCCGGCGCGCTGGGCGCCCTGGTCGCCCGGCACCTGGTGGACCGGCACGGTGTCCGCCGGCTGGTGCTGGCCAGCCGGCGGGGTACCGCCGCCGAGGGGGTGGCCGAGCTGGTCGCCGAGCTGACCGGGCGGGACGTGGACGTGGCCGTGGTGGCCTGCGACGTGTCCGACCGGGACCAGGTGGCCGCCCTGCTGGCGGAGCACCCGCCGACCGCGGTGGTGCACACCGCCGGGGTCCTGGACGCGGGCGTGATCGAGACGGTCACCCCGGAGAAGCTGGCCCGGGTGTTCGCGCCGAAGGTGGACGCGGTGCGGCACCTGGACGCGTTGACGCGGGGGCTGCCGTTGACGGCGTTCGTCGTGTACTCGTCGGTGTCGGCGGTGTTCATGGGTGCCGGTAGTGGCAGTTATGCGGCGGCGAATGCGTTCCTGGACGGGTTGATGGCGCAGCGGCGGTCGGTGGGTCTGCCAGGGTTGTCGCTGGCCTGGGGCCTGTGGGAGCAGAGCACCGGGATGGCGGCGAACACCGACGAGCTGACCCGGGCCCGGATGAGCCGGCGCGGTGGTCTGCAGCTGATGACGCAGGCCGAGGGGATGGCGCTCTTCGACGCCGCCCTCGGCGCGGAGCAGGCGTTGCTGGTGCCCGCGAAGCTGGACCTGCGCGGCGTCCGCGCCGACGCGGCGGCCGGCGGCGCGGTGCCGCACATGCTGCGCGGACTGGTCCGCGCCGGTCGCCGGCAGGCGCGGTCGGGTGCCGCCGGTGCGGGCCGCGGCCGGCTGGCCGAACGGCTGGCCGGGCTCTCCGCGGCCGACCAGCTCACCCTGCTGCTGGACCTGGTACGCGGTCAGGTGGCGGCCGTGCTCGGGCACTCCGGTGCCGGCGCGGTCCGCGCGGACGGGGCGTTCAAGGACGCCGGGTTCGACTCGCTCACCTCGGTGGAGCTGCGCAACCGGCTGCGCGAGGCGACCGGCCTGAAGCTGCCCGCCACGCTGGTGTTCGACCACCCGAGCCCGCAGGCCCTCGCCCGCCACCTGCGCGACGAGCTGGGCGACGGCACCCCGACGGTGACGACCCTGCCGACCGGGCCGGCCGCCGACCCGGAGGAGCCGATCGCGATCGTCGGCATGGCGTGCCGGCTGCCCGGCGGGGTGGCCGGGCCGGCGGACCTGTGGCGGCTGGTGACCGAGCGCCGGGACGCGGTGTCCGGGTTCCCCACCGACCGGGGCTGGGACCTGGAGGGGCTGTTCGACCCCGACCCGGAGCGTCCGGGCACGTCGTACACCAGCCAGGGGGGTTTCCTGCACGAGGCGGGCCTGTTCGACGCCGGATTCTTCGGCATCTCGCCGCGCGAGGCGCTGGCGATGGACCCGCAGCAGCGGCTGCTGCTCGAGACGTCCTGGGAGGCGCTGGAGGACACCGGGGTCGACGCCACCGCGCTGAAGGGCGCCGACGTCGGCGTGTTCACCGGCGTCTTCGGCCAGGGCTACGTCGCGCCGGGGGCCAGTGTGGTCACCCCGGAGCTGGAGGGCTTCGCGGGCACCGGCGGGTCGTCGAGCGTGGCGTCGGGCCGGGTCTCCTACGTCTTCGGCTTCGAGGGGCCGGCGATCACCATCGACACGGCCTGCTCGTCGTCGCTGGTGGCGATCCACCTGGCCGCCCAGGCGCTGCGGCAGGGCGAGTGCTCGATGGCGCTGGCCGGGGGCGCGACGGTGATGGCGAACCCGGGTGCGTTCGTCGAGTTCTCCCGGCAGCGGGGGCTGGCCGTGGACGGGCGCTGCAAGGCGTTCGCCGCCGCCGCCGACGGCACCGGCTGGGCCGAGGGCGTCGGCGTGGTGGTCCTGGAGCGGCTGTCGGTGGCGCGGGAACGGGGTCACCAGATCCTGGCGGTGCTGCGCGGCAGCGCGGTGAACCAGGACGGCGCGTCCAACGGGCTGACCGCGCCGAACGGGCCGTCGCAGCAGCGGGTGATCCGCAAGGCGCTGGCCAACGCCGGGCTCTCCCCGGCCGAGGTGGACACGGTGGAGGCGCACGGCACCGGCACCGCGCTGGGCGACCCGATCGAGGCGCAGGCGCTGCTGGCCACGTACGGCAAGGACCGGGATCCCGGCACGCCGTTGTGGCTGGGGTCGCTGAAGTCGAACATCGGTCACGCGCAGGCCGCCGCCGGGGTGGCCGGGGTGATCAAGGTGGTGCAGGCGCTGCGGCACGGGGTGCTGCCGGCGACCCTGCACGTGGACGCGCCCACCCCCGAGGTGGACTGGTCGGCCGGCGCGGTCGAGCTGCTGACCGAGGCGCGTGACTGGCCGCGCAACGGGCACCCGCGCCGGGCCGGGGTCTCCGCGTTCGGGGTCAGCGGCACCAACGCGCACCTGATCATCGAGGAGGCGCCGCCGCAGGAGGAGTCCCCCGCCCCCGAGCCGGTGACCCTCCCGGACGTGCTGCCCGTGCCGGTCTCCGCGCGCAGCGCCGCCTCGCTGGCGGCGCAGGCCGGCCGGCTCGCGGCGTACCTCGACGGGGCCGACGGGGTGCCGCTGGCCCAGGTGGCCGGGGCGCTGGTGTCCGGCCGGGCCGCGCTGACCGAGCGGGCCGTGGTGGTGGCCGGTTCCCGGGCCGAGGCGACGGCCGGGCTCACCGCGCTGGCCCGGGGCGAGGACGCGCCCGGCGTGGTCACCGGCCGGACGGGGGCGTCCGGCAAGGTGGTCTGGGTGTTCCCCGGCCAGGGCACGCAGTGGGCCGGGATGGGCCGGGCGCTGCTGGACGCCTCGCCGGTCTTCGCCGAGCGGATCGCCGAGTGCGCGGCCGCGCTGACGCCGTGGACCGACTGGTCCCTGATCGAGGTGCTGCGCGGCGAGGCCGCGCCGGACCTGCTGGACCGGGTGGACGTGCTGCAACCGGCCAGCTTCGCCATGATGGTCGGCCTGGCCGCGGTGTGGCGGTCGTGCGGGCTGCGGCCGGACGCCGTGATCGGGCACTCCCAGGGCGAGATCGCCGCCGCCTGCGTGGCCGGCGCACTGACGCTTCAGGACGCGGCCCGGGTGGTGGCGCTGCGCAGCCAGGCCATCGCCGCCGAGCTGTCCGGCCGCGGCGGCATGGCGTCGGTCGCCCTGAGCGAGGAGGAGGCGGTGGCCCGCCTCGCGCCCTGGGCCGACCTGGTCCAGGTCGCCGCGGTCAACAGCCCCACCTCGGTGGTGGTCGGCGGCGACGCGGCGGCCCTCGACGAGGCGCTCACCGCGTGGGAGGCCGACGGGGTACGGGTCCGGCGGGTGGCGGTCGACTACGGTTCGCACACCGTCCAGGTGGAGCAGATCCGCGACCTGCTCGCCGAGACGCTGGCCGAGGTGCGGGCACAGGCCCCGACGGTGCCGTTCTACTCGACGGTGACCCGCGAGTGGATCCGCGACGCCGGGGTGGTGGACGGCGGGTACTGGTACCGCAACCTGCGCGGTCAGGTGCGGTTCGGGCCGGCCGTCGGGGACCTGCTCGGCCAGGACCACGGCGTCTTCGTGGAGGTCAGCGCCCATCCGGTGCTGGTCCAGCCGATCAGCGAGATCGTCGACGACGCCGACGTCGTGGTGACCGGATCGCTGCGGCGCGACGACGGTGGCCTGCGGCGGCTGCTGACCTCGATGGCCGAGGTGTACGTCCGGGGCGTGCCGGTGGACTGGACCGGGCTGCTGCCCCCGCCGCCCCCGCGGCTGGAGCTGCCGACGTACGCCTTCGACCACCGGCACTACTGGTTGCGGCAGCCCAGCGGCTCCGCCACCGACGCCACGTCGCTGGGGCAGGTGGCGACCGACCACCCGCTGCTCGGCGCGGTGGTGCACCTGCCGGCCTCGGACGGTCTGGTGTCCACCTCGCTGCTGTCGGTGCGCTCGCATCCGTGGCTGGCCGACCACGCGGTCGGCGGGGTGGTGATCCTGCCCGGCAGCGGGCTGGTGGAGCTGGTCGTGCGCGCCGGTGACGAGGCCGGTTGCCCGGTGCTGGACGAGCTGGTGGTGGAGGCGCCGCTGGCCCTTCCCGAGCAGGGCGGGGTGCAGGTCCAGGTGGCGCTGAGCGGGCCGGGCGCGAACGGCACGCGCGGGGTGGAGGTGTACTCCCGGCGCGACGGCGGCCCGGGCACCTGGACCCGGCACGCCGTCGGTGTGCTCTCCGCGACGCCGGGCGGCGGCACCGGCTTCGACTTCACCGCCTGGCCCCCGCCGGGCGCGGAGCCGGTCGACGTCGGGGACTTCTACCTCGACCTGGCCGAGCGGGGTTACGGCTACGGACCCGCCTTCCAGGGCCTGCGGGCGGTGTGGCGGCGCGGTGACGAGGTGTTCGCCGAGGCGGCCCTGCCCGAGGACCTGCGCCCGGAGGCCGGCCGGTACGGCGTCCACCCGGCGCTGCTGGACGCCGCGCTCCAGGCCGCCACGGCCGGTGCCCCGGGTGAGCAGCCGGGCGAGGCGGTGCTGGCCTTCGCGTGGAACGGGTTCGTCCTGCACGCCGAGGGTGCGACGGCGCTGCGGGTCCGGCTCGCGCCGCAGGGGTCGCAGACCCTGGTCGTCGAGGCCGCCGACGAGACCGGCGGACCGGTGCTGACGATGGACTCGCTGGTGTCCCGGCCGGTGTCGGCGGCGCAACTGGGGGCCGCCGGGCACGACGTGCGGGACGCGATGTTCCGGGTGGACTGGACCGAGCTGCCCGCGACCGCCGCCGAGCCGGTGCCGGCGTGGACGTCGGTGTCCACCGCCGACGACGTGACGGCGCTGGCCGGGGGCGACGGGTCGCCGACGGTGGTGGTGCTCGACGCCGACGGCGGCGCCGGTCCGCTCGCGGTGACCTCCCGGGTGTTGGCGGTCGTGCAGGCGTGGCTGGCCGAGCCCGGGTTCGAGGAGGCCCGGCTGGTCGTGCGTACCCGGGGGGCGGTGCCCGCCGGGGGCGACCACCTGGTCACCGATCCGGCGGCCGCGACGGTGTGGGGTCTGGTCCGGGCCGCCCAGGCGGAGAGCCCGGACCGGATCGTCCTGCTGGACGCCGATCCCGCCCCCGGGGCCGACCCGGACCTGGCGCTGGTGGCCGGTGAGCCGCAGCTCGCGGTGCGGGCGGGCCGGCTGTGCGTGCCCCGGCTCGCCCGGGCCACCGAGCCGCTCCGGGACGACGCCCCGGACGTCTTCCGGCCCGACGGCACGGTCCTGGTCTCCGGTGCCGGCGCGCTGGGCGCGCTGGTGGCCCGGCACCTGGTGGACCGGCACGGGGTACGACGGCTGGTGCTGGCCAGCCGGCGTGGCCCGGCCGCCGACGGGACGGCCGAGCTGGTCGCCGAGCTGACCGCGGCGGGCGCGGACGTGTCGGCGGTGGCCTGCGACGTCTCCGACCGGGACCAGGTCGCGGCCCTGCTGGCCGGGCACCCGGTGACCGGTGTCGTGCACACCGCAGGGGTGTTCGACGACGGTCTGGTCGGCGGGCTGACCCCGGACCGGTTGGCCGGGGTGTTCGCCCCCAAGGTCGACGCGGTACGGCACCTCGACGAGCTGACCCGGGGCCGGGACCTGGACGCGTTCGTCGTGTTCTCGTCGGTCGCGGGTGTGGTCGGTGGCGGCGGCCAGGGCAGCTACGCGGCCGCGAACGCGTTCCTGGACGCGGCGATGGCGCACCGCCGGGCGGCCGGTCTGCCCGGGCTCTCGCTGGCCTGGGGCCTGTGGGAACGCAGCGTCGGGATGGCCGCCCACCTCAGCATCGTCGACCACGCGCGGGCCAGCCGGGGCGGCGTGCTGGAGCTGAGCCGGGCCGACGGGCTGGCGCTGTTCGACGCGGCGTTGCGGACCGACCAGGCCCTGCTGGTGCCGATCCGGCTGGACCCGCAGGCGATGCGGGCCGACGTCGCCGCGGGCGGCGCGGTGCCGTCGCTGCTGCGGGGACTGGTGCGCGCCGGCCGGCAGCAGGCCCGGGCCGCGGTCGCGTCGCAGGACTCGCTGGCCCGCCGGCTCGCCGGGCTCGTCCCGGCCGAGCAGGAGGCGCTGCTGCTGGATCTGGTACGTGGCCAGGTCGCGGCGGTGCTCGGGCACACCGACCCGCAGGACGTCCGGGCGGACGTGGCCTTCAAGGACGTCGGGTTCGACTCGCTGACCTCGGTGGAGCTGCGTAACCGGCTGCGCGAGGCGACCGGGTTGAAGCTGCCCCCGACGTTGGTCTTCGACTACCCGAACCCGTCGGCGCTCGCCCACCACCTGCGCACCCGGCTGCGCCCGGAGGACACCGCGCCGGCAGTGGAGCGCGGCGTGGACGAGGCGCGGTTGCGGCAGGCCCTCGCGTCGGTCCCGTTGGCCCGGCTGCGGGCGGCGGGGCTGGTCGACGCGCTGCTCGAACTCGCCGTCACGGACGAGCCGGACGACGGTGCCGTGGCGGAGCGGGAGGTCGGCGACCTGGACGTCGACGACCTGGTGGAAATGGTGCTCGGCGGTGAGTAGTCCGGGGTGGTCCGGCAGTGGCTTGCGAGGAATGGGAGACCTCTGGTGAGTGCGTCGTACGAGAAGGTCGTCGAGGCGTTGCGGCGGTCGGTGGCCGAGGCCGGTGAGCTGAAGAAGCGCAACCGGCAGCTCCTCGGCGCGTCCCGGGAGCCGATCGCCATCGTCGGGATGGCCTGCCGCCTCCCGGGCGGGGTGGCCGGCCCGGCGGACCTGTGGCGGCTGGTGTCCGAGGGCCGGGACGCGGTGTCCGGTTTCCCCACCGACCGGGGCTGGGACCTGGACAACCTGTTCGACCCCGATCCCGACAACTCGGGCACCTCGTACGTCGACCAGGGTGGCTTCCTGCACGAGGCGGGCCTGTTCGACGCCGGGTTCTTCGGCATCTCGCCGCGCGAGGCGCTGGCCATGGACCCCCAGCAGCGGCTGCTGCTGGAGGCCTCCTGGGAGGCGTTCGAGAACGCCGCCGTCGACCCGACCACGCTGAAGGGCACCGACGTCGGCGTGTTCGTCGGCACCGCCCCGCAGGGCTACGGCTCCGGCCCGATCGGGCCGGAGATGCAGAGCTTCGCGGGGACCGGGGTGGCGTCGAGCGTCGCCTCGGGCCGGGTGTCGTACGTGTTCGGGTTCGAGGGGCCGGCGGTGACCGTGGACACCGCCTGCTCGTCGTCGCTGGTGGCGATGCACCTGGCGGCGCAGGCGCTGCGGCAGGGCGAGTGCTCGATGGCGCTGGCCGGCGGCGTGATGGTGATGTCCAGCCCCAACTCCTTCGTCGTGTTCTCCCGGCAGCGGGGGTTGGCGGCGGACGGGCGGTGCAAGGCGTTCGCGGAGGGTGCGGACGGGATGGGGTTGGCGGAGGGGGTGGGGGTGGTGTTGTTGGAGCGGTTGTCGGTGGCGCGGGAGCGTGGGCATCGGGTGTTGGCGGTGTTGCGGGGTTCGGCGGTGAATCAGGATGGTGCGTCGAACGGGTTGACGGCGCCGAATGGTCCGTCGCAGCAGCGGGTGATCCGGGCGGCGTTGGCGAGTGCGGGGTTGGCGGCGTCCGAGGTGGACGTGGTGGAGGGCCACGGCACCGGCACGTCCCTCGGCGATCCGATCGAGGCGCAGGCGCTGCTGGCCACGTACGGCCAGGGCCGGGATCCGCAGCGACCGCTCTGGCTCGGGTCGTTGAAGTCGAACGTCGGTCACGCGCAGGCGGCGGCCGGGGTGGCCAGTGTGATCAAGGTGGTGCAGGCGTTGCGGCACGGGGTGCTGCCGCCCACCCTGCACGTCGACGCGCCCAGCACCGGGGTGGACTGGTCCGAGGGGGCGGTGGAGCTGCTGACCGAGGCCCGTCCGTGGCCGCGTGACGGGCATCCGCGCCGGGTCGGGGTGTCGTCGTTCGGGGTCAGCGGGACCAACGCCCACCTGATCATCGAGGAGGCCCCCGACGATGAGCCGGCTGGCGAGCCGCCGGCGTCCGGGGTGCTGCCGCTGGTGGTGACGGCGCGCGGCGCGGTGGCGCTGGCCGGTCAGGCGGAGCGGCTGGCCGGGTTCCTCGCCACGGCCCGGCCGCCGCTCGCGGGGGTGGCCGCCACGTTGGTCGCCGGCCGGGCGGTGTTCGACGACCGCGCCGTCGTGGTGGCGGGTTCGACCGAGGAGGCGGTGACCAGGCTCGGTGCCCTCGCCCGCGGGGAGGACGCCGCCGGGGTGGTGACCGGCGGGGCCCGCGCCCCCGGGAAGCTGGTCTGGGTCTTCCCGGGTCAGGGCTCGCAGTGGACCGGGATGGGCCGGGAAATGCTGGACTCCTCGCCGGTGTTCGCCGCCCGGATCGCCGAGTGCGCGACCGCCCTGGCGCCATGGATCGACTGGTCGCTGGAGGAAGTGCTGCGCGGCGAGGCCGACCCCGAGCTGGCCGCCCGGGTCGACGTGCTCCAGCCGGCCAGCTTCGCGGTGATGGTCGGTCTGGCCGCGGTGTGGACGTCGGCCGGCGTACGACCCGACGCCGTGCTGGGCCACTCGCAGGGCGAGATCGCGGCGGCCTGCGTGGCGGGGGCGCTGTCCCTCGACGACGCCGCCCGGGTGGTGGCGCTGCGCAGCCGGGCCATCGCCGCCACGCTGTCCGGGAAGGGCGGCATGGCGACGGTGGCGCTGAGCGAGGACGACGCGCTCGCCCGGCTGGCGCCGTGGGCCGATCGGGTCGAGGTGGCGGCGGTGAACGGCCCGACGTCGGTGGTGGTCGCCGGGGACGCCGAGGCGCTGGACGAGGCGCTGGAGTCGTTGGCGGGCCAGGACGTCGGGGTGCGGCGGGTGGCGGTGGACTACGCCTCGCACTCGCGGCACGTGGCGGACATCGAGGACACCCTGGCCGGGGCGCTGGCCGGGATCACCGCGCAGGCGCCGACGGTGCCGTTCCGGTCGACCGTGACCGGCGAGTGGATCACCGACGCCGGGGTGCTCGACGGCGGGTACTGGTACCGCAACCTGCGCCACCAGGTCCGGTTCGCCCCGGCGGTGGCGGACCTGCTCGACCGGCAGTTCCGGATCTTCCTGGAGGTCAGCGCCCACCCGGTGCTGGTCCAGCCGGTCAACGAGCTCGTGGACGACGCGGACGTGCTGGTCACCGGCTCGCTGCGCCGTGACGACGGTGGCCCGCGCCGGATGCTCGTCTCGCTGGCCGAGCTGTTCGTCCGGGGCGTGCCGGTGGACTGGACCCGGTGGCTGCCGGCGGGGGCGACGTCGGCCCGGGTGGAGCTGCCCACCTACGCCTTCGACCACCGGCACTACTGGCTCCGGTCGGCCGACACGGCGACCGACGCGACGGCGCTGGGCCAGTCCGCGACGGACCACCCGCTGCTGGGCGCGGTGGTGCGGCTGCCCCAGTCCGACGGGGTGGTCCTCACCACGCAGCTCTCGGTGCGGTCGCATCCCTGGCTGGGCGACCACGCCATCGGCGGGGTGGTGCTCTTCCCCGGCACCGGCCTGGTGGAGCTGGCCCTGCGGGCCGGTGACGAGGTGGGCTGCCCGGTGCTGGACGAGCTCGTCACGGAGACCCCGCTGGTGGTGCCCGAACACGGCGGGGTGCGGGTCCAGGTCGCGGTGGGCGCACCGGACGACAACGGCGTACGCCAGGTGGACGTGTACTCGCTGCGCGACGACACCGCCGACGGGTGGACCCGGCACGCTACCGGCACGTTGTCGGCGCGCTCGGGCGACACCGGCGGCCGGTTCGACTTCACCGCGTGGCCGCCCCCGGGCGCGCAGCGGGTCGAGGTCGGCGACTTCTACGCCGACCTGGTGGAGCGGGGTTACGGCTACGGACCGGCGTTCCAGGGGGTGCGGACGGTGTGGCGGCGTGGCGACGAGGTGTTCGCCGACGTCGCCCTGCCCGAGGAGCACCGCGCCGAGGCCGCCGGGTACGGCCTGCACCCGGCGTTGCTGGACGCCGCCCTGCAGACCGGCACCGTCGCCGCCGCGGCGGCCGGGCCGGCCGAGCAACCCGGGCGGTCGGTGATGCCGTTCGCCTGGAACGGGCTGGTGCTGCACGCCGTGGGCGCGTCGGCGCTGCGGGTCCGGGTCACCACCGGCGGACCGGACACGATGGTCGTCGAGGCCGCCGACCAGACCGGCGGGCCGGTCCTGACGATGGACTCGCTGGTGTTGCGCGCGGTGGCCACCGGGCAGGTGGATCCGGCCGGGACCGACGCGCTGTTCCAGGTCGACTGGACCGAGCTGCCCCCGGCGGGCGGACACCCGTCGCCGTCGTGGGTGGCGGTGGACGGCCCCGACGACGTGGCCGCCCTGACCGACCCGCCCGCGGCGGTGGTGGTGACGGCGGTCGGCGCCGGCGACGCGCTGGCCGTGACGTCGCGGGTGCTGGCGGTCGTGCAGGCCTGGCTGGCCGCGGGCGAACGGGACGAGTCGCGGCTGGTGGTGGCCACCCGGGGCGCGATGCCGGCCGGGGACGGCACGGTGACCGATCCGGCCGCCTCGGCGGTGTGGGGTCTGGTGCGGGCCGCCCAGGTGGAGAACCCGGACCGGATCGTGCTGCTGGACGGCGATCCGGCCGCCGCCGACGGCCCGGAGGCGGTGCTCGGCGCGGTGCTGGCCAGCGGTGAGCCGCAGGTGGCGGTGCGGGGGACCACCCTGTCCGTGCCGCGTCTCGCCCGGGCCACCCCGGACCCGGACGTCGCGTCCGGGTTCGGTCCGGAGTCGACGGTGCTGATCTCGGGCGCCGGCACGTTGGGCGCGCTCGCGGCCCGGCACCTGGTCGGCCGGCACGGGGTACGGCGGCTGGTGCTGGCCAGCCGTCGGGGCCGCGCCGCCGACGGGGTGGCCGAGCTGGTCACCGAGCTGACCGCGCAGGGCGCCGAGGTGTCGGTGTGGGCCGGTGACCTGTCCGATCGGGACCAGGTCGCCGCCCTGCTGGCGGGGGAGCGGCCGACCGCGATCGTGCACACGGCGGGGGTGTTCGACGCCGGCGTCGTCGGGGCGTTGACCCCGGAGAAGCTGGCCCGGGTGTTCGCCCCGAAGGTCGACGCGGTCCGGCACCTGGACGAGCTGAGCCGCGACCTCGCCCTCGACGCGTTCGTGGCCTACTCGTCCGCTTCGTCGATCTTCATGGGGGCGGGCAGTGGCGGCTACGCGGCGGCCAACGCGTACCTGGACGGCCTGATGACCCAGCGGCGGGCGGCGGGCCTGCCCGGGCTGTCGCTGGCCTGGGGGCCGTGGCAGCAGCTCACCGGGATGGCGGACACCATCGACCAGGTGACCCTGGACCGGATGAGCCGGCGGGAGGGGCGCGGTGGGGTCCGTGGCCTCGGGTCCGTGGACGGCATGGAGCTGTTCGACGCCGCCCTGGCCTGCGGTCCGGGCCTGCTGGTGCCGGTCCGGCTGGACCTGCGGGAGGTACGGGCCGACGCCCTCGCCGGTGGCGGCGTGCCGCACCTGCTGCGTGGTCTGGTCCGGACGGGCCGGCAGTCCGCGCGGGCCGCGACCGGCGGGGACGGTGGGCTGGCCCGCCGGCTCGCCGGGCTCACCCCGGCCGAGCAGGAGGCGCTGCTGTTGGACGTGGTACGGACCCAGGTCGCCGTGGTGCTCGGGCACGCCGAGGCGGGCGCGGTGCGGCCGGACGCGGCGTTCAAGGACGCCGGGTTCGACTCGCTGACCTCGGTGGAGCTGCGTAACCGGCTGCGCGAGGCGACCGGGCTGAAGCTGCCGGCGACGCTGGTCTTCGACTACCCGAACGCGCAGGCCCTGGCCCGGCACCTGCGCGGGGAGATCGCCGTCGAGGAGGCGTCGCCGGTCGACTCCGTGCTGGCCGGTCTCGACGGCCTGGCCCCGGCGATCGGTGCCGTCGCCGGGGACGGGCAGGCCCGCGACCGGATCACCGCCCGCCTGCGGGAGCTGCTGAACGCGGCCGAGGCGGCGGCCGATCCCGGCCCCTCCGACGACGACCTCGACACCGCCAGCGACGAGGAGCTCTTCGCGCTCGTCGACCGCTTCGCCTGACCACCGCACCACCGCAGACCGGCAATCGGACACACGGACATCCCGGGGAGCTGACTTTCCATGGCTGACGAGGTACAACTCCGCGACTACCTCAGGAGGGCCATCGGTGACGCCCGCGACGCCCGCAGGCGGCTGCGCGAGGTCGAGGACCAGGCCCGGGAGCCGATCGCGATCGTCGGGATGGCCTGCCGGTATCCGGGCGGGGTGACCTCGCCCGAGGAGCTGTGGCGGGTGGTGGCCGACGGGGTCGACGCGGTCGCCGGCTTCCCCACCGACCGGGGCTGGGACCTCGACGCCCTGTTCGACCCCGATCCGGACCGGCCGGGCACGTCGTACACGAGCCGGGGCGGTTTCCTCGACGGCGCGGGCCGGTTCGACGCGGGGTTCTTCGGGATCTCACCGCGGGAGGCGCTGGCGATGGACCCCCAGCAGCGGCTGCTGCTGGAGACCTCCTGGGAGGCGATGGAACGGGCGGGCGTCGACCCGTGGTCCTGGCGCGGCAGCGACGTCGGGGTGTTCACCGGGCTGTCCAGTCAGGGCTACGGGGCCGGCTCGGGTCGCCCGGTCGCACCGGAGCTGGAGGGCTTCGCCGGTACGGGTGCCGCCCCGTGCATCGCGACCGGCCGGGTGTCCTACGTGTTCGGGTTCGAGGGGCCGGCGGTGACGGTGGACACCGGCTGCTCGTCGTCGCTGGTGGCGATGCACCTGGCCGTGCAGGCGCTGCGGCAGGGCGAGTGCTCGGCGGCGCTGGCCGGCGGGGCGATGGTGATGGCCCAGCCGGGTTCCTTCCTGTCCTTCTCCCGGCAGCGGGGGTTGGCGGCGGACGGGCGGTGCAAGGCGTTCGCGGAGGGTGCGGACGGGATGGGGTTGGCGGAGGGGGTGGGGGTGGTGTTGTTGGAGCGGTTGTCGGTGGCGCGGGAGCGTGGGCATCGGGTGTTGGCGGTGTTGCGGGGTTCGGCGGTGAATCAGGATGGTGCGTCGAACGGGTTGACGGCGCCGAATGGTCCGTCGCAGCAGCGGGTGATCCGGGCGGCGTTGGCGAGTGCGGGGTTGGCGGCGTCCGAGGTGGACGTGGTGGAGGGCCACGGCACCGGCACGGTGCTGGGCGATCCGATCGAGGCGCAGGCGTTACTGGCCACGTACGGCCAGGGCCGGGATCCGCAGCTGCCGTTGTGGCTGGGCTCGGTGAAGTCGAACATCGGGCACACCCAGGCGGCGGCCGGGGTGGCCGGCGTGATCAAGATGGTGCAGGCGTTGCGGCACGGCGTGTTGCCGCCCACCCTGCACGTGCAGCAGCCGAGCACCGAGGTCGACTGGTCGGCGGGCGCGGTGGAGCTGCTGACCGAGGCCCGTCCGTGGCCGCGCGGCGACCGGCCGCGCCGCGCCGGGGTGTCGTCCTTCGGGATCAGCGGGACCAACGCCCACCTGATCATCGAGGAGGCGCCGGAGGAGGTACCCGGGGAGGCGGCCGAGGAGTCCGGCGCGGACCTGCCGGCGTCGGCTGTGACGCCGCTGGCCGGGGGTGTGGTGCCGCTGGCCCCGGAGGTGGTGCCGCTGGTGGTGACGGCCCGCACCGCCGGGTCGTTGGCCGGGCAGGCCGCCCGGCTCGGGGCGTACCTGGAGTCGTCCCCGGTGCCGCTGGCGGAGGTGGCCGGCGCGTTGGTCACGGACCGGACCCGGTGGGACGAACGCGCCGTGGTGGTCGCGGGCACGGTCGGGGAGGCCTCCGCCGGGTTGGCCGCGCTGGCCCGGGGCGAGACCGCCACCGGCGTGCTGACCGGTTCGGGGTCGGCGGGCAAGGTCGTGTGGGTGTTCCCCGGGCAGGGAACCCAGTGGGTCGGGATGGGCCGGGAGCTGCTCGACACGTCCCCCGTCTTCGCCGCCCGGATCGCCGAGGTCGACGCCGCGCTGACGCCGTGGATCGACTGGTCGCTGGTCGACGTGCTGCGTGGTGACGTCGATCCGGGGCTGGCCGACCGGGTCGACGTGCTTCAGCCGGCCAGCTTCGCGGTGATGCTGGGGCTGGCGGCGGTGTGGACCTCGGTGGGCGTGGTGCCCGACGCGGTGGTCGGCCACTCGCAGGGCGAGATCGCTGCGGCCTGCGCGGCCGGCGCGCTCTCCCTCGCCGACGCGGCCCGGGTGGTGGCGCTGCGCAGCCAGGCCATCGCCGCGAAGCTGTCCGGCCGGGGTGGGATGGCCTCGGTCGCGCTGGCCGAGGAGGACGCCCTCGACCGGTTGCGGCCCTGGGCGGACCGGGTCGAGGTGGCGGCGGTGAACAGCCCCACGTCGCTGGTGATCGCCGGGGACGCCGAGGCGTTGGACGAGGCGCTGGCGGCGTTGGCCGGGCAGGAGGTCCGGGTACGGCGGGTGGCGGTGGACTACGCCTCGCACAGCCGGCACGTGGAGGACATCCGCGACGCCCTCGCCGACACGCTGGCCCCGATCACCGCCCAGGCCCCGGTGGTGCCGTTCCGCTCGACGGTGACCGGCAGCTGGATCCGCGACGCCGGGGTGGTGGACGGTGGCTACTGGTACGAGAACCTGCGCCGGCAGGTGGGGTTCGGGCCGGCGGTGGCCGACCTGGTAGAGCAGGGGTACCGGGTGTTCGTCGAGGTGAGCGCCCACCCGGTGCTGGTCCAGCCGATCAGCGAGACCGTCGACGACGCCGACGTCGTGGTGACCGGGACGCTGCGTCGTGACGACGGCGGCCCGCGCCGGTTGCTGACCTCCATGGCCGAGGTGTTCGTCCACGGTGTCCCGGTCGACTGGCACGGCATCCTGCCCCCCGCCACCGGGCACCTCGACCTGCCGACCTACGCCTTCGACCACGAACACTTCTGGCTCCGTTCCGAGGAGGCCGCGACCGACGCGGCGTCGCTCGGCCAGTGGCCGACGGAGCATCCGCTGCTCGGGGCGACCGTCGCGCTGCCCGGGTCCGACGGCCGGGTGTTCACCGCGTGGCTGTCGCTGCGCGCCCACCCCTGGCTCGCCGACCACGGCGTGGACGGGGTGCCGGTGCTGCCCGGCAGCGCGTTGGTGGAGTTCGCGGTGCGGGCCGGCGACGAGGTGGGCTGCCCGACGCTCGACCGGCTGGTGACCGAAGCGCCGCTGGTGCTGCCCGAGGAGGGCGGGGTCCGGGTGCAGGTGACGGTGGGCGGGCCGGCGGACGACGGCACCCGCACGGTCGAGGTGCACGCGCTGCCCGACGGGGTGGACGACGGCTGGACCCGGCACGCCCGGGGCACGCTCTCCGCCGGATCGCCACCGGACCCGGGGTTCGACTTCACGGCGTGGCCGCCGGCCGGTGCCCAGCAGGTCGACCCGGCCGACCGCTACGCCGAGCTGGCCGCCCGGGGGTACGCCTACGGCCCCGCGTTCCAGGGGCTGCGCGCGGTGTGGGAGCGCGGCGACGAGGTGTTCGCCGAGGTCGCCCTACCGGACGACGTGGGTACGGGCGCCGACGGTTTCGGGATCCATCCGGCGCTGCTGGACGCGGCCCTGCACACGGCCCCGCCCACCACGGGGGACGGGTCGGACGGGCCGTGGCTGCCGGCGGACTGGACCGGGCTGGCCCTGCACGCGGCCGGTGCCCCGGCACTGCGGGTCCGGCTGGTGCCCGGCGCGGACGGCGTCGTCTCGCTGGCGGCGGCCGACGGGACCGGCAGCCCGGTGCTGACGGTCGGGTCGGTGGCCTTCCGGCCGGTCCCCGTCGCGGGGCCGGCCGCCGCGACGCCGACGCGGGACGCGTTGTTCCGGGTGGAGTGGACCCGGCTGCCCGCCACGACGGAGCCGGCCGGGCCCCGACCCGACGTCGAGGTGCTGGAGGTGGCCGGCGGTGCCGACGCCCTGGCCGTGACCACGGGGGCGTTGGCCGCGCTCCAGGGACGGCTCGCCCGCGCGGAGCAGCCGCGGCTGCTGGTGGTGGTGCGGGGGGCGGCACCGGTCGGCGACGGGGCGGTGGTCGATCCGGGCGCGGCGGCGGTGTGGGGCCTGGTGCGTTCCGCGCAGGCGGAGAACCCGGAGCGGATCGTCCTGCTCGACCCGGACGCCGACGGCGCCGTGGACGAGGTGCTGGGCGCGGTGCTGGCCAGCGGGGAGCCGGAGGTCGCCGTCCGCGCGGGGGCGCTCTTCGTCCCGCGCCTGGCCCGGGTCGACGCGCCCGTGCCGGAGACCCCCGCCGGATTCGGTCCGGACGCGACGGTGCTGGTGTCCGGCGCGGGTGTGCTCGGGGTGTTGACGGCCCGGCACCTGGTGTACCGGCACGGCGTCCGACGGCTGGTGCTGGCCAGCCGGCGCGGACCGGACGCCGAGGGCATGGCCGACCTGGTCGCCGAGCTGACCGGGCAGGGCGCCGAGGTGTCGGTGGTCGCCGGTGACCTGTCCCGCCGCGACGACGTGGCGGCCCTGCTGGCGCGACACCGCCCGACCGGGGTGGTGCACACGGCGGGGGTGCTGGACGACGGGGTGATCGAGGCGTTGACCCCGCAGCGGCTGGCCCGGGTGTTCGCCCCCAAGGTGGACGCCGTACGGCATCTCGACGAGCTGACCCGGGACCTGGACCTCGACGCGTTCGTGGTCTTCTCCTCCGGTTCGGGGGTGTTCGGCTCCCCCGGCCAGGGCAACTACGCGGCGGCGAACGCCTTCCTGGACGCCGCGATGGCGAACCGCCGGGCCGCCGGCCTGCCCGGGGTGTCGCTGGCGTGGGGCCTGTGGGAGCAGGCCACCGGCATGACCGCGCACCTCGGCGGGGCGGACCAGGCCCGGATGAGCCGGGGCGGCGTACGGCCGATCACCGCAGCGGAGGGCGTCGACCTGTTCGACGCCGCGCTGGCCGCCGGGCCGGCGCTGCTGGTGCCGGTCAAGCTCGACCTACGGCAGTTGCGCGCCGGCGGTGTGGTGCCCCACCTGCTGCGTGTCCTGGTGAAGCCCGCCCGGCAGCAGGCGCGGCGCGCGGCCGGCGGCGACGGCGGGTTGGCCCAGCGGCTCGCCGGACGCTCCCCGGCGGAGCAGGAGGCGCTGCTGCTCGATCTGGTGCGGGCACAGGTGGCGGTGGTGCTCGGCTACTCCGGTGCGGCGGCCGTCCGGGCGGACGGCGCGTTCAAGGACGCCGGCTTCGACTCGCTGACCTCGGTGGAGCTGCGCAACCGGCTGCGCGAGGCGACCGGCCTGAAGCTGCCGGCCACGATGGCCTTCGACTATCCCACCCCGGCCGCCCTGGCCCGGCACCTGCGCGACGAGCTGGGCACCGGCGGTGACGCGCTGACCCAGGTCACCACCCGGATCGAGGAGGTCGAGTCGCTGATCGGCGACCTGGCGCTCGACGAGTCCGCCCGCTCCGCGCTCACCCTCCGCCTCCAGGGCCTGGTCGCCAGGTTCGCCGGGGTGCGCGAGCAGGGCGGGGCCGCCTCGGTGGCGGAGCAGCTCGAATCCGCCAGCGCCGACGACGTCCTCGACTTCATCGACGCGGAACTCGGACTCACCTGACCTCGGTGCGCGACGCCGGACCCCATCGACACCTTCGTGAGGACATGACGAGAATGGCCACCGACGAGAAACTCCTCCAGTACCTCAAGCGCGTCACGGCCGAGCTGCACACCCTGCGGCAGCGGGGTTCGGGGCACGCCGACGAGCCGTTGGCCGTGGTGGGCATGGCGTGCCGGTTCCCGGGTGGCGTGGCCTCGCCGGAGGACCTGTGGCGGCTGGTCGTCGACGGGGTGGACGCCCTCTCCGACTTCCCCGAGGACCGGGGCTGGCCCCTGGAGGGGCTGTTCGACCCGGATCCGGACGCTCCCGGCACCTCGTACACCAGCCAGGGTGGCTTCCTGACGGGCGCGGGGCAGTTCGACGCGGGCCTGTTCGGGATCTCCCCGCGGGAGGCGCTGGCGATGGATCCGCAGCACCGGCTGCTGCTGGAGACGTCGTGGGAGGCGCTGGAGGACGCCGGGGTCGACCCGACGTCGATGCACGGCACCGACGTCGGGGTGTTCTCCGGGGTGTTCACCCAGGGCTACGGAGCCGGGTCGATCACGCCGGAGCTGGAGGCCTTCGCCGGCACCGGGTCGGCGTCGAGCGTGGCGTCCGGCCGGGTGTCGTACACCTTCGGGTTCGAGGGGCCGGCGGTCACCATCGACACCGCCTGTTCGTCGTCGCTGGTGGCGATCCACCTGGCCGCGCAGTCGCTGCGGCTGGGGGAGTGCTCGATGGCGTTGGCCGGTGGCGCGACGGTGATGCCGACCCCGGGCACGTTCGTGGCGTTCTCCCGGCAGCGGGTGCTCGCCGCCGACGGCCGGAGCAAGGCGTTCGCCGCCGCCGCGGACGGCACCGGCTGGTCCGAGGGCGTCGGCGTGCTGGTGCTGGAGCGGCTGTCGGTGGCCCGGGAGCGCGGGCACCGGGTGCTGGCGGTGCTGCGCGGCAGCGCGGTGAACCAGGACGGCGCGTCCAACGGGTTGACCGCGCCGAACGGCCCGTCGCAGCAGCGGGTGATCCGCAAGGCGCTGGCCGGGGCCGGGCTGACCCCGGCCGAGGTGGACGCCGTGGAGGCGCACGGCACGGGGACCGCGCTGGGTGACCCGATCGAGGCGCAGGCGCTCATCGCGACCTACGGTCAGGGCCGCCGGCCGGGCCGCCCGCTGTGGCTCGGCTCGATCAAGTCCAACATCGGCCACACCCAGGCGGCGGCGGGCGTGGCCGGGGTGATCAAGATGGTGCAGGCGCTGCGGCACGGGGTGCTGCCGCCCACGCTGCACGTGGACGAGCCGACCCCGCAGGTCGACTGGTCGGCGGGCGCCGTCGAACTGCTGACCGGGGTACGCGAGTGGCCGCGCGACGGCCACCCGCGTCGGGCCGGGGTCTCCGCCTTCGGGATCAGCGGGACCAACGCGCACGTGATCCTCGAGGAGGCTCCGGCGACCGACGCCGTGCCGGCTCCGGCGACCGACGCCGTGCCGGCTCCGGCGACCGACGCCGTGCCGGCGCAGCCCGCCGGGCCGGTGCCGCTGGTGGTGTCGGCCCACAGCGCCGCCTCGCTGGCGGCGCAGGCGGGCCGGCTGGCCTCCTTCCTCACCGGCACCACGCTGCCGCTGGCCCGGGTGGCGGGGGCGGTGCTGACCGAACGGGCGGTGCTGGCCGAACGCGCCGTGGTGGTGGCGGAGACGACCGGTCAGGCGGTGGTCGGGCTGGCTGCGCTGGCCGGCGGCGAGGCCGTTCCCGAGGTGGTCACCGGCTCGGGTCCGGCCGGCAGGGTCGTGCTGGTCTTCCCGGGTCAGGGCTCGCAGCGGGCCGGCATGGGCGGCGAGCTGTACGACCGGTACCCGGTCTTCGCGCAGGCGCTGGACGAGGTCTGCGCGCACCTGGACGCCGAACTGGCCGGTTGGACCGACCACCCGGTGCGCGAGGTGGTGCTGGGCCGGCTGCCGCGCAGCGGTGACCTGCTGAACCAGACGGTGTTCACCCAGGCCGGCCTGTTCGCGGTGGAGAGCGCGCTGTTCCGGCTGGTGGAGTCGTGGGGGGTGCGGCCGGACCTGGTGATCGGGCACTCGATCGGCGAGATCACCGCCGCGTACGCCGCCGGGGTGCTGTCGCTGGCCGACGCGGCCCGGGTGGTCGCGGCGCGCGGCCGGCTCATGCAGGCGCTGCCGCCGGACGGGGCGATGGTCGCGGTGGCCGCCGGTGAGGCCGAGGTCGCCGACCTGCTCGACGCCCGGGTGGAGCTCGCCGCGGTCAACGGCCCGTCCTCCGTGGTGCTCTCCGGCGACCACGACGCCACCCTCGCGGCGGCGGACCGGCTGCGCGAGCGGGGCCACAAGGCGAAGCAGCTGGTGGTCTCGCACGCCTTCCACGCGCACCAGATGGAACCGATGCTGGCCGGGTTCGCCGCGGCGCTGGCCGGGGTGTCGTGGCGTCCGCCGACCATCCCGGTGGTGTCGAACGTGACCGGCCGGCTCGCGGAGCCGGGCGAGCTCGCCGACCCGGGGTACTGGGCGGCGCACGTCCGCCGGCCGGTCCGGTTCGCCGACGGGATCGCCGCCGCGGTGGCGCAGGGCGGGGACCTGTTCGTGGAGCTCGGGCCGGGCGCGGCGCTGACCGCGATGGTCGCGGAGACCGCCGCCGCGCTGGACGCCGAGGTCAGGTGCGTCCCGGCGCTGCGCGACGGCCGCCCGGAGGACCGGACGCTGCTGACCGCGCTGGCCGAGTTGTTCGTCCGGGGTGTCCCGGTCGACTGGACCCCGCTGCTGCCGCCGGTGGCGGGGCACGTCGACCTGCCGACGTACGCCTTCGACCGGCGGAACTACTGGCTGCCGCCGGGCGGGTCCGGGGCGGACGCGACGTCGCTGGGGCAGTCCGCCGTCGACCATCCGCTGCTGGGCGCGGTGGTGCGCCTGCCGCAGTCCGACGGGCTGGTCTTCACCTCGCTGCTGTCGCTGCGGTCGCATCCGTGGCTGGCCGACCACGCGATCGGCGGCCGGGTGCTGGTGGCCGGGACCGGGCTGGTCGAGTTGGCGGTCCGGGCGGGCGACGAGGTCGGCTGCGGGGTGCTCGACGAACTCGTCATCTCCACGCCGATGCTCGTCCCGGAGCGTGGCGGGGTGCGGGTGCTGGTGGCCGTCGGAGCCGCCGGGGATAACGGCACCCGCTCGGTGGACGTGTACTCGCTGCGCGACGACGACGCGGACGAGTGGACCCGGCACGCCACCGGCCTGCTGTCGGACGGGCCGGCGGCGCGGGGCTCCGGGTTCGACTTCAGCGCCTGGCCGCCGCCGGGCGCGCAGCCGGTCGAGGCGGCCGGTCTCTACGCCGACCTGGCCGAGCGGGGCTACGCGTACGGCCCGTCGTTCCAGGGGCTGCGGTCGGTGTGGCGGCGAGGTGACGAGGTGTTCGCCGAGGTCGCGCTCCCGGTGGAGGCGGGCGCCGCGCCGGCCGGCTTCGGCATCCATCCCGGGTTGCTGGACTCCGCCCTGCACGCCGGCATGCTCGGTACCGCGGCGGCCGAGGAGACCGGCCCGCCGGTGCTGCCGTTCGCCTGGAACGGGATGGTGCTGCACGCCGCCGGTGCGTCGGCGCTGCGGGTGCGGATCGCCCCCGCCGGCCCGGGGGCCATCACGGTGGAGGCGGCGGACCCCACCGGCGCCCCGGTGGTGTCGGTGGACTCGCTGGTGTCCCGGCCGGTCGCCGTCGACGAGCGGGACACGACCGGCACCCGCGACGCCCTTTTCCGGGTGGAGTGGACCGGGCTGCCGGTGGTCGCCGGGGAGCCCGAGCCGTCCTGGGTGGCGGTGGCGACCGTCGACGACGTGGCCGCGCTGACCGACGATCCGCCCGCGGTGGCGGTGTTCGAGGCGGTCGGCGCGGACGACCCGCTGGCGGTGACCGCGCGGGCGCTGGACGTCCTCCAGGTGTGGCTCGACAGCGGCCCGCAGGACGCGCGGCTGGTGGTGGTGACCCGGGGCGCGGTGCCCGCCGGTGACGGCGGGGTGGCCGACGCCGCCGCGGCGGCGGTCTGGGGGCTGGCGCGGTCGGCGCAGGCCGAGAATCCGGACCGGATCGTGCTGCTGGACCTCGACGCCGACGGCGCCGTCGGGCCGGCGCTGGGGCCGGTGCTGGCATCGGGGGAACCGCAGGTCGCGGTGCGGGGCACCGTGCTCTCGGCGCCCCGGCTGGCCCGGGTCGCGGAGCCCGACGCCACCCAGGCCGGGTTCGGCGGGGCGGGGCCGGTCCTGGTCACCGGCGGCACCGGGTCGTTGGGCGCGCTGGTCGCGCGGCATCTGGTGGCCCGGCACGGGGTACGACGGCTGGTTCTGGTCAGCCGGCGGGGTCCGGCCGCCGACGGTGCCGGGGAGCTGGTCGCCGAGCTGACCGGGCAGGGTGCGGAGGTGTCGGTCGTCGCCTGCGACGTGTCGGAGCGGGGGCAGGTGGCGACGCTGCTGGCCGCGCACCGGCCGACGGCGGTGGTGCACACCGCGGGCGTGCTGGACGACGGCGTGCTTCAGGCGCTGACCGCCGAACGGTTGGCGACCGTGTTCGCCCCCAAGGTGGACGCGGTCCGGCACCTCGACGAGCTGACCCGGGACCTCGACCTCGACGCGTTCGTGGTGTTCTCGTCCGCGTCCGGGGTGTTCGGCTCCGCCGGGCAGGGCAACTACGCGGCGGCGAACGCCTTCCTGGACGCGGCGGTCGCCCGGCGTCGGGCCGCCGGCCTGCCGGGGGTGTCGCTGGCGTGGGGCCTGTGGGAGCAGACCGACGGGATGACCGCCCACCTGGGCGACGCCGACCAGGCCCGGGCCAGCCGGGGCGGGGTCCTGGCGATCACGCCCGCCGAGGGCATGGCCCTGTTCGACGCCGCCGTCCGCGCCGACCTGGCGCTGCTGGTGCCGGTCAAGCTGGACCTGCGGGCGAGCCGGGCGACGGTGCCGTATCTGCTGCGTGGCCTGGTCCGGCCGAGCCGCCAGCAGGCGCGGGCGGCGTCGGCCGGGGACCAGGACCTGGTGGGCCGGCTGGCCGGTCTCGACCCGGCGGCGCAGGAGGCGCTGCTGCTGCACCTGGTACGCGGCCAGGTCGCGTTCGTGCTCGGGCACGCCGGCGCGGACGCGGTACGCCCGGACACCGCGTTCAAGGACGCCGGCTTCGACTCGTTGACCTCGGTGGAGCTGCGCAACCGGCTGCGCGAGGCGACCGGGCTGAAGCTGCCGGCGACCCTGGTGTTCGACTACCCGAACCCGGTCGCCCTCGCCCGCTACCTGCACGAGGTGCTGGGCGAGCGGGTGGCTGTCGCCCCCACCCGGGTCGCCACCGTGGCGGACCCGGACGAGCCGATCGCGATCGTGGGCATGGCCTGCCGGCTGCCGGGCGGGGTGTCCAACCCGGACGACCTGTGGCGGCTGGTGCGCGACGGTCGGGAGGGGGTGTCGCCCTTCCCCACCGACCGGGGCTGGGACCTGACGGACCTGTTCGACCCGGATCCCGACAACCGGGGCACCTCCACCACCAGCCGGGGCGGTTTCCTCGCCGACGCCGGCCTGTTCGACGCCGGGTTCTTCGGGATCTCGCCGCGGGAGGCGCTGGCCATGGATCCGCAGCAGCGGCTGCTGCTGGAGGTGTCGTGGGAGGCGCTGGAGGGCGTGGGTGTCGATCCGACCTCGTTGCGGGGCGGCGACGTCGGTGTCTTCACCGGCATCTCCGCCCAGGGCTACGGGATGGGGGTGTCCGCGCCCGAGCTGGAGGGCTTCGCGAGCACGGCGGGGGCGGCCAGTGTGGCGTCCGGCCGGGTGTCGTACGTGTTCGGGTTCGAGGGGCCGGCGGTCACCATCGACACGGCGTGCTCCTCCTCGCTGGTGGCCATGCATCTGGGCGCGCAGGCGCTGCGCCAGGGCGAGTGTTCGATGGCGCTGGCGGGTGGGGCGACGGTGATGGCGACGCCGGGCACCTTCGTGGCGTTCTCCCGCCAGCGGGGCCTGGCCGGGGACGGCCGGTGCAAGTCGTACGCGGACGGCGCGGACGGCACCGGCTGGGCCGAGGGCGCCGGTGTGGTGGTGCTGGAGCGGCTGTCGGTGGCCCGGGAGCGCGGTCACCGGGTGCTGGCGGTGTTGCGGGGCAGCGCGGTCAACCAGGACGGCGCGTCCAACGGGCTGACCGCGCCGAACGGGCCGTCGCAGCAGCGGGTGATCCGCCGGGCGCTGGCCAGTGCGGGTCTCGATCCGGCGGACGTGGACGTCGTGGAGGGGCACGGGACCGGGACGCCGCTGGGGGATCCGATCGAGGTGCAGGCTCTGCTGACCACGTACGGGCGGGACCGGTCGCCGGACCGGCCGCTGTGGCTGGGGTCGATCAAGTCGAACATCGGTCACGCGCAGTCGGCGGCGGGCGTCGCCGGGGTGATCAAGATGGTGCAGGCGCTGCGGCACGGGGTGATCCCGCCGACGTTGCACGTGGACGCCCCCACCTCGCAGGTGGACTGGTCCGGGGGCGGGGTGGAGCTGCTGACCCGGCCCCGGGAGTGGCCGCGTGAGGGGCGTCCGCGCCGGGCGGGGGTGTCGTCGTTCGGGATCAGCGGGACGAACGCGCACCTGATCATCGAGGAGGCACCGGCCGAACCGGCGGTACCCGCCGCGCCGTCCGGACCGGCCGTCCCGGTGCCAGCGGCGACGCCGGACGGGCCGCTGCCGTTGGTGCTGTCGGCGCGCAGCGCCGGCTCGCTGGCCGGGCAGGCCCGCCGGTTGGCCACCATGGTCGAGGACGCCGCCGGTGTCCCGTTGGCGGCGGTGGCGCGGGCGTTGGTGTCCGGGCGGGCCGTGTTCGGGGAGCGGGCCGTGGTGGTGGCGGGGTCCACCGAGGAGGCCCTCGCCGGTCTGCGGGCGCTGGCGGACGGCGGCAGCGCCCCCGACGTGGTGGTGGGCCGGGTGCCGGCCTCGGGTGTTCCGGGGAAGCTGGTCTGGGTCTTCCCCGGCCAGGGCGCGCAGTGGATGGGCATGGGGCGGGAGCTGCTGGACTCGTCGCCGGTGTTCGCCGAGCGGATCGCCGAGTGCGCGTCGGCGTTGCGGCGGTGGGTCGACTGGTCGCTGCCGGAGGTGTTGCGGGGGGAGTGCGACCCGGCGCTGATGGAGCGGGTGGACGTGCTCCAGCCGGCGAGTTTCGCGGTGATGGTGGGGTTGGCGGCGGTGTGGTCGTCGGTGGGTGTGGTGCCGGATGCGGTGGTGGGTCACTCGCAGGGTGAGATCGCGGCGGCCTGCGTGGCGGGCGCGCTGACCCTGGAGGACGCGGCCCGGGTGGTGGCGCTGCGCAGCCAGGCCATCGCCACGGGCCTCTCCGGTCGCGGCGGCATGGCCTCGGTCTCCCTGGGGGCGGACGAGCTGACCGCCCGGCTCGCGCCGTGGGACGGCCGGGTCGAGGTGGCCGCGGTCAACGGCCCGGGCTCGGTGGTGGTCGCCGGTGAGGCCGGGGCGCTCGACGAGGCGCTCGACGCGTTCGCCGCCGACGGCGTGCGGGTGCGCCGGATCGCGGTGGACTACGCCTCGCACAGCCGCCAGGTGGAACGCATCCGGGACACCCTCGCCGAGGCGTTGGCGGGGATCCGCGCGCAGGCGCCGGTGGTGCCGTTCCTGTCCACGGTGACCGGTGAGTGGGTCTCCGGGGCCGGGGTCGTCGACGGCGGCTACTGGTTCCGCAACCTGCGCCACCAGGTGGGTTTCGGTGCCGCGGTGACCGAGCTGGTCGACCGGGGGCACCGGGTCTTCGTGGAGGTCAGCGCGCACCCGGTGCTGGTCCAGCCGATCGCCGAGAGCACCGACGACGTCGATGCGGTGGTGGTCGGGTCGTTGCGGCGTGGCGAGGGCGGGCAGCGGCGGCTGCTCACCTCGATGGCGGAGTTGTCCGTCCGCGGCGTCCCGGTGGACTGGAGCGCCGTGCTGCCCGTCCCGGCCGCCCGGGTCGACCTGCCGACATACGCCTTCGACCACCAGCACTACTGGCTGCACGCCAGCGGGGCCGCCACCGACGCCACCTCCCTGGGGCTGGCCGGCGCCGACCATCCGATGCTCGGCGCGGTCGTCCGGCTGCCGCAGTCCGACGGCCTGGTGGTCACCGCACGCCTCTCGCTGGGTTCGCACCCCTGGCTGGCCGACCACGCCGTCCGGGACGTGGTGGTGGTTCCCGGGGCCGGGCTGGTCGAGCTGGCGGTCCGTGCCGGGGACGAGGCCGGCTGTTCGGTGCTCGACGAGTTGGTGATCGAGGCGCCGCTCGTGGTGCCCCGGCAGGGCGCGGTCCGCGTGCAGGTCGCCGTGGGCGGGCCGGGCCCCGACGGTGCCCGTACCGTCGAGGTGTTCTCCCAGCGTGAGGACGCCGACGCGGACGGCTGGACACGGCACGCCAGCGGCGTGCTCGCGGTGGCCGCGCCGCAGGGGCACGGTGGCGGCTTCGACTTCACCGCCTGGCCGCCCCCGGGCGCGGAGCCGTTGGACATCGGCGACGGCTACCGCCGGCTCGCCGAGGTGGGCTACGGGTACGGCGCGACGTTCCGGGCCGTCCGGGCGGTGTGGCGGCGGGCGGACGAGGTCTTCGCCGAGGTGGCGCTCCCCGAGGAGCACCGTGCGGAGGCGGGCCGGTTCGGAATCCACCCCGCGCTGCTGGACGCGGCCCTGCACTCGACCCTCGTCGGTGCGGCGGTCGCCGCCGACGCACCGGGTGGCCAGGAGCTGTCGCTGCCGTTCGCGTGGAACGGGCTGCGCCTGCACGCGGCCGGCGCGGCGGTGCTGCGGGTGCGGGTGACCAGCCCCGGGCCGGACGCGATGGCGCTGGAAGCCGCCGACGAGGCCGGTGGCCTGGTGGTGACGATGGAGTCGCTGGTGGGCCGGCCGGTGTCCACGGCCCAGTTGGCGGCGGCGGCGGGGACCGCGCTCGCCGACTCGATGTTCCGGCTGGAGTGGGTCGGGCTGCCGTCGCCGCGGGTCGGCTCGACGCCGTCCCGGCTACCCGTCGCGGACGCGGAGGAGGTGGCCACCCTGGCCGACGAGGTGCTGTCGGGGCGTACGGAAGCTCCGGCGGCGGCGGTCCTGGAGGTGGTCGGCGGCGATGACGTGCTGGGGGCGACCACCCGGGTGCTCGACGCGGTCCAGTGCTGGCTCGACGGTGGCGGGTTCGAGGAGTCGCGGTTGGTGGTCGCCACCCGGGGCGCGGTGCCCGCCGGGGACGGCGCGGTGACCGACCCGACGGGAGCGGCGGTGTGGGGTCTGGTGCGGGCCGCCCAGGCGGAGAACCCCGACCGGATCGTCCTGGTCGACCTCGACCCGGCCGCCGGGGAGCCGCCGGATGCGCTGTGGGGTGCGGTGCTGGCCTCCGGCGAGCCCCAGGTCGCGGTGCGCGGCGCGGCGCTGTCGGTGCCGCGCCTCACCCGGGCCGCCGGGGAGGTGCCGGCCGCCGGGGAGGTGTTCGGCCCGGATCCGACGGTGCTGGTCACCGGGGGCACCGGGTCGCTGGGCGCGCTGGCGGCCCGGCACCTGGTCGCCCGGCACGGGGTGCGGCGGCTGGTGCTGGCCAGCCGGCGGGGTCCGGCCGCCGAGGGCGCGGCGGAGCTGGTCGCCGAGCTGACCGGGCAGGGTGCCGAGGTGGTGGTGGTGGCCGCGGACCTCGCCGACCGGGACCAGGTGGCCGCCCTGCTGGCGGAGCACCCGCCGACGGCGGTGGTGCACACGGCCGGGGTCGCGGACGCCGGGGTGATCGGGACGATCACGCCGGAGCGGCTGGCGGAGGTGTTCGCGCCGAAGGTGGACGCGGTGCGGCACCTGGACGCGTTGACGCGGGGGCTGCCGTTGACGGCGTTCGTCGTGTACTCGTCGGTGTCGGCGGTGTTCATGGGTGCCGGTAGTGGCAGTTATGCGGCGGCGAACGCGTTCCTGGACGGGTTGATGGCGCAGCGCCGGTCGCTGGGTCTGCCGGGGTTGTCGCTGGCCTGGGGCCTGTGGGACCAGTCCACCGGCGGCATGGCGGCGGGCACCGACGAGCTCGCCAGGTCCCGGATGACCCGGCGTGGCGGGCTGCTGGCGCTGACCCCGCAGGAGGGGATGGAGCTCTTCGACGCCGCCCTCGGGTCGGGGCGGCCGTCGCTGGTGCCCGCGAAGCTGGACCTGCGCGGCGTCCGCGCCGACGCGGCGGCCGGCGGCGCGGTGCCGCACCTGCTGCGTGGGCTGGTGCGGGCGGGCCGGCAGCAGGCGCGGGTCGCGGCCGGCGACGAGGCCGGGCAGCTCTCCGAGCGGCTGGCCGGGCTGCCGGCCGGCGAGCGGGCCGGGGTCCTGCTCGATCTGGTACGGACGCAGGTGGCCGCGGTCCTGGGCTACCGGGCGGGCCACCACGTCGAGGCGGACCAGGGGCTGTTCGAGGTCGGTTTCGACTCGCTCACCGCCATCGAGCTGCGGAACAGGTTGCGCGACCTGACCCACCACAGGATCGCCGCCAATCTCGTCTTCACCCACCCGACACCGGAGCGGATCGCCGCCCACCTGAACGAGCTGATGTACGGCGACCGGGCGGACGCCCCGGCGGCGATCTCCGTCTGAGAGAGGTGACGACGTGTTCGACGTGGACGGCTATCTGCGACGGATCGGCTGCCCGGGAGCGACCGGGGTGGACCTGGAGACGTTGCGGCTGTTGCAGAAGCGGCACCTGATGGCGATCCCGTACAGCAGTCTCGCCTACGACCTGGCCGACGGGGTGGCCGTGGTCGACCTCGACGAGGACGAGGTGTTCGACCGGAGCATCGCCGACGGGCGGGGCGGCGCGTGCTACCACCTGAACCGTCTGTTCTACCGGCTCCTCGGCGAGCTGGGCTACCGGACGACGCTGCTGGCGGGGAGCACCGCCGAGGGCCGGGCGGCGTTCGGCAGCGACGTCGAGCACATGTTCGTCGGGGTCGCCCTGGACGGTGCCGACTGGCTGGTGGACGTCGGCTACCCGGGGCCGACCTACGTGGAGCCGTTGCGGGTGGGCGGCCCGGTGCAGACCCAGTACGGCAGCCAGTTCCGGCTGGTCGACCAGGATTCCGGGACCGCGCTGCAACGCCGGGGGGTGGCCACCCGGTGGAGCACCGTCTACACGTTCACCCGGCAACCCCGGCAGTGGAGCGACTGGAAGGAGATGGAGAGCAACTTCCGGGAGATCCTGGCCGATCCGGGGCGGGACGACACCCGGGAGGTGCTGTGCGGCCGGGCCGTGGACGACGGCCAGGTGTTCCTGCGGCAGCGCCGGTACCTGACCGTCCGCAACGGCCGTGAGCAGGTCCGCACGATCACCGACGACGACGAGCACCGGATGCTGCTGTCCCGCATCCTCGCCGGCGACCTCGACTGAGCCCGAGCCGGTCGTTACCAGAAAGGGAGACCATGGAGAACCTGGATCATCCGTCCGTCCGGTTCGTCGCGTTCGTCCGGGCCTGCTACGCGGAGTACTCCCGGTTCGTGTGGGCCTTCTGCGGCGGTGCACCCGTGCCGGGGGCCGCCCGTCCCACCGGCCGGCCCACCCCGGCGAGCAGGGAGAAGACGCCGTGAACGGCAGCACGGTTCCGGTACGGCTCGGCGACCGCTCCTACGAGGTGTCGGTCGGTGCGGGGGTCCGGTCGTCGTTGGCCGCGGTGGTGGGCCGGCTGGGCGCGAGGCGGGCCGTCGTGGTGTCGGCCCGGCCACCGCACTGGGTGCCCGACCCGGGGGTGGAGACGCTGCTGCTGCCGGCCCGCGACGGTGAGCGCGGTAAGACCCTCGCCACCGTGGAGGCGTTGTGCGGGGAGTTCGTGCGGTTCGGCCTGACCAGGAACGACGTCGTCGTCTCGTGCGGCGGCGGGACGACCACCGACGTCGTCGGGCTGGCCGCCGCGCTCTACCACCGGGGGGTGGACGTGATCCACCTGCCCACCACGCTGCTCGCCCAGGTGGACGCCAGCGTCGGCGGGAAGACTGCGGTGAACCTGCCCGAGGGCAAGAACCTGGTGGGCGCGTTCTGGCAGCCCCGCGCGGTGCTCTGCGACACGGACTACCTGTCGACCCTGCCGGCCCGGGAGATGGCGAGCGGGTTCGGGGAGATCGCCCGCTGCCACTTCATCGGGGCCGGTGACCTGCGCGGGCTGCCCCTGCCGGAACAGATCGCCGCCAGCGTGGCCCTGAAGGCGGCCATCGTGGAGGTCGACGAGCGCGACGCCGGCCGCCGGCACCTGCTCAACTACGGCCACACCCTGGGCCACGCGCTGGAGGTGGCGACCGGCTTCGCGCTGCGCCACGGTGAGGCGGTCGCCGTCGGCACCGTCTTCGCGGGGCGGCTGGCGTTCGAGCTGGGCCGGATCGACCGGGCCAGGGCCGACGAGCACCTGGCCGTGGTCCGGCACTACGGTCTGCCCACCGCGTTGCCCGCGGAGGTCGACTCCGCTCGCCTGGTCGGTCAGATGCGCCGGGACAAGAAGGCGGTCGACGGCCTCGGGTTCGTCCTGGACGGACCCGGGGGAGCGGAACTGGTCACCGACGTGCCGGTGGACGCGGTCCGGCGCGTCCTCGACGAGATGCCGCGGCTGCCGATGGCCACGCTGGTCGGGGCCGCCTCCGATGCGGTCCTGACATGAGACGGTTCCCGCACCCGCCGGGCGGGGTCGACGACCCGGCACATGCCCGCTGCCCGGCGGACCAGCGGCTCTCCGGTCGGCTGGAGGAGGCGGTGTCCCGCCCCGCCGCGCAGCAACCGCACTGGCCGGATCCGGACCGGGTGAACGCCGTCGTCGCCGAGTTGCGGCGGGTGGATCCGATCGTGACCCCGGCGGAGACGGCCGGGTTGGCCGCCCGGCTCGCGTCGGTCGCCCGGGGCGAGGCGTTCCTGCTCCAGGGCGGCGACTGCGCCGAGACCTTCGCCGACAACACCGAGGCGCACCTGCTGGCCAACCTGGGGGTGCTGTCCCGGATGTCGGCCGTGCTGACCGGGGCCGGCGGTCTGCCGGTGGTCAGCATCGCCCGGATGGCCGGGCAGTACGCCAAGCCCCGGTCCAACGCCGTGGACGCGGCGGGCCTGCCGGTGTACCGCGGTGACATCGTCAACTCCGCCGAGCCCACCCTGGCCGCCCGTACCCCCGACCCGTCCCGCATGTTGCGCGCCCACGCGCACGCGACGGACGCGATGGAGGTGGTCCGCCGGGTCGGCGCGGGCGGGGTCTACGTCAGCCACGAGTTGCTCCTGCTCGACTACGAGCGGGCCGTGCTCTGGGCGGACGGCTGCGGCCCCGGCAGCCGGCTGACCAGCGGTCTCGCGCACTTCCTGTGGATCGGTGAGCGGACCCGGCAGCTCGGTGGGGCGCACATCGCGTTCGCGGAGCTGATGGCCAACCCGATCGGTGTCAAGATCGGCCCGACGGTGACCCCGGAGCTGGCCGTCGAGTACGTGGAGCGTCTCGACCCGGACGCCGTGCCCGGCCGGTTGACGTTGGTGAGCCGAATGGGCCACGGCCTGGTCCGGGACGTGCTGCCGCCGATCGTGGAGAAGGTCAACGCCTCCGGGCACCAGGTGGTCTGGCAGTGCGACCCGATGCACGGCAACACCCGGCTGTCGGGCAACGGGTTCAAGACCCGGCACTTCGACCGGGTGGTCGACGAACTGGCCGGCTTCTTCGAGGTGCACCGGGGACTCGGCACCCATCCGGGCGGCATCCACGTCGAGGTGACCGGCGAGGACGTGACGGAGTGCCTCGGCGGGGCCTGCGGCGTCACCGAGTCCGACCTGCCCGCCCGGTACCTGACCGCCTGCGACCCGCGGCTCAACGCCGAGCAGTCGGTCGAGCTCGCGGTGGTGGTCGCGGAGCTGCTGACCGGGCGGGGCACGGCCGGGCGGGCGGGGTCGTGCTGAGCGCGCCCGCACCCGTCAGCGGCACCACCCGGCTGTACGCGGTCCTGGGCGATCCCGTCGTCCAGGTGCGCTCACCCCTGCTGGTCAATCCGATCTTCGCCCGGCTGGGCCTCGACGCGGTGCTGGTCCCGGTGCACACCCGGCCGGAGCACCTCGCCCGGGTCGTCGACGGGTTGCGCTGCGGGGGCAACGTCGACGGCATCTTCGTCACGGTGCCGCACAAGGCGGCGGTCGTCGCGCTCGCCGACCGGCACAGCACCATGGTGGGGATCGCCGGGAGCGCCAACGCGCTGCGTCGGGACGACGACGGCAGCTGGTACGCGGAGAACTTCGACGGCCTGGGCTTCGTGGCCGGCCTGGTGGCGGCCGGCCACGAACCGGCGGGCCGGCGGGTCGCCCTGGTCGGCGCGGGCGGCGCGGGCAGCGCCATCGCGGCGGCGCTGCTGTCGGCGGGGGTCGACCGGCTGGCGGTGTGCGACCCGGACGCCGGCCGGCTGACCGGGTTGCGTTCCCGTCTGGACCGGCACTGGCCCGGCCGGACCACGACCTCGGCCGGGCCGGACCTCGACGGCGCCGACCTGGTGGTGAACGCCACGCCGCTCGGGCTGGATCCGGGCGACCCGTTGCCGGTGCGGCCGGAGCTGCTGCCGCCGGGCAGCGTGGTCGCCGACATCATCATGCACCCCCGCCAGACGCGGCTGCTGCGGGCCGCCGCGGCGCTCGGGCACCGGGTCCACCACGGCATCCACATGCTCGACGGGCAGCTCGACCTGTACCGCGAGTTCTTCCGGTGGCAGGACAGGGCGACGACTACCAGACCGAGGGATGTTGGCTACCGATCGTGCTCATAGCATGACGCGAGAGGCTGAAATCGGTCTTTCCCTGTCACACGGCCATTCACGCTTTCTCCCAATGGGATCGATCACGAGAATCGGAGAGCCATGGACGCGCGACCGGCACCAGAATTCCCCGCGTGGCCTCAGTACGACGATGCCGAGCGGGACGGCCTGATCCGTGCGCTCGAACAGGGCCAGTGGTGGCGCATGGGCGGGTCCGAGGTGGACTCGTTCGAGCGCGAGTTCGCCGACCACCACGGGGCCGAGCACGCACTGGCGGTCACCAACGGCACCCACGCGCTGGAGCTCGCCCTACAGGTCATGGGCGTCGGACCGGGCACCGAGGTCATCGTCCCGGGCTTCACGTTCATCTCGTCCTCCCAGGCGGCCCAGCGGCTCGGCGCGGTCACCGTGCCGGTCGACGTCGACCCGGACACCTACAACATCGACCCGGGAGCGGTCGCCGCCGCCATCACGCCGCGCACCAAGGTGATCATGCCGGTGCACATGGCCGGTCTGATGGCCGACATGGACACGCTGGCGAAGATCTCCGCCGAGAACGGCGTGCCGCTGCTCCAGGACGCCGCCCACGCGCACGGCGCGCAGTGGCAGGGCCGGCGCGTCGGTGAACTCGGCAGCATCGCCACCTTCAGCTTCCAGAACGGCAAGCTGATGACCGCGGGCGAGGGCGGCGTCGTGGTGTTCCCGGAGGGCGAGAGCGAGAAGTACGAGCTGGCGTTCCTGCGGCACAGCTGTGGCCGCCCCCGTAACGACCGCCGGTACCTGCACCGGATCTCCGGCTCCAACATGCGCCTCAACGAGTTCTCCGCGGCCGTCCTGCGGGCGCAGCTGCGCCGCCTCGACGGGCAGATCGCGCTGCGGGACCAGCGCTGGGAACTGCTGTCGCGGTTGCTCGGGGAGATCGACGGGGTGGTGCCGCAGGGCGGCGACGTGCGCGCCGACCGCAACTCCCACTACATGGCCATGTTCCGCGTCCCCGGCATCAGCGAGGAGGGCCGTAACGCCCTGGTCGACCGGCTGGTGGCGGCGGGCCTGCCGGCGTTCGCCGGGTTCCGGGCGATCTACCGGACGGAGGCCTTCTGGGAGTTCGGCGCACCGGAGGAGAGCCTGGACGCCATCGCGGAGCGCTGCCCGCACACCGATGCCATCAGTCAGGACTGCGTCTGGTTGCACCACCGGGTCCTGCTCGCCGGAGAGCAGGAGATGCACGCGACGGCCGAGATCGTCGCCGCCGCCGTGGCCGGCGCATGAGCATCCGGGCGGCGGTGGTCGGGCTCGGCTGGGCCGGCCGGGAGCTGTGGCTTCCGCTGCTGCGCGAGCACGCCGACTTCGAGGTCGTCGCGGTCGTCGACGCCGACCCGGCGTCGCGGGCGGCGTTCCGCGAGGAGACCGGCCTCGCCGTGTACCCCACCGTCGACGCGTTCACCGCGCGCGAGGTCGACCTGGCCGTCGTCGCGGTGCCCAACCACCTGCACGTCGAGGTGGCCGGCGCGCTGCTCGCCACCGGGATCTCGGTGTTCGTCGAGAAGCCGGTCTGCCTGACCTCGGCCGAGGCCGACGTCCTCGCGATGGCCGAACGCCGGGGCGGGATGCTGCTGGCGGGCAGCGCCGCCCGCTACCGGGGCGACGTCGCGGCGTTGCGGGAGACCCTGGCGGAGCTGGGCGACATCCGGCACGTCGACCTCGGCTGGACCCGGTCCCGGGGGGTGCCCCGGGCCGGTGGCTGGTTCACCCAGCGCGGCAAGGCCGGTGGGGGAGCGCTGTTCGACCTCGGCTGGCACCTGGTCGACACGCTGGCGTTCCTCCTCGGCCCGGCCCACTTCACCCAGGTGATCGGCGTGACGTCGGACGACTTCGTCAACGTCGGCGCCTGGCGGGCGGCGTGGCGACAGGACGAGCCCGGCGCGGAGGCCGCCGACGTGGAGGACACCGCCCGCGGCTTCCTGGTCCGCGACGACGGGGTCTCGGTCTCCCTACGGGCCAGCTGGGCGTCGCACGAGGCGCGGGACGTGTCGTCGATCCGTGTCGAGGGCCGGGCCGGGGTGGCGGAGTTGAGGTGCACCTTCGGCTTCAGCCCGAACCGGGATCCCGAGCCGGTGCTGACGGTGACCCGGGAGGGCACCACGACCCGGATCCCGGTGCCGGCCGAGCGGATCGGCATCGAGTACACCCGGCAGTTGGACGATCTCGCCGCGATGCTCGCCGATCCCGGCACCCGGGGCCGCGCCATCGCCGAGACCCGGCCGATCGTGCAGATGATCGAGAACTTCTACGCGTCGGCGGGATCGGCGCGGGCCCGGCGGACGGTGCCCGCGTACCAGTGAAGGGGTGCTCCATGGCGTTTCCGATCGTCGACCGTCCGGCGACCGTGACCGATCCCTCGACACCGGTCCGGCACGCGGTCATCTTCGACCTCGACGGGGTCGTCGTCGACAGCTTCGCGGTGATGAGCGAGGCCTTCGCCGTCGCGTACGCCGAGGTCGTCGGCGACGGTCCGGCGCCCTTCGGGGAGTACCGCCGGCACCTGGGCCGCTACTTCCCCGACATCATGCGGATCATGGACCTGCCGCTGGCGATGGAGGAGCCGTTCGTCCGGGAGAGCTACCGCCTCGCCGACCAGGTGCAGGTCTTCGACGGCATCCTCGAACTGCTGCTGACCCTGCGGGTGCGTGGTCTGCGGCTGGCGATCGCCACCGGCAAGAGCGGGCCGCGGGCCCGCTCGCTGCTCGACCGGCTCGGCCTGCTCCCGTTCTTCGCCCACGTGATCGGCTCCGACGAGGTGGCCCGACCCAAGCCGGCCCCCGACATCGTGCGGCGCGCCCTGGACCTGCTGGACGTCCCGCCCGAGCGGGCCGTCATGATCGGGGACGCGCCGACCGACCTGGCCAGCGCCAAGGGGGCCGGCGTCGCCTCGGCGGCGGCATTGTGGGCGCCACCGGAGGACATCGACGCGCTCCTCGCCGGCGGCCCCGACCTGGTGCTGCACCACCCCACCGACCTGCTCGCCCACTGCCCGGCCGTCCGGGCCCGCTGACCGGTGGAGCCGGCCCACTACCTCGGCCTCGACGTCGGCGGCACCAAGGTCGCGATCCGGGTCGAGGCCGACGACGGGTCCGTCTGGGAGTCCACCCTGGCCTGGCAGCCCCGGCACAGCGTGGACCGGGATCTCGCCCGGCTCACCGGGGAGCTGACCCGGCTGCGGGCGCGCGTCGGCGCCCCGCTGCGCGCGGTGGGGGTCGCGATGCCCGCGACGGTCGACCCGCGGGGCCAGGTCACCGCCTGGCCGAGCCGACCGGAGTGGACCGGCCTGGACCTGGCGGCGGCGCTGCGGGCGCTGTTCCCCGGCACGACAGTGGCCTGGGCCGACGACGGCGACCTCGGCGCGCTCGCCGAGGCGCGGGCGGCGGGCTGCGACGATCTGCTCTACGTGGGGGTGGGGACCGGGATCGGCGGTGGCCTGGTGCTGGGGGGCGTGCCCTGTCCCGGACCCGACCGGGGCTCGTTCGAGATCGGGCACGTCATCGTCGAGTCGGGCGGTGCGAGCTGCGTCTGCGGCCGGCACGGCTGCCTCCAGGCGATCGCCTCCGGACCGGCCACCCTGCGCCGCGCCGGTCGGCTGCGGGGAGCGGAGGTCGGCCCCGACGAGCTGGGGCCGGCGCTGCGCGCCGGACAGCCCTGGGCCGTCGCCGCCGTCGACCGGACCTGCCGCGCGCTGGCCGCCGCCGTGACCAGCGTGCGGGAACTGCTCCATCCGCAGCGCGCCCTGATCGGAGGCGGGTTCGCGGCCGGCGTCCCCGAACTCGTCGACCTGCTGGCCGCCCGGCTGGCCGAGCTGACGCGGGCCGGGCAGGATCCGTTGCCGGTGGGACCGGCGGTGCTGGGCGGCCTGTCGTCGTTGCACGGCGCGGTGTCGCTCGCCCGCCTCGTCGCGTCGCCCCCGGCGCGGGCGTCGCCGCTTTCCCGAACATCGCCGCCTGCCGGCACGTCGCCCGCTCCCGGCACGTCGCCCGCTCCCGGCACACCGACGTGGACGGCCGCCGGCACGCTGACGTCGCCGCCGGCCGGCACGCCGGTGCCACCACCCGCCGGTGGCGGGTGAGCGGCGGCCCGGCCGTTGCCGGGTCAGCCCCCGCCGGTGGGCCGGAGCAGCGGCAGCACGATCGTGTCGACGATGTCCGCCAGGGTCTCGTCGGGAACGGGCTGCAGGGTGGTGAGCAGTTCCAGCCGCAAGAGGGTGAACGGCAGTTCGCGGACCCGTGGGGAGAGCCGGTCCAGGTCGATCTCGCCCCGCTCCGCCGCCCGCCGGTAGACGATGTCCAGGGCGTGCGGGCGGCCGTAGCGGATGACGTCGCGCAGGTCGGCCGGACCGGTGCCGGTCTCCTCGAAGTACCCGGCGAGGTGGACGCTCAGCACGGTGACGAACTCGGTGCGGGTGCGGCTGATCTCCTGCATGAGGGCCAGCAGGTCGCCACGGAGCGAGCCGGTGTCCTCGGGCGCCGGGACACGGTTGCGTTCGAGGACGTGCACGATAGTGGCACGCAGCAGTTCGAGCCGGTCACCCCAGCGCCGGTACAGCACGGGACGGCTGGTCCCGGCGCGGGTGGCGACCGCGTCCATGGTGAAGCGCGCGTAACCGGCCTCCTCCAACTCCTGCCAGGACGCGTCCAGCAGGGCCTGTTCCAGGGCGGTGCCCCGACGCCGCTTGCCCGTCTCACTCACCTCGACTCACCCGCGCAGCATACTTGCGGGCCTGCTGCGTCCGATCTACAGTGACGTCTCGATAAGAAACAGAGCTGTATCTTAGGATGTGCCCCATGTCTGCGTCCGGCAACTCCGCGCCCGCCGCCGCACCCACCGACTCCGACCGCATCGATCCGGTGGTACGCCGCCTGGCGCTCACCGTCATCGTCGGCGCCCTGGCGGCGGTCTTCGACACCACGATCGTCAGCGTCGCCATCAACGACCTGGCCCGCGACCTGGACGCGCCGCTGAGCACCATCCAGTGGGTGAGCACGGGCTACCTGCTGGCCATGTTCGTCACGATCCCCATCGTCGGCTGGGCCCAGGCGGCGGCCGGCGGCAAGCGGCTGTGGCTGGGCTCGCTCGGGTTCTTCCTGCTCGGATCGGTGCTCTGCGCGGCAGCCTGGGACGCCCCCAGCCTGATCGTCTTCCGGATCGTCCAGGGTGTCGCCGCCGGCATCATGATGCCGCTGATGAGCACGCTCATCATGCAGGCCGTCCGGGGTCGCAACATCGGCCGGGTCATGGCGACGATCAGCCTGCCGGTGGCGCTCGGCCCGATCCTCGGCCCCGTCCTGGGCGGCCTCCTGCTGGCCACCGGGAACTGGCGGCTGCTCTTCGGGGTCAACATCCTGTTCTGCGCCGTCGGGGGCTGGCTCGCCTTCCGGAACCTGCCCGACGACCGCCCCGACGGTGAGCGGGGCCGGCTCGACGCCGTCGGCCTGCTCCTGCTGTCGCCCGGGGCCGCCGCTCTCATCTACGGCCTCTCCCAGATCCCGGTCACCTCCGGTCTCGGCAGCCGCCGGGTCCTGGTGCCCCTGGTGGCCGGTCTCGTCCTGGTCGCCGGTTTCATCGGCTGGGCGTTGCGCCGGGGGTCCGGGGCGCTGGTGAACGTCCGGCTGTTGCGTCACCGGTCGCTCGCCGCGTCGTCGGCCCTGCTCTTCCTGGTCGGCGTGACCCTGTACGGCGCGATGCTGCTGCTGCCGCTCTACTGGCAGCAGGCCCGGGGTGAGGACGCGCTCGGCGCCGGGCTGCTGCTCATCCCGCAGGGCATCGGTTCGCTGCTGTCCCGGCCGCTCGCCGGCCGGTGGACCGACCGGGTCGGACCACGGTGGATCGCGTTCGCCGGCTTCTGCGTCGTCGGCCTGGCCACCGTGCCCTTCGCCGTCGCCCCCGACTCGCCGTACCCGCTGCTGATGGCGGTCCTGGTGGTGCGCGGCCTGGGGCTGGGCATCGCCACCATCCCGCTGGCCAGCGCGGCGTACCTCGGCATGGACCACCGCGACATCCCCAACGCCAGCATCATCGTCCTGGTCACCCAGCAGATCGGTGGCTCGCTCGGCACCGCGGTGCTGGCCATGATCCTCCAGCACGCCGGGTCCGGTGCCCGGACGCCGGAGGCCCTCACCCGGGCGTTCGGCACGACCTTCTGGTGGTCGGTCGGCTTCACCGCCGTCGCCGTGCCGCTCTGTCTGCTGCTCCCCGGCCGACCCAAGCCCCTTCCCGATTCCGAGCAATCCCCATCCGAAGTCCCCGCCCGCGCCTGATCAGCACCGTACACCTTTATGCAATCGACATCGGCGAGTCGATGTGTGCGCTCGTCGTCGTCTCTTCCCGTGTCGGGGGAGTCGCATCCGGATGAGTGGGCGGTCAGGGTACTCGGGGGATGCGACGATCATCCCGGCGGGCTGTCCCGGTGTCCCGAACATATCTGCAGAGTGACCGTGAGGTCACGTTGTTTCTCCTCTTCAGAACAAAGTGGACAGACCTCGGAGGTTGCCCAAATTAGACACCCGAGTAGGTGATCCACAACCCGATTCGCAAATGTCTCCCTGAGGTATGGTCAGTCGCGCGAGCCTGCCCTACCCTACGATGGCTCGCACGGATCGCCGGTGATCGCACGGCAATCATGTGGATGGCGGGGCGACCCAGGTCGACTGTCGGCAATCCACTTCTGTGGCTCGGGAAGCCGCAGTTCATGGTCACCGGTGTTGCGGGTCGCGGCGGTGCTGTTCCTGTTCATCACCCGGTGAAGAATGTCGGCGCCTGCCCGCGTGCTTACCAAGACTGCGACTGCGACAGGGTAGGGGAGAACCAGAACATGGATCGTCCAGGGGGAATCGTTCGGTCACGGCGCGGGTCCGTCCGCGTCGTCGGCCTGTTGGCGGCTCTCGCCGTCGCCGTCCCCACCGCGGGATGTGCCGCCGACAAGGTCGAATACCGCGACGATCGCGGCGACATCACCCAGCTCATCTACCGTTTCTACGCCGACACGACGGAGGGGAAGTTCGACGATCTCAACAAGGTGCTGACCGAAGGGGTGGTCGTCACCAATCCCGGTGGCGGGCTCACCGAGGGCCGGGAGAAGGTCATCGCCGGTGCGTCGGAGGGGTTCAAGACCGAGGACCGGGTGCAGGAACTGGTCAGCAATGTCCTCATCGACCTCGACGGCGACAAGGCCAAGGTCCGGGCGGACGTGGTGCAGCTCTTCGGCAGCAGCGTGACGCCGAAGGGGAAGATCGCCCCGGAGCCGGCGCTGACCCTCAACTCGCGGATGCGCTTCGAGGCGACGCGCGACTCGCAGGGGTGGCGCCTGTCGCGCATCGAGGGCGACGTCCTGTGGGCGGTCGACAAGCCCGCAGCCGCGCCTCCGGCGAAGTGACCACCGGCCGGCGGTAGCCGGCGGATCGGGGAGGGACGGTGTGACCCACCGTCCCGAACCGGCGGCCCGCGTACCCGGGGGGGCGATCGACCCGCGGGTGCCCGGCCGGGCCGCCCGGTCGCCGACAGGGGCTCCGCCCCCTGGTCGGCGGCGTCTGCCTGCCCCACGGCTATCAAGGCGAGGTATGCCCAGCCGCGTCCTCCTGTCCTAGCCTACGAAGGCCCTTACGGATCACCGATGGGGCGGAACAGGCTTGCGGGGGGAATGATGACGATCCTGGTGACGGGTGCGACCGGCAACGTCGGTCGGAACGTCGTCGACCTGCTGCTGCGGGCGGGAGTGGAGGTGCGGGCGACGTCCCGTGATCCGGCCGCGCTCGACCTGCCGGCGGAGGTCGACGTCCGCCGGGCCGACCTGACCGAACCGGAGACGTTCGCGCAGGCGTTCCAGGGCGTCGAGAAGATCTTCCTGTACAACCAGCCGGCCGGCATCGACGGAGTCCTCTCGGCGGCCAAGGCCGCCGGCGTCCGGTACGTCGTGCTGCTGTCCTCACTGGCCGCCGCCGGCCGCGACCCGGATCACTGGATCGCCCGGTGGCACCTGGCGGTCGAGCACGCGATCGAGCGCTCAGGTCTGCAGTGGACGTTCGTCAGGCCGGGAGCCTTCGCGGTGAACTCACTGCTCTGGGCGCCGGACATCAAGCAGGGCAGGCCGGTACGGCTGCACTACGCGCAGTCCTACCTCTCCTCGATCCACGAGCGGGACATCGCCGAGGTGAGCACCTGCGCGCTGCTCCAGGAGGGGCACGCCGGGGCGAGGTACCACCTCAGCGGTGGTGACAGCATCACCCAGGCCGAGCAGGTCGCCCTCATCGGCAAGGCGATCGGGCGTGAGCTGGAGATCGAGGACGTCACCGGCGACGACGTCCGCGCGGAGCTGCGTGAGCGGTTCGCCCCCCGACTCCGGGAGCTGATCCGGGAGGGGGTGATCTCCCCGTCCGACCCGCCGGGGATCATCGAGACCCGGGTCCGCTACTACCTGGAGGCCCTCGACGGCCCTGCCGAGATCGACGGCACCGTCGAGCGGGTCCTCGGTAAGCCGGCGCGGACCTTCGCCGAGTGGGCGGTGGACCACAGGGCGGATTTCACGAACTAGGCGTCTGGAGCGCGGCGACCCTCGGCCGCCGCGGATCCGCGCACCCGCACGGTTAAACCGCACATCGCCGTACCGGCCGATCGAAGGGTTCGCGTATGACCGACACCGTGGTGTTCCCCCAGGACCGCACCTGTCCCTACCAGCCCGCTCCCGCCTATCCGTCGCTGGTCGACCAGCGACCCCTCGCCCAGGTCGCCCTCTACGACGGCCGGCACGTCTGGGCGATCACCAGTCGTGAGCTGACCCGTCGGCTCCTCGTCGACCCGCGCATCTCCAGCGACCGCACCAACCCCGCGTGGCCGATGATGTTCCCGAGCATCGCCGCCGCCGTCGGCGACGCCCAGCAGAAGGTCATGAAGATCGTCACCGCGCTGGTGGGGGTCGACGGGCCGGTGCACCAGGCCCGGCGCAAGATGCTGATCCCCAGCTTCACGATCAGGCGGATCAACTCGCTGCGGCCGATGATCCAGGAGGTCGTCGACGAGCGGCTGAACCAGATGATCGCCGACGGTGCCCCGGCCGACCTGATCCCGGCGTTCGCGGCACCCGTCCCGCTGACCGTGCTGTACCGCGTGATGGGCATCCCGGAGGCCGATCACGAGGCGTTCCACCGGATGTCCCACCAGCTCGCCGCCGGCCCGAACGCCAACCAGGCGTACGACGACCTGATGGCCTACATGGGCGAGCTGATCGCGCAGAAGCGGCGCGACCCCGGGACGGGGGTGCTCGACGAGCTGCTCGCGAAGCCCGGTCCCGCCGGCGACCTGGACCACGAGGAGCTGGTCTCGACGCTGGTCCTGCAGGTGGCGGGCGGGCACGGCACCACCGGCACGATGATCTCGCTCGGCCTGTTCACCCTGCTCCAGCACCCCGACCAGCTGGCTGAGCTGCGGGCCGACCCGGCGCTGCTACCCACCGCCGTCGACGAGCTGCTGCGCTTCGTGTCCATTCCGGACGGTGTGACGCGGCTGGCCGTCGACGACATCGACATCGAGGGGACCACCATCCACAAGGGAGACGGTGTGTTCTTCATCACCTCCCTCATCAACCGGGACGCCGACGTCCACGACGCGCCGGACTCCCTGGGCCTGCGCCGCAGCTCCGCCCGGGACCACGTCACGTTCGGGTTCGGCACCCACCAGTGTCTCGGCCAGAGCCTCGCCCGCATCACGATGGAGATCGCCCTGGGTACTCTGCTCCAACGGCTACCGGACTTGCGCCTCGCTGTCCCGGCGGAGGAGATTCCGTTCAACCCGACCGCGGGCTTCGAGGTGCTGACCGCACTGCCGGTCACCTGGTAGCACCCTCCCGGCGTCGGTACGCCCCCACCTCTCGCAGGAGAAGATCCGATGGATGCCCCCGTTGAGCGTCGCGCGTTCCTGTTCTCCACCGTGCTCGGCACCGCAGGTGTCGTCGCGGGTGCGCAGACGCTCGGCCCGGATGCCACGGGCAAGGCGGCGTCGGCGGCGACCGTCGGCGGGTCACGAGCGGCACTCGTGGCACCACAGTTCGGTCTCACCAAGTTCCTCGACCCGCTGCGGATTCCGCCGACGGTCCGACCGTCCTCGGGGCGTTCCCGGGACGAACTCACCGTCACGATGACCACCGTGCAGCGGCGGCTGCACTCGCAACTGCCCGAGACCACCCTGTGGACGTACGACGGGCACTTCCCCGGCCCGACCATCGAGGTACGCCGTGACCGGCGGCTGCGGGTCGCCTGGGTCAACGAGCTGCGCGGCACGGTTCCGGTGGTGGCGGTCCGGGCGCCGTACGCGGTACCGACGCCGGCGAACACCCCCGGCTACCGTAGCCCCGACGGCGGCCTGCCCGCCGGGGTGGAGCTGATCGACGGGGTCGCCGAGCTGCCGCCGTGGAACGTGGTGCACCTGCACGGCGCGCACACCAACGGCGGCAACGACGGCTGGGCGCACAACGGCATCTCCCCCGGGGACGTGCAGCTCACCGAATACCCGAACCGGCAGGCGGCGTGCACCCTGTGGTACCACGACCACGCGATGGCGGTGACCCGGTTCAACGTCCACGCCGGGCTCGCCGGTCTCTACCTGATCCGCGACGAGGAGGAGGACCGGCTGCGGCTGCCCCGTGGTGACCACGAGGTCCCGCTGGTCCTCGCCGACCGCAACCTCGACACCGACCCGGCGACCGGAGCACTCACCGGCCGGTTGCTGTTCAAGTTCCAGTACCAGCTCGCGACCGGCACGTCGGCCCCGGTCACCGGCCCCTTCACCACCGTCAACGGGGTCATCTGGCCGCACCTGGACGTCGACGCGCGCTGGTACCGCTTCCGGGTGCTCAACGCGGCGAACGGCCGGTTCTTCCGGCTCGACCTGGTCGACGAGGCGGGGGTGGTGCACAACGACGCGGTCCGCATCGTCGGCACGGACGCCGGCCTGCTGCCGGCCCCGGCGGCGGTGCCGGCGGGCGGGCTGACCATCACCCCGGCCGAGCGCGTCGACCTGCTGATCGACTTCAGCCGGTTCCGGGGGCAGCGGCTGCGTCTGGTCAACACCGGCGCGTCGATCGAACCGGACATCATGCAGTTCCGGGTCGAGAGCCGGGGCCGCAGCGACTTCTTCACGCCGCCGGCCCGGTTGTCCGGGTCGTACGTCCGGTTGCGGCAGGGCGGGACGGTGCCGGAGGACCACGACGAGGTGTTCGTGGCGACGACCCTGCCGGGGGTGGGCGGTCGTCCGCACCCGGAGATGTGGGAGCTGCAGGAGATCACCGACCCGGCGGAGCTGCCCACGCAGTTCCCGCAGGAGGGGGTGATCCAGCTCACCGACCCGGCGGCGGGGCGGGTGCGGACCTTCCGGAAGGCCGCGCGCCTGTTCGACGAGACCACGACGGTCTTCATCAACCGGGGCCGGTGGACGGTGTGGAACCTGATCCAGCTCGGCGGTGCCCCGCACCCGATGCACATCCACATGGCGAGGTTCCAGCTGCTGACCCGGTGGAAGATCGCCGACCTGACGGCCTTCGACCTCGCGGCCGGCGGCACGAGCAGGCCGTTGCCCACCCCGGTCGACGGGCCGCCGATCGAGAAGCACGAAGAGGGTTGGAAGGACACCTTCAACCTGTGGGCGGGGGAGTGGATCCGGGTCGCCGGCCGGTTCGAGGGCGCCACCGGCCAGTTCATGTACCACTGCCACATCCTCGACCACGAGGACGAGGGGATGATGCGGCCCTTCGTCGTGCACCCGGCCGAGGTCGCCCGGTTCCACATGCACCCGGCCGGTTCGACCCACCACGCGGCCGGCGCGGACCACCGTGCCGGGAGCGCGGCACACCACCCGGCCGGGGGGCAGTCAGGTGGACGCTGATCAGCGGCGGCGCCCCGCGGCCCGACGCTCCCCGACGTGCCGTGGACCGCGGGGCGGGGAACCGCCGCAGGGTCTCCGGTGCCGGCCGGCCCGGGGCGGCGGACCTCCGCCCCGGGGCCGGCGTCGCTCGGCGTCCGTGCCGTTTCGTTCTGCCCGATTGTTGCCTCGGGCGACCGAGAGGCCTGGTCACCGCCCCGGGCTGCCACGGCCCGGACCCACCGCACGGAACGGAGGTACCGGATTCACCACACGGATCGAGGGGACCAGACCCACCTCACTGATCGAGGTGGCCCCGCACCTGTCGGACAGCACACCGCCCCGGAGCGTCCCGACCCCCAGGCCACGGTCGCGCCGATCCGACCCACGCACCAGCGGTGGGGTACGCCCTCGCCGCCTGTAAACCCGGCCGACCGGCGGGTCCGGCCGACCGCGTACCGATCACGTGACCATTCTGGAGGGCGACATGGACACCATCAGCGGGACCTGTCCCGTAGCCACCGGCAACGGCGCCGCCGCACTGGACATGACGGACGCCGACCTGCTCCGCGACCCGTTCCGGGGATACTCGCTGCTCCGTGAGCGGGACCGGATCGTCCGGGCCGTCTACCCCACCTCACCCACGCCGCTGTGGCTGATCACCCGGTACGACGACGTCAAGATGGTGCTGGGCGACCAGCGCTTCGCCAACAACCCGGGGAGCGTGCCCGGCGCGAACGTCGACGACCTGCACGACGAGCTGGCCAAGGCGCTCGGGCTCGAGGAGAAGTACATCAAGATCTTCACCAGCAGCCTGCTGGACGCCGACGGCGAGGACCACGTCCGGCTGCGGCGGCTCGTCTCGCGTACCTTCACCGCCCGGCGCGTCGCGGCCCTGCGGCCCCGGGTGGAGGAGATCGCGGCACGACTGCTGGACCAGCTCGGCCGGCGGGCGGAGGCGGACGACGCCGACGGGGTGGGCGTCGTCGACCTCATCGAGAACTTCGCCTACCTGTTGCCGATCAATGTGATCTGCGAGTTGATCGGCATCCCCGAGGCCGACTGGCCCCGGTGGCGGCAGTGGGGCCGGGCGGCGTTCTCCCTGGAGCCGGGGGCGCAGAACGAGCCGATGCGGGGCATGGTCGACCACATCACCGAGCTGGTCGAGCAGCGTCGCGCCGTGCCGACCGGCGACCTGCTGTCCGGGCTGATCGAGGCGCACGACGAGGAAGGCGACCGGCTCACCGGGGATGAGCTGATCACGATGGTGCTGACCCTGGTGCTGGCCGGCACCGAGAACACCGCGCACATGATCGGCAACGGCACCCTGGCCCTGCTCACCCATCCCGACCAGTTGGGCACCCTGCAGGCCGACCCGGCGTTGATGCCGGCGGCGGTCCAGGAGCTGATGCGTTGGTGCGGCCCGCTGCACGGCACCCAGTTCCGGCACGCGGTGGAGGACGTCGAGATCGGCGGCGTCACGATCAGGCAGGGCGACCGGCTGATGTGCATGCTCGTCGCGGCCAACTACGACCCGCGTTACTTCTCCGACCCGGACCGCCTGGACCTGCGCCGCCAGCCCGACAGTCTCCGCGAGACGCACGTCGGATTCGGCGCCGGTCTGCACTACTGTCTGGGCGCGCACCTGGCCAAGCAGGAGTTCGAGGTGGCGTTCAGTGGACTGCTGACCCGCTTCCCGAACATGGAGCTGGCCGTTCCCGCCGAGGAACTGGAGCGGCAGAACATGCCCGGCTCCTGGCGTCTGCGGCGGCTGCCCCTGCGCCTGCACGGCACGCCGCGGCTCGGGTGACCCACCCGGGCGTCCGGGTCGTGGCCGTCGGCGTCGCGCCGGCCCACGGAGGCGGAGGCGGCCACGACCCGGTCCCCACCCGGCACGGTGGTCGGTGACCACCGTCCCACCGTCCGCCGGTGTCCCGCCGCTCGCCGCGACCGGGACACCGGCGGACGCGTGTGACCGGGCGCCGGCGGATGCGTGCGGCCCGGGCGCCGGCGCCGCCGCACGACCGGAGCACGTCTCCGGTCGTGGCGCGTCCGGTGGGCCGGGATCTGCGGGCCGGGACGGTCAGTTGACGGTGGTGCCGGGGTCGACGAAGACCTCTCCGTCCTCGACCCGGACCAGATAGACGTCCACCGGCTCGACGGCGGGCGGCGCGGTCGGCACCCCGGTGCGCAGGTCGAAGCAGGCACCGTGCATCCAGCATTCGATGCCCTTGCTGGTGACCTCGCCGTCGGACAGTGCCATCCGGGCGTGCGTGCACTGGTCCCGCAGCGCGTGCACCTCGTCGCCGATGCGTACCACCACGACGGGGACGTCACCGATCTGGACGGCAAGCGGTGCCTTGTCGTCCAGATCGGACAGGGCACACAGTCGGATCCCTTGCGGCGTGGGCATGCGGGCGGGTCTCCCTCTCGACGCGGAACGTGCTGGCCGGCCCGGGTCGGGCCAGGGTCGTCCTGGCGACGGACGCCGTGCAGGTCTGGGCGGTCCGGAGACCGGACCGCCCAGAGCTGCGTCGCCTGGTGTAGGTATACAGCCGACCTGCCGCCGCGTCCACAGGGGAGCGCGGCGGGCAGGCGACGGTGGTGCGGGTCACTTCAGGACCGACGGTGACCGGGCACGGTGCCCGGCTCACCGACGGAAGGGCCGGTGTGGCCCCGGAAGGCTCAGGCGAGCTTCAGCGGGAGGGTCCTGGTCCGGGTGAACCCGGGCCGCAGGATCCACGGGATCTCCTCGCGCGGCACGGCGAGGGAGAGGTCCGGGAACCGGGTGAACAGCCCCTGCAACGCCACCTCCGCCTCCTGGTAGGCCAGGTGCTGGCCGAGGCAGCGGTGGATGCCCTTGCCGAATCCGAGGTGGCTCTCGCTGCCGACGGCCAACCGGTCGATGATCAGCTGGTTGGGGTCGGGGAACTTGCGCGGGTCGGTGTTCGCCGCCAGCAGCAGCGGCGCCACCGGCGCTCCCCGGGGGATCGTCACGCCGCCCAGCTCCACGTCCTCCACGGGGAAGCGCGGCTGCGCGAACTGGATCGGACCCAGGCGCTGCAACTCGCGCACCGCCTGCGGCCACATCGACGGGTTCTCCTTCAACCGCGCGAGCTGGTCGGGGTTCTCGAGCAGGATGATGACCGAGTTGCCGATCAGGTACGTCGTGGTCTGGTGGCCGGCGGTCACCAGGCTGAAGAGAATGCCGATGATCTCGTCGTCGGAGACCCGGGTCGGGTCCTCGGCCTGCGCCTGGACCAGCGCGGTGACCAGGTCGTCCTGCGGCTCGGCCCGCCGCTTCTCGATCAGCTCACGGGCCAGCTCGATGCACTTGAGCAGCGTGGTCGGGATCCGCTCGCCGTTCATCGTGGCCATCGAGTCGCCCCAGGCCCGCCAGTGCGGCCGGTCGGGCTCGTCGATGCCGACCAGCTCGCAGATGACGGTGACCGGCAGCGGGTAGCAGTACTCCTCGACGAGGTCGACCGGCGAGCCGTCCCTGCTGTCCTCGGCCAGCTTGTCGAGCAGGTCCGCGGTGATCTTCTCGACCCGGGGACGCAGCTTGCCGATCCGGTGGGCGGTCAGCGCGTACGAGACGAGCTTGCGCAGCCGGGTGTGGTCCTCGCCGTCGGAGACGTTGAGGAGGTTGGCCATCCACGGGATGAGGTCCGGCGGGAAGTCCAGTCGCTTGAACACGCCGTCGCGGATGTCCGCGATGGTCGAGTCGGCCGGCGGGTTGGTGACGAACCGCGGGTCGGTGAGGACCTGGCGGACATCGTCGTAGCGGGTGACGAGCCACATCTCGGGCCCGCCCATCATGGTGCCGATGTTCAGCGTCCCGGTGTGCGGGCCAGTCTCCTCGCGCAACCGCGCGTACCAGCCGAACGGGTCGGCGACCACTTCTGGTGAGAACAGGTCGACCGTCTCGGCCGACGTCTCGGCAGTGGTCATGAGCCCCTCCCTTTCGTGTCGAATAGCTAGCGATCCGTTGGCGTGGGGCGGGCGCGTTTCGGCGCCTTTTCGGCAACGATAGGGAGCCGGCGACGGGCTGAGCATCCCTCAACCTGATAGGCGTTCCGGTGCCGCTGACGGGGTGGTCGAGCCGGTGGGATTCCGCGCCGTGGGACACTTCCTCCGGCGCGGCCGCCGCGAATCCGACCCGTCGGTGCTATCAGCGCGAGGGATGTGCGGGACGTGGGAGCTGGCCTAGGCTTCGACAGTGGAGTATGGGTCGCTGTCGATCTACCGGACGTGGCTGGTGACACCGGTACCGGCACCCCCGGCCGCACTCCGCGAGCCTTGCCGAGTCGACCACGGACACCCTTGGCGTAATCGGTTCGCTGTCTGCTGAAGCAATTGGGAGGACACTGCGGTGACGACCGAGACGATGAAATCCCCACCCGCCGACGAATCGCTGCAGGCACCGCTCTCCCGGGAATTCCTCCAACGCGACGATCCGTTCCTGCTGCCCTCCGGTCTGGCGGCGCTGGCCGCCGAGGCCCCGGTGGCCAGGTCGACGCTCCCCGGCGGCGATCCGTGCTGGATGGTGACCGGGTACGACGAGGCCCGCGCGGTGCTGTCGGACCCGCGTTTCTCGGCCGACCGGTTCCGCTACCACCCCCGGTTCAAGAACCTCTCCAAGGAGCTGGGGGAGCAGCTCCGCAACGACAAGGCCCGGGCCGGATCGTTCATCAACATGGATCCGCCGGAGCACACCCGGTACCGCAAGCTGCTCACCGGCCAGTTCACCGTGCGCCGGATGCGCGACCTGACCACCCGGATCGAGGAGATCGTCACCGAACGGCTGGACGCGATGCTGGCCGCCGGCACCAGCGCCGACCTCGTGCCGGCGTTCGCGGTCCCGGTGCCCGCGCTGGTGATCTGCGAGCTGCTCGGCGTGCGGTACCAGGACCGGGCGGAGTTCCAGCAGCGTGCGGCGGACCTGTTGCAGACGAACGTGCCGGTCAAGGAGGCGGTCGCGAACGCCGAGGCCCAGCGCGCGTTCATGCAGCGGCTGGTGGCGGACAAGCGGGCGAACCCCACCGACGACCTGATCTCCGGGTTGGCCCACCACCCTGGTGCGGATCCCGCGCTGACCGACGACGAGCTGGTGGGGATCGCCAACCTTCTGCTCTTCGCCGGCCTCGACACCACCGCGAGCATGCTCGGGCTGGGCATGTTCGTGCTGCTGCAGCGCCCCGAACAGCTCGCCGCGCTGCGCGCCGACCCGTCCCGGGTCGGTGACGCCGTCGAGGAGCTGCTGCGCTTCCTGACCATCGTCAGCACCGGTCTGTTCCGGTTCGCCAAGGAGGACCTGGAGCTGAACGGGGAGCACATCCCGGCCGGTGCGACGGTGGTGGTCTCCCTGCTGGCGGCGAACCGGGACGGGCGGCACTGGCCGCAGCCGGACACCCTGGACGTGGCCCGGGAGCGTAGTTCGCACCTGGCGTTCGGCCACGGGGTGCACCAGTGCCTCGGCCAGCAGCTGGCCAGGATCGAGATGACGGTCGGCTACACCGAGCTGCTGCGTCGGCTGCCCGACGTCCGGCTCGCCGTGGCGCCGGGGGAGGTCCCGCTGCGGAACAACATGATCACCTACGGGGTGCACGCCCTGCCGGTCAGCTGGGACGCCCGATGAGGGTGCGGGTCGACCCCGGCGTCTGCGTCGGCGCGGGGCTGTGCGTGCTCCGGGTGCCCGGGATGTTCGACCAGGACGACACCGATGGCACGGTGGTGCTCCTGCGGGCCGATCCGGACCCCGGCGAGGAGGACGCCGTGCTCAAGACGGTCACCTCCTGCCCGTCGGGGGCGCTGCAGCTCGACCGTTGAGACCCGCCGGGGTCGTCGGCCCGCTCGCCCGGGGCCGACGACCCCGGCGGCTCGTCCGTCGACGCGGGGCGGTCACGACCGACGCACCGCCCGCGACAGCGGACGGTGCGTCGGTGCGGGGTCCGTCAGTGGGTGGCGACGAACTCCTTGAGCGTGCCGATGACGTACTCGATCATCTCGGTGGTGATGCCGGGGTAGACGCCGATCCAGAACGTCCGCTCGGTCACCGTGTCGCTGTTGGCCAGCGAACCGACGATGCGCTGCGGCCGGCCGATGTAGGCGGGGTGCCGGGTGAGGTTGCCGGCGAACAACCGCCGGGTGCGGATGTTGTGCCGCTCCAGGTGGCCGACGATCTGCGGAACGTCGAAGCCCGCATCCGGCAGGACCGTGATGATGAAACCGAACCAGCTCGGGTCGCTGCCCGGCGTCGCCTCGGGCAGCAGCAGGCCGGGGAGGCCGTCCAGACCCTCCCGTAGCTGACGCCAGTTGCGCTTGCGGGCCTCGATGAAGCCGGGCAGCTTGGCCAGCTGGCTCAGCCCGAGCGCGGCCTGGATGTCGGTGCTCTTGAGGTTGTAGCCGACCTCGGAGAAGACGTACTTGTGGTCGTAGCCCTCCGGGAGGGTACCGGCCTGGAGGTCGAACCGCTTGAGGCAGCGGTCGTCCTCGCCCGGCTCGCACCAGCAGTCGCGGCCCCAGTCGCGGAACGACTTCGCCAGCTTGGCCAGCTTGATGTCCGACGACAGGAGCATGCCGCCCTCACCCATGGTCAGGTGGTGGGCGGGGTAGAAGGAGATGGTGGAGAACGCGCCGAACGTGCCGGTGAGCCTGCCCTGGTAGGTCGAGCCCACCGCGTCGCAGTTGTCCTCGACCAGGTGGCAGCCGTGCCGGGCGGCGATCTCGGCGATCTCGGCCACCGGGAACGGGTTGCCCAGCGTGTGCGCGATCATGATCGCCCGGGTGCGGGGGGAGATCGCCTGCTCGACCAGTTCGGCGGTGGTGTTGTAGGTGCCGAGTTCGATGTCGACGAACACCGGCACGAGGCCGTTCTGCAGGATCGGGTTCACCGTGGTCGGGAAGCCGGCGGCGACGGTGATCACCTCGTCGCCCGGCTTGAGCCGCTGGTCGCCCAGCTCCGGCGAGGTCAGCGTGCTCAGCGCGAGCAGGTTCGCCGACGAGCCGGAGTTCGTCAGCACCGCCTTGCGCCGCTTGAGCGTCCGGGCGAGGGACGACTCGAACTTCGCCGTGATCTGACCGGAGGCGATCCGCATGTCGAGCGCGGCGGCCACCAGGGCCTCGCGGTCGTCGGCGTCCAGCACCGCCCCGGAGGACAGGATCGGGGTCTGCCCCGGGATGAACGGCGCAGCGTCCGGGGTCTGGGCGTCGTGATAGTCACGGACCAGTTCCAGCAGGTGCGATCGGGCTGGGTCGACCATGTCGTATCCCCTACGGTCGAGAGTGGGAGGTGTGCCGGACCATGCGCCGGAGCCGGAGCGGCGGCCAGGCGTCCACCCGATCCCGGCGCACGGCAGAGCCGTCGTACCTTTCGGAATCTCTCCGGAAGAGACTAGGAGCGCCGGTCCGGCCCGGCATCCCTCACCGTGGTAGATCCATTTTCAATAGTCGATTGCTACTATCCACTTTGGTGATGGACCCGGCCCGCGTCGTCGGCAAGCCTGATCCGGCAAGAGCCGGTCCGCGGGCGAGTGACACCCGCGCCGGGTTCGGCGCCGCTGCCAGATCCATGACCGCTTGGAGGACAACTTGCGGGTCCTAATTCTCGCCGGGATCGCCCCGTCCACGATATTCAGTCACGTCCCGCTCGGGACGGCCCTGCATAACGCGGGACACCAGGTCATGATGACCGCCTCGCTCGATGATCTGGTGCCGACCATCGCCGGGGTAGGGCTCTCCGCCGTGCGGGTCACCGACCCCGGGGTGTCCCCGCGCGAGATCATCGCCCGGGACAAGCGGCTGCTGCGCGTCCCGGAGGACCCGATCGAGCGGGAGCAGCAGTCGGGCCACTGGTACGCGCGCATCGAGGCGTCCACCCTGGACGCCCTGGTGGCGTTCACCGACGACTGGCGGCCGGACGTCATCATCGGCGGGATGGCCTCCTATGCCGCGCCGCTGCTGGCCAAGCGGCTCGGAGTGCCCTACGTGCGCCACGCGTGGGACATCCACGACCCGCGGTTGCTGGACCTCGGCGCGACGGAGGAGCTCCAGGCCGAGCTGGCCGAGCTGGGCCTGGACGCGCTGCCCGAGCCGGATCTGATGATCGACATCACGCCACCGAGCCTGCGCCCGCCGATCGCCCAGGCGGTGCAGATGATGCGGTGGATTCCGGGCAACACGCAACGCTGCCTGGAGCCGTGGATGTACACCCGCGGCGCGGACACCCGCATCGGGGTGACCATCGGCACCGGGGTGGCGACCTACAACCAGTACGACTTCCTCCAGGGCATCGTCGAGAACGTCAGTGCCCTGGACGCCGAAGTGGTGGTGCCGGTGGCCGACGACGCCCTGCCCGTGCTGCAGGAGCGGCTCAAGAACGTCCGGGCCGGCTGGGTGCCGCTGGACGTCGTGGCGCCCACCTGCGACGTGCTCGTGCACCAGTCCGGTGGCAGCACCATGATGACGGCGCTGAGCTGCGGGGTGCCCCAGGTGCTGATCCCGGACCCCAACCTGTTCCGGGCGAACGAGATGGCCCGGCGCATCGTCGAGGCCGGCGCGGGGCTCGTGCTCACGCCGGAGGAGGCCACCAGCGACGTCATCGCGAAGACCTGCCAGGAGATCGTCGCCAATCCGGGCTACGCCGCGGCGGCCCGCGGGCTCGCCCGCGAGATCGCCGCCCTGCCGTTGCCGTCCGAGGTGGTCCGCCGGGTCGAGTGGCTGGTCCACGAGGCGTCCGCCGGAAGCTCCGCCTGAGCCCGGCCCACCGACCGGGCCGCCGGGACCGTCCGACCACCCCGGTGGCGGGGACGGTCCCGGGCCGCGCCCGGGGACGAACCTGATCAGGCTTGAGTCGCGGGTCACCCGATCCTGCGCGCTGACTGGAGGCCGATTCGTGACACCAGCGGGAACATGGCGCGCACTGGCACCCAGCGAGCAGGTCCACGCCGCCCGGGAGGCCCACATCGGGTACACCGTGCGCGCCGAGGGCCGGCTGGACCTCGACGCGCTGGCCACCGCCTTCGCGGCGGTGTGCCGCGCCTATCCCCAGCTGTCCGCACGGCTCGCCGACGGCGACGACGGGCCGGTCTTCGTGGCGTCCGACAGCCGGCCGGAGCTGCGCACCGGTGCCGGGGACGTCGACCGGCCGCTGGCGGGGGTGACGGTGGACCAGCGCCGGACGCTGAGCGCGCTGCACGTCGTCCGCGACGGTGACGTGGCGAGCGTCTGCCTGCTGACCCACCACAGCATCGCCGACGCCGACCACGCCGTCGCCCTGCTCACCGAGATCTGGTCCAGCTACACCGACGTGGTCCGGGGGGTGCCGGTCGCGCTGCCCCGCCAGCCGTACCCCCGGCCACTGGAGGACCTGCTCGCGGAGCGCGGCATCGGTCCGACCGTGCCGGTCGACGGCCCCCTGCCCCGGCCGATGCCGATGGCCGCGCCGTTGACCGACGCCGAGCGGAGCGTCTTCGCCCGCAACGGCGCCCGGCACCGCCTGACGGCCGCGCAGACCACCGCGCTGGCGGAGCTCGGCCACCGGGAGCACGTGACGCTCAACGGGCTGCTGGCCGGTGCCCTGCTGCTGGCCGAGGCGGAGCTGCGCGGTCTGCCCCTGACCGAGCTGGTGTACCGGTTCACGGTCAACCTGCGCCGGCACCTCACCCCGGCGGTCGGGGCCACCGAGGGCACGAACGTGCTGGGCGGGGCCGGCTTCGGCGCCACCGACGACATCGCGCCCGACGCGGTGACGCTCGGCCGGGCGATCGGCGAACGGCTCCGGTCGGAGCTGGCCGACGGGTCGGTCCAGCGCAGCCTGCTGGACATGTTCAGCCGGTCCGCGCCAGCGGCGAAGCCGTGGGATCCGAGCGCCGCGCCCGTCGTGGTCAGCATGATGAACTGGGGTCGGGTGCCGTCGCTACGCACCCCGGACGGGCTGCGCCTGACGGACTTCCGCGCCACGTCCCACATCAGGGATCCCTCGGGTCTGGGAGGATACGTCGTGCACACCTTCGACGGCCGTGTCGGCGTCGACCTGCTCTGGCCGGAGGGGGACGCGGAACTGCCGAAGCGTCTCGACGTCCTGCGGGAGCAGCTGAGCCGATTGACGTCGCGGCGATGAGGGCCACCGCGTCCACCGGTGCCCGCCGTCCCCGCGGGCGGGGCGGTCGGCGATGACGTCACCGGGCCTGACCAACCGCAGCATGACGGTGCGTCCGCTGGACATCGACGGTGCCTTCCTGATCTCCTCCCGGTCGTTCGTCGACGACCGGGGGGTGTTCTTCGAGGCGTACCGCGAGGACGTGCTGGCCGAGGTGCTCGGGTACCCGCCGAAGCTCGTCCAGACCAACTACTCGGTCTCCCACCGCAACGTGCTGCGCGGCGTGCACGGGGCGTCCGTCCCCCCGGGCCTGGCGAAGTTCGTCACCTGCGTCCGGGGCTCGATGCTCGACTTCGTCGTCGACCTGAGGACCGGCTCACCCACCTTCGGTACCTGGGACATGATCGTCCTGGACGGGCGCGGGTCCACCTCGGTCTACGTGGAGGAGGGGCTCGGGCACGCCTTCGTCGCGCTCGACGACGACACCTGCGTCCAGTACCACCTCTCCGAGCTGTACCGGCCGCAGGAGGTGGTCACGGTGCACCCGCTGGATCCCGAGATCGGTCTGCCGCTGCGGCTGCCCGGCCCGCCGGTGCTGTCCGACCGGGACGCCGCGGCCCCCTCGCTGCGGGAGTCCGTCGAACAGGGCCTGTTGCCGAGCTACGACGCGTGCCTGGCGCTGCGCAAGGCCCGCATCCACGCCGCCCCCGTCCCCGGACTGCCCGTCGGGTCGTGACCTGCGTCCCGGCCGGTCGGGTCGTGACCTGCACCCGGGCCGGTCGGTCGGGGTGCGGCACGTTCCGTCGTCCAGCCGACCGTGGACCCGACGCCGTGGCGGGTGGCCGGAGGGCCACCCGCCACGGTGCGTCGACCCGAGCGGTCAGCCCACGGTCTCGTTGAGGCGCACCAGCGACGTCCGCAGCGCCCGGCCGAGGTGGTCCAGGTCGGCCTCGGTGGCGTTCAGCGGCGGTGCCACCAGCAGACCCTCGCCGCTGCCGTCGCGGCGGTACCCGACGAACGGGTACAGCAACAGCCCGTTGCTCCGGGTGATCCGCAGGGCCTCGCCGACGGTGCCCCGGGCCAACTCGATGCCGTGGAAGAAGCCGACCCCCCGGACGTCGGTCACCACCGGCAGATCCCGCGTCACCTCGGTCACGATCCGGGTCACGGCCGCGCCGCGGACCTGGTCGCGGTCGAGGGCGCCGATCTCGTCGAGCACCGACAGCACCGCGAGCCCGACCCGGGCCTGCAGCGGCGTCGCCGACATCGTGCCCATCAGCGGCAGCCACGCGCCGCTGGACAGGATGCTCTCGGCCAGGTCCGGCGAGATCATCGTGGCGGCGAGCGGGACGAAGCCCGCCCCGAGCCCCTTGGACAGGGTGACGATGTCCGCCTGCGCCTGCTCCGCCTGCTGCGCGTGGTGCGAGGCCAGGGGGAGCCCGGTACGCCCCAGCCCGGTGAGCACCTCGTCGTGGATGAGCAGGACGCCGTACTCGTCGCAGACCTCGCGGAGCGCCCGCAGGTATCCCGGCGGCGGGGTGTAGCCGCCCCCGGTCGTGCCGTTGACGGGTTCCAACAGCACCGCCGCGACGGTGTCCGGGCCGGCGTCGACGATGGCGTCGCGCACGGCCCGTACGCACTCGGTCCGGCAGGTCGGGAACGGGCAGCCGAGGTGCTGTCCGGGGTACGGCGGGTCGAACGCCGGCCCGATGCCGAAGCTGTCGTCCTCGTGCGGTCGCCGGGAACGGTGACCGGACAACGCGAGCACGAACGCGCTGTTGCCGTGGTAGCCGAGCGACGCGGTCAGCACCTTGTGGCGGTTCTTCTCACCCCGCGACCGTTGGGCCAGCCTGGCCAGCGCGATGGCGGACTCCGACGCGTGGGTGCCGGTGGGGGTGAACATGACGCGGTCGTGGGGCCGGTGCACCGCCCGCGCCGTGGCGACCGCCAGCTGCTCCATGCCGCTGGCCAACAGCGACCCCGGGCTGGCGTACGTGCAGATGCCCACCTGGTCCCGCATCGCCTCGACCACCGTGGGATGGGCGTGGCCGATGTTGACGTTGATGATCCCACTGGACGCGTCGAGGTAACGCTCCCCGTTCGAGGCGAAGATCCAGGATCCAGCGGCATGGCTGTACGAGATGGGGGGGATCTGCAACCGCGCGGCCAGCAGCTGCGGCGCGTGCGCAGTGTCACTCATCGTTCCCCACCTCGACCACACTGTCACGGACGCTGACCAGCTGCATGCATTACTCCTGCCGTGTCGGTGCGGGCCGGCCCCGCGATCGGGACAGAGCTGTTGCGGTACGGGCCACCCGGGACGGTGCCGGCGTCGTCCCGGTCCGCCGTGGTCAGCGGCGGCTCATGACGACCTCTCCAGCGGGCCGGTGGCCGCCGGGTCGGGGGTGTGGTCGACGTGGCGTCTCGCCCGGGTGCCGATCTCCTCGACGAGGACCGCCTGGCGCAACACGTCGCGGTCGTCGGGAAGCTGCCCGGACCGGACGGCCGTGGCGAACGCGCGCACCGCGTTGGTCACCTGGTCGTCGGGCTCCAGGCGGAACTCCCGTACCCCGGAGTGCCGCTCCAGGCGCAGCACCGGGACGTGGTCGGCGGGCGGACTGTAGGCGTGCTCGACGACGATCCGCCCCTCGCTGCCCCAGAGCTGGTAACTGGAGCGGTAGAGGTTGTCGAGGCCGAAGGCGAGCTGTGCCCCCACCCCGTCGTCGGTGTCCAGCAGCGCCTGCCCGCAGGAGTCGACGAGCTGGCCGTGGCGCGAGGTCAGCACCGCCGAGAGGACGTCGAGTCGGCGGTCGCCCAGGAAGGACAGGGCCGCGCGTACCGGATAGACCCCGGTGTCCAGCAGCGCGCCACCGCCGAGTTCGGGCTGGTGGCGGACGTCGTCGGCGGGACGCCTCGGCACCCCGAACGCGGCGTGGAAGGACCGCAGCGAGCCGATCGCCCCGTCGGCGACGTACTGCCGGACCACCGCGTGCTGGCTGTGGTGGAGGAACATCATGTTCTCCATCAGCACCAGCCGCCGGGCCCGGGCCAGGGCGAGCAGCTCACCGGTGCGGGCCGCGCTGGTGGTCAGCGGCTTCTCGGCGAGCACGTGCCGGCCGGTGGACAGGGCGGCCTCGATCCAGGGGGCGTGCAGGGCGTTGGGCAACGGGACGTAGACGGCCTCGACCTCGTCGAGGTCCAGCAGCGACCGGTAGCCGGCGACCGCCCGACAGCCGTAGCTCCGGGCCAGCTCGGCCGCCCGGCCCGGATCCCGGCTGGCGATCGCCGTGATCTCGACGGCGGGAAGGGCGGCCATGGCGGGCAGCACCCGGCGACGGGCGATGCTCGCGCACCCCATGATCCCGATCCGTACGGGCGTCACCAGCTCTCCTTCCCCGGTGGTGCGGCAGGTCGGCAGCGCTCGCGGCGGGCCGTCGACCCCGACGGTCCGCCGGGCCGTCGCGGGACGCCCGGCACCGGACCGGCGCGGCGGGCTACGGGTCGTCCTCCCGGCGCGGTCCTCTGGGAGAGTAGGGCCGCCGTGCCACCGCGGGCATCCCCCGGTCTGATAGCCGGCGCGGGGCGCGACCACGGCGGCGCCATCAGACCGAGGGATGCCCCGCCGGTCACGTCTGTCCTAGCGTCGTGCACAGCCATGCGCGCACCCCGTCGGCCCGCCGCGCCCGGTACCTGAGGACAGGCCGGACCCGTCGTGGGGTGGGCCTCACCGCCAGTCGCCGGTTCCGGGTCGGCTGACCCCGGCGTACGGGCACGACCTCAGGGGGAACCGGTGATTGACAGCTCTGGTGCGAGGCAGGCGGTCCTGGAGGCGGAGCGGGTCGAGCGGGCCACCGCCTCGGCGGAGGACGCGGTCATGTCCATGGCGGACTTCCACTCCTGGTTCAACGCGCGTACCCGGGCGAACACCTTCCAGGTGGACCGGATCCCGTTCGCGGAGCTGTCCGGGTGGGACTTCGATCCGGACACCGGCAACCTCGTCCACGCGAGCGGGCGGTTCTTCTCGATCGAGGGGCTGCGGGTCCGGACCAACCGGCCCTGGATGGGCGAGTGGTCGCAGCCGATCATCGTGCAGCCGGAGATCGGGGTGCTCGGCATCCTCGTCAAGCGCTTCGACGGCGTCCTGCACTGCCTCATGCAGGCGAAGATGGAGCCGGGCAACATCAACGGGCTGCAGCTCTCGCCGACCGTGCAGGCCACCCGCAGCAACTACATGAAGGTCCACGGCGGCGCGGACACGAAGTACCTGGAGTACTTCCGGCCGGAGTCCCGGGGTCGGGTGCTCTTCGACGGGTTGCAGTCCGAGCAGGGGTCCTGGTTCCTGCACAAGCGCAACCGCAACATCGTCGTCGAGACCGAGGACGACGTCCCGCTGGACGAGAACTTCTGCTGGCTCACCCTCGGCCAGATCCGCCGCCTGCTGCTCCTGGACCACATGATCAACATGGATTCCCGGACCGTCCTGGCCTGCATCCCGCCCGCGTTGACCGGGCCGCAGGGTCAGGAGGCCGGCGACGACCCGTTCACCCGCGCGTTCCTGCGTTCGTTGTCCGACCACGGCAGCGCCGTGCACGACTCGGGGCGGATCCTCAGCTGGCTGACCGAGCTGCGGTCCCGGCAGGAGCTGGTGCAACGGCGGGTCTCCCTGAGGCAGGTCACCGAGGACGGCTGGCGGCTGGGCAGCGACGTCATCGACCACCGCGACGGCAAGTACTTCGACGTCGTGGCGGTGGCCGTGCAGGCGAGCAACCGCGAGGTCGCCGCGTGGACCCAGCCGCTGGTGGCGCCCAAGCAGGCCGGCCTGCTCGCCCTGTTGGTCAAGCGGATCGGCGGTACGCTGCACGCGCTGGTCCAGGCGCGCAGCGACGCCGGCATGCTCAACGTCGCCGAGCTGACCGCCACCGTGCACTGCCAGCCGGGCAACTACGCCGACGTGCCGGCGGAGCACCGCCCCCACTACCTGGACTACGTGCTCACCGCGCCCACCTCCCGGGTCCGGCTGGACGTGCTGCACTCCGAGGAGGGTGGCCGCTTCTACCACGCGCAGAACCGTTACCTGGTGATCGAGGTCGAGCCCGACCTGGACGAGCCCGACGACCGGTACCTGTGGGTCACGCTGCACCAGCTCACCTCGCTGCTGCCGCACAGCAACTACCTGACGGTGGAGCTGCGCAGCCTGATGGCGAGCATGCGCTGTCTCGCGCAGCGGCTGTGAACGCCGCCGCCGACGCCGGGTGACCGCCGCCGACGCCGGGTGACCGGCACCGTCGTGTCGGCGGCTCGGCCGGGCTCCGTTCGGTCGGGGGCGGCCAGTGCGGCGGGTCAGCCGGTGCGCAGCGGCACACCGGCCGGCGCGGTCGCGGACAGCTGGTGGCGCAGGTCGTCCACCAGTGCCCGGACGCCGGCCGGGTCCTTCGCCGCCCCGAAGACGTGGTAGTCGGGCCGGACCAGCAGGTACGACGCCCCGAAGCCGGCCAGGTAGGGCCGGTAGACGTCGTCCACGTCCACCACCCCGTCCCGTGGTGCGGGGCCGGGGGACAGCAGCCGGACCAGGTGGGTGTCGAGTCCGGCGAGGAAGGCCAGCCGGTCCCCGTCGAGCGCGGCCCGGGGATCCGCGGTGGCCAGCAGCACGAAGCCCCGGCCGACCACGTCGTCGAACAGGCCGGTGGTGTCGCCGTGCGTGACCCGTCCCTGCGGCACGACCGCGCCCGCCGGTGGCTCGGTCCCGTCCGCTCCGGGCCGCCGGTGCAGCAGTCCGGCGGTGAGGGGCTTCGCGGGTTCCGGTCGGCCCGCCGGGCGGCCACGACGGTTCGCCAGCACGGTGGCGTCCCGCTCGGCGGCGGCCGCCGGGTCGGTCACGCAGATCACCCGGCCCAGCTGGACCGACGCCAGGATCGCGTCCCTGACCTGCGTACGACGCTCCTCGGTGTAACTGTCCAGCAGGGACTCGGCCGCCACCCCCCGGAGGACCAGGTCGAGCTTCCAGGCCAGGTTGACCACGTCCCGGATGCCGGAGCACATGCCCTGCCCGGCGAAGGGCGGCATCAGGTGGGCCGCGTCGCCGGCCAGCAGGACGTGACCCACCCGCCACTGCTCGGCCCACCGGGCCTGGAAGATGTACGTGGTGCTCCGCAGCAGGTCGGCGTTGCCGGGGTCGACGCCGTACGGCGCCAGCAGCCGCCAGGCAGTCTCGGTCTCGTTCAGCTCGGCCGCGCTCTCACCGGGCAGCCGCATGAACTCCCAGCGCCGTCGCCCGGGGCCGCTGCCCACCTGGGTGGTGGGCCGGGCCGGATCGCAGATCTGCACGTTGGTGGGGACGAACTCGCGGGGCTCGCGGAGCTGGACGTCGCAGAGCAGCCACTCGTACGAGAAGCCCAGGTCGGTGACGGCGACGTCGAGATGGTGGCGGACGAAGCTGTTGGCGCCGTCGCAGCCCACCACCCAGCGGGCGGAGAGCACCCGGGTCGCCCCGTCGTCGTCGGTGGTGCGGACCTGCACCTGCCGGTCGCCGTCGGTGATGCCCACGACCTCGTGTCCCCGCAGCACCGTCACGCCGGGCAGCGACGCCACCCGGGCGGCGACGAGTTCCTCGAGTGCGGGCTGGTGCATGGTGTTCGCATCCGGCCAGCCGTACGGGCCGGACGTGGTGAACACGATGTCCAGCAGCGTCTCGCCGGTGGCGGTGCGCCACTGGTAGCCGCTGGCCGGCGCCGTGATCCGGCCGAGTTCCGGGCCGATCCCGGTGCCGGCGAGCAGCCGGGCGGTCTCGCCGTCGAAGCTGGTGGCCCGGGGGAGCCGGTACGGTCGGGGTCGGCGTTCGAGCACTGTCACCCGCCAGCCGCGCTGCGCCAGCAGCACCGACAGGGCGGCGCCGATCGGACCGTTGCCCACGATGACGACATCCGCGTCGGTCAAGGAAACCTCACAGGTCGGCGCTGTACGCATGGTCGGGGGAGACGCACGGTCGGGGGGCTCGTCACGCGACGGTGGGGCTGCTGCCCAGCAGCTCGCGGCGCAGCACCGCCAGCACGTCCGCGCTGCGGTCGACGAGGAAGAAATGGCCCCCCGGGAAGACCTTGAGTTCGGTCGGCCCGGTGGTGTGCTCCGCCCAGGCGCCCGCCTCGTCGAGGGACACCCGGGGGTCGCGGTCGCCGGTGAGCACGGTGACCGGACAGTCGAGCCTTTGGCCCGGATCGTGCCGGTACGTCTCGACGGCCCGGTAGTCGCTGCGGATGGCCGGCAGGATCATGGCCAGCACCTCCGGGTCGGCGAGCATGGTCGCGTCGGTGCCGCTCAGGGTCCGCAGCTCGGACACGATCCGGTCGTCCGGCAGGTGGTGCACCCCCTCGTCCCGGTAGCGGGACGGTGCCCGTCGACCGGAGGCGAACAGGTGCGTCGGCGCCGGCAGACCGGCGTCGCGCATCCGCAGCGCCACCTCGTAGCCGAGGATCGCGCCCATGCTGTGTCCGAACAGCGCCAGGGGACGGTCGTCCAGGTGGCGTAGGGCGTCGAGGATCCGGTCCGCCAGCTCGGCGATGCTGCCGAGGGCGGCCTCGTGGCGGCGGTCCTGACGGCCCGGGTACTGGATCGCCAGGACCTCCACCGTGGGAGCGAGCGCCCTGGACACCGGGTGGAAGAAGCTCGCCGAGCCGCCGGCGTGGGGCAGGCACACCAACCGGGCGGCACACTCCGGTGCCGGATGGAACCGACGCACCCACTTCTCGACCTGCTCCGCAGACTGAGGCACTGCCGTGGTCCTTTCCGAGGGTCGCGGCCACTGCCGGTGAGGACCGGCGGGCCGGCACGTCGGCGGTGGCGGCCGGTGCTCCGTCCGCCGGATCCCGGCACCGGTGCGGCCCTTCGGAGGGTACGACCGGCGCGCGGCGGTGGGCATCCCCAGATCTGATAGGGCGGTGCGCGGCCGTACCGACAGCTGTGCTATCAGGTCGAGGGATGCCGGTCGATCGGTTCTGTTCTAGCGTGGAATTGCCACGTGGGTAGCGGCGGATCGAGAGGTGGTCGGGGTGCGGGGCAGTGTTCCGTCGCGGCGGCCACCACCACGGCCCGCCGGGGTGCCCGGTGGCAGGACGACAGCGCAGGCGCTGCGGGGCAGGGATGCCGCGTCTGCCGGAGGCAGGTTTGCCGGTCCGGTCCCGAACTGAGAGGTGCTCCTTGAGTGTCATGCTTCTCCTCAACGGTCCCAACCTGGGTGCGTTGGGCCACCGGGAGCCGGAGATCTACGGCACCGACACCCTCGCCGACATCGAGAAGGCGGTCGCCGAGGAGGTGGGTTCCCGTGGCTGGGAGGTCGTCTCGGTCCAGCGTGACGGGGAGGGCGACCTGGTCGGGGCGATCCACCAGTACCGCGACTCGACGGTCGGAGCCATCGTCAACCCGGGGGCGTTGATGATCGCCGGCTGGAGCCTGCGGGACGCCCTGGCCAGCTATGCCAAGCCGTGGATCGAGGTGCATCTGAGCAACGTGTGGGCACGCGAGCGTTTCCGGCACGAGTCGGTGATCGCGCCGCTGGCCAGCGGGGTGGTGGTGGGACTCGGGGCCTACGGTTACCGGCTGGCCGCCCGGGCGTTGTTGCACCTCGCCGCGTGACCGTGGCGGGGGGTCGACCGGGTAGCCGCGCTGCCGTCGCGACGACCGTCGTCCGGTGACGGTGTGTGCGTTGCGGGGCGGACCGGCGGGACGTCGCCCGGTGGTGTCGAACGCCGGTGGAGTGCGGATACCGGGGCGCTTTTCCGGACCATGACGCGGCTCACCTGGGGTACACAGGCGTATACCTTCACGCCAAGCTCGGCAGTCTTTGCCGGCGGGTGTACTTCAATCGACACAAGCCTATATCCAGATCGTAATTATGTCGATGCGTCAGACCAATTGATCAGTGTGCGCGGCGGTGGTCAGAGGAAATGTCCGTCTTTGGCGAACTGGCAATCTGCCCTGGACGCGGGGCCTCGGCGGTAGTACTGTCGGTGACGGGTTAGCTGCCCGTGGTAATTGTCAAGAGGGCAACTATCTGAGAATCAAGAACCACTGGGGAGGGTTCCTTGTCGTCTTTGCTGACGTCGGTGCCTGCCGGCGTGGAGATTCCCGGTGACCGCAACCGCTACGCAGCGCGGGCGCCATTTCCCCAAAATCCTTTCGTGGGATTCCGGGATGAGCTCGTGTCCCCGTCCTGTGCGACCGCCCGCCTTTTCCGTCGTTCCGCGTTGTGGTGGTATGGCGGCCGGCTCGACGCGGGATTGCACTATGCCACGGAAGCTGTCGACGTCGAGTGTGAAGAAGGTCACGAGTTCTGTCGGCTGGCCCCCTATTGGCGCGTCGCGTTGTTGACGAAGTCCAGGGATCTCGATGCCGGCTGGCGGGTGGTCAACGCGCTCGACGGGCGTCGGGAAGAATCGGACTCACCGCTCGTCACCGCGACGTCCCTCGTCATCCGGGGCGAGCTGCTGTTCGCCATGGGGTGCGTCGACGACGGTCTCGCCGACGTGACCGAGGGGTTGCGCATCGCGGAGCAGTGCGAAGCCCGCTCCCTGCTGCCCACCGGTTACGTCGTGATGGCGCTGGCCGCGCTCCGCCGGGCGGACATGCGAACGTGTCTCACCTATGTCGACAAACTGACCGGCGAGGCCCTGCTGGGCTATTTCGGGCAGGCGGCGGGAGCGTGGGTGACCGCCCAGGCGGCCGAGGCCCGGGGCGGGGTGGACCGGGCCTCCGGTCTCATCGCCGGAATAGTCACCAGCCACCTCGTTCTCCGTCAGCTCCTGGTGTCCGAGCCGGCGGCGGCGTCCTGGCTGGTTCGCGCCTCCCGCAAGTTGGGCGCCGACGACCTCGCCGAAGCCGCCGCGGCGGCGGCCTCCGCCGCCTCCGCCGCGCATCCGGGCTTCGACGTCATCCGTGCGGCGGCGTTGCACTCCGCCGGTCTGCTGGAGGAGGACTCCGGCAAGCTGCTCGAGGCGGCGAACCTCTATCCCGACCGGTGGTGCGGGGCGTCCGCCCGGGAGGACCTGGCCGGGCTGCTGGCCAAGCGACGGTCCGAACGGAGCAACACGATCCGCATCTTCGAGGCGGCGCTGGTCGCGTACACCGCGGTCGGCGCCGCCCGTGATGCCTCACGGGTCGCCAACAAACTCCGCGATTTCGGTGTGCGGCGTGGTGTGAGCCGGACCGTGGAGTGTGCGGGGGAACTGCCGCACGGACTCACCAACACCGAGTTCGCCGTCGCCGAACTCGTCAGCCAGGGGCACACCAACAACGAAGTCGGCCGGCAGTTGTTCATCTCTCGGCACACGGTGGCTTTTCATCTCAAGAAGGTCTACCAGAAGATGAGCCTGACCTCGCGTGTCGAATTGGCGGCCAGCTGGAAGGCAATGCAGTTGCGGCACGGATCGTAAGATTGGGGAATACGATGGTTGAGGGGAACTGGTGAAGAAGCCGACGCCGGACGAGATTGGCCATGGCTACGACGCGTTCGCGGATCTGCTCGACCGGCTCTGGGGCGAGAATCTGCACCACGGTTACTGGAACGACGCGTCCGAGGACGTATCGGTGGACGAAGCCGCCGACCGGCTGACCGACCGGCTGGCCGGTCTGCTGACCATCGAACCGGGTGATCGTCTGCTCGATCTCGGTTGTGGCATCGGCGAGCCGGCGATGAGGCTGGCGGCGGCTCACAAGATCGAGGTCGTCGGCGTGTCGATCAGCCGGCGGCAGGTGGAGCGGGCGAACGACCGCGCGGTGGCCGCCGGGCTGGCCGACCGGTTGTCCTTCCAGTTGGCCGACGCGATGGACCTGCCGTTCCCGGATGGCTCCTTCGACCTCGTGTGGGCGCTGGAGTCGCTGCACCACATGCCGGACCGGGGGCACGTCCTGGCGCAGGCGGCCCGGGTGCTGCGGCCCGGCGGACGGGTGGCGATCGGTGACTTCATGCTGCTGCCGAGCGCCGACGGCTACGAGGCGGGCGCCGCCCGTGTCGCCGAGGCCAGCAAGGGTGTGCTGTCGGTCATCAGTCTCGACGACTACCTCTCCCTCATCCGGGCCGCCGGGCTCGAACCCGGCCCCACCGAGGACGTCAGCCGCTACACCCGGCCCTCCTGGGACAAGGCGGCCGAGCGGTTCGCCGCCCTGCGGGAACAGGCGGTGCCACACATCGGGGCGGAGCAGTTCGATCTCACGCTCTCCCGGTTCCACGCCTTCAGCGCGGAGCCGTCGCTGGGGTACGCCCTCCTCACCGCCCGCAAACCCGCCTGACGGCCCGACCGGCTGGTGGTGCGTGACGCCGGTCGCGGACCGGCGGGTGGCGACCAGCCCGCACGCCAGGTGAACACCGCATTGACCAGGTAGTAGGGAAAGCGTGGCGCTTTCCTCCGGAATCGACATCGCGCAGGTGGGAGCATGCAACTTACCGAAGAAGCAACATTACGCAGCCTGTTCGGCAGGATGGTGGGCGACGAGAAGCACGGATGGGCGGCGGCATCGACGCTGCACACCATCTGGGTCCTCTACGACCGGGTGCTCAACGTCTCGCCCGAGAACATCGACGACCCGGACCGGGACCGGTTCTTCCTCTCCAAGGGCCACGGGCCGATGGCCCTCTACGCGATGCTCGCCGCGAAGGGTTTCATCGCCCCGGAAGCCCTGGACACCTGGGCGCAGCTCGGTTCACCGCTCGGCCTGCACCCGGACCGGACCCTGGTACCCGGCGTGGAGATCAGCAGCGGCTCACTCGGGCACGGGCTTCCGCTGGCCGTGGGCACCGCCCTCGCGCTGCGCGCCGAGGGGCGGCGGGCCCGCGTGGTGGTGCTGATGGGCGACGGCGAGTTCGACGAGGGCAGCAACCACGAGGCGATCGCGATCGCGAGCCGCCTCGGGCTGGACCGCATCACCGCCATCGTGATCGACAACCGTTCGGCGAGCCTCGGCTGGCCGGACGGCATCGCCCGGCGCTTCGAGGTGGAGGGCTGGCGGGCGGCCACCGTGGACGGACGCGACAACGACGAGTTGTACCGGGCGCTGACCCAGGAACCCGACGGACGGCCGCAGGCCGTGGTCGCGGAGATCCGCCCGAACCGGGAAGGGAGCGCGGCATGACCATCCAGGTGGACCGGAAGTTGATGCGGTCCGTCTTCGTCGACACCGTGATCGAGTCACTGGCGACCGATCCCAAGCTGGTCCTGCTGACCGCGGACATCTCGTCCTGGTCGTTCGACGAGGCCCGGGTCACCTATCCCGACCGCGTGATCAACGTGGGCATCCGCGAGCAGGCGATGATCGGGATGGCCGGCGGCCTGGCGCTCAACGGCTTCCGGCCGGTGGCGCACACCTACACGCCGTTCCTCGTGGAGCGTCCGTTCGAGCAGATCAAGCTCGACCTCGGGCACCAGGACGTCGGTGCGGTGCTGGTCAGCATCGGCGGCTCCTACGACGACCTGCCGCGCGGCCGGACCCACCAGGCCCCGGGCGACGTCGCGCTGTTCGACACGTTGCCCGGCTGGACCGTGCACGTGCCGGGGCACGAGGACGAGGCCGAGAAGCTGATCCGGGACGCGATCGCCGGCGACGGGCGGGTCTACGTGCGGCTGTCCGACAAGGCCAACGCCGAGGCCGCGCCGGTGCTGGACGGCTTCACCGTCCTGCGGCAGGGCAGCGCCGGTGTGGTGGTCGCCGTCGGGCCGGTCTGCGACGACGTGCTCGCCGCGACCGCCACGGCGGACGTGACGGTGCTGTACGCCTCCACCATCCGGCCGTTCGACCACGCCGGCCTGCGGGCCGCGGTGGCCGGCGCCCAGCCCAACGTGGTGGTGGTCGAGCCGTACCTGCGGGGGACCTCCGCGCACGAGGTGGCCGAGGCGCTCGGCGACGTACCCCACCGGTTGCGGTCGCACGGGGTGCGGCGGGACGAGGAGGTCCGCGCCTACGGCCGGGCGACGGACCATGACCGGCTGCACGGCCTCGATGCCGCGAGCCTGGCCGAGTCGATCGGCGAGTTCCTCCGCTAGGCCGGACGTCGCCCACGGCGGACGCCGGCTCCCGGGCCGGCGTCCGCGTCGGGCGCTGGGTGCCCCGGGCCGGCGTCCGCGTCGGGCGCTGGGTGCCCGCCCGGCCGGTGCGCGCCCGGCGTGCCCGGCGTGCCCGGCGCGCCCGGGGCGCCCGGGGCGCCCGGGGCGGACGCGACGTCGACGAGACACGCGCCGTGGTGGTGGCGCCACCGGGTCCGACCCGGAGGCGATGGCCATTACCATGGGTGCTGCACCGGGCGGCCAGGCCCTCCCGGTGCCCATGTTCTGGTGGTTCCTGTTCTGTGGGGTGGTGGTCGCGGTGGCGGTCGGAACGATTCTCAGCTTCGACGACGTGAAGGGTTACGGTTTCATCCGGCCGGAGGGCGGTGGTGAGGACGTCTTCGTGCACGCGAACGACTTCGGTGACCAGCGGCCGTCCGTGTCGGCGGGCATGCGCGTGGAGTTCGACTCGGTGGAGGGCAACCGCGGCGTCAAGGCGTTGTACGCGCGTCTGCTCAATCCCGGCGCGGGAGCGCCGGTGCGGTCGGTGACGGCGTCCGGCTCGGCCCCCTCGACGAGGGTGGCGGCCGACGACCGGGGCGAGGACGACGAGTGCGACGTCCTGACCCCCGCCGCCTTCCGCGCCGCCATCACCGATCTGCTGGTGGAGCAGGTCCCGACGCTGACCGGCGGGCAGATCGGCCAGATCCGGCAGCACCTCGCGCAGTTCGCCCGCTCGCACGGGTGGATCGAGGACTGACCTCCCCGGCGTCACCCCGGGTCCACCGCGTGGACCCGGGGTGACGCCGGCTACGCCGCGCGGCAGGGCCGAGGCCGGCCGCTCTCGCCGTCCTGCCAGGCCTTCCCGTCGTCCGCCCGGCGGCCCGGGACGCCCGGCGGCCCATCCCGCCTCCGGGCGTGACGGGAGCGCGGGTCGTTTCGTCAATACTTGACGTCATCGATGTCAGCGATACCGTACGGGGGTCAGTGTCGCCCTGCCGCCCGCCCCCGAGGTGACCCGTTGAAGCGTCGTACCCTGCTCTCCGCCACCGGCGCCGCCGTCGCCGGGGCGACCCTGTGGCGTCCCGGGGCCGCGTCCGCCGCCGCCGGTGACGGCTACGCCATGGCGTACTTCACCGAGTCGCCGAGCATGACCGCCGCCAGCTACGGCCTGCACCTCGCCGTCAGCACCGACGGCCTGAACTGGACCCCGCTGAACCAGAACCGGCCCGTCGCCACGCCGACGCTGGGCAGCCGGGGCCTGCGCGACCCGTTCATCCTGCGCCGGCAGAACGGCGGGTTCGTGGTGCTGGCGACCGACCTCAACGGCACCGACTGGAACTACCAGAGCCAGTACCTGCACGTCTGGGACTCCGCCGACCTGCGGACCTTCACCGGGTACCGGCTGCTGAAGGTGCACTCCCTCGCCACCCACGCCTGGGCGCCGGAGGCGTACTGGGACGCCGGACGCGGCCGGTACGCGGTGGTCTACTCCGCGGTCACCGGCGGCCACAACGTGCTGATGGTGAACTACACCAGCGACTTCGTGACCGCCTCCGCCCCGCAGACGTTCTTCGACCCCGGTTACGACGCCATCGACGGCAGCTTCGTCAGCGTCGGCGGGGTCAACTACATGTACTTCAAGAACAACACCAACAGCACCCTGCTCGGCACCCGCTCCAGCACCCTCGACCCGGGCAGCTTCAGCATCCACACCACGGCGATCGGCCCGGGTCGAGGGGTCGAGGCGCCGCAGATCGTCAAGTCCCACACCGCGAACACCTGGTACCTGTGGGGCGACACGTGGAGCCCGAACGGCAGGTTCTTCTGCTGGCAGACCACCAACGTGGCGGGCGGCTCGTGGAGCCTGCTCAACGACCGGTCGTACACCCAGCCGCTGAACTCGAAGCACCCGGGGATCATCCCGCTGACCGCGGCCGAGGTGACCGCGCTCACCGGCACCTGGGGCCTGCCCGCGTGGAACCGGGTGAAGTCGTACAACTTCCCGGACCGCTACCTGCGGCACGCCAACGGTGTCGGGCGCATCGACCCGTACCCCTTCGAGCCGTACCAGGACCAGTTGTGGACCCTGGTTCCGGGCCTGGCCGACCCGGCCGGGGTGTCGTTCCGCTCGGTGAACTACCCGGACCGGTACCTGCGCCATTACGACTACACGATCCGGCTGGCCGCGAACGACGGCACGAGCGCGTTCCGGGGTGACGCCACCTTCTACCGGACGGCCGGCCTCGCGGACGCCGCGTGGACGTCGTTCCGGTCGTACAACTACCCGGACCGGTACCTGCGCCACTACGACTACCTGCTGCGTATCGACCCGATCGGCACCGGCTCGCCGGCCACCGACAGGCAGGACGCCACCTTCCGGATCGGATACTGACCGCACCGGTCCCGGCCCACCCGCCGGGACCGGTGCGGTCGGCCCTATCCTGGCGCGGTGCCGTACGCCGATCTCCGTTGCGACCAGTGGAACGACCTGTCCGACGACGCCGCCGGCCGGCTGGCCCGGGAGATCGCGGCCCGGCACGGGCTGAGCCTGGTGGGCCTGCGGGACACCCGCTACGCGGGACGCGCGCACCGGACGGCGCTGTTCGACCGGGACGGGCTGCGGTTCGCGCTGGTCCCCGGCGGCCGGCCGACGCTCGGCCACGACGCGGCCCGGTTCCACCCCGGCGCGGGTCAGCTCGCCAGCTACACCGACAGCGCCGAGGAGTACGGCCTGCCGTCGCTGACCGAGCACGTCGACGCGATGACCTCGCCGGTGCGCGTCGTCGACCTGCCGGCGATGCTGGTCGCGGTGGAGGCGTTCGTCCCCGACGAGCTGCCGCTGCCCCCCGACGACCCCCGGGTCCGCGAACTCGTCGCGGCCACCGGGATCCGGGGCGGCGGGGCCGGCACGGTGCGCTCGGCCGACGGGCTGACCGTCGAGCTGGACCCGGACGGCCGGGTGCTGCGGGCCTGGGTGGTGGAGGAGGCCGACCACGACCAGGCGATGGCCGCCCTCGCCGCCCTCGGCCTGCGCACCGCGACCGCTGACGAATGGGAGTGGGCCTGCGGTGCCGGGGCGGACACCCTGTTCCGCTGGGGCGACGACAGCCCCGACGACGGTTACCCGGTGGAGCACCCGACCGGGGCGCACCGCACGGCGAACCTGTGGGGGCTGGCCATCGGTCAGGACCCCTACCGGTACGAGGTGACGACCGATCCGACAGTGGTCTGCGGCGGCGACGGCGGCGTCACCGCCTGCGGCGGCAGCGGCTTCTTCCTGGGCTGGCTTCCCCTCGCGACCTCCTACCGCGACGAGGAGTTCGGCCGGTGGCTCGTCTCCGCCGACGGGTACGCCGACGAGATCCTCACCCGGCCCGTGCTCGACCTGGGCTGACCGCGACCGACCGGTGGTCAGCCCTTCAGCGGGTACGGGACGAAGGTGCTGCGGTTCTCGTCCAGGTCGAGCCGGCCACTGATCGGCGCGGCGGCCCGCTGCGGGCAGGTCAGCCGTTCACAGGTCTTGCAGCCGGGGCCGATCGGCGTGACGGCGTCGGTGGCGTACAGGTCGATCCCGGTGGCGTAGACCAGCCGGTCGGCGTGCCGGGTCTCGCAGCCCAGCCCGATCGCGTAGACCTTGCCCGGCTGGTTGTAGCCGCCGTGGTGCCGGGTGATGGTGCGGGCGATCCACAGGTAGCGCTGCCCGTCGGGCATCGCGGCGACCTGCACCACCACCCGGCCGGGCGCGCCGAACGCCTCGTAGACGTTCCACAGCGGACAGGTGCCGCCGGTGAGCGAGAACGGGAAGCCGGTGGCGGACTGGCGTTTGGACAGGTTGCCGGCCCGGTCGACCCGGACGAAGGAGAACGGCACCCCGCGCGCCCGGGGTCGCTGCAACGTGCTGAGCCGGTGGCAGACCGTCTCCCAGCCCATGCTGAAGTGCTGGGTGAGCAGGTCGATGTCGTACCGACGCTGTTCCGCCGCCGCCAGGAACGGCTCGTAGGGCAGGATCAGCGCGGCGGCGAAGTAGTTGGCCAGGCCGACCCGGGTGAGGATCTGGGTCTGCGGGTCGTCGAACCGTTCCTCCTCCACGATCTCGTCGATCACGTCGGCGTACTCCAGCAGGGCGATCTGGGCGGCCATCCGCATCGCCTCCTGCCCGGCCCGCAGCGACGTCGACAGGTGCAGGGTGCGGGTCTGCGGGCGGTAGCGGTGCAGTTCGTCGCCGAGCAGGGTGGCGTCGTCGTGACGGACCTGCACCCCGTGCCGTCGGGCGAGCCGCTCCCGTAACCCGGACCGGATCTCGCCGCGGCGCAGCCCGACGGTGCCGGCCAGCCGTTCCGCCGCCTCGTCCAGGTCGGGCACGTAGTTCTGCCGCCGGTAGAAGAACTCGGTCACCCGGTCGTGCGGGCTGCGGCCGACCGTCTCCCGGTCGCCCAGCAGCTCGGCGAGCTGCTCGTCGGCCTGCCGGTAGCGGCGGTGCAGGTCGAGGACGGCCTCGGCGACCTCGGGCAGCCGGGTGGCCAGCTCGGTGAGGTCGGCGACGCCCGGCCGGCCGGGCAGCGCCTCGCGCAACCCGGCGACCAGCCGGGGGGTGTCCCGGGGGGCGAATACGGTCGGGTCGACGCCGAACACCTCGGTGATCCGCATCAGCACCGGCACGGTCAGCGGCCGGGTGTCGTGCTCGATCTGGTTGAGGTAGCTGGGCGAGATGTTGAGCAGCCGGGCCAGCCGGGACTGGCTCAGGGCGCGGTCCTCGCGCATCCGGCGCAGTCGGGCACCCGCGAAGGTCTTGCTCACCAGGCCCACCTCCCATCGCTCTTCCTGCAGCCCAGCGCGCCCTTGGCAGAGTGCGAATATATCTGTTCGCAACTTCGCAAAAGTGGGGGTGAACTTCTCAGAAGTTGGCTTCTTCCGTCCCTCGACCCGGCTCCGGACACCGTGTGACCGTGGGTGACACGCCGGCCGGGCAACACGCCGCACCACCGGGCGGAACGACGGTCCGGTGCCGGCGTCACGACATCCGAGGAGACGACATCATGCAGAACGCCGTGGAGCGGTTGCGGACCGAGTGGGAGACCGACCCCCGCTGGCGGGGAGTGCGCCGCAGCTACCGCGCCGAGGACGTGGTCCGGCTGCGCGGGGCCGTCCAGGAGGAGCACACCCTGGCCCGACGCGGGGCGGAACGGCTGTGGGAGCTGCTGCACACCGAGGACTACGTCCACGCCCTGGGCGCGCTCACCGGCAACCAGGCCGTGCAGATGGTCCGGGCCGGGCTCAAGGCCATCTACCTCTCCGGCTGGCAGGTGGCCGCGGACGCCAACCTCGCCGGGCACACCTACCCCGACCAGAGCCTCTATCCCGCCAACTCGGTGCCCGCCGTGGTGCGCCGGATCAACAACGCGCTGCTGCGCGCCGGCCAGATCACCACCGCCGAGGGCGACGACGGCGGCACCGACTGGCTCGCGCCGATCGTCGCCGACGCGGAGGCCGGCTTCGGTGGCCCGCTCAACGCCTACGAGCTGATGACCGCCATGATCGCAGCCGGCGCGGCGGGGGTGCACTGGGAGGACCAGCTCGCCGCCGAGAAGAAGTGCGGCCACCTGGGCGGCAAGGTGCTCGTCCCGACCGGCCAGCACGTCCGCACCCTGGAGGCGGCGCGGCTCGCCGCCGACGTGGCCGGGGTGCCGTCGGTGGTGATCGCCCGCACCGACGCACAGGCCGCCACCCTGCTCACCACCGACGTGGACGAACAGGACCGGCCGTTCGTCACCGGCGAGCGCACCGCCGAGGGGTTCTACCGGGTGCGCAACGGCGTCGAGCCGTGCATCGCCCGGGGACTGGCCTACGCCCCGCACGCCGACCTGCTCTGGATGGAGACCTCCACCCCCGACCTGGCGGTCGCCCGCCGCTTCGCCGAGGCGATCAGGGCCGAGTACCCGGACCAGCTCCTCGCCTACAACTGCTCGCCGTCGTTCAACTGGCGCAGGCACCTCGACGACTCGACCATCGCGAAGTTCCAGCGGGAACTCGGCCACCTGGGCTACCGGTTCCAGTTCATCACCCTGGCCGGCTTCCACGCCCTCAACTACTCGATGTTCGACCTGGCCCGGGGCTACGCCGCCGACGGCATGTCGGCCTACGTGGCGTTGCAGGAGCGGGAGTTCGCCGCCGAGCCGGCCGGCTACACCGCCGTCAGGCACCAGCGTGAGGTCGGCACCGGCTACTTCGACCTGATCAGCACCGTGCTCAACCCGGCCGCCGAGACCACCGCCCTGCGCGGCTCCACCGAGGAGGAGCAGTTCGCATGAGATACGAGATCATCGGCCCGCTGGCCGACCGCTTCGACGAGGTCCTCACCCCCGACGCGCTGGCGTTCCTGGTCGCGCTGGACAGCGAGTTCGCCGCCCGCCGGGTGGCCCTGCTGGACACCCGCCGGGCCCGCCGGGACCGGTACGCCACCGGCCAGTTCCCCGACTTCCTGCCGGAGACCGCCGCGGTCCGCGCCGATCCGGACTGGCGGGTGGCCCCACCGGCACCGGGCCTGGTCGACCGCCGGGTCGAGATCACCGGGCCGCCCGACCGCCGGATGACCGTCAACGCGCTCAACTCCGGAGCCCGGGTGTGGCTCGCCGACTTCGAGGACGCCACCGCCCCGACCTGGCACAACGTCATCTCCGGCCAGCTCAACCTGATCGACGCCCTGGACCGGCGGATCGACTTCACCGACCCGCGCGGCAAGCGGTACGCCCTCGGCGCGGAGCTGGCCACCATCGTCGTCCGACCGCGCGGCTGGCACCTGGTGGAGAAGGGTGTCGTGGTGGACGGCCGGCCCATCTCGGCCAGCCTGGTCGACTTCGGGCTCTACCTGTTCCACTGTGCCCGCCGGCAGCTCGACGCGGGCTCCGGGCCGTACTTCTACCTGCCGAAGCTGGAGGGCCACCGGGAGGCACGGCTGTGGAACGACGTCTTCGTCTTCGCCCAGCAGCGGCTCGGCCTGCCCCGGGGCACCATCCGGGCCACCACGCTGATCGAGACGGTCACCGCCGCCTTCGAGATGGAGGAGATCCTCTACGAGCTGCGGGAACACTCGGCAGGGCTGAACGCCGGCCGGTGGGACTACATCTTCAGCATGATCAAGAACTTCGGGCAGTGGGCGGACTTCGTCCTGCCGGACCGCGCCGAGGTCACCATGACGGTGCCGTTCATGCGGGCGTACACCGAGCTGCTGGTCGCCACCTGCCACCGGCGGGGGGCGCACGCGATCGGCGGGATGGCCGCCGTCATCCCGAACCGGGATCCGCAGGTCAACGAGGTGGCCCTCGACCGGGTGCGGGCGGACAAGCGACGGGAGGCCGGTGACGGGTTCGACGGCTCCTGGGTGGCCCATCCCGGCCTGGTCGACACCTGCCGGGAGGAGTTCGACACGGTGCTCGGTGACCGCCCCCACCAGCTCGACCGGCTGCGCGACGACGTCACCGTGACCGCCGTCGACCTGCTCGCCGTCGACAAGACCCCGGGCCAGGTCACCGCCGCCGGGTTGCGGGCCGACATCGCCGTCGCCGTGCGCTACGTGGACGCGTGGCTCGGCGGCACCGGCGCGGTGGCCCTGGAGAACCTGATGGAGGACGCGGCCACCGCCGAGATCGCCCGCTGCCAGGTCTGGCAGTGGCGGCACCACGGCACCCCGCTGGCCGACGGCGGTCGGGTGACCGAAGAGCTGGTCCGGTCGATCCTGGCCGAGGAGCTGGCCGCCCTGGTGACCGGACGCGGGGGAGCCGACCGGGAGCGCGCCGAGCGGGCCGCGCGGATCATCGAGGACACCGCCCTCGGCGAGGACCTGCCGGCCTTCTTCACCACCGTCGCGTACGCCCGGCATCTCGATCCGGCCCGCCGGCCCGCCGGGTCGGCCCGCTGACGATCCGGACCGGGCGACCGGGACGGGTCGACCGGCCCGTCCCGGCCCGCTGACGGCTCCGTTGCCCGTGCGCCGCGCCGCGCCGCGCCGCGCCGGGCCGTGCGGGGCGGGGCGGGCCGGTCGCGGGTGGCGCTCAGCCGGGTTCCCGGCCGGCGGAGGTGCGGCGCAGCTCGCGCAGCACACCGTGGCGGCGCAGCGCCCAGGTGAGGCGGGGGACGCTCGGGTGCCGGACGAACAGCACCACCGCCCGGCGGACCACGCCGCCCCGGTCGTCGTCGACCTGCCGCTCCACCGCCTGCCAGACCAGCTCGCGCACGCCGGCGCTGTCGAGCACCGCCCGTACTCCGCGCCGTACCTCGGGATCCTCGGCCGCCGAGGCGATGGCCGCCGCCCGACCCGGCCGGCTGGCCAGCGACGCCGTGACCGCCGCGACGAGCGGCCGGCGCACCTCGTCGCGCTCCAGCACCAGCAGCACCGCCTCCCGGATCTCGGTGGTGTCCAGGCCGGACCGCAGCAGGCCGAGCAGGCCGCGCTCCACCGCGCGGTCGTGCCCGGGGGCGGACAGCGCGGCCAGCAGCACCGCCACCTCGTCGAGATCGACGAGGTGGTGCACCCCGCTGCGGAACTCGGGCAGTTCCCAGACCGCCAGCAGGGCCGTGACGAGATCGCGGTTCACGCCCCCTGCGCTACCCGGGGACGGCCGGCGGCGAAACCCGGCCGGCCGGGTGCACCGGGGAGGGCGGTGCCGCCCGGCCGCCTGCGACGGCAGCCGGACCCGGTGCGGTCGGGTTGTTGTCGGGCCGGGTCAGGCGGGCGGGGTGCGGGGGATGCCGGCGAGCCGGCACACGGCGGCGAAGCCGTCCGGGCTGCCCGGCCAGTGCCGTCGCACGGCGTCGATGCCGGCGCGGCGGACCACGGAGCGCAGCACGGCCGCCACCACGATGGCGTCGTCGGCGTAGCCCAGCAGCGGGATGACGTCGGGGATCAGGTCGACCGGGCTGGCCAGGTAGGCGATCAGCAGGTAGAGCCGTACCCGCACGCCGGTCGGCAGGTCGGGGTCGGCGGCCAGGCGGCGTAGCGTCCGCAGCAGGTCGGGCAGGATCCGGATCGCCTCGGCGAGCAGGGAACCCTTCGGCCGCACCAACAGCAGGCCGATCGTCAGCGCCGCCCAGGAGGCGGCGAGCGCGACGGCGATGCCGAGGACGACCTTCCACGTCATCAGCCGAGTATCCCCGCCGGCCCGGTGCGGTGCCGGCCGTTGCGGTGCCGGCCCGGGCGGTGCCGGCCGTTGCGGTGCCGGCCCGGTGCTGTCGTACGGGCGGCCCGGTGGCGGGCTTTCGAATGTTTCGACCCCGGCGGCCCGGACGATCGGTGTGTTCGTCCGTCACCCGCCGACCCCGGCCGGATGGCACCCGACCCCCTGCTCCCCACCTGCGCAAACGCTGTCCCCGGCGGGCCAGGAGTTTTCCGGAACATTTCCGAAAGTTGTTGACAGTGTGGCCGACCGGTATCGATACTGACCCTTCGATAGGAATACACATGCATCGATTGTTGGCACCGGATGGCAGGGAGGCCCCGTGAGTAGCAGCCAGAGGCAGCGCAGGAGAGTACGCCGGTTGGCGCTACCGGCAGCGATGTTGTTGCTGGTCGGCGGCGCGGTGACGATCCAGTCCACCGCCCCGGCCGCCGCCGCGGAAACCACGCTGCGGGCCGCGGCGGCCAAGGCCGGGCTGTTCTTCGGCACCGCGTCCTCACCCAACCGGCTCTACCCGATCCTCGCCCAGGAATTCGGCCAGCTGACCCCCGAGAACGACATGAAGCCCGACCGCATCGCCACGTCGAGCGGCGGGCTGCAGAACACCAGCGGCGCGGACCAGCTGGTCAACCACGCGCAGAGCAACAACATGGTGGTCCGGGGGCACACGCTGGTGTGGCACTCGCAGGCCGGCGCGCTGCAGGGCGCGAGTCAGTCGACGCTGAACACCTTCATCGGCAACGCCATCAACCGGTGGGGCAGCAAGATCGCCTACTGGGACGTGGTCAACGAGTCGCTGGAGGACAACAACACCGGCCGCCGCCGCAACCAGTGGCCGCACACCATGAACCGGGACGCCAACGGCGACGGTGACTACTTCGACGCCGGCGACACCGACGTCATCCGGGACTCGTTCATCCGGGCCAAGCAGGTCGTGCAGGCCGGCGGCTACTCCACCAAGCTCTGCATCAACGACTACGACGTCGAGGGGCTGACCGTCAAGGGCGGTGGCCCGAACCGCAAGGCCAACGCGCTGTACGACATCGTCCGCACCTACCGGCAGTACATCGACTGCGTCGGGTTCCAGTCGCACTTCAACGACAACCCGAACAGCATCATCAGCGACGACCTCCAGGCCAACATCCAGCGCTTCGCCGACCTCGGCGTCGAGGTGCACCTCTCCGAGGTGGACATCGACGACGACCTGAGCAACAACGACATCGGCGCCGGCCAGGCGGAGAACTACCGCAAGGTCGTCCGGGCCTGCCTGAACGTGGCGAAGTGCACCGGCATCACCGTCTGGGGCATCTCCGACAGCGAGTCGTGGCGCTCCTCGGAGCGGGGCCTGCTGTTCACCGGCGGCAACGGCAACTACCAGAAGAAGTCGGCGTACTACGCCGTGCTCGACGAGCTGAACAAGGGCCGCGGCACCACCACTCCGCCGCCCACCACCACCCCGCCGCCGACCACGCCCCCGCCGACCACTCCGCCCCCGACGACGCCCCCGCCGACCACTCCGCCCCCGACGACGCCTCCGCCGACCACGCCTCCGCCGACCACGCCCCCGCCGGCCACGGGCTGCACGGCCACGGTCTCGCTGAACTCGTGGACCGGCGGTTTTGTCGCCACCGTGCGGGTCACCGCCGGCAGCTCGCCGATCAGCGGGTGGAACGTCCAGCTCACGCTGCCCTCCGGCGCGGCGGTGACCAGCGTGTGGAACGCCAACCGCACCGGCACCAGCGGCAGCGTGCAGTTCAGCAACGTCAACTACAACGGCTCGGTCAACGCCGGCCAGTACACCGAGTTCGGTTTCCAGGGCACCGGCGCCGCCAGCGGCCTGACCCCGGTCTGCACCGCCTCCTGAACACCACCTGTCCTGGACGGGCGCTGGCCGCCCGTCCAGGACAGGCCGGGAGTGTCGATCCAGGTGCCCCCGCGCAGTGCGGCACCCGCCCCCACCACCCGCCCCACCACCTCCGCACCGCCGGAAGCGCTCATCCGGTCGCCGACCTGACGACCGGCCAGGTTCCCGGCGCGGGCGGGGGAGCGGCCCGCCCGCCTACCCCGCCCCCGACCTCGGCGGCGGGGGGAGCAGCGGGTGTTCTCTATATTGGTGAGACCCGCCCCAGCCGGTCGAACTGTCCTGACGGGGCTCGACGGGTCGGCCAGAGGGGGACGTGGATGGCACTGACCGACGACGCGATCGCCAGAATCCGGAGCATGATCTCCAGCGGTGAGCTGCCGCCGGGCGCGCGTCTCCCCCCGGAGCCGCAGTTGGCCGCGCAGATGGGGTTGTCCCGCAGCGGCGTCCGGGAAGCGGTCAAGGTGCTCGAATCGGCCCGGGTGCTCGACGTACGCCGCGGCGACGGGACGTACGTCACCAGCCTCGCCCCCCGGCTGCTGCTGGAGGGCCTGGGTGTCGCGGTCGAGCTGCTGCGCGACGACACCCTGCTGGAGGTCATGGAGGTACGCCGGATGCTGGAGCCGATGGCGACCGGGCTGGCGGCGCTGCGGATGACCGAGGCCAGGCTCGACGAACTCCGGCACATCCTGGCGGAGATGCGGGCCGCGGCCGACGACGCGGAGAAGCTGATCGGGTTCGACGCGGCCTTCCACCACACCGTCGTGGCGACCACCGGCAACGAGACCCTCACCTCACTGCTCGACGGCCTGTCCAGCCGTACCCTGCGCGCCCGGGTGTGGCGGGGGCTGATCGAGGGCAACTCGGCGCACCAGACGATCGACGAACATCACGCGATCTATCTGGCGCTGCGGTCACGCGACCAACTGCTCGCCCAGGCGAGTGCGCTGATCCACGTCAACACCTCCGAGGCGTGGTTGCGCACCGTGCTCGCGGCCCAGGCGGCCGACGCCTGACCACCCCGGCGGCCCGGAGCAGCCGGGCCGTGCCCGGAGCAGCCGGGCCGTGCCGGGAGCAGCCGGCGGCCGGGTCTCACCCGGTCGACGCTCCGGCCGCCGCCACCGCCCACTGTGGGCCGTCCGGGAAGCGGAAGGCGGCCAGGGACGCCGGCAGGATCTCCGCGCTCATCCCCGGTGCGGTGGGGGCCAGGTACCGCCCTGCGCTGACCCGCGCCGGGTCGACGAAGTGCTCGTGCAGGTGGTCGACGTACTCGATGGCCCGGTCGTCGGTGCTGCCGCTGAGCGCCACGAAGTCGAACATCGCCAGGTGCTGTACCAGCTCGCACAACCCGACCCCACCGGCGTGCGGACAGACCGGCACCCCGAAGCGCGCGGCGAGCAGCAGGATCGCCAGGTTCTCGTTGACCCCGGCGACCCGGCAGGCGTCGATCTGCACCACGTCGACCGCGTCGGCCTGGAGCAGTTGTTTGAACATCACCGCGTTGTGCACGTGCTCGCCGGTGGCCACCCGGATCGGGGCGAGCGCCGCGCGGACGGCGGCGTGCCCGAGCACGTCGTCCGGCGACGTCGGCTCCTCGATCCAGTACGGGTCGAACACGGCGAGTTCGCGCATCCACCGGATCGCCTCGGGCACCCCCCAGATCTGGTTGGCGTCGACGGCGAGGCGGATCTCCGGCCCGACGGCCCGCCGGGCGATGCCCATCCGACGTACGTCGTCGGCGAGGTTCCCGCCCACCTTCAGCTTGATCAGTCGGTAGCCGTCCCGCACCGCCTCCGCGCAGAGCCGGGCCAGCTTCTCGTCGTCGTAGCCCAGCCAGCCCGGGGTCGTGGTGTAGGCCGGATAGCCCTCGGCCCGCAGCCGGCGTTCGCGGTCGGCCCGGCCGTCGCCGGCCCGACGCAGCAGGGCGAGCGCGTCGTCCTCGGTGAGCGCGTCGCGCAGGTAGCGGAAGTCGATCTGGCCGACCAGTTGTTCCGGGGTGAGGTCGGCCAGCAGCTTCCACAGTGGCTTGCCTGCCCGCCGGGCCGCGAGGTCCCACACCGCGTTGACCAGGCCCCCGGCGGCCATGTGCACGACCCCCTTCTCCGGTCCCAGCCAGCGGATCTGGCTGTCGCCGACGAGCCGCCGCGCGAGCGCGCCCGGGTCGGCGGTCAGTTCGTCGACCGGCTGGCCGACCACCATCGCGGCGAGCGACCGGACGGCGGCGACCTGGATCTCGGTGCCGCGTCCCACGGTGAAGACCAATCCGTGCCCCTCCGCCCCGGCCGAGGTCCGCAGGACGACGTAGGCGGCGGAGTAGTCGGGGAACGGGTTCATCGCGTCGGATCCGTCCCGGTGGACGGAGGTGGGGAAGCGTACGTCGATCGTCTCTACCGACGAGATGCGCTCAGTCAACGGGACTCCTGGGTGGGGAACGGTTGTCGGTCTGCCGCCCGACTCGTGGGCGTGGCTCGCGGGTCCGGCCGACGGACCGCGCGGGTTCAGGTCTGTGCCCTGCCGCCGGTGATGCGCGACACCACCAGGGCGACCAGGATGACCGCGCCGTTGAGGAAGTTCGTCCACTGCGCGGGCACCCCGGCCAGGGTCAGCACGTTGATGATCATGAAGAGCAGCAGGACGCCGGTGAAGGCGCCGAAGACGCTGCCCTTGCCGCCGTTGAGGCTGACGCCGCCGATCACCGCCGCCGCGAAGACCTGGAAGATCGCGCCGTCGCCCTGGGCCGCCGGCACCGCCGCCAGCCGGCCGCTGATCAGCAGCCCGGCGAGGGCGGCGAGCACGCTGGCCACGACGAGCGCGATCCACAGCACCCGGTCGGTACGGATGCCCGCGGCGCGGGCCGCGTCGACGTTGCCGCCGATGGCGTACAGCGACCGGCCGGCACGGGTGTAACCGAGGACCACGATCCCGACGGCGAACAGCAGCAGCGACAGCCAGATCGAGGCCGGTATCCCGACCCAGCTGGTGGAGCCGAGATACGTCATCGACCCGGGCAGCGCGAAGAAGGTCTGCCCGCCGGAGATCCCGGTGAGCAGCCCGCGCAGGATGATCAGCATGCCCAGCGTCACGATGAAGCCGTTGAGGCCGAACCGGACGATGAGCAGCCCGTTGAACGCCCCGACCAGGGCGCCGACCAGCAGCACCACCGGCACCGCCCAGGCGTCCGGGAGCAGGCCGAGCCCCAGCCCCCGGGTGAGCGCGGGGTCGACGACCAGCCAGGCGGCGATGCCCGGGGCGAGCCCGAAGGTGGACTCCAGGGAGAGGTCCATCTTGCCGGTGATCAGCACGATGGTCTGGGCCAGCACCAGGATGGCGATCTCCGACATGCTCTGCAGCACGTTGACGACGTTGTCGGCGCTGAGGAAGACCGGGCTGATGATCCACCCGACGATCGCCACCGCGACGATCGCCGGCACCAGCGCCAGGTCGCGCAGCCGGGCGAGCGCCAGGTGCCGCGACGGCGGGCGGGTCGGTGGCGGCGCCGGAGGCGACGCCTTCCCGGTGGACAGCGTCTCAGACATGGTGGAGGTCCACCCCTTCCATGGCGGCTACCAGATCGTTGTCGCGCCAGCCGTGGGCCAGCTCGCCGACCACCCGACCCTGGAACATCACCAGCACCCGGTCGCAGATGCGCAGGTCGTCGAGTTCGTCGGAGACCACCAGCACCGCGGCGCCCCGCCGTCGCACGTCCTCGACGACCCCGAGCAGGGTCTGCTTGGCCCGCACGTCGACCCCGGCGGTGGGCGTGACGAGCACCAGCAACCGCGGGTCGTTGGCCAGCGCCCGGCCCATGACGACCTTCTGCTGGTTGCCGCCGGACAGCTCGGAGACCGGCACCTGCGGGCCGGCCGCCTTGATCGTCAGGTCGGCGATCGTCCGCCGGGCCAGGGCGTCGCGGCGGGCCGACGAGATGAGGCCGTACCGCCCGACCCGGTGCGGCACCGTCATCGTGACGTTCTCCGCGACGGACAGGGACGGCACCAGACCCTCCCGGTGCCGGTCCTGCGGCACCAGCCCGACACCGGCGGCGAGGGCGTCGGGCACACTGCCCGGCCGCAGCACGCGGCCGGCGAGGGTGACCGTGCCGCCGGCCGGACGGGCGAGACCGACGATCGCCTCGGCGACCTCGACCTTGCCGCTGCCCCCGCTGCCGGCCAGGCCGACGACCTCGCCCGCCCGGGCCTCCAGCGACAGCTCGGCACCGGACGCGGTGACCAGGTCGCGTACCGCGAGCAGCACCGGCGCGTCGGCCGTCGGCGGCCGGTGGTCGGCCACCGGCATCGTCACGTCCTCCCCGGTCATCGCGGCGACCAGCGCCTGCCGGCTCAACGCGGCGACCGGCGCGGTGACGATGTGCCGGGCGTCGCGGAAGACCGTGACCCGGTCGCACAACTCGTAGATCTCCTGGAGGTGGTGGCTGATGAACAGGAACGTCACGCCGTGCGCCCGCAGGTCCCGGATCCGGGTGAACAGGCGGTTGATGCCCGCCGCGTCGAGCTGGGCGGTCGGTTCGTCGAGGATGATGAACCGCGCGCCGAAGGACAACGCGCGGGCGATCTCCACGAACTGCCGCTGCTCGACCGAGAGCGCCGAGGCCGGCTGGCGCACGTCGACGTCGACCGACCAGTCCGCCAGCAGCTGTTCGGCCTCCCGGCGCAGCCGCGACCAGTGGATCAGGCCGCTGCGGGAGCGCGCGTGCCGGTGCAGGAACAGGTTCTCCGCCACGGTCAGGGTCGGGATGATCGTCGACTTCTGGTAGACGCACGCCACCCGCTGTCGCCAGGCGTCGCGGTCGCCCAGCGGGGGCGCCGGCCGCCCGGCGAAGGCCACCGCCCCGCCGTCGGCGGCCTGCAACCCGGTGAGGATGCTCACCAGCGTCGACTTGCCGGCGCCGTTGCGCCCCACCAGGGCGTGCGCCTCACCACGGCGGACGGTGATCTCGGCCCGGGACAGGGCGAGGGTGGACCCGAACCGTTTGGTGATCTCCACGGCCTCGACGACCGGCGGGTCGTCGTCGACCGGCCCGCCGTCCGGGCGGGGCGCGGTGGCACTCATCCCTGACGACCCCACAGCGACGTGTCGTCGAACTTCACCGTGGGCTGGCCGCCGACCGGTGCGCCGTCCAACGTCACCAGCGGTGCGGGAAGCTGGTCCTCGAGCAGGCCCTCGCGCACCCGGATGATGGTGCTGCCGTGCTCGGTGGGGCCGGGTTGGAACGTCCTGCCCTCGATCGCCGCCTTGGCGTACTCCAGCCCGTACCGGGCGTAGAGGTCCGCGGGCTGGCTGACGGTGGCGTCGATCAGGCCGTCGCCGATGTTCTTCAGCTCCTCGGGGATGCCGTCGTTGGAGACGACGAAGACGTGCTTCGGGTCGGTCGGCGGCACCTGGAGGCCGCGCTGCTTGAGGATCTGCAGGGTGCCCGACAGGGCGAACGAGGACTGCATGTAGATGCCCTTGACGTCCGGGTCGGAGGCGAACCGGGTCTGCAGCTTCGACGCCGCCACGTCGGCCTTCCAGTCGGTCGCCTCACCGAACACCGTGATGCCGGGGAAGTCCTTGGCCATGCACTCCTTGAACGCCTCGGTGCGGTCCCGCCCGTTGATCGAGTCCAGGCCACCCTGGAGCATGACGACCTTGCCCCGACCGCCGAGCTTGCTGCCCAGGAACTGGCAGGCCTTGGTGCCGTAGGCCCGGTTGTCGGCGCGGACCACCATGAACACCGTGCCGGTGTCGGGGCGGGTGTCGATGGTGACCACCGGGATCTTGCGGCTCTCCAGCTGGCTCAGCGTCGGCGCGACGGCGGCGGTGTCCTGCGGGGCCATCACCACCCCCTTGACGCCCTGACTCATGAAGGTCTGGGCGTTCGAGATGAGGTTCGCGATGTCGTTCTGCGAGTTGGTGGTCTTGAGGTCCACCCCGAGTTCGTCGGCGGACTGCGGCACGTACCTGATGTAGGAGTTCCAGAAGTCGGTGTCGGAGCGCGGGTAGTCGACCCCGATCAGCGCCCGGCCGCCCCCCGCGGCTCCGTCGCCGTCCCGGTCACCGCAGCCGGCGGCGAGGGCGGCCGTCGCGCCGAGCAGCACCGTCAACCCCGCGCTGAGCAGCTGTCTGTGGTTCATTGGGTCTCTCCGTTTCCCCGGGCGTGGTCCGCGCGCCTGCTGGGGCGGGACGGGTGGTGGGTGTCGTGCGTGGAGGATGACCCGCCCGGCGTCGATACATCAGACGTTAGAGTTTACAATGGTCAACGTCAATGCCTGCCATTCCCGCGCTGCGCATCTTGCACGGTTGTCCCGTGCCGAGGGGCCGGTGCGTGGGAACGGGTAGACGTCAGACCAATGCCGGTATCGTGCCCGGGCGGAGCCGGCGGCCCCCGGGTTCCGCCGGCCCCCGCCCTTGTCGGCGGGACGGGGACCGGGCCGGAGGCCCGCCGTCCGGGTCGCCCACCTTCCATCCAGTGGAAGACGCCGTCCCCGCTGCCCACACCGCACGGGATGATGCGGTGACATCGACCCTCGTCGAGAAGGAGGTCAGTCGGATGGCGTTCGCCCGGGACCAGTGGTATGTGGCGGCCCACAGCGACGAGGTCGGCCGGGGGCTGCTCGCCCGCACCGTGCTCGACGAGCCGTTGGTGCTCTACCGCAACGGGGCGGGGCAGGCGGTGGTGCTCGCCGACCGGTGCGTGCACCGGCGCTACCCGTTGTCGCGGAGCCGGCTCGACGGCGACACGGTCGTCTGCGGCTACCACGGCTTCACCTACGACCCGACCGGCGCGTGCGTCCTCGTACCCGGTCAGCAGCGCATCCCGCGGACCGCGCGGGTCGCCGCCTACCCGGTGGTGGAGCAGGACACCTTCGTCTGGGTCTGGATCGGCGACCCGGACCGGGCCGACCCGGCGGCCATCCCGCGCGCGCCGTGGCTGGCCGACCCCGGGTACGCGGTGGTCCGCGGGATGGCCCCGCTGGACGCGCGGTACGAGCTGCTGGTCGACAACCTGCTGGACCTGTCGCACGAGACCTACCTGCACGGCGGTCACATCGGCACGCCGGAGGTGGCGGACACCCCGATCACCACCGAGGTGGACGAGGACCGGGCCATCGTCTACGTCAGCCGGCACATGGACGACGCCGAGTGCCCGCCGTTCTACGCCCGCTCGACCGGGATCCAGGGCCGGATCACCCGCTGGCAGGACATCGAGTACCACCCGCCCTGCCTCTACCTGCTGCACAGCCGGATCGCACCGCAGGGGGTGCTGCCGCCCGCCGAGGGGGCGGACAGCCAGGCCTTCCACGCCGAGATCGTGTACGCCATCACCCCGTCGACCGCGCACAGCACGTACGACTTCTGGGCGGTGGCGCGTGACTTCGCGGTCGACGACGAGTCGGTCAGCGAGTACCTCCACCAGAGCAACCACACCGTGGTCATGCAGGACGTGGCGGCGCTCAACATCCTGGAGCGGGTGATCGCCGCCGAGCCTGACGGCTACCGGGAGCTGAGCATCAACATCGACACCGGTGGCCTGGCCGCCCGGCGGTTGCTGGCCCGGATGGTCGGGTCCGCAACGGTGGGAGCGCCCCGGTGACCTCCGCTCCGGCCGGGACGCCCGCCGGGGACCGCGTCCACCGGATCCACTGGCTGCCGGGCACGGACACGCTGCGCGGGGTCTGCCACTGCGGCGCGGAGCGGGTCGCCGTCGAGCCGGTCGCGTTGTGGGAGTGGCTGCTCGGCCATCCGCGGGACCACCAGGATCCAGCGGTGCCGGGGGACCGACCGGTGGCGTCGGCGGGGGACCGACCGGCGGTGCCGGCGGGGGACCGACCGGTGGCGTCGGCGGGGAACCGACCGGCGGTGCGGGCGTGACCGAAGAGGCGGTGGCCGGGGAGGCGGTGACGGACGAGGAGCCGGCCGGGGAGGCGGTGGCCGGGCTGGAGTTGACGGTCGTGGCCCGCGACCGGGTGGCGACGGAGGTGGTGGCGCTCACCCTGGGCCGCCCGGACGGCGGTGAGCTGCCCGGCTGGACCCCGGGCGCGCACGTCGACCTGGAGCTGGGGCCGGGACTGGTCCGTCAGTACTCGCTGTGCGGCGACCCGGAGGAGCGGACCACGATGCGGATAGCCGTGCAGCGTGAGCCGGCCGGGCGCGGGGGTTCCCGGCTGGCCCACGAGCGGCTCACCGTCGGCGCGACCGTCCGGGTGCACGGCCCCCGCAACACCTTCCCGCTGGTCGCGGCCCGGCGCTACCTCTTCGTCGCCGGTGGCGTCGGCATCACCCCGATCCGGCCGATGGTGGCCGCCGCCGACGCCGCGGGCGCCGACTGGCGACTGGTGTACGGCGGACGCAGCCGGGCCACCATGGCCTTCGCCACCACCCTGCGGCAGCGCTACGGCGGCCGGGTGAGCCTGTACCCGCAGGACGAGACCGGGCTGCTCGACCTGGCCGCCGTGCTGGCCGGTCCCGACGTCGGCACGGTCTACTGCTGCGGCCCGGAATCCCTGGTCACGGCGGTGGAGGAGCACTGCCGTGGGTGGCCGCCCGGCTGCCTGCACGTCGAGCGGTTCGCCCCGCGCGACGACGGCCGGCCGGCGACGACGATCGACGGCGACGGCGGACCAGCGGGGACGACCGACGACGGCGGGCCGGCGACGGCGTTCGAGGTCGAGCTGGCGCTGTCCGGGCGTACGGTGACCGTGCCCCCGGGCACCTCGATCCTGCGGGCCGTCGAGGAGGCCGGCGTGCCGGTGCTGTCGTCGTGCCGGCAGGGCACCTGCGGCACCTGCGAGACCCCGGTGCTGGCCGGGGTGCCGGAGCACCGCGACAGCCTGCTCGGCGCCGCGGAACGGGCCGCCGGGGACGTCATGCTGATCTGTGTCTCCCGGGCCCGTACGCCCCGGCTGGTGCTGGAGCTGTGAGCCGCCGTCGGCGGCGGGGAGGAGGGCGGGGTGCGCGGGCAACCGGGACGGTCGGTGACCAGCAGGGTGCTGGCGCTGCTCGACGCGTTCACCCCGGCCGGTCCGGCGCTGACGCTGAGCGAGCTGGCCCGGCGCACCGGCCTGCCGCTGTCCACCGTGCACCGCCGGGTCGCCGAACTGCTCGCCTGGGGGGCGCTGGAGCGCGGCGACGACGGGCGGTACCGGATCGGCCTGCGGCTGTGGGAGGTGGGCTCGCTCGCGCCACGCGGGCTGGGGCTGCGGGAGGTGGCCCTGCCGGTGCTGGAGGACCTGTACGAGGTGACCCACGAGAACGTCCAGCTCGCCGTCCGGCAGGATCTCGAACTCGTCTTCATCGAACGCATCGCCGGGCGGCACGCGGTGCCCGTGCTCACCAGGGTGGGTGGCCGCTTCGCGTTGCATGCCACCGGGGTCGGGCTGGTCCTGCTCGCGCACGCGCCGGCCGGGGTCCAGGAGCGGGTGCTGGCCGCGCCGCTGGAGCGCTACACCGCGCTGACCCTCACCGACCCGGCGCGGCTGCGCCGCTGTCTGGCCGAGGTGCGCCGGGTCGGGTACGCGGTCAGCGACCGGCAGGTCACCATGGACGCCCTGTCGGTGGCCGCCCCGATCCGTGCGGCGGAGGGGGTGGTGGCGGCGATCTCGCTGGTGGTCGCCCACGACCGGGCGGATCCGTTGGCGCTGGCCCCGCTCGTCCAGGCGGCGGGCCGGGTGCTCTCCCGGGCGCTGGGCGGCAGGTACCGCTGAGCGTCGGGCGCGGTGACGGCTCCGGCCGTCAGTCGGGGAAGGCGAGCAGTCGCAGCAGGCGGGCCAGCCGTTCGTGTTCCCGGGGCGTCACGGCGGGCAGCGAGCCGAGCCCCACGGCGCGGACGCTGTCCTGGGCGCGGGCGAACAGTTCCCGGCCGGCGTCGGTGGCGACCAGCACGTTGGCCCGGCGGTCGGCGGGGTCGGCCCGGCGCTCCACCAGTGCCCGCTGGGCCAGCCCGTCGATGAGGGCGACGACCTGGCTGGGGTCGAGCCGCAGGAACTCGGCGAGTTCCCGCTGGGTCGGGCGGACGTCGTCGGCGGCCAGGGCGAGCACCGAGTAGGAACGGGCCTTCAACCCGTGCTCGGCGAGCGCGGCGTTCGCCGCGGCGAGGGCCAGGGCGTTGGCGCGGGCCAGCAGGAAGCTCAGGTCCCCGGCGAGCACGCTGTCCCGGAGCCGGTCGCGTCCGGTCGACCGGGTCCTGTCGACAGGGGACATGGCGCGATGGTAGCAAGCATCCCGAATAATTGACATTCTCAACGGTCCGTGCTCAGATCGCATCGACGAAAGGGAGTGCCCATGTCACTGGACGGCAAAGTCGCCATCGTCACCGGATCCGGGCGGGGGCTCGGTCTCGCCTACGCCCAGGAGTTGGCGCGGCGCGGCGCGGCCGTCGTGGTCAACGACGTCGACGCCGAGGCCACCGCCGGTGCCGTGGCGGCGATCGAGGCGTCCGGTGGCCGGGCCGTCGCGGTGACCGCACCGGTCGGCCCGACCGCGACGGCGGAGGTACTCGTCAGCGCCGCGGTGGAGCACTTCGGGCGGTTGGACATCGTGGTCACCAACGCCGGCGTGCTGCGCGACACGGTGCTGTGGAAGATGAGCGACGACGACTTCGACACCGTGGTCAACGTGCACCTGCGCGGCACCTTCACCACCGTGCGCGAGGCGGTGCGGCAGATGCGGCAGGCCGGCGGGGGCGGCCGGATCATCTGCATCGGGTCGCCCACCGGCCAGCGCGGCACCTTCGGCCAGACCAACTACGCGGCGGCCAAGGCGGGCATCGTCGGCATGGTCCGCACCTGGGCGCTGGAGCTGAGGCGGGCCGGCATCACCGCCAACACCGTCGTCCCGGTCGCCGCCACCGCGATGACCGCCACCGTCCCCTACTTCGCCGCGGCGGTACGCGCCGAGGCGGACGGCGACCCGATGCCGGCGTTCTTCCGGCACGATCTCGGCTTCGGCACCGCCGCCGACGTCGCGGGGCTGGTCGCCTTCCTCGGCTCCGACGCGGCGGCCCAGGTGACCGGGCAGGTGATCGGGGTCGGCGGTGACCGGCTCCAGATCTGGACCCATCCGGAGGCGGCGGTGACCGCCTACCGGGAGGGCGGCTGGACGTACGACGCGCTGGTGCAGGCCTGGCCGGCGACGTTCGCCGGGGCGACGCAGAGTGTCGGCGAACGCTTCCCGGAGCTGCCCGCCCAGTTCCAGCCGGCCACCCCCTGACCCACCCGGCCCGCGAACCGACCCCCGGCCCGCCGGACCACGGACCCGCCCGACGGAGGCTGCCGCCGATGTACCAGCCCGCGATCGACCTGGCCACCGTCACGGCGATCGACATGCACGTGCACATCGAGGTCGACGACCACGGTCACACCTCGCTGCCCGAACCGCTGGTGGCGGCGGCGTCGAGGTACTTCCGGACGGACGGACCCCGGCCGGCGGTCGACGCGGTGGCGCGGTACTACCGCGAGCGCGCCATGGCCGCCGTCGTCTTCACCGTGGACGCGGGCACCCAGCTGAGGCACCCGCCGCTGTCCAGCGTCGACATCGCCCGGGCCGCCGCCGAGCACGCCGACGTGCTCATCCCCTTCGGGTCGGTCGATCCGCGCACCGGCGGGGCGGCCCTCGAACTGGCCGACCGGCTGATCACCGAGGAAGGGGTACGCGGCTTCAAGTTCCACCCCACCGTCCAGGGTTTCGACCCCGGCCGCGACGAGTACGCCCCGCTGTGGGGCCTGATCGAGCGGGCCGGGCTCCCGGCGATCTTCCACACCGGGCAGACCGGCATCGGCGCGGGCACCCCCGGCGGTCACGGCCTGCGGCTCGGCCTGTCCAACCCGATGCTGCTCGACCCGGTGGCGGCCGACTTCCCGGACCTCCAGATCGTCATGGCCCATCCGTCGGTGCCCTGGCAGGACGAGGCGCTGTCGGTGGCCACGCACAAGCCCAACACCTGGATCGACCTGTCCGGCTGGAGCCCGAAGTACTTCCCGGCAGAGCTGGTGCGGCACGCCAACTCGGTGCTCCGGCACCGGGTGCTCTTCGGCACCGACTACCCGTTGCTCACCCCCGACCGGTGGTTGCGCGACGTCACGACCACCGACCTCAGGCCGGACGTGCTCCCGGGCATCCTCAAGGACAACGCGGTCCGGCTGCTGGGCCTCGCCGGGGAACGACGAGAGGAAGCACCATGACCACGACCATCAGCTACGACCAGCTCCCCGACCTCGCCGGCACCGATCTGGGGCACACCGGGTACCGGACGGTCACCCAGGACCAGGTGAACCTGTTCGCCGACGCCACCGACGACCACCAGTGGATCCACGTCGACCCCGAGCGGGCGGCGGCCGGGCCGTTCGGCGCACCGATCGCGCACGGCTTCCTCACGCTGTCGCTGGCCGTGCCGTTCTGGACCGAGCTGCTCGAGGTCAAGGGCGTGTCCACGAAGGTGAACTACGGGCTCGACCGGGTGCGCTTCCCCGCGCCGGTGGTGGTCGGGGCGCGGGTGCGGATGCGGGCCGCCGTCGCCGAGGTGACCGGGGTGCGCGACGGCTACCAGCTCACCGTCGACCAGACCATCGAGATCGAGGGCGTGGCCAAGCCGGCGGTCGTCGCGCGGGGGTTGTACCGCTTCCACGCCTGAGCCGGGGGGCGTCCTTCCCGCCTGAACCCCTTGGGGGGCGTCCGGGCCGGCCGCGCACACCACCACCAGGAGGCTGCTGATGCACCAGCACGGGATCGGCGCGTGGGTGGCCAAGCGCCGGCTCACGTCCCCGGACCGGGTCGCCCTGATCCACGGCGAGGGGTCCACCGTCACGTACGCCCAGTTCGCCGACGCGGTGGACCGCGTCGGCGCGGTGCTGCGGGAACACGGCGTCGGCGTCGGCGACGCCGTGGCCTACCTGGGCGAGAACAGCCCGGAGTTCCTGGAGGTGATGTTCGCGGCGGCCCGACTCGGTGCGGTGTTCGTGCCGGTGAACACCCGGCTGGCGCCCCCCGAGATCGGCTACCTCCTGGCGGACTGCGACGCCCGGGTGCTGGTCCACGACCCGGAGTTCGCGGCGTCGGTGGCCACCGCCCTGCCGGCCGCCCGGGTCCGGCAGGTGGTGGTCACCGGCGAGGGCACCCCGGACCGGCCGGGGCTGGCCGCGTTGGTGCGGGAGGCCGACCCGGAGCGCACCGGCCGGGCCGACCCGGGCCTGGCGGACCCGGCGGCGATCGTCTACACCTCGGGCACCACCGGTCGGGCCAAGGGCGCGGTGCTGACCCACGGCAACCTCACCTGGGTCGCGCTCAACTGCGTGGTCGACTACGACGTCGTCTCGACCGACGTGGCGCTGATGATCTCGCCGCTGTTCCACGTGGCCTCGCTGGGGATGGGCGCCCTGCCGGTCATCCTCAAGGGCGCCACGATGGTCGTCGAGCGGGGCTTCGAGCCGGGGCGGGCGCTCGCCCGGATCGCCCGGCACGGCGTCACCATGCTCAGCGGCGTGCCGACCACCTACCAGCTGCTGGCCGACCATCCCGCCTGGGCCTCGACCGACCTGTCCACGCTGGCCAAGCTGACCTGCGGCGGTTCGGCGGTGCCGACCCGCATCCTGGACGCGTACGAGGCGCGGGGGCTGTCCTTCTCGCAGGGGTACGGCATGACCGAGGCGTCGCCGGGCGCGACCGCGCTGCCGCCCGCGTTGACCCGGGCCAAGCAGGGCAGCGTCGGCCTGCCGCACTTCTTCACCGACGTGCGGATCACCGGCCCGACCGGTGCCGTGCTGCCCGCCGGTGCGGTCGGCGAGATCGAGGTGGCCGGTCCCAACGTCTTCCCCGGCTACCACGGCCTGCCGGCGGCGACCGCCGAGGCGTTCACGCCCGACGGGTGGTTCCGCTCCGGCGACCTGGGCCACCTGGACGCCGACGGCTGCCTCTACGTCACCGGCCGGCTCAAGGACATGATCATCTCGGGTGGCGAGAACATCTACCCGGCCGAGCTCGAACTGCTGCTCGGCGAGATCGACGGAGTGGTCTCGGCGGCCGTCATCGGGGTGCCGGACGACCGCTGGGGTGAGGTGCCGTGGGCGATCGTGACCGTCCGGGAGGGGGCCGCCGTGGACACCGACGCCGTGCGCGCGTACCTCGACGGCAGGATCGCCCGCTACAAGCTGCCGAAGAACGTGGTCATCGTGGACGAGCTGCCGCGGACCGCGTCGGGGAAGGTGCGGAAGGCGGAGCTGCGGGCCCGGTTCGCCGGCTGACCGTGGGCCGGGCCGCGGCGAGCGCGGCGAACTCCGCCGTGGACGCCTGGGCCAGCGCGCGGTGCGCCCGGCGGTAGGTCTCCACCGACCGCGCGGCCGGCCACTGCGCGTCCATGAACTCCGCCGGCAGCCGGGGGTCGGCCCGCAGCAGGGCGAGCCAGTCCGCCACCAGCATCGTCCGTACGGTGAGGGCGCTCGTCGCCGTGGCCGTCGCGGCCGGGTCCGCCCACCGCTCGATGAACGCCAGGTGCTCCCGGCGGATCGCCTCGATGTCCCAGGCGGCGCGGACGCTCCCGCCGATCGGGAAGCCGGCGAGCTCCCGGGCGTGGAAGGCGACCACGGCGTGCGGTGCGAGATCCTGCCGCAGCGGCTCCAGCGAACCGGCCAGGTCGACCTCGCCGGGTGCCAGCCACAGCCCGTCGCGGATCGGCGCGAAACCCTCCCAGGTGAGAGTGGACCGCAGCCGGTGCCGCAACCTGCGGTGGTCCTCGGGGATCGAGAAGGTGACCAGCGTCCAGCCGCCGCCCTGCGGGTCGAACGGCCGTGGCCCGCGTACCCGGTGGGTCGCCTCGCGCAGCACCGCCGTCCCGTGCTCGGTCAGCGCGAACAGCGTCTCCCGGCCGCTGCGGCCCCGGGCGAGGACGCCGCTGCGCACGAGCCGGTCGAGGGTGGCCCGGGTCGCCGGTGCGGCGACCCCCGCCCCCTCCAGCACCGTGATCAGGACGCTCGCCCGGATCGGCCCGGTGGCGTCGTCGACCACGTGCTCGCCGAAGAAGGCGAGCAGCAGCTGCTTCGGTTGACGCCGACCCACGGCTGTCCCTCTCGGTGCGTTCGTCGTCCGGGCGTCGCTCACGGCGCGGACCGGTCCGCCGGCTGCCCGCGCTTGGCCCGCTGGATCTCGCCGTAGACGCGCGTACGCAGCTCGGTGAAGCGGGGCAGGGCGCGGGTGGTGATCTGGTCGCGCTCCGGCGGCAGGTCGACAGTCAGGTCCTCCCGGACCCGGGTCGGGGCGTGGGAGAGCACGAGCACCCGCTCGCCCAGGTACACCGACTCGTCGATGTCGTGGGTGACGAACAGGATCGACATCTCCCGGCGGGCGTGCAGCTCGCGGACCAGATCCTCCAGGTCGGCCCGGGTCTGCGCGTCGACGGCGGCGAACGGCTCATCCATGATCAGGACCTCGGGCTGGTAGGCGACGGCCCGGGCGATCGCCACCCGCTGCTGCATCCCGCCGGAGAGCTGCCACGGGTGGCTGCGCGCGGCGTGCCCCAGGCCGACCGCGTCGAGCGCGTCGGCGACCAGTGTGCCGCGCGCGGCGCGGGAGAGCTTCTTGTGCCGCAGCGGCAGCTCGACGTTTCCGCGTACTGTCAGCCACGGGTAGAGGCTGCGCCCGTACTCCTGGAACACCACCGCCATGGCGGGGCTCGGGCCGGTCACCGGGGCCCCGTGCATCTCGACCACCCCGCCGGTGGGCCGCAGCAGACCGGCGAGACACTTCAGCAGGGTGGTCTTGCCGCACCCGGACGGCCCGACGATGCAGACCAGCTCACCGGCGTCCATGGTGAAGCTGAGGTCCCCGATCGCCTCGACGTCGCCGGTGGGGGACTGGTAGACCTTGCGCAGGTGCTCCACCCGCAGCAGGGTGCGCCGGTCAGACACGGTTGACCTCCCTGATTCCGTGGTACCAGCGCAGGACGCGCCGTTCGACGAGACCGAACACCACCGCGAGCAGCACGCCGACCAGCCCGAGCAGCAGGATGCCGCTCCACATCTCGGCGACCAGGTAGTTGCGCTGGAAGTAGGCGATCCGGTAGCCGAGCCCGGCCGACGAGGCGAACATCTCGGAGATGACCATCAGGATGAGGCCGACCGAGAGGGCCTGCCGGACCCCGGCCATGATCCGTGGGCTGGCGGCCGGGAGCACCAGGAACCACAGCCGTTCCCACCAGGTGACCCGGAACGACCGCGCGGTCTGCGTCATGACGCTGTCGGTGGACCGGACCCCCTCGATCGTGTTCAGCAGGATCGGCCAGACCGCGCCGGAGACGATCACCACGACCTTCATGGTGCCGGTGATGCCGAGCAGGAGCATCATCACCGGGATCAGCACCGGCGGCGGGATGGCCCGGAGGAACTCCAGCAGGGGTTCGAGCAGCTCGCGCAGCCACCGGGTCAGGCCGATGACGGTCCCGGCGGCGGTGCCGAGCACTATCGACGCGCCCAGGCCGAGGCCGAGCCGGGCGAGGCTCGGCAGCACGTCCCCGGTGAACGCCGGCCCGATCCAGGTGTCGACGAAGGCGTCGGCGATGGTCACCGGGTCGGGGAAGAACCGGTTCGTCGCCCTCGTCGCCACCAGGCCCCAGAGCACCAGGAGCAGCAGCGGCAGCCCGAGGGCGTGCAGCAGGCCCACCGCCAGCCGGCCGCCGGTCCCGCGCCGGGGCGGTCGGCCGGCGGTTCCGTGCCCGGTCACGGCGTCTCCTCGCCCCGTACCGACTGGTGCCAGGACAGCGTCCGCCGCTCGACGAACCGGAAGACCAGGTTCACCGCCAGCCCGAGCAGGCCGGTGACCACGACTAGGGCGTACAGGCCGACGGCGTCCCCGGCGGACCGGGACAGCTCGATCATGCGGCCGAGGCCGGGGTTGCCGATCACCATCTCCGCGGTGACGGCCAGGATGAGCGCCACCGCCGCGGCGAGCCGCAGCCCGGTCATCAGGTACGGCAGGGCGGTCGGCAGGACGAGGTGGGTCAACCGCTCGCGGCGGCGCAGCCCGAAGCTGCGGGCGGTGTCCCGGGCGACCGCGTCGACGTCGGCGACCCCGTAGATCACCTGCACGAACACCTGCCAGAACGACGCGTAGACGATGATCACCAGGGCGGCCTCGCGCTGGATGCCGAACATCAGCACGGCGAGCGGGATCAGGGCGACCGACGGGATGGGACGTAGGAACTCCACCGTCGTGTGGGTCGCGCGCCGCAGGAACGGCACCAGCCCTACGACCGTGCCGAGGACGACGGCGGCGACCGTGGCCACCGTCACCCCGATCGCCCACGACGTCATGGTGCTGCCCAGTCGCCGCCAGAACGCGAGGTCGACGAGCTGCTCGGCCAGCCGGGCGAGCACGTCGGTCACCCGGGGCAGGTACTGCGGGTCGACCAGGCCCAGCGTGGGGACCGCCTGCCAGCAGACGAGGAAGCCGGCCAGGCCGAGGCCGCCCAGCAGCGCCCTGCGTGCCGTGCCAAGGCGTCGGGTGGGGGGCACGCGCATGTCACCTCCGTGGTGGCGCGGACGACGCCGCCCGCCCGGGGCCGGGCGGGCGGCCCGCCGGCTACTGCTGGTGGACGAGGCGGTCGAGATCGGGCTGCCGGTCGAGTACCCGGTACTTCTGCGCGAGTTCGGCGAGCTTCTGCAGGCTCGCCCGGTCGACGTCCCAACCGAACGCCGGCAGCCGGACCGATTCCGCCACCGGCGGCGGCAGCTGCAGGTTGTCCTTGATGGCCTGCCGGACGGCCGGCTCGTTGGCCGGGTCGCCGGCCCACTCCAGGGTCTTCTTCATCGCCGCCGAGAAGTCCTCGACCAGTGCGGCGTCCTTGTCGGTGCGTTCGGTGGTGGTGATCGTGGTGAGGGTGGCCAGGCCGGGCACGACCGCCTGGTAGGGCGCGACGACGAAGGTGTCGCCCCGGCTCTTCAGCTGGGTGACGAACGGCTCCGGCACCCAGGCGGCGTCGATGTTGCCCGCCGCGAGCTGGGCCGGCGCGTCCGGGAAGGCCACCTCGACGAACTTGATCCTGGTCGGGTCGCCGCCGTCCTTCTCCACCGCCGCCATGATCGTGACGTCGCCGGCCGCGCCCAGGCTGTTGACCGCGACCCGTTTGCCCGCCAGATCGGCCGGCCGCCGGATGCCCGACTTCGCCGAGGCCACCACGGCGTTGATGTCGTCGCCGTCGGCGTACGAGGAGGCGTAGTTGCCGATGATGACGACGCCGAGCTTCTGCAGGTCGGCCCGGAACGGACCGAAGGGCTGACCGATGGCGAAGTCGATGTCGCCGTTCATCAGCGCGGGGATGGCCTGGGCGCCGCCCTGGGCGGGCAGCACCTCGACCTGGAGCCCGCGCTCGGCGAAGATCCCCGCCTTGATGCCACCCCACAGCGCGGCGGTCTCGGTGATGGGCAGCGCCGCGACCCGGACCTTGCGCAGGTCACCCGAGGCCTGCGGGGACGGGCTGGACGCGTCGGAGTCGGTACATCCGGTGAGGGCGATCGCGGTGACGGCGATCAGCCCGAGAGCCATGACCTTCTTCATTGACGAGGCCCTTCCTGGGCGGGGGTGGTGGGGTGCGTCGGAAGTCGGCGGTACGCCTCTGATCTGCGGGGGACCGGTGCTGCGGGGAAGCGGTGCTGCGGGGGGGAGCAGAGCTGCGGGGGAGCGGTGCTGCGGGGAAGCGGTGCTGCGGGGGGAGCAGAGCTGCGGGGGAACGGTGCTGCGGGAGACCGGTCGCGGCGTGGGGACGCACGCCGCCGTGCTGGCCATGGTCGGCCACCACGGCATCGAAAGTCAATAATTTCTGACGCCCGTCATGAATGAGTTGAACAACGCTGTGTCGTGGTGGCGTCGCTCCGGCGCGTACCCGGACGGCGGTGGGCGGGGCGCGACGGCCACCGGGGTGGCCGTGCCCCCGTCCGGGCGGGTCCACGGTGGTCAGACCTCGGCCAGACCCACGTAGTTCTCTGCCAGGCTGGTGGCGTAGGCGCGGGAGGTGGCGACGTACCGCAGGGTGGCGGTCTGCAGCTTCGCCTCGTACGGGTCGTCGGTCGCCAGCCGGTGCAGCATGGAGGTCATCCACCAGGAGAAGTGCTGCGCCCGCCAGACCCGGCGCAGCGCGGTGGCCGAGTAGCCCGCCAACAGGTCGGCCCGCCCGTGGCCGTACCAGGCGGCGAACGCCTCGCCGAGCAGCGCGACGTCGGCCAGCGCCAGGTTCATGCCCTTCGCGCCGGTCGGCGGGACGATGTGCACCGCGTCGCCGGCCAGGAACAGCCGTTCCCACTGCATCGGCTCGACCACGAAGCTGCGCATCGGGGTGACGGACTTCTCCAGCACCGGCCCCTCGGTGAGCGACCAGCCCGGCACCGTCTCCAGCCGGGTCCGCAGCTCCGTCCAGATCCGTGCGTCCGGCCAGTCGGCGACGTCCGCGTCCGCCGCGACCTGGAGGTACAGCCGGGAGACCTCCGGTGAGCGCATGCTGTAGAGGGCGAAACCCCGGTCGTGGTGGGCGTAGACGAGTTCCCGCACCGCGGGCGCGGCGGCGGCCAGCACGCCGAGCCAGGCGAAGGGGTACGCCCGTTCGTAGCTGGTCAGCACCCCCTCGGGCACCGCGGCCCGGCTCACCCCGTGGAACCCGTCGCAGCCGGCCACGAAGTCGCAGCGCAGCTCCTCCGCACGCCCCTCGCGTCGGTAGTGGACGACCGGCGCGTCGGAGTCGAGCCCGGTCAGCCGGACGACGTCGGCGTCGAACAGCAGCGCGCCGCCGGCCGCGAGCCGGGCGGCGATCAGGTCCTTGACCACCTCCTGCTGACCGTAGACGGTGATCGCCCGGCCGGTCAGCTCGGTCATCGGCACCCGGTGCGACTCACCGGCGAAGCGCAGCTCGATGCCCTCGTGCCGCAGTCCCTCCCGGCGTAGCCGCTCGCCGAGACCGGTGCGGCAGAGCAGGTCGACCGAGCCCTGTTCGAGGACGCCGGCCCGGACCCGCTGCTCGACGTGGCTGCGGCTGCGGGTCTCCAGCACCACCGAGTCGATGCCCTGCCGGTGCAGCAGGTGCGACAGCATGAGTCCCGCCGGCCCGGCGCCGACGATGCCGACCTGGGTACGCATCTGCGACCTCCTCGTTCCCCGTGCGGCCCCGGTCCAGACGGGAGTGTGCGGGGTCCTCCCGGGAGGCTGCGGGCTGCGCCCGACGGGTGTCCGGCGGTGTTCGCTGACCGAACGGCTGTTCTCCCTATGAACGTTGGCACGCGGTCCGGCCGCCGTCAACGCGTTGACGTATGTCGCTGTCCGTCGTACGTTCGACATGAGTACGGCGGTCCGCATGGCGCACAGCCGGCGGTGCCCGGTTCGCGGCAGGCGGGGGAGGCTGATGGCGCGGCTCGTCTCGCTCGCCGACGGCGTGGCGGAGCTGGTCCGCGACGGCGACACGGTGGCGCTGGAGGGGTTCACCCACCTCATCCCGTTCGCCGCCGGTCACGAGGTCATCCGCCAGCGACGGCGGGAACTCACCCTGGTCCGGATGACCCCCGACGTGGTCTACGACCAGCTCATCGGGGCCGGGTGCGCCCGTCGCCTGGTCTTCTCCTGGGGCGGCAACCCGGGGGTGGGCTCGCTGCACCGCTTCCGGGACGCCGTGCAGCAGGGCTGGCCGCGCCCGCTGGAGCTGGAGGAGCACAGCCACGCCGGGATGGCGAACCGCTACCTGGCCGGGGCGTCCGGGCTGCCGTTCGCCGTGCTGCGCGGCTACACCGGCACCGACCTGCCCCGGCACACGGCCAACGTCAGCTCCGTCACCTGCCCCTTCACCGGGGAGACCCTCACCGCCGTGGCGGCCCTGCGCCCGGACGTGACGGTGGTGCACGCGCAGCGCGCCGACCGGGCCGGCAACGTGCAGCTCTGGGGCATCACCGGGGTGCAGAAGGAGGCCGTGCTCGCGGCGCACCGGTCGCTGGTCACCGTGGAGGAGATCGTGGACGAGCTGACGCCGGTGCCCGGCCAGGTCGTGCTGCCCGGCTGGGCGGTCACCGCCGTCGCCGAGGTGCCCGGCGGCGCGCACCCCTCCTACGCGCAGGGCTACTCGGTCCGGGACAACGACTTCTACCGGGCGTGGGACGCCGTGAGCCGGCACCGCGACACCTTCCGGGCCTGGCTCGACGAGCACGTGCACCGGGCCGGGGCGGCGACGTGAGCGGGGCGGACGCGACGACGGACTGGACCGCCGACGAGATGATGACCGTCGCCGCCGCCCGGCAACTGCGCGACGGCACCGCCTGTTTCGTCGGGATCGGGTTGCCCAGCACGGCGGCGAACCTCGCCCGGGCGACCCACGCCCCGCACCTGGCGCTGGTCTACGAGTCCGGCTGCCTCGGCGCGAAGCCGGACCGGCTGCCGCTGTCCATCGGCGACGGCATCCTCGCCGACACCGCCGACGCGGTGGTGTCGGTGCCCGAGGTGTTCAACTACTGGCTCCAGCCCGGCCGGATCGACGTCGGCTTCCTCGGCGCGGCGCAGCTCGACCGGTACGGCAACCTCAACACCACCGTCGTCGGCGACTACGACGCCCCCCGGGTGCGGCTGCCCGGCGCCGGTGGCGCACCGGAGATCGCCGCCTCCTGCCGTGAGGTGGTGGTGGTCGTCCGGCAGAACCTCCGCACCTTCGTCGAGCGGGTCGACTTCGTCACCTCGGTCGGGTACGGGGCGGGACCGGGCGACCGGGAACGGCTCGGCCTGCGCGGCGGCGGTCCCCGCCTGGTGATCACCGACCTGGGTGTGCTCGAACCCGATCCGGTCAGCCGCGAGCTGACCCTGACCCGGCTGCATCCCGGGGTGACCCGGGAACGGGCCCGGGCGGCCACCGGCTGGGACCTCGCCGTGGCCGAGCCGCTGACCACCGGTGACCCGCCGACGCCGCACGAGCTGGCGGTGCTACGGGCGTTGGCGACGACCACACGGGAGGGACGATGACCGGGGAGGCCGGCGGTGCGCCGGTGCTGCCGGCGTACCGGCGCGACGACGTCGACACCCACCCACCGCTGCTCAGTCCCGGCTACCGGTCGACCGTGACGCGGGCCCCACGGCAGCCGCCGGTCCACCTGCCGCAGCGGCTGACCGAGGTCACCGGGCCGCTGCTGGGTGAGGGACGCCTCGGCGACCTCGACCACGACCTGACCCGCCAGCACGACGGCCCCCCGCAGGGGCAGCGGATCATCGTGCACGGCCGGGTCCGGGACGGCGACGGTCGCCCGGTGCCGCACACGCTGGTCGAGATCTGGCAGGCCAACGCCGCGGGGCGCTACCGCCACGCGAGCGACACCTGGCCGGCCCCGCTGGACCCGCACTTCGACGGGGTGGGCCGGACCCTCACCGACGACCGGGGGCGCTACCGGTTCGTCACCGTGCGGCCCGGCGCGTACCCCTGGCGCAACCACGACAACGCCTGGCGGCCGGCGCACATCCACTTCTCGCTGTTCGGCTGGGCGTTCACCCAACGGCTGGTCACCCAGATGTACTTCCCCGACGACCCGCTCTTCTTCCAGGATCCGGTGCTCCACGCGATCCGCGACCCGGACGCCCGGCAGCGGCTGGTCGCCCGCTACGACCACGCCGGCACGGTGCCGCAGTGGGCGCTGGCGTACGGGTTCGACATCGTGCTGCGGGGCCGGGAGGGCACCCCCTTCGAGGACGGCGACGACGATGAGTGAACGGCTGGGCGTCACCCCGGCACAGACGGTGGGGCCGTACCTGAGCATCGGTCTGCACTGGCCCGACGGCCCGTACGTCGTCCCCGAGGGCACCCCGGGGGCGTTCTGGATCCGGGGCCGGATCCTCGACGGCACCGGAACACCGGTGGTCGACGCGCTCGTGGAGAGCTGGCAGGCCGACCCGGACGGCCGGTTCGACCATCCGGACGACCCGCGCGGGGCCTGGCCGCCCGCGCTCGCGGGATTCCGGGGGTTCGGCCGCAGCGAGACCGACGAGCGGGGGCGGTACCGGCTGCTGACCGTCCGACCGGGGGCACTGCCCGCCCCGGACGGCGGCACCGAGGCCCCGCACCTCAACCTGTCGATCCTCGGCCGGGGGCTGCTGCACCGCCTGGTCACCCGGCTCTACTTCCCCGACGAGCCGGCGGCCAACGCCGTCGACCCGGTGCTGCGCGGTCTCGACGCCGACCGGCGGGCCACCCTGCTGGCCACCACCGCGTCGGACGGGTTCCGCTTCGACATCCGTCTCCAGGGTGACCGTGAGACCGTCTTCTTCGCCGTCTGACGGCCTGCTCTCCGGCCTCTCCGGTACCCCGGACGTGGACGCCGAACTCGGCGACCCGGCCCTGTTGCGGGCGCTGCTGGACGGGGAGGCGGCGCTGGCCAGGGCCGGGGCGGACGCCGGTGTGCTGCCCGGGTCGGCTGCCGACGCGATCGTCGCCCGGTGCCGCCCCGAGCGGTACGACCCGGTGGCCCTCGGCCGGGCCGCCGACGCCGCCGGGAATCCGGTCGTCCCGCTGGTGCGGGAGTTGACCGCCGCCGTGCCCGCCCCGGCCCGGCCGTGGGTGCACCTCGGGGCGACCAGCCAGGACATCCTGGACACCGCGCTGAGCCTGGTGGCGGTGCGGGCGCTCGGTCCGCTGCTGCGCCACCTGGACGCCGCCGTCGACGCCGCCGCCCGGCTCGCCGCCACCCACCGGGACACCGTGCTGGTCGGCCGGACCCTCGGGCAGCAGGCGGCACCCACCACCTTCGGGCTCAAGGCCGCCGGGTGGTCGACCGGCCTGGCGCAGGCCCGGGACCGGCTCCGGCAGGCGGGTGCCGGGCAGCCCGCCCAGCTCGGCGGCGCGGTCGGCACCCTGGCCGCCCTCGGCCCGGCCGGTCCGCGGGTCGCCGAGCGGTTCGCGGCCCGGCTGGGGCTGCCCGCGAGCCCGCTGCCCTGGCACACCTGCCGGCAGCCCCGCCTCGACCTGACCGCCGCCCTCGGTGCGGCACTCGCGGCGACCGGCAAGGTCGCGCTCGACGTGGGGCTGCTCGCCCAGACCGAGATCGGCGAGGTCGCCGAGGGGGGCACCGGCCGGGGCGGCTCCTCGGCCATGCCGCACAAGCGCAACCCGGTGGACTCGATCCTGATCGGGGCCGCGGCGCGCCGCGGCCCCGGCCTGGTCGCCACCCTGTTCGGCGCGGTCGTACAGGAACACGAGCGGTCCGCCGGCGGCTGGCACGCCGAGTGGGAGCCGCTGTGCGAGCTGCTGCACCTGGCCGGCGGTGCCGCCGGCCGGTGCGCCCGGCTGCTGGCCGGCTTGCAGGTCCGCCCGGAACGGATGCGGGCGAATCTCGACGCGACCGGCGGGCTCGTGCTCGCCGAGGCCGTCGCCGCCCGGCTGGCCCCCGCCGTCGGGCGCAGCGCCGCGCACGACCTGGTCACCCGCGCCGCCGCCGCACCCTCGTTCCGGGCCGCGCTGCTCGCCGACCCCGAGATCCGCGCCCACCTGTCCGAGGCGCAGCTCGACGAGGCGCTCGACCCGCACCGGTGGCTCGGGTCGGCCGGCCCGCTCGTCGACCGGGCGCTGGCCGCCGTCCGGGGCGCGGGCCGGTGACCTCCCGGCTGCACCTCACCGTCGACGGTCCGGCCGCCGCGCCGGTGCTGCTGCTCGGCAGTTCCCTCGGCACCACCGCAGCGATGTGGGAACCCCAGGTCCCGGTGCTCGCCGAGCGGTTCCGGGTCATCCGGTACGACCACCTGGGTCACGGCCGCTCGGCGGTGCCGGACGGGCCGTACACCCTGGACCTGCTGGGCCGGGAGGTGCTGCGGACGCTGGACGCCCTCGCGGTGCCGTGGGTGCACTACGCCGGGCTGTCCCTCGGCGGGATGGTCGGGATGTGGCTCGCCGCCCACGCGCCCGAGCGGGTGCGGCGCCTGGCGCTGCTGTGCACCGCGGCGTGGCTCCCTCCGCCCGCCCCGTGGCGGGAGCGGGCGGCGACGGTACGGGCCGGCGGCCTGTCGACGATCGCCGACGCGGTGGTGGCCCGCTGGTTCACTCCGGCGTTCGCCGTGGCCCAGCCGGACGTGGTGGCCGGGTGCCGGGACCTGCTCACCGCGACGCCCCCCGCCGGCTACGCCGCCTGTTGCGAGGCGATCGCCGCCATGGACCTCCGCCCCGACCTGGGCCGGATCGACGCGCCGACGCTGGTCGTCGCGGGCGCGGAGGATCCGGCGACCCCGGTGGCGCACGCCCGGGAGATCGCCCGGGGCATCCCCGGGGCGCGGCTGGTCGTCCTCGGCGCGGCGGCGCACCTGGCCAACGTCGAGCAGGCCGGGCCGGTGGGTCGGCTCCTGCGGGAGCACTTCGAGGAACCGGGTGGGCGATGAACGACCACGAGCGGCACGAGGCCGGCATGGCGGTACGCCGGCAGGTGCTCGGTGACGCGCACGTCGACCGCGCGGTCGCCGGCACCGACGAGTTCACCGCCGACTTCCAGGACTTCATCACCCGCTACGCGTGGGGGGAGGTGTGGAGCCGGCCGGGTCTCGACCGGCGTACCCGTAGCTGCGTCACCCTCGCCGTGCTGGCCGCCCTGCACCACGACGAGGAGCTGGCGATGCACGTGCGGGCCGCGCTGGGCAACGGGCTGAGCCCGCAGGAGGTGGCGGAGGTGCTGCTCCAGGTCGGCGTCTACGCTGGCGTACCGGCGGCGAACCGGGCGTTCCGGGTGGCCCGGGAGGTCCTGCGGCGGGAGGCGGGGTGAGCGTGGGCGGGGAGGCGGCGCGGTCGCCGGACTTCGTGCAGTCGCTGGAGCGCGGACTCGCGGTGATCCGGGCCTTCGACGCCGAGCACCCGCGGCTCACGCTGAGCGAGGTGGCCCGGCGGACCGGGCTGACCCGGGCCGCCGCCCGCCGGTTCCTGCTCACCCTGGTCGAGTTGGGTTACGTGCACACCGACGGCCGGTTGTTCTCGCTGCGGGCGCGGATCCTCGCCCTCGGCTACGCGTACCTGTCGGGCCTCGGCCTGCCCGAGATCGCGCAGCGGCACATGGAGGCCCTGGTCGCGCAGGTGCAGGAGTCCTGTTCGGTGTCGGTGCTCGACGGCGACGAGGTGGTCTACGTCGCCCGGGTGCCCACCAAGCGGATCATGACGGTGGGGATCAACGTCGGCACCCGGTTCCCCGCGTACGCCACCTCGATGGGACGGGTGCTGCTGGCCGCGCAGCCGGCGGACTGGTTGGACGACTACCTCGCCACCGCGTCGCTGCGGCCGTTGACCCGGCGCACCGTCACCGACCCGGCCAGGTTGCGGGCCGTCCTGACGAGGATCGCCGGCCAGGGCTACGCCATCGTGGACCAGGAACTGGAGGAGGGTCTGCGCTCGCTGGCCGCGCCGATCCACGGCGAGGACGGCACGGTGGTCGCGGCGGTGAACCTGTCCGCCCACGCCAGCCGGGGGTCCTTCGAGCTGATCCGGCGGGAGCTGCTGCCGCCGCTGCTGGCCACGGCGCGGCGGATCGAGGAGGATCTGCGGGGCGCGGCCTGAGTCGGCCGGAGGGCCGTCACCCCACCCGGTAGAGCCGGTCCGCCGGGTCCACGACAGCGGTCAGCAGCGCACCGGGCACGAGCGCCGGGTCGTCGGGCCGGACGGTGTCGGCCTCGAAGGCGGCGAACCCGGGTCCGTGGATCCGCAGGTGGAGCAGGAGCCCCGGGTCCTCGCCGCCGAGGTGGTGCGCCACGGTGAGGATCTCCGCCGTCGCGGCGACCCCGGTGGCGTCGAGCTGGCGCGCGTCGCGGCGGGACCGGTCGACCACCCGCCAGCCGAAAAGGCCGAAGCCGACGCTGACGACGGTGGTGAACACCCCGCCGGCGAGCAGGCCACAGCGCTCCCCGGTCGACACCGGCAGGTCGCCCAGCAGGTCGGCGGCGAGCAGGGCCGGCCCGGGCAGGCAGATGGCCAGGAAGACCAGCCGGCAGAGGAAGGCGCCGACCGGCCCGATGCGGGTCTCCGCCTCCCGGGGTGCGCGCGTCATGGCGGCACCCTAGAACACCCGACGGCGGGCCGGTACCCGGTACCGGCCCGCCGCGGACCATCCGCCTGCCTCCTCGGGTGGTCGTTCAGCTTCCGGTGCAGGTGGCGGTGGCGCCGGCACCGGTCCCGGTGCCCTGGAAGCCGAAACTGGTGGCCTGTCCGGCGGCCAGCCGTCCGTTGTAGCTCTGGTTCGTGACGGTGACGCTGCCGCTGGTGCCGCTGCCGACGCCGTTCCACAGCGAGGTGACCGACGCTCCGCTCGGCAGGTTCAGGGTGACCCGCCAGCCGGTGAGCGCGCTGGTTCCCGCGGTGACGCTGACGTTGGCGACGAACCCGCCGTTCCACTGGTCCTGCACCGCGTAGACCGCGGTGCAGCCGGCGTTCCCGCCGGGCGGCGGAGTGGTGGGTGGCGGCGTGGTCGGCGGGGGAGTGGTCGGCGGTGGCGTGGTGGGCGGCGGCGTGGTGGGCGGGGGAGTGGTCGGCGGCGGGTCGCCGAGCGTCAGGTTCTTCTGCTGGACGGTCCACTGGGTGCGGCAGAGCCCGCAGTTGGCGCCGACGAAGTTGGTGCCGGCGGTGGTGTCGCCCTTGAGCCGCCACTTGAGGTAGAGCACCGCCACCCGGCCGAACTCGCCGCCGTTGGGCTGGTCGTAGGTGCCGCCGTGCCCGACGTTGAGGTTGCCCATGAAGGCGGGCAGCCCGGCCGGCAGCTTGCCCCAGTCGTCGATGGCGTTCGGGTAGGCGATGTCGCTGGGGCCACCGACGAAGTAGGCGATCGGCTTGGTGAGCCGCCGGAGCTGGTAGTCGTCGGCGTCGTTGAGCAGGCCGCTGCTGAAGATGCCGGTGGTGGTCACCCGGGGATCGTTGGAGACGGCGTACGCCTCCAGACCGCCACAGGAGAAACCGGCGACGGCGACCTTGCCGGTGTCGATCCGGTTGTAGTACTTGCTGCCCTGACGGGAGTTCTCCGCCACTGCCCAGTCGATGGACTGGGTGAGCATCTGCGAGTTGGTGGAGCCGGAGGCGTTCGGCCCGCCGTTGGCGATGGCCAGGAAGCCGTGCGAGGCGATCTCACGCAGGAAGTTGCCCTGTGAGAGGCCGTTGGCCGAGCAGCCGCCGTTGCCCCAGACGAGGATCGGCAGCCGCTCGGTCGGCAGCGTCTGCGGCCGGAAGATGGTGTGGTTGGGCAGGCTGGCCGAGGTCTCGTAGTCGGCGGGGTAGGGCCCCGATCCGCCCACTGCGGCGTCGGCCGGCGTCGCGCCGAGGGTCATCAGCACGGCGGCTGCCGGCACGAGCGCGGCCGTCAGGCCGGCGTAGAGCTTCGATCTGAGTGGCATGCACCCTCCTGCGGGTGTCGGCGGTGGCACCCCTGCGGTGGCGGGGCTGCCGCCGGGCCCGACCAGGGTGGTCGGCGCCGGCGGCGGGGCGGGCCGACGTGGACGCGTCGACCGCCGGCCGCAGTCCCCACAGGCGGTCGCGGTATGCAGTTACTATCACTGTGGTAACGAAAAGTGTCAATGTCTTGCCCGGCTGGCGGGCCGGGTCCGACGCCCGTCCGGGCCGGTCAGCCGGTACGGCGTGGGACTCCGGGCGGGCCGTCGGCCGGTTCCGGGCGGGTGGCGTCCCGGGTGGCGTCGAAGTGGGTGATCCAGCCGGCGGCGGCCGGCCAGTGCGGGGCAGCCACCTCGACCAGCCGGGCGCGGGCGAGCGCGCCGAGCGCGCCGTGGACGTCCAGGAAGGTCTCCCGGGCCTGCTGGCGGGGCCAGGGCTGCGGCAGCAGATGGGCGGGCAGGTCCGGGTCGGTGTCGGCGAACCGCCGCCAGGAGTCCATCGCGGAGGTGCGCGCCACCAGAGCCGTGGCCGGGTCGACCGAGCCCCGGCGGGCGGCCGCCCGCAACGGCGCGTAGCGTGCGACGAAGGCCGTGTAGCCGGCGGCGAGGCCGGTCAGGTCGTACGCGGCGGCCGGGCCGTGCGGGCCGGACTCCTCGTCGAACCGGGCGTGCAGCACCGACCAGCGCGCCCCCTCGACGGCGTGCAGCAGCGCCGTCAGCTCCTCCCGCACCGGTCCGGCGTGGCTGCCCGGCCGGATCCACACGCTGTCGTAGAGGCCCACGAAACCGTGGCCGGTCAGCGCCCGGCGCACCGCGTGCCGGGCGGCCTGGCCGGAGCTGGGGACCGAGAAGGAGACCACCACCCAGTCTCCGGTCCAGTGTGGTGGGCGTGCGCCGAAGTCCAGGAAGTGCCGCATCCGGGAGCGGTGCCGGGCGATCGCCGCGGGCGTGAGGTGGTAGACCGGCGGCCGGGTGTTACCCCGGGCTGCGATGAGACCACGCTTGACCAGCCGCGACAGGGCCGCACGGGCGCTCGGTTCGGTGATCCCGAACTCCCGCAGCATCGCGATGACCGCCGCCGACGGCAGGTCGGCGTCCGCGGAGTCGAGGTACTCACCGAGCAGGGTGGCCAGCAGGTGCTGCGGGCTCGACCCGAGCTGCGCCCGGGGGGTGCGGACGTCGTCGGTGGGCTGTTCGGCGTTCACCCCGTCAGATTGTCCCACCACGGTGGGGCCGCGCCCGGCCGCCGGGCCGGGGCATCGCCGCTGCGGCCCGTGACATGATGACGCCCATGGGCGAGCAGCAGGACGTCGGCGGGACCGACCGTCACCGTGGGTCGGGCACCGTGGCGCAGGAGGCGACGGACGGCGGGGTCGAGGCCCGGCTCGCCCTCGCCCAGGCTCCCGGCACGACCCACCTGACCCTGATCGACCTGGCCGCCGACCCGTCGCCGGTGGTCCGCCGGGCGGTCGCCAGCCGGCCCGACGCGCCCGCCCAGGCGCTGCGACCGCTGACCCGCGACCATGACCGTGAGGTACGGGAAGCGGTGGCGAGGAACCCGTCGACCTCGGTCGCCAACCTGCTGCGCCTGGTCCGGGACGCCGACCGGTGGGTCCGCTGGGCGGTCGCCGGCAACCCGGCCTGCGACACGTCGGTACGCCGGGCGATGGTCCAGACCGCGGACAAGGAACTCCGTGGTCTGCTCGCCGAGTCGCGGGAACTGGAGCCCGAGCTGGCCGCGCGGCTGGTCGACGACGTCTCCCCCGAGGTGCGGGAACGGCTCGCCGCGCACACCCACGACCCCGAGGTGATCACCGCGCTGCTGGCCGACCGCACGGCCCGGGTGCGCAAGGGGCTGGCCCGCAATCCGCGCACCACCGCCGCCCAGCGCGGCGCGCTCGCCGCAGATCCCGTACCGGACGTCCGTGCCGCGCTGGTGGCCGCCGTCGCGCTGGACGAGGCGGACCTGCGCCGTCTGGTCGACGACCGGTCCGTGCAGGTACGGATGGCGGTGGCGACCTCGGAGCTGGTCCCGGCGCACCTGCGGCGGTCACTCGTCGACGATCCCGACGAACTGGTGGCCGGCGCGGCCCGGGAGTTCCGTCCCGGATCGGTGACGTCCCCGGTGGTCCGCCCGCCGCGGGTCGGTCACCGGGTCGGTCGGGGGCGGTCGGGCGACGCCCGGCGCTGAACCGGTCCGCGCCACCGGTCCCCGTCCTCCGCGGCCGGCGGCGCTGCGGTCCCGGGCCGCACCGGGAACGCGGATCGGGCCGGCTGCCGCGTACCGCCCGTGCGGGGTCGTCGACGGTCGGACACCTTCCCGCGTCGTCGGAGGTGTTCCCCGGCGGGCGGACGAGGCGCGACAATTCTCGGGCGGATTGACCGGGGTGGCTCTCTTCGGTTCCTACCGACCGGACGGTAGCATTGTGTGGCTGTACAGGGGATAGGAGGCCACCAATGGCGCGTGCGACGTCCCGCCCGGAGTCGACCCGACGCCGGCAACGCTGGCCCGACGGGTACGACCCGGAGAACACCCGCAACTCGTTGATCACGAGTGCGCTGGGGTTGATCGAGCAGCGTGGCTTCGACCGTACCTCGGTGCAGGAGATCGCCGACCAGGCGCAGCTCACCAAGGGGGCCTTCTACCACCACTTCGCCAGCAAGGACGACCTGCTGCGGCACATCCAGGAGGAGTACCTGGAGGCGCAGCTCGCCGCCATCCAGAAGATCGAGGCCGACAGCGACGACCCGACCGTCCGGGTACGGGAGCTGATCCGGTTCAGCCTGACCAGCGTGGCCGAGTACCGGGCGCACGTGACGATCTTCTACCAGGAGCGGCGCTACCTCACCGGTGACCTGTTCGCCGAGGTGACCCGCAAACGTGGCCTGGTGGAGGCGGCCTTCGCCGGGATGGTCGCCGACGGGGTGGCCCGGGGGGCGTTCCGCCCGGACGTCGACCCCCGCATCGCCACCTTCGGGCTGGTCGGCATGTGCGCCTGGGCGTACCAGTGGCTCAACGTGGGTGGTCCGCTCAGCGTCGACGAGGTGGCCCGCCAGTTCAGCGCGATGGTGCTGGAGGGCCTGTCCGCCTGACCGCCCGGCGGTGGAGCGGCCGGCGGTGGAGCGTCAGTCCTTGAGGAGCTGGCGGGCCATCACGATCCGCTGGACCTGGTTGGTGCCCTCGTAGATTTGGGTGATCTTGGCGTCGCGCATCATCCGTTCGACGGGGTAGTCACGGGTGTAGCCGTAGCCGCCGAGGAGCTGCACGGCGTCGGTGGTGATCTCCATGGCCGCGTCGGAGGCGAAACACTTCGCCGCCGCCCCGAAGTACGTCAGGTCCGCGTCGCCGCGCTCGGACTTCCCGGCGGCGGTGTAGGTCAACTGCCGGGCCGCCTCCAGCTTCATGCCCATGTCGGCGAGCATGAACTGGATGCCCTGGAACTCCGCCACCGCCTTGCCGAACTGCTGACGCTCCCGCACGTACCCCTTGGCGTAGTCCAGGGCGCCCTGGGCGATACCGACGGCCTGCGCGGCGATGGTGACCCGGGTGTGGTCCAGGGTCCGCATCGCGGTGCCGAAACCGGTCCCCGGCTCACCGATGATCCGGTCGGCGGGGATGCGTACGTTGTCGAGGTAGACCTCCCGGGTCGGGGAGCCCTTGATGCCGAGCTTCTTCTCCGGAGCGCCGAAACTGACCCCCGGATCGGACTTCTCCACCACGAACGCCGAGATCCCCCGCGACCGCGCCGCCGGGTCGGTCACCGCGAACACCGTGTAGAACTCGGAGACGCCGGCGTTGGTGATCCACCGCTTGACGCCGTTGAGCACCCAGTGATCACCGTCACGCACCGCCCGGGTCGTCATCGACGCCGCGTCACTGCCGGCCTCCGGCTCCGACAGGCAGTACGAGAACATCGCCTCCCCGGCCGCCACCGGCGGCAGGTACCGCTGCTTCACCTCCTCCGAGCCCGCCAGGATCAGCGGCATCGTGCCCAGCTTGTTCACCGCCGGGATCAGCGACGACGAGGCGCAGGCGCGGGCCACCTCCTCGATCACGATCGCGGTGGCCAGAGCGTCCGCACCCGCACCGCCGTACTCCTCGGGGATGTGCGGGGCGTGGAAGTCCGCGGCCCGCAGCGCGTCGTACGACGCCCGGGGGAACTCACCGGTCTCGTCGGCCTCGGCCGCGTACGGGGTCACCTTCGCGGCACAGACCTCACGAACCGCCTCACGGATCGCGTCGTGCTCCTCGGGCAACCGGTAGACGTCGAACACCGTAAAACCCCCTCGTCGCCACGCGTCACAGCAGCATACCACCTGGTCGGTATGAAATGTGTCCTTGAACTGTCCCGTCAGCCGGTGTTAGATACCCGCCAGTCGGAATGGCGAGAACCGGATCGCCGCCCGGGGCCGCCCCGGACCGACACCCTGGACCGGACCGACACCCTGGACCCGCCACCTGGAACGGAGCCCCGCCGATGCGCGCCCTGCGACGAACCACCATCGACACCCCGGACGACCTGCTGGCCCTGGTCGGTGCGGAGCTGGGCGTCAGCGCCCCGCGGGTGGTGACCCAGCAGCAGGTCGACCAGTTCGCCGACGTCACCGGGGACCACCAGTGGATCCACGTCGACGTGGAGCGCGCCCGGTCCGGGCCGTTCGGCTCGACCGTGGTGCACGGGTTCCTGACCCTGGCCCTCGTCCCCCGGTTGCTCGCCGACATCCTGGCGGTGCGGACCTTCTCGATGGGGGTCAACTACGGTCTGGACCGGGTCCGCTTCGTCCGGCCGTTGCCCCCGGGTGTCGAGATCCAGGGCACCGCGACCCTCGTCGCGGCGAAGCCGATCGCCCCGGTGGGGGAGGGCGCCGCCGGTGTGCAGGCCAAGGCCTCGGTGGTGGTGGAGTTCGCCGAGACGTCGCAACCCTGCTGCGTGGCGGAGATCGTGTTCCGCTACTACGGCTGAGCCCGGCGACCGGCGCTCACTCGGTCGCCGTGCGGGACGGCGTGACGAACCGGCCCCGGTAGAACGACAGCGCCGGCACGTCCGTCTGCTTCAGGTGCACCTGGTCGACGTCGATCAGGACGATCACGTGGTCGCCGCTGGTGATCACCTGGTCGCGTCGCCCGGTGAGGATCGCCGGTGTGTCGGGCAGCAGCGGCACGCCGTCGACGCCGGGCACCCAGGACACCCCGTCGAGCCGTTGCGCCCCGGACAGCCCCGAGGTGGCGAACCGCCGGGCCACGTCCTGCTGGTCCTGGCTGAGGATGTGGATCGCGATCCGCTCCGACCCGAGCAGGACGGGGAAGCTCGACGAGAAGCTGGTGACGCAGAAGAGCACCTTCGCCGGTTCCAACGAGACCGAGGTGAACGAGTTCACGGTCAACGCGGCGACGGTGCCGTCCGCGGTCACCGCTGTCACCGCGGTCACGCCGGTGGGGAAGTGCCCGCACACCTGGCGGAACTCGGCGGAGTCGAACAGGGGCTCGGCCATCATCGGGTCACCGCCGGATCGCAGGAGTGGTGGTCGGGGCGGAGCCCGGCTTCGAGCTGGATGAGGCACAGGGTGTGGCCACCCGGGTCCTTCACCAGGTGCAGCCGTCCGTGCGGGCTGTCCACCGGCCCGACGGTCGGCAACCCGCCGAGGGCGGTCACCCGGGCCAGCGCGTCGTCGAGGGACGCGACGGTGAAGTAGGTGATCCACGTCGAGGGGATGAGGTTCGGCCAGGCGTTGTCGAGTTCGAGGACCCCGGCGACCGGGACGTCCCCGAGCGTCAGGACGGTGTAGGGGCGGGCCGTCGGCGAGTCATCGCGCTGTTGGGCGGTGTAGCCGAACAGGGCGCGGTAGTAGGCCACCGCCTCGGCGGGCTCACCGGTGTCCAGTTCGTTCCAGCACAGCGCTCCGACCGAGTTGACCGTCTGGACGCCGACGCGGGTCTCGCCCTGGTAGAGGCCGAAGGCCGCGCCGAACGGGTCGACGACCGCCGCGCCGGTGCCGGCCGCCGGCAGGTAGCGCGGGGGCGTGACCAGTTCGCCGCCGAGCGCCACCGCCCGTCGCGCGGAGGCGGCAATGTCGTCCACGGCGAAGTAGGTGAGCCAGCCCCGGGGGCGGTCGCCGTGCAGGGCGGCGGCGTCGGAGATCCCGGCGACGTCCCGCCCGTCGACGCTGCACATCCGGTAGGTGGTGGCACCGAGGCGTTCGGCGCGCACCGTCCAGCCGAGCAACGCGGCGTAGAAGGTCTCGGCCCGTTCCGGGTCGGGGGTGCACAGCTCCACCCAGACCGCTTCGCCGGGCTGGAATCGTCGGGTCATCAGGCTGCTCCCCGGGTGGCCGGGCCCGCGACGATCGTGCGGGCGGAGATGTCGTACGCCCGGTCGGCGGTGCCGGTGGCCAGGCTGGACTCGACCACCTCGACCACCGCCCGCAGGGTGGACCCCGGCACGGCCAACAGGGTGTCCAGGAGGTGGCCCACCGCCCGGTCGAGGTCGTCGTCGGCGACCACCCGGACGACCAGACCCCAGTCGAGCAGTTGCCCGGCGGTCGCGGTCGCCGCGCTGGTGAGCAGGTGGTAGGCGTGCGGCCGGGGCAGCGACCGGGCGACGGTGTGGCCGACGCCGGCCGGGGCGAAGCCGTAGCGCGCCTCCGGGAGGGAGAGCCGGGCGCTCATGGCGGCGACCGGCAGGTGGACGGCGGCGAGCAGGCCGGCGCCGAACCCGATGATCCGGCCCCGGACGCCGGCGACGAGGGGGACGGGCAGCCGCCGGATCCGGTGCAGCGCGTCGTCGCTGGCCCGCAGGTCGGCGGCGACCGCCTCCTGGCTGGCGGCGGCGAGTGCGGTGAAGGAGGAGGTGTCCCAGCCGGCGCAGAAGTTCTTGCCGGCCAGGTCGAGGTGGATGACCGCACACCTGTCGTCGGCGGCGGCGGTTTCCAGGGTGTCGACGAGGTGGTGCAGCGCGGGGAGGTCGAAGCAGTTGCCGCGCGCCGCGTTGTCGTAGCGGACCCGGGCGAGGCGGCCGTCGTGCCCATGGGTGAGGGTGCTGGTCACCGCGGTATCATACATACCGGTCGGTATGAATACAACGCCGCTGGCCGGCGGCCCTGTGTCACGTGAATGTCATGAGCGGGATACCCGGTCGACCCGTTGACTTGATACCGGCTGGTCGGTACTTTGTGGCGAACGTCACCGCCGCCTCACGCGGAGACATGACGGGTCCATCGCAGTGAAGGACACCACGATGATCATGAAATCCCTGCGCTCCCGGCGCTCCTGGGCACTGGCCGCCGCGCTGACCGTCGTGGGCGCCGGCCTCACCGGGTGCGGCGGCTCCGACTCCGACTCCACCGGCTCGTCCCGCACCGCCCCCGTCCGGGCGCTGCTCGCCGCCCAACCGGCGACCCTCGACCCGATCGTCGGCGCTCGCTCCGCCCAGATCGTCTGGGCGACCATGCTCGAACCCCTGATCAACACCGGTGGCGACCTCGCGCCGACCGACACCGGCCTGCTGACGGGCTGGACCCGTACCGACCCGACGACCTGGACGTTCACCGTGCGGCCCGGGATCAGCTTCAGCAACGGCGAGCAGGCCGACGCGGCGGCGGTGGCCAACACCATCACCCTCACCCGCGACAACCCGGCCTCGCAGCTCAAGTCGTACTTCGGCAACGTCACCGCGATCGAGGCGCCCGACGCCACCACCGTCGTGCTCAAGACCAAGACCCCGCAGTACGACATCCCCGACCTGCTCACCACCGTCTACCTGGTGCCGCCGAAGTACTACCAGGAGAAGGGCTCGGAGGGCTTCGCCGCCGCCCCCGTCGGCACCGGCCCGTACGTCTGGTCGGGCGCGAACGCCGGACGGGACATCTCGGTCAAGCGCAACCCCGACTACTGGGGCACCAAGGCGACCAACGAGGGCGTCACCTTCACCTGGGCCAACGAGGCCGCCCAGCGGCTCGCGCTGATCCAGAGCAAGAGCGTGGACGTCTCTTTCGACCTGCCCCCGGCCCAGGCGAGCGCGGCCAAGTCGGCCGGGGTCGAGGTGGTGAGCACCGAGACCGCCATGAAGATCATCGCCTTCCTCGACTCCACCAAGGCGCCGTTCGACGACCCGAAACTGCGCGAGGCGGCAGCCCTGGCCATCGACCGGGACGCCATCGTCAAGGGCATCTTCGACGGCCAGGCGGTCTCCGACGCCGGCCTGCTCAACGTCAAGCCCGGTCAGCAGCCGACGCAGAGCGTGACCGCCGACGCCGCCCGGGCTAAGGAACTCGTCGGCGGGGCCAAGCCGACCGTCCAGATCACCTACCCGGCGGCCCAGTACACCAACATCGAGGAGGTCTCCCAGGCCGTCGGCGGCAGCCTGGAGAAGGCCGGCTTCACGGTCAGCTACGTCCCGCTGGACTACGGCACGCTGGTCAAGCGGATCGTCGGCCGCCAGGTGCCCGGCCTGTCGATCTTCGCCGGGGTGCCGAACGTCGCGGTGCCGGACTACTTCGTCAGCGGCTTCATGAAGACGAAGTCGATCACCGGCAACTGCCCCGACCCGCAGATCGACACGCTCGCCCAGCAGGCCCTGGAGCAGAACGACGCCCAGCAGGCCGCGCCGCTCTACGAGCAGCTCAACACCATCGGCGTGGTCCAGAAGCACTGCTACGTGCCGCTGTACCGGCAGGTGTTCAACTACGCGACCGCCCCCGGCGTCTCCGGCGTGGTGTTCGGCCCGCTGAACACCGTGGACTTCACGAAGACGACCCGCTGACGATGTCCGAGGTAGTGCAGACGGGGGTGCCGGGCGACCTCGCCCGGCACCCCCGCACCCCGGAGTCGGACACCCCCGTGCTGGAGGTCACCGACCTCGTCGTGGAGCACCGCGACGGCGGCAGCGGCGCGCTCTTCCGCGCCGTCGACCAGGTGTCGCTGCGCATCGCGGCCGGCGAGAGCGTCGCCGTGGTCGGCGAGTCCGGCTCCGGCAAGACGACGCTCGCCATGGCGGCCACCGGGTTGGGTCCGCGCGGCCGGGGCGACGTCCGGCTGCTCGGCCACCAGCTCTCGGCGATCAGCCGTGCCCAGCTGCGCCGGCTGCGCCCCGAGGTGCAGGTGGTCTTCCAGGACCCGCACGGCTCGCTCGACCCCCGCCAGTCGGTCCGCTCCGGGTTACGGGAACTGCGGGCGCTGCAACCCGAGCGGACCTCCTGGATCGGCGACGCCGACCTGCTCGGCCGGGTCCGGCTCGCCCCGGACCTGCTCGACCGCTACCCCCACCAGCTCTCCGGGGGCCAGGCGCAGCGGGTCTGCATCGCCCGCGCCCTGCTCATGCGCCCCCGCCTCATCGTCGCCGACGAGCCGACCTCCGGCCTCGACGTCTCCGTCCAGGCCGACGTGCTGGCCCTGCTGCGGCAGATCCGGACGACCACCGGCGCGGCGCTGCTGATGATCAGCCACGACCTGGCCGTGGTCCGCTCGCTCTGCGACGTCGTGCACGTGATGTACCGGGGCCGGGTCGTCGAGTCGGGGCCGTGCGACCGGGTCTTCGACACCCCCGACAACGACTACACCCGCGAACTGCTCGCCGCGATGCCCGGCGCGCGCTGGAGGTCCCGCCGATGAAGGCCCGCACCGTACGCCGCATCGGCGGCCGGCTCGCGTCGCTGTTCGCCTCGCTGCTCATCGCGCTCAGCCTGGCGTTCCTGCTCGGCCGGCTCTCCGGCGACCCGACCGCCACCATCCTCGGCCCGATGGCCCCACCCGAGCAACGCGAGGCGCTGCGCCACCAGCTCGGCCTGGACCTGCCCGTCGCCGTCCAGTACCTCGACTATCTCAAGGGCGTCCTGACCGGCGACCTCGGCCAGTCGTTGCAGTTCTACCAGTCCAACACCTCGATGATCGCCGACCGGCTCCCGTTCACCCTGCAACTCGTCGGTGCCGGCATGGCCCTCGCCCTGCTGGTCGGCATCCCGCTCGGGGTGCTCGCGGCGACCCGGGAGGGCACCTGGTGGGACCGGGCGGCCTCCACCCTGGCCCTGCTCGGCCAGTCGGTGCCGGTGTTCTGGTTCGGGATGATGCTGGTGGTGCTGTTCGCCGTCAAGCTCGGCTGGCTGCCCGCCGGCCAGTCCGGCAGCCCGAAGCACCTGATCCTGCCCGCGCTCACCATGTCGGTCTACCCGATGGCGCACATCGCCCGGCTCACCCGGGCCTCGATGAGCGACGCGCTGGCCGAGCCGTACATCGACGCCGCCCGCGCCCGGGGCGTCAGCACCCGCCGGGTGGTGTGGCGGCACGCGTTCACCAACGCGATGATGCCGATCCTGACGATCGTGGTGCTGCAGACCGGCATCCTGCTCTCCGGCGCGGTCGCCGTCGAGTACGTCTACTCCTGGCCGGGTCTCGGGCAGCTCGCCCTGCAGGCCATCCAGTTCCGCGACTTCCCGCTGGTGCAGGCGATCGTCGTGTTCGGCGCGCTGGTCTTCGTCGTGCTGAACCTGCTCGTCGACGTCCTGCACTCGATCGTCGACCCGAGGGTGCGGTGAGCATGAGCCAACTCGAACTCGATCCGGTCACCGCCGCGGTGCCGCCGCCCCGGCGGGCCACCCGTCGCCGGCGTACCTCGGTGTTCTGGCTGGCCCTGCCGCTGGCGGTGACCGCCGTCGCGGTGTTCGTGCTGCCGCTGACCGGGCTGCTGCCCGACGCCGGCCAGGACCTCGACGCGACCCGCCGGCCGCCCGCGTTCCTGGCCGGCGGCGACTGGGCGCACCCGCTCGGCACCGACAAGCTCGGCCAGGACCTGCTCACCCAGTTCGTCTCGGCCGGTCGGCTGACCATCGTGATCGGCCTGGTCGGCGCGCTCGTCGCGATCGGCCCCGGCACGCTGCTCGGCCTGCTGGCCGGCTACTTCCGGGGCTGGGTCGACCGGGTCATCTCGATCCTCATCGACGCCCAGCTCGCCCTGCCGTTCATCCTGGTCGCCCTCGCCATCATCGCCAACCGGGGCAGCTCGCTGCCGGTGCTGTTCCTGGTGCTGGCGCTCACCGGCTGGGCGGTGTGCGCCCGGGTCACCCGCTCCGCCACCCTGGCCATCCGGGAACGCCAGTTCGTCGTCGGCCTGCGCGCCGCCGGCGCGTCCGAGCCCCGGATCGTGTTCCGGCACATCCTGCCCAACCTCGCCGGCACCATCGTCGCCCTCGGCACCCTCCAGGTCGGCACCGCGATCCTGGTGGAGAGCGCGCTGAGCTTCCTCGGCCTGGGCGTGGTGCCGCCGATGAACAGCTGGGGCTCGATGCTCGCCTCGGGCCAGGACGAGCTGAGCCAGGCCTGGTGGATCGCCTTCTTCCCCGGCCTCGCCATCACCGGGCTGGTGCTGCTGGTGAACCTGCTCGGCGACGCCCTGCTCACCCACCACGACCCACGGAAGAGGCGGCGATGAGCGCCCTGCTGGAAGTCCGCGGGCTGTCCATCACCGCCCGGCTCGCCGTCGACGACCTGCGGCTGCTCGACGACGTCGACCTGGAGATCCGCCGCGGTCAGATCGTCGGCGTGGTCGGCGAGTCCGGCAGCGGCAAGACCACCCTGGCCCGCGCCGTCGTCGGCCTGCTCGACCGCAACGTCCGGGTCGACCACGGCACCGTCGCGGTCGCCGGCGAGCAGGTGGTGGCCCCCGGCGTCGACCGGACCGACCGGGTCCGGGGCAGCGCCGTCGGCATGGTGTTCCAGGACGCGTCACGGTCGTTGAACCCGCTGATGAGGGTCCGCACCCAGCTCGCCGAGGTGCTGCGCCGGCACGTCCGCGACATCACCCGGGCCGAGGTGGAGCGCCGCTCGGTGGAGGTGCTGGCGCAGATGCGGATCGACGATCCCGGCCGGGTGCTGGCCAGCTATCCGCACCAGCTCTCCGGTGGCCTGCGGCAGCGGGTCGCCATCGGGCTCGCCGTGGTCACCCGCCCCGCGCTGGTGATCGCCGACGAGTGCACCACCGCCCTGGACGTCACCACCCAGACCAAGGTCGTCGACCTGTTCCGCACCCTGGTCGACGAACTCGGCATCGGCCTGCTCTTCGTCACCCACGATCTGATGCTCGCCAGCGACCTGTGCGACCGGATCGCGGTGATGAGCGGCGGCCGGGTCGTCGAACAGGGCGACGCGCTGACCGTGCTGGACCACCCGCGGCAGGACTACACCCGCCGCCTGCTCGCCGCCATCCCCTCGTGGAGCTGAAGGAGAACCCGCGACCCATGCCCGAGCAACCCGGCATCGACGCCTACGCGGCCTACCTCCCGGCGTACGCGCTCGACGACAACAGGCTCGACCCGACCACCCCGGCCCGTGCCGGCGGCCCCGCCCGCAGCGTCGCCGGCCACGACGAGGACGCCGTCACCATGGCCGTCGAGGCGTTGCGGCACGTCGCCGCCGCCACCCCGGCCGGCCGGCACCTGCTGCTGGCCACCACCAACGCGCCCTACGAGGCGAAGACCTCCGCCGGGGTGGCGCACGAGGCGCTGGGGCTCGACCCCGGCGTCACCGCGCTCGACCTGCGCGGCCACCGGGCCGGGGCGTCCGCCCTCGACCTGGCCCTGCGGGGCGTCGCCACCGCGGCCCTGGCCGACGTGCGTACCACCCGGCCCGGCGCCCCCGACGAGCTGGCCCAGGGCGACGCCGCCGCGGCGTTCGTCGGCGGCCGGCGGGCCGCCGTGCTCCTCGCCCGCGCCGGCCACACCGCCGAGGTGCTGGACCGCTGGCGACTGCCCGGGGAACGGCACGACCGGGTCTGGGACGAACGGTTCACCGCCGAGATCCTGGTCGCCGCCGGCCTGCACACCGCCCACCGGGCCCTGGCCGAGGCGTCCCTGGACACCGTCGACCAGGTGGTCGTGTCGTCGTCGAACCCGCGCGCCGCGGCGGCGCTGCGCAAGGCGCTCGGCGGCGCGACAGCGCTGCGCACAGCGTCTGGCGGCGCGACAGCGCTGCGCACAGCGTCTGGCGGCGCGGGTCAGGACGCGGCCGTCGAACGGGCCACCGGCTTCACCGGCGCCGCCCACCCCGGGCTGCTGCTCGCCGCCGCCCTCGACGAGGCGCAGCCCGGACAGACCATCCTGCTGCTGTCGGCCACCGAGGGCGCCGACGCGTTCGTGCTGCGGGTCGGCGACGGGGTCCGCGCCGCCCGGGGCGGCCCGTCGGTCCGCGCGCAGCTCGCCGCCCGGCAGCGTGTCGGCTACGGCCGCTACCTGCGCTGGCGGGGACTGCTCGACGTGCAGGGTCCGGCCCGGCCGGCGGCCCCCGCCCCGGCGGCCCCGCCGATGCACCGCCGGGCCGGCTGGAAGTACCGGCTGGAGGGCAGCCGGTGCGACGCCTGCGGCCGGGTCACCACGCCACCCGGCCGGGTCTGCGCGTCCTGCGGCATCGTCGGGGCGGGCACCGCGACCGGGAAGGTGTCGCTGCGCGAGCGCACCGCCCGGGTGGTCTCGGTGACCCGGGACCACCTGACGACCATGCCGGAACCGGAGGTGGCGATCGTCGTCGCCGACGTGGACGGCGGCGGCCGGCTCAGCGCGTACGCCACCGACGTGGCACCCGGCGACGTGACGGTGGGGATGGCGATGACCCCCGTCTTCCGCCGGCTCTGGACCACCGACTCGATCCACAACTACTTCTGGAAGCTCCGCCCGGCACCCGCGGACGCCGCGCCAGGGAAGGACACCGCCGATGGCCAGTAGGCGCACCACCCACGACGTCGCGATCGTCGCGATGGGCTGCACCCCGTTCCGGGACCACTGGAACTCCTCCGCCGACGACCTCCTGGTCGACGCGGTGCAGGAGTGCGTCGGGTCGCTGACCGACGTCACCCTCGACGACGTCGACGCGTTCTGGGTCGGCACCCAGGGGTCGGGGCTGTCCGGGCAGACCCTGGCCCGCCCGCTGCGGCTGGTCGGCAAGCCGGTGACCCGGGTGGAGAACTACTGCGCCACCGGCTCCGAGGCGTTCCGCAACGCGGCGTTCGCGGTCGCCTCCGGGGCGTACGACATGGTGATGGCGACCGGGGTGGAGAAGCTGAAGGACTCGTCGTACTCCGGGCTGTCGGCGGTCTTCCCACCCGCCGACGGCACCGACGTCGACTGGACCGCGCCGGCCGGGTTCTCCCTGCTCGCCCCGGCCTACCAGGCCGCGTACGGGATCGACGAGCGGGAGATGCGCGCCGCGATGACGAAGGTCGCGGTGAAGAACCACGCCAACGGGGCGCGCAACGACCGCGCCCAGTTCCGTCGGGCGGTTACCGCCGAGACGGTGGAGCGGTCGCCGCGGATCGCCGGGCAGCTCGGCGTGATGGACTGCTCCGGCGTCTCCGACGGCGCGGCGGCGGCGATCCTGGTCCGGGCCGAGGACGCCCACCGGTACACCGACCGGCCGGTCTACCTGCGCGGGATGAGCTTCGTCGCCGGGTCGGGGGCCGGCCTGGCCGCCGACGGCTACGACTTCACCAGCTTCCCGGAGGTGGTCACCGCCGCCCGCGAGGCGTACGAGCAGGCCGGGGTGACCGACCCGGCGGCGCAGATCTCGCTGGCCGAGGTGCACGACTGCTTCACCCCGACGGAGGTGGTGCTGATGGAGGACCTCGGCTTCTCCGCCCGGGGCAGGGCGTGGCGGGACATCCTCGACGGCCGCTACGATCCCGACGGGGCGCTGCCGGTCAACACCGACGGCGGGCTCAAGTCGTTCGGCCACCCGATCGGCGCGACCGGGCTGCGGATGATGTTCGAGTGTTTCACCCAGCTACGCGGGGAGGCCGGCCCACGGCAGGTGCCCGACGCCCGGCTGGCGGTGGCGCAGAACCTCGGCGGGCAGCCCGGTTCCTGCGTCGCGTTCGTGGCGGTCCTGGGGAACGAGCGATGAGCGCCCGGGTCACCCTCGACGGCCGGGTCGTCGTCGTCACCGGCGCGGGCAACGGCATCGGCCGGGCGCACGCGCTGACCCTCGCCGCACGGGGCGCGTCGGTGGTCGTCAACGACCTCGGCGGGACGGTCGACGGCTCGGGGTCCTCCGGTGCCGCCGAGCGGGTCGTCGCGGAGATCCGCGCGGCCGGCGGCACCGCCGTCGCCTCGACCGACTCGGTGGCCACCGCCGCCGGGGGCGCGGACCTGGTCGGCCGGGCGATCGACGCCTACGGCCGGCTCGACGCGGTCATCCACAACGCCGGCATCCTGCGCGACCGGACGCTGGCCAAGATGTCCGACGAGGACGTCCGCGCGGTGCTCGACGTGCACCTGGCCGGGGCGTTCCACGTGCTGCGGCCGGCCTGGCCGCACCTGGTCGCCCAGGGCTACGGCCGGATCGTGCTGACCAGCTCGTCGTCCGGCCTGTTCGGCAACTTCGGTCAGGCCAACTACGGCGCGGCCAAGGCCGGTCTGATCGGGCTGATGAACGTGCTCGCGCTGGAGGGCGCACGCCGGGGCATCCTGGTCAACGCGATCGCGCCGACCGCCGCGACCCGGATGACCGAGAACCTGCTCGGTGAGCTGACCGAGCGGTTCGACCCGCAGCACGTGGCGGCGGTGGCGACCTTCCTCGCCTCCGAGCAGTGCCGGCTCAACCGGCACATCCTCACCGTCGGCGGGGGCCGGGTCGGGCGGATCTTCCTGGGCGTCACCCCCGGCTGGTACGGCGGTGCCGAGCCGGCCTCGCCCGACGACATCCTCGACGCGGTGGACGACATCTGCCGGCTCGACGACTTCATCGTGCCGGACAGCGGCGCCGACGAGGTCACCCTGATCCAACGGGTCCTCGGCGGGCCGGCCGGACCGTCCGCCTGACCCGGCGCGAACCCCACAGGAAGCGAGGCACCATGCCGGTCAGCGAAGTGCACCACGTGGCGATGACCGTCTCCGACGTCGACCGCGCCGCGGACTTCTACGAGCGCGCCCTGGGTTACCGCCGGACGCTGCGGACCGACGTCGGCGGGCCGGGGATCGAGGTGTCGCTGGGGTTGCCCGCCGGCACCACCGGCCGGGTCCAGTACCTCCAGGGCCCCAGCCGGGTCGGCCAGCTCGAACTCATCGAGTGGAACGGCGTGAAGACCCGCACCGCCACCGCCGGCCACCTGGAGCTGGGCACCTTCCTGCTCAGCTTCGAGGTGCCCCTCGACGAGCTGGACGACCTGCACCGGCGGCTCACCGAGCTGGGCGCGCAGTGCCTGTCCGCGCCGAACCGGGTGCTGCTGGACAACTACGGGTACATCACCGCGTTCGCCGCCCGGGATCTCGACGGCAACCTGCTGGAGTTCGTGTCGCTGCCGTCCCGGGAGGAGATCCTGGCGCGGCGGCGGGGGAGCGGCGACTGATGGGCGGGAGCAACTTCACCGAGACGCTGCGCCGGCAGGCGTTGCGCCGGGCCGACGCCGAGGCCCTGGTCGACGGGGACGCCCGCTGGACGTACGCCGAGCTGGACGCCGACGTGGACCGGCACGCCGCGGCCCTGCGCGACGCCGGCATCGCCGACGGCGACCTGGTCGGGGTGCTGGGCCGCAACACCGCCGGCTACGTCATCGCGCTGTTGGCGCTGAGCCGGCTCGGCGCGGTCTCGGTGCCGTTGAACTGGCGGCTGCACGTCAACGAGCAGGCGTACGTCCTCGACCAGGCCGGCGTCAGCGCCCTGATCTACCACGACGACTTCGCCGCCGACGCGGCCCGGCTGGCCACCGTGACCGGGGTGCGGAAGCTGGTCGCCACCGGGGACCACGTCGTCGGCGACGCCCGCCGGCTGGCCGACCTGCTGGCCGGTCAGCCGGCCGGCGTCCGGGTCGCCGACGCGGAGAAGAGCCCCGCCGACGTGCACCGGCTGCTCTACACCTCGGGCACCACGGCCCGCCCCAAGGGGGTGGTGCACACCTGCGGGAACCTCACCGCCAACCACTTCGCGCAGGTACTCGAACTGGAGCTGACCGCCGCCGACCGGATCCTCGTCTCCGCGCCGCTGTTCCACGTCAGCGGGCTGGAGGCGCCGGGGCTGGCGACGTTCGTGGCCGGCGCGACGATGGTGCTCACCCCGACGTTCAAGCCGACCGACATCGCCCGGATCGCCGACGGGGAGCGGATCACCGGCATGGTGCTGGCCGCCCAGATCCTGTTCGGGCTGCTCGACCTGGACGACCCGCCGGACCTCGGAACGCTGCGCTACCTGCTCTTCGCCGGGGTCGCGCCGAGCGTGCGCCAGGAGGTGAAGCGGCGGCTGCCGCACGTCCGCCTGATCGACACCTTCGGGATGACCGAGCTGTGCAACGGGGTCTGCTACCTCGACGCCGCCCACGAGCAGAGCAAGCTGGGCGCGCTCGGCGCACCGTTCCCCGGGGTGCGGATCCGGATCGTCGACGAGCACTTCCGGCCGGTCGGCCCGGACGTCGAGGGGGAGATCGTCGTGCAGGGGGAGAAGGTCTCGCCCGGTTACTGGAACGACGACGAGGCCAACCGGCTCAGCCGGCGCGACGGCTGGTTCCGCACCGGCGACGTGGGGCGGATCGACGCCGACGGCTACCTGTGGTTCGTCGACCGCCGGGCCGACCTGATCAAGTCCGGCGGGGAGAACGTCGCCAGCGCCGAGGTCGAACGGGTGCTCGCCCGGCATCCCGACGTCGCCGAGGTCGCCGTGATCGGGGTGCCGGATCCGCGGTGGGACGAGGTGCCGAAGGCGTTCGTCGTGCTGCGCCCCGGCGCGACCGGCACCGCCGAGGAGCTGCGGGCGCACTGCCGGGCCGAGCTGGCCCGCTACAAGGTCCCCCGGGACGTGCAGCTCGTGACGTCGCTGCCGCGCAACGACTCCGGCAAGGTGCTGAAGAAGGCGCTGCGGGAGACGGCGGTGTCCGGGTGAGCACCGCGAACATCGCCGCGATGCTGGCCGGCAACGCCCGCCGGTTCGGCGACGCCGACGCGCTGGTCTTCGAGGACCGCCGGTGGACCCACCGGCAGCTCGACGACGACGTCAACGCCCTGGCCGCCGGCCTGACCGCCGAGGGGGTGGGCCGGGACAGCCGGGTGGCGATCGTGGCCGACAACGTCCCCGAGTTCCTCGTCCTCTCGCTGGCGCTGGCGAAGCTCGGGGCGGTCTTCGTGCCGCTGAACTACCGGTTGACGGCGGGGGAACTGGCTCGGCTGCTGGCGCACGCGCGGGTCGGGGCGGTCGCCACGGTGCCGGAGTTCGCCGCGCTCACCGCCGCCGCGCTGGCCGACCTGCCGCAGGTGCGCCGGTTCGCGTTGGAGCCGATCGACGACGGCTGGACCGACGTACGGGCGCTCGTCGCGGCACACCGGGGCGCGCGGGTCGCCGACGTGGCCCTCGACGACGCGGCGCTGCAACGGATCGTCTACACCTCCGGCACCACCAGCCTGCCCAAGGGGGTGCTGCTCACCCACGGCAACGTGAACATGAACATGCACGCCCAGATCGTCGAGCTGGGGCTGCGGCCGACCGACCGGATCCTCAACGTCGCGCCGCTCTACCACGTCGGCGGCACCGACCTGCCCGGCTACGGCATCTGGCACGTCGGGGGCACCATGGTGCTGCACCGCCGGTTCGTGCCGGCGGCGGTGCTGCGGGCGATCGGGGCAGAGCGGATCACCGGCATGGTGGTGGCGGCGACGATGCTGGACATGGTCCGCCGCGAGTCCGCCGCCGTCGACGCCGACCTGTCGTCGGTGCGCTGGCTGATCTTCTCCCAGGTGACCGCGGCGCTGTTCGGGGTGGCCCGGGAGCTGTTCCCGAACGCCCGGCTGATCGAGGGGTACGGCCTGACCGAGACCTGTAGCGGGCTGACCTACCTCGACGCCGCGCACCAGGAGTCCAAGCAGGGCTCGGTGGGCCTGCCGGTGCCGTGGGTCCAGGTCCGGGTGGTCGACCCGGCCGGCGCCGACGTGCCGGTCGGTGCGGACGGCGAGGTGGTCGCGCGCGGGCCGAAGGTGAGCCCCGGCTACCTCGACGATCCGGCGGCGACCGCCGCCGCGTTCCGGGACGGCTGGTTCCACACCGGCGACATCGGCTGCTTCGACGCCGACGGCTACCTCTACATCCGTGACCGGCTCAAGGACATGATCCGCAGCGGCGGGGAGAACATGTCCAGCGCCGAGATCGAGAACGTGCTGGCCGACCATCCACTGGTGCTGGCCGCGTCGGTGGTGGCCGCGCCGCACCCGGTGTGGCAGGAGGTGCCGGCCGCTTTCGTGGTCGCCCGGCCGGGCCTGACGCCCGAGGCGCTGATCGGGCACGCCCGGGAGCGGCTCGGCCGGTTCAAGGTGCCGAAGGAGGTCTACCTGGTGCCGGAGTTCCCCACCAACCCGTCGGGCAAGGTGCTCAAGCGGTCGCTGCGGGAGCTGCGGTCGACGCTGCGTCCGGACTGGACGTACGACGACGCCCGACGCGACTGAGGCCGCGCCGGGCGGGCCGCCCCGGCGTCACCGGTCGGCGGTGGCGTGACGCAGCAGGGCCAGGGTGTGCACGAGGGCGAACCGCCGGGTGCCCCGGCCCAGCTCGTCCCACGGCTTCTTCCAGGTCATCCGCCGGGCGAGGTCCCACGCGGTGACGCCGTCGCGGACCAGCCCCCGGACCGTCTCGACCTCGTCGTGGTGGAACGCCGCGAGGGCCTCGGCGCGGGCGGCGACGTCCCGGTAGGGGAACTGGTGGGCGGGGCAGGCGATGGCGGCCCCGAGGTCGCGCAGGCTGGCCAACGTCCGGAACAGGTCGGCGGCCGGGTCGTCCGCGGGGCGGCTGACGATGGCGAGCTGGGTCGGCCCCTCGGCCATCATGGTGTCGCCGGTGAAGACCAGGCCCCGGCTGTCGAGGTAGACGGTGTGCCCGTAGGTGTGCCCGGGGGCGGGCAGGGCGCGGAGGGTCACCTCGCCGAAGCGGAGTTCGGTCTCACCGGTCAGGGCCGTGTCGAGCCGCAGGTTCTCCGGGTGCGCGGCGACGGCGACCGCGTCGGCGTACATGGTGGCGACGACGTCGGGCGGGGCGCCGGTCAGGTCGAGCGCGGCGCGCAACTGATCGAGGAAGGTGCCGCGCCGCCGGTGCATGGTGGCGAAGTCGTCGGCGTGGCCCATCACCACCCTGGCGCCGGAGGCGGCCCGGACCCGGTCGGCGAACCCGACGTGGTCGGGGTGGTTGTGGGTGATCAGGACCGCCGCGATGGCGTCGACCCGTTGGCCGATGGCGGCCACCGACCGCTGGAAGGACGCCCAGCAGCTCGGGTGGTCGTAGCCGGCGTCGACGAGGACCAGCCCGTCGCCGGTCTCGATCAGGAAGACGGTGATGGACCGCAGGGCGCTGCCGTGCAGGGGCACCGGGACGGCCCAGACACCGTCGACGACCTGGGCGGGGACCGGCACCTGACGGGTCCGCCAGGCGGTGGCGTGGGCGTCGCTCACGGGTCTGGACATCGTCGGACGGCTCCCTTACTGTGGGACACCAACATACCGGATGGTCGGAATCTAGCTCAAGGAGTCCGATGAGCGAGGAGCGGACCGGGTTCCGGCTCTGGGCAGCCGCGGAACCGGACCTGTGCGCGATCGTGACCGCCGACGACCGGCGGATCTCGTACGGTGACCTGTACGCCGAGGTGAACCGGCTCTCGCACGGGCTGCGCACCCACGCGGGCCTGCGGCCCGGCGACACGGTCGCGGCGGTGATGACCAACAGCCCCGGCCTGGTCGCGCTCTATCTCGCGGCGATGCAGTCCGGGCTCTACCTGGTGACCCTCAACTACCACCTCACCGCGCCCGAGGTCGGCTACGTCCTCGCCGACAGCGAAGCCCGGGTGGTGGTCGGCTCCGCCCGGGTCGAGGACGTCGTGGTGGACGCCGCCGGGGAGGTGCCCGGCATCCAGGTCTTCGTCGACGGGACGCCCGGCACCGACCGGGCCCGACCGCTGTCGGCGCTCACCGTCGGCATGCCCGCGACCAGCCCGGAGCAGACCCCGGCCGGTTCGCTGATGATGTACACCTCGGGCACCACGGGCCGGCCGAAGGGGGTCAAGCGCCCGCTCAGCGGCGTCGACGCGGACACCGGCGCGCTGACCTACGTCTGGCTGTTCCGCGAGTTCGGCATGGAACGCGACGCGTTCGCGTCCTGGCTGGTGTCGGCACCGATGTACCACTCGGCCAACATCACCCCGGCGATGGGCGCGCTGCACGCCGGCGGCACCATGGTGCTGATGGACGGCTGGACGCCGGAGGGCTTCCTGCGCCGGGTCCAGCAGTGCCGGGTCACCGGGACCAGCATGGTGCCGACCCACTTCTACCGGCTGCTGCAACTGCCCGAGGCGGTGCGCGTCGGCTACGACGTCTCCTCGCTGCGCTACGTGCTGCACGGCGCCGCGCCCTGCCCCCGCGAGGTCAAGCAGCGCATCCTCGACTGGTTCGGCCCGGTGGTCTACGAGTACTACGGCTCGACCGAGGTCGGCACCACCGTTGCGCGGCCCCACGAGTGGCTGACCCACCCGGGCACGGTCGGTCGACCGGCCTCGATCTCCACCCTGCGCATCCTCGACGAGCTGGGCAACGAGGTGCCCGTCGGGCAGACCGGCATCGTCTACATGCGACAGGGCGACGACCGGATCGAATACCACAACGACCCCGGCAAGACCGACGGCGCGCGCCGCGACGGCCTGCTGACCGTCTGGGACGTCGGCCATGTCGACGCCGACGGCTTCCTCTACATCACCGGCCGCGCGGCCGAGCTGATCCTGGTCGGCGGGGTCAACGTCTACCCGGCCGAGATCGAGGCGGCGCTGATCGGCCACGACTGGGTCGCCGACGTCGGCGTCGTCGGGGTGCCCGACCCGGAGTTCGGCGAGGTGCCCCAGGCGCACGTCGTGCTCACCGACGCCGCACCCGACCCGGACACGGCCGTCGCGCAGCTGCGCCGGTACCTCACCGAGCGGCTGGCCAAGCCGAAGCGTCCGCAGTCCTACGTCGTGCGCGACGCGCTGCCCCGCGACCCGAACGGCAAGCTCTACAAGGCCCGGCTCGTGCCCGCCGGGGAGGCCGGGGCATGACCGGCGACACCGACGACCCGCAGGGGGGTGGGCATGGACTTCGCTGACAGCGAGACCGACCTGGAGTTCCGGCGCGAGGTCGGCAGGTGGCTCGACGGGGCGCTGGCCGACGTGCCCGACCAGGAGGAGCTGACCCAGGACGAGCGCGAGCACTGGTCCCGGGTGTGGCAGGACCGGCTCTGCGCCGGCAACTGGGCCGGGCTGTCCTGGCCGGCCGCCCACGGTGGCCGGGGGATGGACGCGCTGGCCCAGGCCGTCTTCAACGAGGAGGCCGCGGTCCGCGGTGCGCCGTACCCGCTCAACGGGGTGGGCATGATGCTGGCCGGGCCGACGATCATCGCGCACGGCACCCAGGCCCAGCAGGCCCGGCACCTGCCCGGCATCCTGCGCGGCGACGAGTACTGGTGTCAGGGCTTCAGCGAGCCCGGCTCCGGTTCGGACCTGGCGAGCCTGAGCACGGCGGCGACCCGGGTCGACGGCGGCTGGCGGATCAACGGGGCCAAGATCTGGACCTCCAACGCGCACAACGCGTCGCGGTGCCTGCTGCTGGCGCGCACCGACGCCGCCGCGCCGAAGCACCGGGGCATCACCTACTTCCTCGCGCCGATGGACGGCTTCACCGTCCGGTCGCTGGAGATGATCAACGGGGACACCGAGTTCAACGAGATGTTCCTCGACGACGTGTTCGTCGCCGACGACGACGTGCTCGGCGGGGTCGGCAACGGCTGGACCGTCGCGCTCACCACGCTCGCGTTCGAACGCGGCAGCATGGCGCTCAACCTCTGGGTCTGGGCCCGCCAGGCGGTCGACCGGTTGGTCGACGTCGCGGTCGACCGGGGGGTGGCCGACGACAGCGCGTTCGTCGACGCGGTGGGCGCGTTGCAGTGCGACGCCGAGGCGGTCCGGATCGGGTCGATGCGGATGCTCGGTGAGAGCCGGGCCGGCGGGGTGCCGGGGCCGGAGACCTCGGCGCTCAAGAGCCTGTGGGCCCGGGTGGTGCAGCATGCCAACCGGCTCGCCGTGCAGCTCGACGAGGCCGGCGGGGTGCTGGTCGACGGCGACGGCGCGGCCGCCCGGATGCGCCGCTACCTGCGCGCCCGCGCCCACACGATCGAGGGCGGCACCGAGGAAGTCCAGAAGTCGATTCTCGCGGAGCGGGTGCTGCGCCTGCCCCGCTCACGCTGAGCGGAAGTGGTCCCGTGCGCGCGACATTCACCGAGGAACAGCAGGAGATCGGCCGGACCGTGGGCGCGCTCGCGGACGCCGACCGGGGTACCGCCCGCGCGGCGCTGTCGGGCCGCTGGCAGGCCCCGGCGGGGGACGGACCCCTGCTGCGCGACTTCGGGCTGCTCGGGGTGCCCGAGCAGGCCGGCGGCATCGGATCGAGCCTGATCGACCTGCTGGTCGCCGTCGAGGCGCTCGGCGAACGGCTGGTGCCGAGCCGGTTCCCGGCGCACGCGGCGGCCGTCCAACTGCTCTGCGGCGACGCGCGGCGCACCGGCCCGCTGCCGGACGAGGTGCTCGACGGCCGCCGGGTGCTCACCTGCGCGGTCGACGTGCCGGGCGGCTCCGGCTGGGCCGACCGGGAGCCGTCGGATCCGCTGGTGCGGACCCTGGTGCCGTACGCGACGCAGGCCGACGGCGTGGTCGCGCTCGGCCCGGCCGGGGTCTGGTTCGCCGACCCGGTCCGGGTCACCGTGCGGCAGTCGGTGGACCCGTCGGTGCCGCTGGCGGACCTGACGGTGGCCGCGCCCGAGCGGACGCAGCCCGCCGGGGCCGGCCCGCTGCGGGCCGCGCTGGTGGTGGCGGCCGAGCTGTGCGGGGTGGCGCAGGGGGCGGTCGACCTGGCCGCCGAGCAGGCCCGGACGCGCCGCCAGTTCGGTCGGGTGATCGGGGAGTTCCAGGGGGTGGCGTTCCCGCTGGCCGAGGCGGCCACCGCCCGCAAGGCGGCGTGGGACCTGACCCTCTACGCGGCGTGGGCGGTCGACACCGGTCGTCCGGACGCCGGGATCCAGGTGCACGCGGCCAAGGCGGCGGCCGGGCAGGCGGCGGTCTTCGCCGCCGAGCGGTGCATCCAGGTCCACGGCGGGATGGGCATCACCATGGAAGCGGACCCGCACCTGTTCCTGCGCCGGGCGTTCGTGCTCGACGCCCGGTGCGGGCGGGGCTCGTGGCACCGTCGGCGGACCGGGGAGCTGCGCATCCGGTCACGCCGGACGGCACCCGCCTGACCTGCGGAAGTCTTGCCGGGCAGCAACCCGGGCAGTAACATACCGGCTGGTCGGAATAAATGAGGAGAAGGCCGTGAAGTTCGGAATCATGAACCTGTTCCCGGTGGCCGACGGCGCATCGGACCACCAGGTGCTCCGGGAGAGCCTCGACGAGATCCAGCTGGCCGACGAGCTGGGCTTCGACTCGATCTGGCTCGCCGAGCACCACTTCTCGACGTACGGCATCCTCGGCAGCCCGGTGAACTTCGGCATGGCCGTCGCCGAACGCACCCGGCAGATCACCATCGGTACCGCCGTCCTGGTGCTGCCGCTGCACCACCCGCTGCGGCTGGCCGAGGACATCGCCGCCCTCGACGTGCTCAGCGGCGGGCGGGTCTCGATCGGCGTCGGACGCGGCTACCAGCCCGCCGAGTTCGCCGGCTTCGGCGTCCCGCTGGCGGAGTCCAAGCAGCGCTACCAGGAGACGCTGGAGATCCTCCGGCTGGCGTTGTCGCAGGAGAACTTCTCCTACCACGGCGAGATCTTCCACTACGACGACGTGACCACCTACCCGAGGCCGTACACCCCCGGCGGGCCGCCCATCCTGCAGGGCACGGTCTCCCCGGAGAGCTTCCGGGAGCGGGGCGCGGCCGGCGAGTCGATCATCACCTCACCCAACTTCACGCCGTTGGGCATCATGCAGAAGAACTTCGACCTCTACCGGCAGGGCATGCGGGAGAACGGCTTCGACATCTCCACCTACGACCTGCCCTTCATGCAGCAGGTCTGGTGCGGCGACGGCGAGGAGGGCCTGCGCGCGGCGGCCCAGGCGGCGATGAACTACTACAAGTCCGTCGGCAAGGTCATCCCCGGCTCGGAGGACGCCATCGCCAAGGAGCGGTCCTACTACGCGGCCGTCGCCAAGAACATCGAACTGCTGACCCTGGAGCAGACGCTCACCCACGGCGGCAACTTCGGCTCCGCCCAGCGGGTCATCGACACCATCGAGATGCTGCGCGAACAGCTCGGCATCAACCACTACATCGGCTGGCTGCGGATCCCGTCGCTGGACCGCAGGGCCGCGCTGCGCTCGATGGAGGAGTTCGCCGACAAGGTCATCCCGCACTTCCGCGCCCAGCAGCGGGCCGCCGACAGCGTGCCCACTCCCGCGGCGGTCGCCGGGTGAAGATCAGCTGCTTCCTGAGCGCCCAGTTCGACCCGTCGGCGTCGGCCACCGAGGGCGTCGACGGCGTACTGGCCCAGGCCGCCGCCGCCGAGGCGGCCGGCTTCCACGCCGTCTACCTCGGCCACCACTACCTGGCCCGGTCGGCGTTCGTCCAGCCGATCCCGCTGGCCGGCTACCTCGCCCACGCCACCTCCCGGGTCCGGATCGGGTTCGGGGTCCTGCTGGCCCCCCTGCTGAACCCGGTCGCGCTCGCCGAGGAGCTGGCCTCGCTCGACGTGCTCTGCGGTGGCCGGCTGACCGTCGGCATCGGTGCCGGCTACCGGCGGCGGGAGACCACCGCGTTCGGCGTCGCCTGGGAGGACCGGCTGCGGCGACTGCGGGAGTACGTGCCGATGCTGCGCTCGCTGTGGAACGGCGAGACGGTCGACGCCGCCGGTAGCTGGGGCGAGGTGCCCGGCGCGTCCCTGGCGCTGCGCCCGGTCCAGCCCGGTGGCCCACCACTGTGGATCGGCGCGTTCGCCGAACCGGCGATCCGCCGCGCCGCCCGGCTGGACGCCCCGTGGCTGATCGGCCCCAAGGGCGATGACGCCGAGCTGGCCCGGCTGCTCGGCATCTACCGGGCCGACCTGGCCGAGCGCGGCTTCGCGCTGGACCGGGAGTACCCGATGAGCCGCGAGGCGTACCTCGGCGACAGCTTCCCGGCGGCCGTCGCGGCCGTCCGCCCGCACCTGGAACGGCAGTACGCCGGCTACAAGTCCTGGGACGACGCGCAGTCGCTCGACCTCGACCGGTACCTGGCCGAGGACTGCCTGGTCGGCTCGGCCGACGAGATCGTCGCCAAGCTGCGCCGCTGGGAGACCGAGCTGGGCATCACCGAGGTCTCGCTGCGCCACCAGTTCGTCGGCGCAGGCCAGGACGAGGCGATGGAGCAGCTCGCCCGCTTCGGCGCGGAGGTCATCCCGAGGCTCGCCGCGACCGCCCCCGGGGTGACCCGATGAGCGCCGGCCGCCCGGTGGACGCGGGCCGCCCGGTGGACGCCGGTGGCCCAGCGGGCGCGGGCAACCTGGCCGGGGTCCTGGAGGGGCGGCGGGCCGACCGGGGCGACCTGCCCGGCCTGTACGGCGAGGACGGCCGGTCCTGGACGTTCGACCAGATCGACCTGCTCGCCGGGGGCGTCGCCGCCGCGCTGCGGGCCGAGGGGATCGGCCCCGGCGACCGGGTCGCCTGCTACCTGACCAACGGTCCCGAGATCGTGTTCCTGCTCTTCGGGGCCTGGAAGATCGGCGCGGTGCCGGTCACCGTCAGCAGCCTCTACAACGCCGCCGAACTGGCCGAGTCGGTGGCGAAGACCGCGCCCCGGCTGCTGCTGGTCGACGACCGCCGCCCGGACGTGGTCGCCGAGTTCCTCGCCGCCCGGCACGCCGCCCGGGGTGACGCCCGGGATGACGACCAGGCCGACGGCGGGGACGGCGCCCGGACCGCCGCCGACGGCACCGGGGCGGGTGACGTCGACGCCGGGCTCCCGGTCCGCTCGGTCGGTGCGCCGCTGGCCGGGGTGCCGGCGCTGCCCTGGCGGCGGGAGGTCCGGGTCGCCGGGGTCGACGTCGCGCCGGAGGCCGAAGCGTGCATCCTGTTCACCGGCGGCACCACCGGGCGGCCGAAGGCGGTCAGCGTCACCCACGGCGGGACGCGGGAGTCGCTGATGCGGCTGGCCCGGGTCACCACCGGCACCGGGGCCGAGGGCAGCGCCGCCCGCGACGCCCGCCCCAACCTCATCGCCCTGCCGCTGTTCCACAGCGGCGGCCAGCACGCGCTGCTGTTCGCGTACTTCGTCGGTCGGCCGGCGGTGGTGTGGGAACGCTTCGGCGTCGACCGGCTCGCCGACCTGATGGGACGGTTCGGGTTCGACAACCTCTTCCTGCTGCCCACCATGGTCTTCGACATCGTGCACGCCGAGCGGGACCTGCCGTTCGCCGGGGTCAGGTCGGTGCTGGTGGCCGGGCAGGCGATCTCCTGGCCGGTGCGGCGGGCGTTCGAGGAGCGCTACCGGGTGCCCATCCTGGTCAACTACGGCTCGACCGAGGCCGGACACATCGCCGGCTGGACAGGTCGGGACATGAAGGCCGGGCGGTGGAAGCCGGGCTCCGCCGGCCGGGTCTACCCGGGCGTCGAGCTGGAGATCCGCGACGACGCCGGCACCGCGCTGCCGTCCGGCGCGCAGGGCGAGGTGGTGGTCCGCTCCGCGTTGACCCGGGGGTACGTCGACGACGCCGCGGCGTCGGCCGAGCTGGTCCGGGACGGCTGGGTGCACACCGGCGACATGGGCTACGTCGACGCCGACGGGGTGCTCTTCCTGGTCGGCCGCAAACGCGACATGATCAAGTGCGGTGGTTTCCAGGTCTGGCCCGAGGAGATCGAGGACGCACTGCGCGGACATCCGCTCGTGCAGGACGTCCGGGTGCTCGGCCGGCCGGACGACCGGCTGGGGGAGATCCCGGTGGCGCTGGTGGTCCGGGCGGCCGGGGGCGGGGTCTCCGACACCGACCTGGCCGGGCAGCTCGTGGCGTACGCCCGGGAACGGCTGGCCCACTTCAAGGCCCCCCGGCGGATCGAGTTCGTGCCCGCCCTGGAACGCAGCGCCACCGGCAAGATCAGCCGCGTAGCGGCCCCCCTGCCGGAGGCGGGCGAGATCAGCCGCGTAGCGGCCCTGTCGCAGGGAGGCGAAGGTCGATGAGGTTCGGCATCATGGCGTCGCACCAGTACCCGCCCGGCGACGACCTCGGCAGGCACCTCGACGACCTGTTCGGCACCGTCGAGCTGGCCGCCGAGCTGGGCTACGACTCGGTGTGGACGATCAACCACTTCCAGTCCAACCTGGCCACCCCGCAGCCCATCTCGATGCTGGCGAGCCTGATCCCGCGCTCCGGGGACATGCTGCTCGGCACCGGCATCCTGCTGCTGCCGATGTTCCACCCGGTGCACGTCGCCGAGGAGTTCGCCACCCTGGACCACCTCTCCGGCGGCCGGGTGGTGCTCGGCGTCGGGGCCGGCTACCGGGAGAACGAGTTCGCCGCCTTCGGCGTCGACCCGGAGAGCCGGTTCCGTCGCTTCGACGAGAGCCTGCGCCTGATCCGGGCACTGTGGACCGGTAGGCCGGTGACCCACGACGGGGAGTTCTATCCGCAGGTCGACGCCACCATCGGCATCCCGCCGCTGACCCCCGGCGGCCCGCCGATCTGGATCGGCGCGGGCGGCAGGAAGGCGGTCCGCCGGGCGGCCCGGCTCGGCGACGCCTGGTACGCCCCGGGCAACTCCCCGAGCCGCCGGTTCCTGCCCGAGCACCTGGCCGTCTACAACGAGGCGCTGGCCGAGTACGGCCGGGATCCGGCGACGGTGCAGCGGCCCGTCGGCGTCGAGCTGTACTGCGCGCCGAGCACCGAACAGGCCGTCGCGGAGGCGTTGCCGCACGCCCGGGTCGAGTACTCGACCTACGCCGAGTACCCGGCGCTGCGCTGGCAGCGCGACCGCTTCGACGACCTGGTCCGTAACACCCTGCTGCTTGGCTCGCCCGAGTTCCTCGTCGAGCGGATCTCCGCCCTGCGGGACCTGGGATTCGACCACCTCATCTTCCGTCCCGGGTGGCTCGGCATGCCGACCGACAAGCTCCGCGCCTCGCTGCGGCTGTTCGCCGCCGAGGTGATCCCCGCCTTCCGTACCACCTGACCTAAGGAACCCGCCGTGAAGAAGACCGAAGCCGAACTGCTGGAGAACCAGTGGGACGTCGAGAACATGGAGGTCGACCCCGAGGTCCTGGCGAAGTACGTCCGCTACCACGTCGACGAGGAGCGGGCCGTCGCCACCATCACCTTCGACCGTCCCGAGCGGCTCAACGCCATTCCGGTGGCCGCCTTCGAGCGCGTCGGTGACCTGGTGAAGGAGGCCGAGACCGACGACCGGGTCAAGGTCATCGTGTTCACCGGCGAGGGGGAGCACTTCGGCACCGGCGCGGACGCCGCCGAACTCGGCCACTACATCGGCTACCGGACCGGCACCGACAAGGCGTCCCGGCGTCGACCCGCCCAGCGCCAGCGCATCCTGCCGGACCGCAACGTGCTCAGCTCCGGCTTCACCCGGCCGATCATCGAGTCGCTCAAGGCGACCATCTGTCAGGTACAGGGCTACTGCTACGGCGGGCACTTCCAGATCGCGCTCTCCGCCGACATCGTCATCGCCTCCCCGGACGCCCGGTTCACCCACCCGGCGTTCCGCTACCTCGGCCCCGCCCCGCAGGACATGTACCACTGGATCGAGAAGGTCGGCCTGACCACGATGAAGGACGTCATGCTCACCATGCGGGCGATCGGCGCCGAGGAGGGCGAGCGCAAGGGTCTGGTCACCAAGGTCGTCCCGCGTGACGAACTCCAGAAGTGGGTCGACGACTACGCCGACGCGATCGCGGTGATGCCGCTGGACTCGCTGATGATGGGCAAGTCGATGATGCAGGTGGTGATGGAGGCCCGGGGCAAGGGCCTCGGCGCGATGACCGGCTGGGTCGGGCACGGCTGGGCCACCAACGTCAGCTTCGCCGACGGCGACTGGAACTTCCTCAAGGAGCGCCGGGAGAAGGGCATCGGGCAGGCGCTGGCCGACCGGGACCGGCTCGTCGCACCCTACTTCCGGCTCAGCGACAGCCGGTCGCGGGAAGAGTAGGCGACCGGCGTGAGGTTCGGCATCCTGCTCGACCACCAGTACGCCCCCGGCGACGACCTGGGCCGCCGGATCGGGGAGACCGTCGAGTACGTCCAGCACGTCCGCGACCTGGGCTACGACTCGGTCTTCGGCATCCACCACTACCTGTCGTCGCTGCGCACCCCGCAGCCGCTGCCGCTGTTGAGCCGGCTGATCGACCACTCCGGGACGATGCAGCTCGGCACCGGCATCCTCATCCTGCCGCTGGGCCACCCGGTGCACTGGGCCGAGGAGATCGCCACCATCGACCAGATGTCCGGTGGCCGGTTCGTCCTCGGCATCGGCTCCGGCTACCGGGACGACGAGTTCGCCTCGTTCGGCATCGAACGGCGGACCCGGGTGTCCCGGATGAACGAGGCGCTCGCCGTGATGCAGCGGCTGTGGACCGGGGAGCCGGTGCACCACGAGGGCAAGCACTTCACCCTGGACGGGGTGCGGTGCAGCGTGCTGCCGGTGCAGCGCCCGCATCCGCCGGTCTGGGTGGGCGCCAACGGCCCGACCGGCATCGCCCGGATCGCCCGGCAGGGGTTGCCCTGGCTGGCCCCGTCCAACGTGCGCCGCAACTGGGCCGTCGGCAACCTGGCCGACTACCGCGAGCAGCGGCGGGCCGCCGGCTTCGACGAGCGGGACGCGGTCTTCCCCATCCACCGGGACCTCTGCGTGGCCGACTCCGCCGACGCCGCGTTCGCCGTCGCCGGTGACGCGGTGAGACGCTCCTACGGCGAGTACGTCCAGTACGGCATGGACTTCTTCGAGTCCCAGTGGGACGCCATCAAGGAGAAGGCACTCTTCTTCGGCTCGCCCGACGACATCGCCGCGAAGATCCGGGACTTCGCCGACGCCGGCTTCAATCACTTCGTGTTCCGCGCCCAGTGGCTCGGCCTGCCGATCGAACGGTCCATCGAGATCGTCGAGCGGTTCGCCCGCGAGGTGATGCCGAGGTTCCGCACATGAGGATCGGCCACGTGATCGTCCCCGCCGACGACCTGGACGCCCAGCTCGCCTTCTACACCTCGCTCGGGCTCACCGTGCGGTTCCGCGACGGCGACCGCTACGCCGCCGTCACCGACGGCACGGTGACCCTGGGCCTCGCCGACGCCTCCCAGCAACCCGTCGCCGGCCGCACCGTGCTCAGCATCCAGGTCGACGATCTGGACTCCTGCGTCGCCCGCCTGGTCGCCGCCGGTGCCACCGCCACCGACCCGGTGACCGGCCCCCACGAACGCCGCGTCCTGGTCACCGACCCCGCCGGCAACCCCCTCACCCTCTACCAACCCCACCCCTGACCCCCACCCCCCACCCCCACCCCCCACCCCCCCACCCCGCCTGCTCCCCACCCCACCCCGCCCCGTCCGCCCCCGGTGATCAAGAGGTTTGCGCCACTTTGAAGATCAATCCTGGCGTTTTCCTCTTGATCACCGGGGCGATTCCGGGGGCGAGGGGGCGGGGGAGGGGGAGGGGAGAGGTGGGGGCGAGATGAGAAGGAGACTGATGTGAGTGAAGGGCTGCGGGGCCGGACGGTCGGCGTGCTCGGGGGGACGGGGCCGCAGGGGCGGGGCCTCGCCCGGCGCTTCGGCGCGGCCGGGTTGGACGTCGTGCTGGGGTCGCGGGACGCCGGGCGGGCGCGGGAGACGGCCGCCGGGCTGCCCGGTCGGGTCCGGGGCGGCTCGAACGCCGAGGCCGCCGCCGAGGGCGACATCGTGCTGGTCGCCGTGCCCTGGGCCGGGCACGCCGAGCTGCTCACCGCGCTCGCCCCGGTGCTGGCCGGGAAGATCGTGGTCGACTGTGTGAACCCGCTCGGCTTCGACCAGCAGGGCGCCTACGCCCTGGCCGTCGAGGAGGGCTCCGCCGCCCAGCAGGCCGCCGCGATCCTGACCGGTGCCCGGGTGGTGGCCGCGTTCCACCATGTCTCCGCCGTACTCCTGGAGGACCCGGAGCTGCCGGCGGTCGACACCGACGTGCTGGTGCTCGGCGACGACCGCGAGGCCACCGACGTGGTCCGGGAACTCGCCGCCACGATCCCGGGCGTCCGGGGTGTCTACGGCGGACGGCTGCGCAACGCGCACCAGGTGGAGGCGTTCACCGCCAACCTCATCTCGGTCAACCGCCGCTACCGGGCGCACGCGGGCCTGCGGATCACCGACGTGTGACCGACCCGAGGAGCGGACGGCGGGGTGCCGCCCGGCACCGGCCCGGCACTCCCGGCGAGTACGCCCCGCCCGTGCCCGGGGTCGCCCCGCCGCCCTGCCTGTCGTCGCCCCGCCGCCCCGCCCGTCTCCGCCCCGCCCGGCGTCGCCGCCGCCCCGCCCGTCTCCGCCCCGCCGACCCGCCCCTCAGTAGGCGTAGGTGACCGAGACGGTGATGTTCGGGCAGCCGCCGGTCAGGCCGGTCAGGGCGCTCTTCTCGGCGTTGTCGACGGTGAGCCGCCAGCGGATCTTGGTGGCGACCCACTCGGTGACGTACCGGCACCGGGCGGCGGCGTACGGCGGCAGCCAGCCGGCCGGGTCCTGGTCGCCCTTGGCCTGGTTGACGTTGTCGGTGACGGCGGCCAGGGCGCGGCTGTCGCCGAGATCGTTGGCGTACGCCTGGCGGCGGCTGGTGCTCCAGGTGCGCGCCCCGGAGTCCCACGCCTCGGCGAGCGGCACCATGTGGTCGATGTCGAGGTCCCCGGTGGCGGTCCAGGAGGCGTCGTCGTAGTAGGAGTACCAGCGTCCGCCGGTCAGCGTGCAGGTGCCGGTGACGGTGGGCGCGCTGACCGCCTCGGCGAGCAGCACCTCGTTGCGGGTGGTGCAGCCGTCGCCGTCGGCGTCGATCCAGTGCGGGAAGAGGTCCCGGCTGTAGCCGGTGCGGTTCTCGGCGGCGACGGCGAGGCCGGCCACGGCGGTGGTCAGCGGGGCGGAGTAGCCGGCGGCCTCGGCGGGGTGGGCGGGGCCGGTGGTGGCGAGGGCCGTGACGAGGATGGTCGTGGCGGCGCGCAGGCGTCGGTTCATGGTGCTCCGTCCGGGTGAGATGCGGACTCCTCCGACATGTATAGATGCAAGTCGAAGTTCTGGTCCAGTGCGGGTTCCGTGAACGGTGGACGACATCGCCGGTCAGCGCCGGGCCGGCAGCCGACCCAGCTTGTCCGGGTTGACCACCAGCAGCAGCCGTTCGACCCCGCGTACCGAGGTGTCCAGCGTGATCAGGGTGACCGGCCGGTCGGTGGCGACCAGCAGCCCCGGGCCGCCGTTGACCTCGGCCAGTTCGATCGTCGTCCCCCGCCAGTACTTGCGCCGCACGTTGTCCAGGAAGTTCGTCACCCGGGCCACCCCGCACACGTCCCGGCGGGCCGCGTGCACCCGGCCGCCACCGTCGGCGCGGGCCACCACGTCGGCGGTGAGCAGCCGTTCCAGCGTGGCCAGGTCGCCGTCACGGGCCGCACCGAGGAACGCCTGGGCCACCTGCCGTCGCCGGGCCGGCGGGGCGGGCGCGGCCCCCTCGACGGTGAGGTGCCGCCGTGCCCGGCTGGCCAGCTGCCGGGCGTTCGGCTCCGAGGTGCCGAGCAGCTCGGCGATCTCCCGGTACGGGTAGTCGAACGCCTCGTGCAGCACGTAGGCGGCCCGTTCGGCGGGGGCCAGCCGCTCCAACAGCAGCAGCACCGCGACGTCCAGCGCCGCCGCCCGTTCCGCGCCGAGGGTCGGATCGGCGCTGGTGTCCACCGGTTCGGGCAGCCACGGCCCCACGTACGTCTCCCGGGTGGCCCGCGCCGAGGTGGCCGCGTTCACCGCCAGCCGGGTGGTCGTGGTGGTCAGGAAGGCCGCCGGGTTGCGCACGACGCTCCGGTCGGTGCCCTGCCAGCGCAACCAGGCCTCCTGCACCACGTCCTCGGCCTCCACGACGCTGCCCAGCATCCGGTACGCCAGCCCGAACAGCCGGGGCCGGACGTCGAGGAAGGCGGCCAGGTCCGCCGCCGTGACGGCCGGTGGCCCGTCGTCGGCGGCGGCGGTCCCGTGCCCTGCCGTCACACGCCCACCGTAGGCGGTGCGCCGGGCGGACCCGGCCTCGCCCGACGCCGGCGCCGCGCGCAGGGTCAGCGCCCGCGCCACTCGGCCAGCCGGGTGCCACCGGTACGGGCGGCGTCGCCGAGCGGAACCAGCGACTGCTCCGCCAACAGCGCCCCGAAGTAGCGGCCCTGCGGGTCGGTGACCACCGGCCGACCGTCCCCGGCGGCGGCCAGCGTCTCCCGGCCCAGCTCGTCCAGGCGGAACCGCTGCGGACCGGCCAGCTCCACGATCCCGTCCACCGGTGCGCCGACGGCGATCCCGGCCAGCGCCGCCACCACGTCGTCGGCGGCGATGGGCTGGATCAGCGCCGGTGGCAGGCGTACCTCGTCGCCCACCACGGCCGCCTCGACGATGGCCGGCACGAACTCGAAGAACTGGGTGGCCCGGACCACCGTCCACGGGATGTCCGCCCCGGCGATCAGCGACTCCTGCGCCACCTTGGCCCGCATGTACCCGCTGTCCGGGATGCGGTCGACGCCGACGATCGACAGCGCGACGTGGTGCCGTACGCAGGCCTTCGCCTCCGCCGCGAGCAGGGTACGGGTGGAGGTCTCGAAGAACCTCAGCACGGCCGTCTCCTCGAACGACGGTGAGTTCGACACGTCCACCACGACGTCGGCGCCGTCGAGCGCCTCGGCCACCCCCGCGCCGGTGAGCGTGTCGACGCCGGTGCGCGGTGAGGCCGGCACCGCCCGGTGCCCCTGCCGGTCGAGCAGCGCCACCAGCCTGCTGCCGATGAGTCCGCTGCCCCCGATGACGACGATCTTCATGGTCGGTCCACTCTCCCTGTCCGTTCCTGGCGGTCGCGCCGCCCCGCACCACTGACGACCGACCGGCACCCCGATCCGTGACAGCCGGCTCCCCGCGGCCGTCCGGATACGGCGGGCCGTACCGCGACCGTCCGGCCGTGGGTGGCCGACCGCCCCACCGGCCGGCCGTCGGATACGGGGCGGTCCGCCCCACCGTCCGGCCGTCCGGATACGGCGGTCTGCTGCGCCGGACGCCGGGCGACGGTCCACCGGGGGCTGCGGCACCGGGTAGCGTTCCCGCGACGGGCGCGCCGGCACCCGGGGTGAGGAGACACCATGGCGGAGCCGACGACGGTGCAGGTGCCGACCAGTGACGGCGCGGCCGACGCGTACCTGGCCCGGCCGGACGGCGACGGGCCGTTCCCGGCGGTGCTGTTCTTCATGGACGCCTTCGGACTGCGTCCCCGGCTCGCCGAGATGGCCGGGCGGATCGCCGCGCACGGCTACCTGGTGCTGGTGCCGAACCTCTTCCACCGGACCGGCCCGATGCCGCGGTTCGACCTCGCCGAACTGGCCGACCCGCAGCGGCGCGGCGAGCTGTTCGGGCGGATCGTGCCGCTGATCAGCGCGCTCACCCCGGAGCTGGTGGCCCGGGACACCGGGGCCTACCTGGACTATCTCGCCGCCCGTGCCGACGTCACACCCGGCCCGGTGGGGATCGTGGGCTACTGCATGGGTGGCACCAACGCGCTGCGCGCGATCGAGGCGCACCCGGACCGGATCGGGGCGCTGGCCAGCTTCCACGCCGGCCGGGTGGTCACCGACGGGCCGGACAGCCCGCACCGGGGCGTCGGCACGGTCACCGGCGAGCTGTACTTCGCCCACGCCGACCGGGACGAGTCGATGACCGGTGAGCACATCGCGGCGCTGGAGGGGGCGCTCGACGCCGCCGGGGTCAGGTACCGCTCCGAGGTGTACGCCGGCGCACCGCACGGCTTCACGATGGCCGACACCGCGATGTACGACGAGCAGGCCACCGAGCGGCACTGGACGGCCCTGTTCGACCTGCTGGACCGGACCGTCGGGGGAGCGGACCGGCGTCCCGGATGACGGTCGGCACGCGGCTGCATGACAGTCGCGTGACATTTGGCCCGCAGCGTCCCTTCCGCGTTTCACCGGCCGCCCGGCGCGGGCACAAGCCAGGGCGACAGCGACTCGTGGAGGGACGACAGACGTGGAAGTACAGGGCTTCTTCACCGCCATCATCATCGGTCTGGTCATCGGTGCGCTGGGCCGGTTGGTGGTGCCGGGCAAGCAGAAGATCTCCATCCTGCTCACCCTGGCCATCGGCGTGGTGGCCGCGATCCTCGGCACCCTGGTGGCCGCGCTGCTCGGCGTCGACGAGACCGCCGGCATCGACTGGATCGAGCTGTTCATCCAGGTGGCCTTCGCGGCCGTCGGTGTCGCCCTCGTCGCCGGCACGTACGGCCGCCGCCGGCACTGACCCGCCGGCACTGACGTGACCCCTCGCGCCGGCCCGCCCTCTCCCCGGGGCGGGCCGGCGCGGCCGTTCCCCGGGGCACCGGCCGCGGACCCGGGGCACCGCTGCGCTGTACGGAGCCGGTCGTCGACCGGTCAGTGCCCGCCGGAGCCGGTCGTCGACCGGTCGGCGGGGCCGGTCAGCGGTCGGTGGGCTCGTCGTCCGTGGTGCCCGGGGGCGGGAAGGCCAGCGCGACGGTCAGGTCGAGCACCGTGGCGGGCTCGTGCAGCCGGTCGCCGTACAGCTCGCGCAGCCGGCCCATCCGGTAGCGGACCGTCTGCGGGTGCACGAAGAGGTCGGCGGCGACGTCGTCGCGGCGGCCCTGGTGCAGCAGCCAGGAGCGCATCGTCTCGGCCAACCGGGCGGCGGTCGCCGGGGCCAGGGTGGCCAGCGGGGCGAGCACCTGGGTACGCAGGTCGGCCAGGGCCTCCGGGTCGGTGTGCAGCACCAGCCGGGCCAGGTGCTGCTCGGTGTCCAGCGGGGGGCCGTCCGCCGGTGGCGGCACCCCGAGGGCGAGCGTCCTCAACACCCGCTGGTACGACCGGTCGACCGCGACCCAGGGGCGGGCCGGCCCGAGGACCGCGCGGTGGCCGTGCAGCACGGTGGCGAGCTGCCGGCGTCGCCCCCCGTGCATGTCCGGCACGAGCAGCAGGGCCGCCTCCTCGGCCCACTGCGCCCCGGGCAGGTCCTCGCCGCTCTCCAGGGTGTGCGGACTGAGGGCGGCGAGCACCGAGCGCAGGCTGCTGCGGGGCAGCACCGCGACGGTCAGGGTCTGCGGCGGGGGCCACTCGGCCCGCTCGGCGCTGCGCCGCAGCACCTCCTCCGGTTCACCGGCGAGCAGCTGCTGGGTGAGCCGGTCCAGGTCCCGCCGTCGGGCCCGGCCGACGTTGGCCAGCTCGTCGGAGTGCCCGGCGACGCTGGCGGCGGAGAGTTCGTCGATGTAGGCGAACATCAGCTCGGCGAACTCGGCTACCGTCTCGGCGGAGAGCCCGCTGCGTACCGTGGTGGTGGAGACCTCCCGCCAGGCCACCCGCGCCCCCACCCGGTACGCGGCCAGCAGCGCGTCCATGCTCCGGCCCACCCGCGCCTCCCCGGCACCCAGCGCGTACGCCGCCTCCAGCGCCCGGCTCAGCGGGGTGCTCGGGTCGGCCGCCCCGGCCCGTTCGATGAGCTGGAGGAAGGTGCCCAACGCGATGCGTACCGCGTTCTCGATCTTTTCGCGCATCTGGCCGGTGAGGGTGCCGGAGTAGGCGGGCACCTCGGCGGTGATGGTGGTGACGGTGTGCGCGGCGACCATCGGCAGCCGACCGCGTAACCGCTCGGCCACCTGGGCGTCGAGTTCCAGCCGGCCGCCCAGGTGGCTGGCGGCTTCCGATTCGGACATGTTGTTCCCCCCGAACAAGATAACGCCTCCGATTCACCCTCCTGGGTCAAGATGTTATGCGAAAGAGCGAGCACTCTGGGGTCATGACCACCACCGTCCCGCGTCCCCCGGCGAAGACCTCCGTCCGGGACCGGCTGCTCCGGCTGGCCGAGACGGTCACCACCCCGCTGCTGCCGGAGGACTACCTCGACCTGGTCGCGCCGCTGCGCGCCGGGGCCGCCCTGCGGGGGCGGATCGTCGCCGTCGACCCGGAGACCCGGGACGCGGCCACCCTGACCCTCCGGCCCGGCCGGGCCTGGCGGGGGCACACCCCGGGCCAGTACGTCCGCCTCGGCGTCGACGTCGACGGGGTACGGCAGTGGCGGGCCTACTCGGTGACCTCCGCCCCCGACCGCGCCGACGGCCTGATCAGCGTCACCGTCAAGGCCATCCCGGACGGCCGGGTCAGCAACCACCTGGTCCACCGGACCCGGGTGGGCACCATCGTCCAGCTCGACCAGGCGACCGGTGACTTCGTGCTGCCCGACCCGGTCCCGGACCGGGTGCTGTTCCTCACCGCCGGCAGCGGCGTCACCCCGGTGATGGGCATGCTGCGCGCCGGTGTGCACACCCGGGCCGACGTGGTCGTGGTGCACTCCGCACCGACCCCCGACGACGTCGTGTTCGGCGCCCGGCTGCGGGCGCTCGCCGCGCAGGGCGGGATCCGGCTGATCGAACGGCACACCGACCGGCACGGCCTGCTCGGGGTCGACGACCTGGCGACCCTGGTGCCCGACCACCTCGACCGGCAGACCTGGGCGTGCGGCCCGGTCGGCATGCTCGACGCGGTTCAGGAGCACTGGGCGGCGGCCGGCGTCGCCGACCGGCTGCACACCGAGCGGTTCCGGCCGACTGTCGTCGCCCCCGGTGAGGGCGGCGTCGTCACCTTCACCCGGGCCGGTATCACCCTCGCCGCCGACGGCGGCACCCCGATCCTCGATGCCGGGGAGGCCGCCGGGGCGCTGATGCCGTCCGGCTGCCGGATGGGCATCTGCTACGGGTGCGTCCTGCCGCTGCGCCAGGGAGCCGTGCGGGACCTGCGCACCGGCGACGTCACCACCGCCGTTCCCGGTGACGGCGTGCTCATCCAGACCTGCGTGTCGGCGGCGGCCGGTACCTGCGACATCGATCTCTGACCAGGAGGCCGGACGTGACCGTCATCCAGCACAAGCCCGTCAACCCGATCGCCCACCTGAGCGCCGAGGACATCGAGACGCTCGGCAAGGAGCTCGACGCCATCCGGGACCGGGTGCTCGCCGAGCGGGGCGAGAGCGACGCGACGTACATCCGCAAGGTGATCAAAACCCAGCGGACGCTGGAGATGGGCAGCCGCGCGGTGCTGCTCTTCTCGCTCTTCCCGCCGGCCTGGGTGATCGGCACCGCCGGCCTCACGGTGGCCAAGATCCTGGAGAACATGGAGATCGGCCACAACATCCTGCACGGCCAGTACGACTTCATGCGGGATCCGAAGATCCACTCCACCACCTGGGAGTGGGACCACGTCTCGCCGGCTGAGCAGTGGAAGCACTCGCACAACCAGCTGCACCACACCTACACCAACGTCCTCGGCAAGGACAACGACCTCGGGTACGGCATCATGCGGGTCGACGAGGACCAGAAGTGGTACCCGCTGCACCTCGGTCAGCCGCTGTGGAACTTCGTCAACGCCTGCTTCTTCGAGTACGGCATCGCCGCGTACGACCTGGAGCTGGGCCGTAACCTGCGCAAGGGGCGGCACAGGACCCCCGAGTTCCGGGCCCGGCTGCGCGCGGTCGGCCGCAAGATCCGCCGCCAGGTGCTCAAGGACTACGTCATCCACCCGCTGTTGTCCGGTCCGTCCTTTCTCAGCACCCTGGCCGCCACCTTCACCGCGAACCTGCTCCGCAACCTGTGGAGCCACTCGGTGATCATGTGCGGGCACTTCCCCAACGGGGTCGAGACGTTCGCCAAGACGTCGATCGAGGGGGAGACCCGGGGCGAGTGGTACCTGCGGCAGATGCTCGGCTCGGCCAACATCAGCGGCAGCCGGCTGATGCACATCATGACCGGCAACCTGTCCTTCCAGATCGAGCACCACCTCTTCCCCGACCTGCCCAGCAAGCGCTACCAGGAGATCGCCCCGCAGGTGCGGGAGCTGTTCGACAGGTACGGGCTGAGGTACACCACCGGTCCGCTGCCCAAGCAGGTCGCCTCCGCGTGGTGGAAGGTGATCCGGCTCTCCCTGCCCAACCGGGAGGCCGCCGGGCCGGCCACCGACGAGCGGCCGTCGCGCGCCCTCGCGGCCTCCGGGGTCTGACCCCGCAGGACCGGGGCGGCGGCAGCCGCCCACCCGACGGCCCGCGACCGGGCAACCCGGCGGCCCGTGACCGCCCACCCGACGGCCCGCGACCGGGCGGCGACGCCGGGCGCGGGCCGGGCCGGCTGCCCGTCAGCAGCCTGTCCAGCGGGCCGGGGTCAGCCGGCCAGTGTTGGTCCAGCCGACCACCGTGCCGTTGTCCGCGATCGCCTCGGACCCGAGGCTGGTGACGTCGACCGCTGCCGGCAGCCGCGTCAGTCGACCGTCGCGCCACACCGCCCGCGAGCCGAGCACCACCCCGTCGGGGGTCACGCCCTCCACCGAGCCCGCCGCCGGGTCGAGCATCGTGGTCGCGCCGGTGCGCAGGTTCCAGCGCACCGGCGCATAGCCGCCTTCCGCCTCGTCGCCCGCGCTACCGACCGCCCAGCCGCCCCGGGCCGCGGACACGTAGGCACTGGGCCGGCCGGGCACGGTGAGCAGGGTGAGCCGCCCGTCGGGACGCAGCACCCAACCCACGTACGACGACACACCGAGCGACTTTCGGCCGTAGCCGAGGACGGTGCCGTCGTCCAGTACCGCCATGGGGGTCGCGTCGGGCAGCACGTCGACCACCTCGACCGTGCCGGGCCGGTCCGCGGGCCAGCGCAACACGACCGCGCTCTCGGTGGCCTCCACCGCGCCGAACCCCACGATGTCGCCGCGTCCGTTGATGCCGGTGGCCCAGGCGCCGGAGACGGATCCCGGGACGACCAGGTCCGTCAGCCGACCGTCCTGGTAGCGCCAGGGCTGTGGTGCCGCGGTGACGAAGGCGTTGCCGGTCACCACGCCGGACGCGTTGACGCCCACCACCTGCTCGGCCAGCGCGGTGTCGACGGCGGTGACCCGGCCACCCCGCCAGAGCAGCAGCACCTGCTCCCACACCCCGTCGACGACCCGGCTGCCGATCCCGGCGACGAGGCGGCCGGCCGGATCCACCGCCTGGGCGCGGCCGAGGGCCACCCCGGTCGGCAACGGCAGCGGATGGATGGCGCAGAGCCGGGTGTCGGCCCCGCGTGGCCCGGCGGTGGCCGCACCGGGCAGACCCAGCACGACGGTGAGTAGTCCGATGGTGGCTCCGGTGAGTGCCCGGTGACGGATCATGGTGGCTCCGATCGGAGGTGGGGCGGGGAGGCCGCCTCCGGCCCGGTCGCGCCCCGTCGGCCGGGGGCGACCGGGGGCGCGGGTGGGACGGCGTACGGGCCGGGAATCCGACGCGGTCGATCCCCGACGACTTGTATGACGCCCGAGGCCCGAGCCGGGTTACGCGGTGTCCGAAACGCGACCGGGATCCGGTCGTGCGGGTCGTACCGGACACCGCTGGAGTCCGATCGACGGTCTTCATCCGGCCCCGGCTCGGGCTGACCGTCACCCACCTGCGGACCTACCGGTGTCGCCCGTCCACCGGTGATCCCGGGATCAGCAGCCGGTCCAGCGCATCGGGATGACCCGGCCGTCGTTGCGGAACCCGACGACGACGCCGGTGTCGGCGATGGCGCGGCCACCGGTGCCACCGGGCAGCACCCGTGAGGTGCCTCCCCGCGCTATGCGGTCGCCGCCGACGACCACCCCGTGCGCGTTGACGTCGGTGACCAGCTCCAACGCGTCGGCCAGCCGGGACCACGAGCGGTCCCGCAGATCCCAGCGCACGTTGATCCCATAGCCGCCGTCCAGGTAGGCCCGACCGACCGCCCAGTGGCCGGCCGCTGAATCGACCAGGGTGCTACGGGCGTCGGGCACGGTCAGGTCGGCCACCCGGCCGTCGGGCCGCCGGACCCAGGCCGTCTCCCGCGCGAAGTCGCCGCCGTTGCCGACGATGGTGCCGTCCTGGGTGATCGCCACCGGCAAGGGGTCGGTCCGTGGGACGTCCAGCGTCTCGACGGTGCCGGGCCGGGCGGCCGGCCACCGCAACGGGCGACGGTTGCCGGTGGCCGTCTCCTCGGCGACGCCGATGATGTCGCCGGCCTCGTTGATCGCCGTCGCGCCCGCACTCCGAGACGGTGGTACGGGAAGCGGGGTGAAAACGCCGTCCCGGTACGTCCAGGGGCGACCCTGCGCGTCGATCCAACCGTTGCCGACGACGACACCGCTGGAGTTGACGTCGGCGACGCTACTGAGCAGGGGCGACTCCAGGGTGGTGAGCCGGTCCCGGTCCCAGAACAGCAGGAGTTCCTGGTTGCCGGTGTCCTCGACCCGCAGCGCCGTGCCGGCGATGAACCTGCCGGTCGGGTCGATGGCCTCGGCGTCGGCCCGATAGACGTCGGGCGGGTAAGCCAGTGGGCGGACCGTGCAGGCGGACCCCGGCTGGCCGCGGACGACGGTGGCGGGGGACGCTGCCGCAGCCTCTGCCGATGCTGTCGCGGGTGCGGCGGCGATCAGGACGACAGCCGACATGCCCAGCGCGGTCAGAGCCCCACCGACTCTGCTTTCGATACTTCGTGACACGGGCATTCCCCTCCGGGATTCCGCTGCACGAGGGCGGACTGCGCGGTTGCCGTGCGTCGACGCCCCGTACGGGTTTCTGAGATGAATGCATCTTCATGGACTGATTCCTTAACTCAAAGCGACTGTCTGATTGCTTGCAGTGGTCGATGGCGCGAATCTTCGCCGTCCAGGGTCCAAGGTCCGCCCGACGGGCCGGAGCCGGCCGGAACGTCATCAACGGATGACCAGGCCGGAGGGCGGCATCCCGGACGACGGCAGCTCCCGGATCCGGTGGCCGAACCGGTGCCGCTGCTGTCGGCACCCGGCCGCAGGCACGGCTGATGGACGCGGCTCCCGACCGCTGGTACCCGTGAGACCGCCTAGCGGCGGCCGGCCGAGTGCCGGTGCACCGACTGCCGGCCCCGCAGGAACGCCAGCACGATCACCACGAGCAGCGCGACCAGACCGATGATGACCAGCCAGCGGACCGCCTCCAGCAACAGCCCGAGCAGGATGAGCGCGCCACCGACGACACCGACGACGAAGAGCATGGCCCGCATCTCGACCTCCTCTGACAGCACCGACCGGCCAGCCTTCCCGTTCCGTGCCGCGGTATGCCTCCCCGACCGGACCGGTCCGGTCCGGTCCGCGCCGGGGCAACTCCGGGGCGGCGGGGCCGGGCATGCCGGCGCTGTCGGGGTCGGGCAGGTCGGCGCTGCCGGTGCGGGCGGGTCGGCGGGCGCGGGCGGCGGGGATTCAGCGCCGGGCGACGTAGACCGTGTTGGCGGACTCGCCCCCGGTCAACGGGTTGGCGAACGTGACGACGTGGGCCTGCCAGGTCGGGAACACCTCGGCGAGGGCCCGGCCGAACGCGTCGTCCGGCGGATCGTCCGACCAGAGCGCGAAGACCCCGTCGGGCAGCAGCAGGTCGGCCAGGCGGCGCAGGCCGTCGGCGGTGTAGAAGGCGGCGTGGCGGGGGTGCAGCACGTGACGGGGGGAGTGGTCGACGTCGAGCAGCACCGCATGGAAGCGGCGGCCGGGCTGGTCCGGGTCGAAGCCGGTGCCGTCGGCGACGGCGGCGAAGAAGTCCGCCCGGACGAACCGGGTGCGCGGGTCGGGGGCCAGACCGGCGGCGAAGGGGAGCAACTGGCGGCGGTGCCAGTCGATGACGTCCTCGATCGTCTCCACCACCAGCACCGAGCGCACCCGGGCGTCCTCCAGGGCGGTACGGGCCGTGTAGCCGAGGCCGAGCCCACCGACCGCCACGTCGAGTGGCCCCTCGCCCAGCGGGGCCAGACCCAGCCGGGCCAGTTCGATCTCGGCGACCGGGAAGAGGCTGGACATCAGGTACTCGTCGTCGAGCTTGACCTCGTACACGTCGACGTCGAGGGCGGGATCCCGCCGCCGCCGCAGACTGATCGCGCCGATCGGGGTCTCCCGCCAGGCCAGTTCCTCGAATCGCGCGCCCACCCGGCCACCCTTTCCACCGTCGTCGTGCCGGGATGCTACCGGGACGACCGGTTCGGCCCGGCGTCGGCTCGCGGCGGCCCGGCAGGGCGCGTCGTCGGCTCGCGGTGGCCCGGCCCGGCGTCGGCTCGGGGCCGGTCGGCGGGGTGCCGTCGTCGGGCGACCACCGCGTCGACCCCCGACGGTCGCCGGTGTCCGCGACTCAGGGTCAACGGGACATCGACGCAGCGCATATCCTGTCCGCCGAGGACTCGCGGAAGGGACACCATGCCGTCGCGGCAGGACCAGCTCCACTCCTACCAGTTCACCGTGCAGCGGGCGGTCGCCGCCCTGGTCATGTGGGAGACCGACCCGGCCCGGTCGCCGTTTCGCCGGCTGGCCGGAGCGGGTCTGGCCAGCGTCCTGGTGGCGGCGATCGGCCTGGGTGGCTTCGCCCTCTACGGGCTGTTCGCCGGGGGCGGGTCGAGCTGGCGGGACACCGGCGCGGTGATCGTGGAGAAGGAATCCGGTGCCCGGTTCGTCTACCGCGACGGCCGGCTGCATCCGGTGCTCAACTACGCCTCGGCGCTGTTGATCGTCGGGGCCGACCGGTCCCGCACCGTGCTGGTGTCCCGCCGGTCCATCGAGGGGGTGCCGCGCGGGCTGCCGTTGGGTATCGCCGACGCGCCCGACTCCTTGCCGGCCCCGGGCCGGCTCTCCACCGCGCCGTGGACGGTCTGCTCCTGGGAACCGGCCGACACGGCCCGGGCCGCCCCCCGCTCGGCGTTGCTGATCGGCCGGGAGGCGGCCGGTGGGCGGCTGCTGGCCGAGGAGGCGGTGCTGGCCCGGCACCCGGACGGCGTCCTCTACCTGATCTGGCACCAGCGCCGGCACCTGGTGCGGGATCCCGCCCGGGTGCTCGCGGCCCTGGCCACCACCCGGGAACGCGCGGTCCCCGCCGCGCCGGCACTGCTCAACACCCTGCCGGTGGGTGTCGACCTGGCCCCGCCCGCGCTGGCCGGGCTGGGTGAGCCCTCGGCTGAGGTGGTCGGCGCGGTGATCGGGGAGGTCTACCTGGTCCGCAACTCCGGCGGCGGCCGACAGTACGCGGTCGCCGGGCGGGACGGCCTGGCCGGCATCACCGAACTCCAGGCGGCCCTGCTGATGGCCCGCACCGGCCAGGACGAACCGGAGCCGATCACCCTGGGTCGGTTCGCCGCGCTGCCCAAACTGCCGGACCTGGTGCAGACCGGGCCGACCGCCCCGCCACCGGCCCCGCCGCGACTGGCCGGTGCCGACGGTGGCGCGCTCTGCGCCCGGGTCGGCGACGACGCCGTGGTCCGGGACGTCCGGGTCGGCACGGCCGCGCCGGACCTCACCGCCGCCGCCCGCACCGTCGGCCGGGCGGGCGGGGTGCGCGTCGACCACGTGCTGGTCGAGCCGGGCCGGGGCGCGGTGGTCGAGTCGGTGGCCGCGCCGGACGCCGAGGGTGGCGCGGTGTCGGTGGTCACCGACCTGGGCCGCCGCTACGTGCTCGCCGACGCCGCGGTCCTCGGGATGCTGGGCTACCCGGGGGTCACGCCGATGCGGCTCCCGGCCGGCCTGGTCAGCCTGGTCCCCGCCGGCAGCACCCTCGACCCGGTGGCCGCCCGGTCGGTCGCCGCCCCGTCCTGACGACATCACCGACCTGCTCGACCTGCCCGGCGAGACCATCGCGGCGGACCCGGCACCGGTGGCCGGGGTTCAGTCGGGCGGGCGGCGCAGCAGGCTGACGGCGAAGTCCGCCTCCTCCCGCCAGGGGCGCAGGTCCCAGGTGGCGAAGCGCTGTTCGAGCCGGAGGCCGGCGGCGGCCACGTCGCTGTCGAAGTGGTCGAGCCGGTACCCGCGGTCGAGGCCGAAGCCGACCAGCGCCACCCCGTCGGGACGCAGGTGGGCGGCGACCCGGGCCAGCACTGTCGGTTCGGTGCCGGCCGCGACGAAGGCCATCACGTTGCCGGCGAGCACGGCGGCGTCGAAGGGCTCGGCCTCGCCGGCACCGGCGAGATCCAGCTCGGCGAGGTCGGCGACCAGCCAGCGCGGCCCGGGGTGGTCGCTACGGGCCGCCTCGACCAGGGCGGGGTCGGCGTCCACCCCGACCACCCGGTGCCCCCGATGGGCGAGCGCGGCGCCCACCCGTCCGGTGCCGCAGCCGGCATCGAGGATGCGGGAGCGGGGGGCCACCACCGCGTCGACCAGCCGGGCCTCGCCGGCCAGATCGGCCCCCTCGGCGGCGAGCTGACGGAACCGGTCGATGTACCACTGCGAGTGTTCGGGACCGGTCTCGGTCGCCCACCGGGTCGGGTTGGTCATGTCGCCACGGTAACCGGCGCGGCCGGGCGCTCGGGACACCTCGGGCCTCGGCGCACGCCGTCCGAGGTGTCGGTGGGGCGGGGCCCGAGGGGCGCTGACGGGCGGTGCCCGAGGGGTCGGCGGGACGGCGTCCCGCCGACGGTCAGGGCAGCCGGGCCACCGTGACGAACTCGTTGTAGGTGAAGACCTTGCCCATCGACCGGGGGAACGGGAAGGAGTACTGCTTGACGACCGTCATGCCCAGATCCCGGGCGGCCTGGGCGGCCTCGTCGAAGCCGACGAACCGGACGTGGGTCTCGTCGCTGGCGTACCCCCGCTCCTGCGGGGTGATGAAGACCGCGGTGCCGCCGGAGCGCAGGAACGGCAGGTAACCGGAGATCACCTCGAGCGCCGCCTCGGCGGGCAGGTGCTCCAGCAGGTGGGCGGCGAGCAAGGCGTCGAAGGCGCCCGGCCGGGCGTGCGGGGACTGGTGGAACTCCTCGATCGTGTACGCCTCCAGCCCGGCGGCCCGCGCGTGCGCCACCGACGTCGGGTTGTGGTCCACCCCGACCGCGCCCTCGCCCAGGTTGGCCAGGTTGCGGCCGAGGCCGCACCCGACGTCGAGGGTACGGCCCAGCCCGAGCCGTTGGAGGTTCCACCGGTACGGCGCCTGCACGTCGAGCACCTGCTTCCAGCGTGCGCCACCGAGGCGTTGCAACCGTTGGGTGTAGTCCTCACCCTCGGTGCCCGCCGCGGTGTCCTGCTCTGCTCGACTCATCGCCGGCCTCTCTGCCCGTCGCGGAAAACGTCGCCCTCCGGCAGGCGTGCGGGGGCACGCCGCCGGCCGGTGTCCGCGCCGACGCGGACACCCGAGAGATGCTACGGACCCGGACGGCCATCGTCAGCCCCCGCAGGCGGCGGGTTGGCACCGGAACGCGCCTGGTCACCCTGGGTCACCCGGACTCGACCCTGGGTGTGGCCGGTCCGGTGCCGTCGGTCGTCGAGCGGGTTCGCCGGCCGCCGCCCGGCCCGACGTGGGCAGCGGGTCAGGACGAGGAGACGTCGCCGCTCAGGCCGGCTCGGGCGGGTCGGCGAGATCGGCCTCCTCCGGTTCCCGGGGCGCGGCCACCCAGGCCGAGAAGACCGGCACCCCGTGCCACGGCCCCGTCGTGCCGTCGCGCTGGTCGGTGGCCACCGCCAGCACCGCGTACGGGTGGCCGAAACGCAGTTCGGCGGTCCGTCGGACACCTTCCGGCGGGAGACTGACCAGGGCGAACGCGCCGGTCACCGCAGCGGCCTCGAAGCCGTACCGGCCGTAGTGCGCCACCGCCGCCTGGCGGGCCTCGACGCCCACCTCGGTGCCGAGCAGTCCGCCCAGTGCCCGCGCCACCGCCGGGAACCCGAGCCCGGCGGCGGTCAGGTCGTGCTCGTCCCGGGCGGACCAGCAGGGCAGCACCGCGTGGTGCCGCTCCTCCCGACCGTCCCGGGCCGGGGTGCGGACCCGCTCCTCGCGCAGCGTGCCGAGCGGTCCCGCGCCGAGCGGCAGGTCGAACAGCGACCGGCGGGCCGGTTCACCGTCCACCGCCGCGCCGGCCAGTTCGTAGCCGGCGGCGAGGACGTCCGCAGGTGGGACCGTCGGGTCGGCGACGACCGAGAGCACCACCAGACCGGCGCCGTCACGTTCCACCGCCGGGGCGGCGTGCACCGCGACCTCCCCGGCCGCCCCGGTCGACGCGATCCAGACCCGGTGCCCGTGTTCGGGGGTACGCAGCGCCCGGGTGAGCCGTCCGGCCCAGGCGGAACCCGCCCGGCCCGCGTCGCCCCCGGCGGGTCGCCCCGGGCCGTCGGCCGGGCGGTCCGTCCCGGGGTCGTCGCCTGTCCGGTGCGTCCCCGGGCCGTCGGCCGGCCGGTCCGGGGCGTCCGGGTCGGGGCCGAGCGCCGCGCCGGGCACCAGGTCGAACGGGGTGGCCCAGGAGATCCGGGTGGCCAGGGCGCTGGCCAGCGCCACCAGCACCCGGGGGGAGACGGTCAGCGGGAACCGGTCGACCAGCCCGAGGGTGTGCCCGCGGGCCCAGCCGTCCAGGCCCGCCTGGTCGGGCAACGGGCCGGTGGTGGTGGCCCGGGGGAGTCCGTCCCACCATCCGGCCAGCCGCGCCGTGTCCGTGCCGGGGCGGTGCCAGACCGCGCTGGCCGAGGCCACCAGCGGGTGCGGTCGGTCCAGCAGCGCGGTGGCCGTCGCGGCGGCGGTCTCCCCGTCGACGCCGAGCACGTCGGCCAGCTCGGCCCGGTCCGCAACGGTCGCGGCGGGCGCGGCCAGGGCCAGCAGCAGCCAGGCGCCGAGCGGGGAGGCGACGTGGTGCCGGTCGCCGATGTCGGCGTGCAGCCGGGCGGCGTACCGGGCCAACGGGGCGTACGGGAGGGTCGTCATGTCCTCCACTGTGCCCATCGTCCGCGCCGCCGGCATCCCGGGGGGTCAGGACCAGAGCTCGAACGGCTCGTCGATCCGGTGGCCGGCGAGGAAGGCGGTGAGCAGCTCGGGCAGCCGACCCGGGTAGAACCGTTCGGTGCTGTCGACGATCTCGTCGGCGGTCCACCAGCGGAAGTCGAAGTAGTCCTCCACCTCGTAGTCGAGCCGGTCGGTGGCGTCGACGTCCGGCGCGGTGGCGTCGAGGCGTACCGTCAGCACCACCTCGTCCTGGACGTGCCGCAACCGCCGGTGGATGAAGCTGGCCCGCCGTCGCCAGGTCGGCGGGCCGAGCTGCCCGGCGGTGACCACGAAGCCGGTCTCCTCCCGCAGTTCCCGCAGCGCGGTCTGCGGGTACGTCTCGCCCGGGTCGACGCCCCCACCGGGCAGCTCCCACCAGGTGCCGAGCCGCGGATGCTCCGGGTCGCGGGTGTGGAAGAGCAGGATCAGGCCGTCCCGGTCGCGGACGACCAGCCGGACGGCGGTGCGTTCGATCACGGGCAGGTCCCGGGGCAGGTCGGTCACGGGTCTCCCTCGACGGGGCACCGCGCGGGCGGCGACGGTGCGACGATGGCGATCATGGTGGAGGTCTTCGGTGAGGTGGCGGCGGACTACGACGAGATCCGGCCCGGATACCCGGCCGCCCTCGCCGGGGCCATCCTCGCCTATCACGGCGGGCCACCCGCCCGGCTGGTCGAGGTCGGCGCGGGCACCGGCCTGGCCACCGCCCTGCTGGTCGGCCTCGTCGCGGCGGACGGCGGCGCCGCATCGACCGGCCGGGCGGCGGACCTGACCGGCCCGGGACCGGCCGTACCGGCGGGCAGGGAGTCGGGTGCAGCCGAAGCGGTGGCCCCGGGTCCGGCCCGGGTTACCTGTATCGAGCCCGACGCGCGGATGGCGGCGGTGCTGACCGCCCGGTTTCCCGACGTCGAGGTGGTGGTGACCCGGTTCGAGCAGTGGTCGCCACCGTCCGGTGGGGTGCCGCTGCTGGCCTGCGCGTTGGCCTGGCACTGGCTCGACCCGGCCACCCGCAACCGGCGGGCGTACGACGCGTTGGCCCCCGGCGGCACCCTGGCCGTCTTCGCCCACCGCTACGACTACGTCGACCCGGCCCGGTCGGCGGCCATCCGGGCGGCCTTCGAGTCGGTCGACCCGGTGCCGCACCACGACCAGCCGGAGGACTGGTTCCACACCGACATCACCGCCAGCGGGCTCTTCACCGACGTACGCACGGTGGCGTTCCGCCGGGCGGTGCCGCTGGACACGGCGGCGTACCAGCGGCTGGTCGGCACCTTCTCCCCGCAGTTGCGCCGGCCGCCGGAGCTGCGGGAACGGGTGTTGTCGGCGATCGGGGCGGCGGTCGACGGCTTCGGCGGTACGGTCACCCTCGACCTGCGGACCACCCTGGTGCTGGCCCGCCGGGCGGCCGGAGGGGAAACCGGTGGGCGGGTCGTGTCGATCCGGCCGGGTTCCCGTTCGACCTGAGGGTGAACGGGTCGACCGGCGGCCCGATGCTGAGGAGTGACGATGGCCAAGTACATGCTGATCATGCGGGGTACCGACGAGTCCTTCGCCGCGATGACGGAGACGCCCTTCGAGGAGATGCTGGAGACGATGGGGCGGTTCAACGAGGAGTTGATCCGGGCGGGCGTGCTGGTGGCCGCCGAGGGCCTGGAGGACCCGGCGCAGAGCGTGGTGGTCGACTACAGCGCGGACCCCCCGGTCGTCACCGACGGCCCCTACGGCGAGACGAAGGAGCTGTTCGGCGGCTTCTACCTGATCGACGTGGCGTCGAAGGAGGAGGCCGTGGAGTGGGCCCGGCGGATGCCGGCGGTGAGCGGCAGCAAGTGCGAGGTGCGCCGGGTGCCGGGCATCGACGAGTTCCCGCAGGACAACGAGTGGATCATCAGGGAGCGGGCGTGGCGCGAGCGGACCGGCCAGCTCTGACCCCGGTGACCGGCGACGGCCCGCCGAGCGCCGAGTCGGCACGGCGGGCCGTCGAGGCGCTCTGGCGGATCGAGTCCGCCCGGATCGTCGGGGCGTTGGCCCGCTACACCGGCGACTTCGCGCTCGCCGAGGACGTCGCGCAGGAGGCGGTGGCCGAGGCGCTGGTCGGCTGGGCGCGCGACGGCGTGCCGGCGAATCCGGTGGGCTGGCTGCTCACCACCGCCCGTCGGCGCGCGGTCGACGCCTTCCGTCGCCGGGCGGCCCGCGACGCCCGGTACGCGGTGCTCGCCGGTCAGCTCGCCGAGGGCACGGACGGGTCGTCGGCCGGTGACCTGCCGTGGGATCCCGACCGGATCGACGACGACGTCCTGGCGCTGATGTTCGTGGCGTGCCATCCGGTGCTCTCGGCCGAGGCCCGGTTGACCCTGACGCTGCGGGTGGTCGGTGGCCTGTCCAGCGCGGAGATCGCCCGGGCGCTCCTGGTGCCGGTGCCCACCGTCCAGGCGCGGATCACCCGGGCCAAGAAGACGATCGCCGCCGCGCAGGTGCCGTTCGCGCTCCCCGAACCGGCCCAGCGACGGGAGCGGCTCGGCGCGGTCCTGACCGTGCTCTACGTGATCTTCACGGAGGGGTCGACGGCGACGAGCGGTGACCGGCTGCTCCGCCCCGACCTGGCGTACGAGGCGATCCGGCTGGCCCGGACGCTGGCCGCGCTGCTGCCCGCCGAGCCGGAGGTGCACGGCCTGCTCGCCCTGTGCGAGCTGACCGCCGCGCGGTTCCCGGCCCGGGTCGACGCGGACGGCGCGGCGGTGCTGCTGACGGATCAGGACCGGCGTCGGTGGGACCGCTCGGCGATCCGCCGGGGCGTGGCCGCGCTCGCCCGGGCCGTGGCGCCGGGGCGGGGCCTCGGGCCGTACGGGTTGCAGGCGGCCATCGCCGCCTGCCACGCCACAGCCGGGTCGGTGGAGCAGACCGACTGGGCCCGGGTGGTGCTCCTCTACGAGGCCCTGGGCCGGGTGGCCCCGTCGCCGGTCGTCGAGCTGAACCGGGCCGTCGCGGTGGCCATGGCCGACGGGCCGCTGCCGGCGTTGGCGCTGGTGGACCAGGTGGCCGCCACCGGTCGCCTGGCCGGGTCGTACCTGCTGCCGAGCGTGCGGGGTGAGCTGCTCGCCCGGCTCGGTCGGCACGGCGAGGCGCGGACCGAGCTGGAGTCCGCCGCCCGGTGCTGCCGTAACGACCGTGAGCGGGCGGTGCTGCTGCGCAAGGTGGACGCCCTGGGCGGCTGATCGGGGCCGGGGGCGGTACGCTGCCCGCCGTGGCAGGTCTGTTGAGGAACGTGGCGACCCGGCTCGGCCGGATGACCGGCGTGGTCGGCGCGCAGCGGGGCACCGCCGGCCCGATCCCGGCCCAGCCGGCCCGGCGGCGGCAGGTCAGCGCCCTGCAACGACGGGAGCTGTCGTACGCCCCGGAGCCGGACGGGCAGGCCGACCCGGGGGAGATCGTCTGGACCTGGGTGCCCTACGAGGACGACCCGAAGCAGGGCAAGGACCGCCCGGTGCTGGTGGTCGGCCGCTCCAGCCGCACCCTGTTCGGGCTGATGCTCTCCAGCCAGAGCGAGCGGGACGGCCAGCGGCACTGGCTGGGGCTGGGGCCGGGGGAGTGGGACCGCGACGCGCGTCCCAGCTGGGTGCGGCTGGACCGGGTGCTCACCATGCGGGAGGACAGCATCCGCCGCGAGGGTGCGGTGCTGGACCGGGTGCGGTTCGACCGGGTGGGGCAGGCGCTGCGGTCCGGGTACGGCTGGCGCTGACCCGCCGCCCGCTCCGAACGGCCCGGGTCCGCTCACGGGTGGCCCCGCCGGAGCCGCTGGAAGGCGGTCGGCCGGGGTCCGACGTGGGTGTCGGCCCGGGGCCGCGTTTCAGCACTCGGCGAGGCGGGCCGCGTCGAGCAGTTGCCGGGGTGACTGCCGGCTGGTGACGCCCTTCGCCCGGTACATCGCGGCGTCGGCCCGGCACAGCGCGTCGGCCAGCTGGGTGGGACCGGTGACCGGGGCGAGCCCGACCGAGGCGGTGACCCGGACGCTGCACGGACCCAGCGGGATGGGGGCGGCCAGCGCGTCGCGCAGCCGCCGGGTGGCGTGGTCGATCCAGCGCCGGTCGACCGAGGGGCTGGCCAGCAGGCCGGCGAACTCGTCCCCGCCGAGCCGGGCGACCAGGTTGTCCCCGGCGAAGGCGGCCAGTCGTTGGGCGACGCTGATCAGTACCTGGTCGCCGGCGGCGTGCCCGTAGCGGTCGTTGACCTGTTTGAAGTCGTTGAGGTCGAGGACCACCGCGATGAGGGGTTGCCCGCCGGCGTCGGTGAGCAGCGTGGCGGCCAGCCGGTAGAAGGCTCTCCGGTTGGGTAGCCCGGTGAGCGGATCGTGGCTGGCGGCGTGCCGCTCGGCGGCGAGTTCGGCCTGGAGGTGCTCCAGTTCCGCCTCGGCCTGGAGTGCCCGGCGGCGTAGCTGCCACACCGAGACCAGGGCCCCGGCTGCGGAGACGCCGGACGCGACGGTCAACGGATCCGGCACGGGTCCTCCCTCGCGGTGTCGGCGTACGGTCCGGGCGGCGGCGGCCGTCGTGCCGCACCGGACCCTCGTTTCCCCAGGTGAATGCCCCCGGGGTGGTAACCCAAAGTGAACGGATAAGTACCGCGCACGTGCGTTATCATGCTCGCTGTCCGATGCAGATGCAATAGCAGATGCACGTGCATCACGGCCGAATCTGATGTCGCGCAGCCCTTCCAGCCCTGGACCATCCCCTCGCGACACCGGGTCCGAACCCCGACAGAAAGACATCCATGCAGCAGCCTGAGAACGGCGTCCCCACCACCCAGCTGCCCCCCCTGAGGTGGGAGAAGAGCCGGCGGAGCAACCCCAGCGGCAACTGCGTCGAGTTGGCCGAGCTACCCGGCGGCGCCGGCATCGCCATGCGCAACTCCCGCCATCCCGACGGGCCGGCCCTGATCTACACGGTGGACGAGATAACGGCTTTCGTCCTCGGCGCGCGGGACGGCGACTTCGACCATCTGATCGGCTAGTGTTCGACGGTCCCGCCCAGGGGACCGTGTTCGTCCGGAGGATGTTCACCTCACCGTCGGTCCATGGCATGCTTACTCGTCGGCCGGGCGGGGGCCGGGGAATCACGATCGGTCGTGGGCATTGTGCGGAGGGGCGGGGCACGTGACGATGGTTGCCGCCGAGGGGGGGCCGGCCACCGGTCCCACGGTGTTGCGGATGCTGCTCGGCGCGCAGTTGCGCCGGTTGCGGGAGGCCAGCGGTGTCACGCGTGAGGGCGCCGGCTGGGAGATCCGTTCCTCGGAGTCGAAGATCAGCCGGATGGAGCTGGGCCGGGTCGGCTTCAAGGAACGTGACGTCGCCGACCTGCTCACCCTCTACGGCGTCACCGCCGACGAGGAGCGCGGCGCGTTGCTCAAGCTGGCCCGGGACGCCAACAGCCCCGGGTGGTGGCACCGCTACGGCGACGTGCTGCCCGGCTGGTTCCAGTCCTATCTGGGCCTGGAGGCCGCCGCTGCGTTGATCCGCAGCTACGAGGTGCAGTTCGTCCCCGGCCTGTTGCAGACCCCGGAGTACGCCCGCGCGGTGGTCCTGCTCGGGCACCGGGGGGCGGCGGTGGACGAGGTGGACCGCCGGGTGGAGCTGCGTATGCAGCGTCAACAGCTGCTGCGCCGCGCCGACCCGCCGCAGCTCTGGGCGGTGATCGACGAGGCCGCCCTGCGTCGGCCGATCGGTGGCCGGGAGGTGAAGCGGGGGCAGTTGACCGCGCTGATCGAGGCGACCCGTTCGCCGCACGTCCGGCTGCAGGTCATCCCGTTCGACGCGGGCGGCCACGCCGCGGCCGGCGGGGCCTTCACCATCCTGCGCTTCGGCGACGACGACCTGCCCGACATCGTCTACATCGAGCAGCTGACCAGCGCGCTCTACCTCGACAAGCGGGAGGACCTGGACTACTACGCGGCGGCGATGGAACGGCTCTGCGTCGAGGCCACCCCGCCGGAGCGTACGCCGGAGGTGCTCACCCGACTGCGTGACGAGCTGTACCCGGAGTAACCGCACCACCGCTTCGCCGACCGCACCCGGGCGACCTCTACGATGGCGGAACCGCAGACAGTGGACGGACGCCATCACCCCCGGGATGGCACGGAGTCATGGAGGACCCGGTGACCACCGATGCCCCGACGGGCGCCGCCCCGCACCCCAGCGACCGGATCGACACCTCGGTCGCGCACCCGGCCCGCCGCTACAACTACTGGCTCGGTGGCAAGGACAACTTCCAGGCCGACCGGGACTCCGGGGACGCGATGGCGGCGGCCTTCCCGACCATCCGCACCGCCGCCCTGGAGAACCGCCGGTTCCTGCAGCGTGCGGTCGCCCACCTGGCCCGGGAGGCGGGCGTCCGGCAGTTCCTGGACATCGGCACCGGTATCCCGACGGCGAACAACACCCACGAGGTGGCGCAGGCCGTCGCACCGCAGTCCCGGGTGGTCTACGTCGACAACGACCCGATCGTGCTGGCCCACGCCCGCGCGTTGCTGACCAGCTCGACGCAGGGCGCCACCGCCTACATCGACGCCGACCTGCGCGATCCGGAGAAGATCCTGCACCACCCCGAGCTGCGGCGGACCCTCGACCTGGAGCAGCCGGTCGCCCTGATGTTGGTGGCCATCCTGCACTTCGTGCCGGATCCGGACGACCCCTACGGCGTGGTCCGCCGGTTGCTCGCGGAGCTGCCGCCGGGCAGCTACCTGGCCGCGTCGCACGCCACCTTCGACCACCTCGCCCCCGAGGTGGCCGAGGAGGCCCGGGAGGCGACCCGGGTCGGCAACGCGCCCGGCATGATCAACCTCCGCGGCCGGGACGAGTTCGCCCGGTTCTTCGACGGCCTGGACCTGGTGGAGCCGGGCCTCGTCTCGGTGGCCGAATGGCGGGCCGGGGCCGAACCGCAGCCCCGTCCCACGGCCGCCGAGGTGAGCATGTACTGCGGGGTAGCCCGCAAGGGCTGACGGCCCTCCGGTCGCGCCGCCGGGATCCCCGCGCGGCGGGAGCGCCGGCCGGTGGTCAGGCCGGCTCGACCCGGTCCCCGGCGGCGACCCGGCCACCCCGCACCACCACCGCGTACACCCCGACGCAGGGTTGCGCCCCCAGCTCGGGCAGCGGGACCACCCGGTTGCGTCGGGTCGGCCGCCGCAGCGCCTCCGGATCACGGGGGAGCACGCCGTGCGCCAGGGTGGGCACCGCGCACCGGGGGGTCGGCACCAGCACCCGCAGCACCACCTCCGCGCCGACCCGCAACTCCCGACCCGGCCACCCGTTCTCCACGAAGCCCGTCGCGTCGGTGGCCACGACCAGGTTGGGCCGGTAGCGGGGCACCGCCGCCAGGGGCAGGCCGAGCGCGTCCAGACTGGCCGTGGTGACCAGGTGCAGCGGCGCGAAGTCGACCAGGCTGCCGGCCGGGGCGACGCCGCCCAACGGGTTCCCGGTCACCGGCACGTCGGCGTCCGGCCCCTCGGCCAGCACCGCGTCCGGGTCGGCCCGGTCCAGCAGGGCGTCGGCGGGCACGGTGTCGGTGAGCGTGACCGCCCGGCCGAGCAGCCGGGACAGCGCGGCGTCCAGGCGGTGGTCGGGATGGGCGTGGACGCTGCCGTCGGGGAGGGTGAGGCGTACCCGGTCGGGGGCGTCGCCGGTCGCCCGGACCCCGAGCAGGGCCGACCAGCGTCGGGGCCGCTTCGCGCTGCCGACCCGCCCGGTCTCCCGGTCCAGCACGGCGAGCCGACGGTCACCGGCCACGCCCCGACCGTCCACGGTGGTGTCGGGGAGCGGTTCGCCCAGCATCGACTTGACCGGGTACCGCCACAGCTGGGCCACCTGTCCGTACACGGGTCCAACGCTAACCGGCGCGGGGCGGCCGGTCGGTCCCGTGGTCGATCCGTCGACCGGCTCGTAACGTTGTCGGATGATCACACGCTCCCTGGCGCTCAGCCCCCGCACGGTCGTGTCCGCCGCCGAGCCGTCGTCCGAGGGGCCGGTGGGTTACGTCACCGGCCTGGTGGAGCGGCTCGGCGGGCCGGGCGCGGGGCTGGCGGTGGCGTTGGAGAACCTCTTCCCGCCGATCCCCAGCGAGGTGATCCTGCCGCTGGCCGGCTTCGCCGCCGCCCAGGGGCGGATCAGCCTGGTCTCGGCGATCCTCTGGACCACCCTCGGTTCGGTGGTCGGCGCCTGGGTGCTGTACGGCATCGGCGCGGCGCTGGGCCGCGACCGGATGCGGGCGGTGGCGGCCCGACTGCCGCTGGTGAAGCTGAGCGACGTGGACCGTACCGAGGCGTGGTTCCTCAAGCACGGGGTCAAGGCGGTGTTCTTCGGGCGGATGATCCCGATCTTCCGGAGCCTCATCTCGGTCCCGGCCGGGGTGGAGCGGATGCCGGTCCCGACATTCCTGCTCTACACCACGCTGGGCAGCCTGATCTGGAACACCACCTTCGTGCTGGCCGGTTATCTCCTCGGCGACAACTGGCACGTCGTCGAGGAGTACGTCGGGTCGTTCCAGCGGGTCGTCATCGTGGTCTGCGTCGCCGCCGCCGGCTGGTTCGTGGTCAGCCGGATCCGCGCCGCCCGTGCCGCCCGCGCCGACGCCCCGGCCGCCGGACCCCCGCCCGGCGTCGACCCCGTGGACCGGCCGGACCGGGACGGGGGCAGCACCTACCGGGGGACCGTCTACCGGGGCGGGGTCTGGGGGCGTGACACCGAATGACCCGGGTCGGCGCTGGCACGGTACCCGGGTGGAGTGATCCGTTCCGGCTGCCCGTACGTAGTGCTGGGTGGGGGACCGGACAGGGGAGGCACGATGGCGGAGCCGGATCAGGGGTACCGTCCGACGGCGGGCGGACAACGACCGGTCTTCGAGCCGGTGATCGAGGTGACCGGTGATCCGGTCGACGTCGAGGTGACCGGTGATCCGGCGAGCGACCGGCCGCCCCGATCGCCGTGGCCCCGCGGGGCGCGCTGGCTGGCCGCCGCCGCGGCGCTGGTGGTCGCGCTCGGCGCGATCGCGGTGGTGGTGACCATGGCGAACCCGGACCGGCTGGGGGTGGTCTTCTCCGGGGGGAGCGACGCACCGCCGGTGACGGTGGGCGGCGGACCCGGTGGTGCCGGGGCAGCCGAAACCGCAGCCGGGCGGGCCGCGACCGCGCCGGTCGGCGGGTTACGCCGGGCGACCTTCGAGCTGATGGACGGGGTGACCTCGTTCCGGCTGCGCGTCGACGACCTCGGTGCCGACCTGTACCGGATCAGCAGCCCGGCCGACGCGGGCCTGACCCCCCGGCCCGAGGTGTCCGGTGACCGGGTGCAACTGCGGGTCACCCGGCGGGACGAGCCCGGCCGGGGTGTCGTCGACGTGGTGCTCAACTCGCGGCTGACCTGGCGGCTACGGCTGATCGGCGGGGTCAGCGACCATGTCCTCGACCTGTCCGCGGCCCGGCTGTCCGGGGTGGAGCTGATCGGCGGGGCGGCCCGGATCGACCTGCGGTTGCCGCCGACGAAGGGCACCCGCACCGTACGGATGACCGGGGGCGTCAACCAGTTCGTGGTCCGGGCGCCGGACGGCCCGCCGGTCCGGATCCGGGCCAGCGCCGGCGCCGGCAGCGTGGTCTGGTACGGCGACCGGCGGGACGGGCTGGCCCGGGGGGCCACCGTCGGATCGGCGGACTGGGACCGGTCGCCCGATCGGCTCTACCTCGACCTCGTGGCCGGAGCCAACGCGGTCACCGTCGTCGAGGACTGAGGTGCCGTGGCGGGGGCGGGCATAGAGTCGGGTGGTGGACCGTACCGAATCGTTGCCGGCGCAGACCCGACCACCCGGCGTCGTCCCCGAAGACCCGGGCAGCGTGCTGCTGCCCGGCCACGACGTGCCACTGGGGCGCTACACCACGGTGCGCCGGCTGCTGCCGCAACGGGTGCGCCGGATGGTCGGGGCGTGGTGCTTCGTGGACCACTTCGGCCCGGACGACGTCGCGCAGCGGCCGGGGATGGAGGTGCCGCCGCATCCGCACACCGGCCTGCAGACGGTGACCTGGCTGCTCGACGGCGAGATCGTGCACCGGGACAGTCTCGGCAACGTCCAGCCGATCCGGCCCGGCCAGCTCAACGTGATGACCTCCGGGCACGGCATCGCCCACTCCGAACGCTCGCCCGCCGCCCGTCCGCCGGTGATGCACGGCGTACAACTGTGGGTGGCGCTGCCCGACCCGGCGCGGGCCGGCGCGGCCGACTTCGCCCACCACGCCGACCTGCCCCGGTGGCGCGACGGCGACTGGGACCACACCCTGCTCGTCGGTGAGCTGGCCGGTGAGCGGTCCCCGGCGGTGGTGCACACCCCGCTGCTCGGCGCGCAGCTGGAGGCGCGCGGCCCGGCGCCGGCGACGCTGCGCCTACGGTCCGGTTTCGAGTACGCCCTGTTGGCGATGTCCGGCCAGGCCCGGGTGGACGGGCTGACCCTGGAGCCCGGTGCGCTGCTCTACCTGGGGACGGGGCGGGACCGGCTGGCCGTGGCCGCCGACCCGGGCAGCCGGCTGATGCTGCTCGGCGGCGAGCCGTTCGACGAGCCCCTCGTCATGTGGTGGAACTTCGTCGGCCGCTCGCACGAGGAGGTGGCCACCGCCCGGGAGGACTGGATGGCCGGCCGTCGCTTCGGCCCGGTCACCGACGACGCGGCCCCGCCGCTGCCCGCCCCGGAGATGCCCGGCGTCCGGCTGAAGGCCCGGGACCGGCGGGGTGACCTGCACGGCTGAGCCGGTGACCGGGGTGGTGTGCTCGCCCACAGTATTGCCGGAAATCAGCCGTACGGATGATGGCGTGTCATATGCTGATCGTGGCAGCGATGCCCACCCGGTTCGGGTGGCCACCCGGCAGCTGGCCGGTGAACAGGCACGCGTGCGCCCCAGGTCGCGGTTCGCGACCCGGGGCGCCCGCCTTTCCGCCCCCGCCGCCCCTCTCACCCACCCTCCCGCGCGCTCCCACCCCACCCCACCCCACCCCGCCGCCCGCTCCCGCCCGCCCGCCCGCATGACCCCGTTGATCAAGAGGTTTGCGTCATCCCGCCGCACGCCAGCTGACGCAAACCTCTTGATCAACCAGCCGGGTCCATGGCCGCGACTCCTCGGGTCGGGCGGCGGGCGTGTACGGGGGAGGGGGAGAGTCGGGTCGGTGGGGTGGTCAGATGCTGCGGAGGTGTTGGGCCAATCGCCGGGGGTGTCTGGTTTCCGCCGGGCGTGTGCGTCGGGCCGTGCTGATCTCCGGGGCGGCCTCGACGGCGGCGGAGCGGGCCACCTGGGCGTCGTCGGCGTAGTCCACCGGCGGCAGCGCCCGCAACGCCTGTAGCACCTCCGGCGGTGCGCCCAAGCGCTCCGCCTGGCGTACCACGGCGTCCTTCTCCGCCGGGTAGTCCAGGCCGGACAGGTACCGCAGGACTGGGGTCCGACTGGCCATCGGGTGAGCCTCCTCGCTCCTGGGGCGTCGCGATCAGCGCCGCCTCGGTTGTCGTGACCGAGCGCCGCCGTGGTTGTCGTGACCAGCGCTGTCCCGGTCGTGGTGATCGGGGGTGGCCCGGGGCTCCGTGATCGAGCGCCGCCTCCGGTCGTGGTGAGCGGAGGGCCGCCCTGGTCGTGACCGAGCGCCAGCTCGGTCGCCCGTGATCGGGTCGGTGCGATCGAGTGGCGTGGTCGGCGGCGGTTACCCGCCCGGCGGTCGGTCACGCATCGTCGGCGGCGGGAAAACGCCACCGTCGGTCGGGTCGTTTCCGGACCGCGCCGGTCGTTCACCCACCACGTGTCGTTTCCGGGCCGCGTCGGCCGGTCGGCCACCGGAGTGTCGTTTCCGGGGCGCGTCGGTGGGTAACCGGCCGGCCTCAGCTCGGCCGGTGTGCCCCACCGGCCGGCCCCAGCTCGACCGGTGGGGCACACCGGCCGGCCCCAGCTCGAAGGGAGCCCGCGATGGACTACGACACCTTCGTCGACCAGGTGGCCCGGCGGACCCGTACCGGTCCGGAGCGGGCCGTGGCGTTGGCCCACGCGACCCTGGCGACCCTCGCCGATCGGCTGACCGGCGGCGACGTGCTCGATCTGGCGACGCAGCTACCGGCGCCGCTGCGGCTGGCCCTGCGGCCGGGTCCTGGTAACGAGGCGGCCGAACGGTTCGGTGCCGCCGAGTTCGTCGCCCGGGTGGCGGGCCGGGGGGACCTGACCGAGCCGGCCGCCCGGGAGGCGGTGCGCGCGGTCCTCGCCACGGTCCGCGAGGCGGTCAGCGGCGGTGAGTTCGACGATCTGGTGACCCGGCTCCCGCGTGACTACCGGGATCTGGTGGAGCCGGCGCTCACCCCGGGCGGCACCATGTCGCGTCGCGCCTGACCCACCCCGCGCCGACCGCGCCGTCGTGACCGACCAACGGGCTCCCCGCGCCGTCGCGCGCCGGACCCGCCGGGTATCCCGCGCCGCGCGCCCGGCCTGCCCGGTGACCCGGCGGCCGGGTGGGGCCGGGATGCCCGACACAGCCGTTGATCAGGGCAACCATGTCGTGAAGTCGGGTGCCCTGACTTGGCGGGTGCTCCCGACCTGGCCTAACCTGGACCGCACGAGGGGAGTACTTCCCACGAACCATTCCGGTCAGTACGGCGGGCCCCGGGTCCGCCTCGGGTGGTTGCCCACGGCGGATCGTGGGTGAAGGAGACCTCGAACATGGCACGGTGTTCGAGGAGGCTCCATGACCGATCTGTCATATCTTGCTGCCGGTGAGTTGTCCTCGGTGGGTACCCCGACCCTCTGGGCGGTCACCATCGTCGGGGTGCTCGCGCTGCTGGTCCTCGACTTCCTGGTCACCCGGCGGCCGCACGAGGTGTCGATCAGGGAGGCGCTCGGCTGGTCGGCGTTCTACATCGCGCTGCCGTTGGCGTTCGGCGGCTGGGTCTGGTCCCGGTACGGCTCCCAGCAGGGCGTCGAATACCTGACCGGCTACCTGGTCGAGAAGTCGCTCTCCGTCGACAACCTCTTCGTGTTCATGCTCCTGCTGGCCGCCTTCGCGGTGCCCGCGGTGCTCGCCCAGCGGGTGCTGCTCTACGGCATCGCCGGCGCGCTGGTGCTGCGCGCGGTCTTCATCGCCATCGGGGCGGCGGCGTTGCAGACCCTCGACTTCGCCTTCCTGCTCTTCGCCGTCATCCTGATCGCCACCGCGGTCAAGCTGCTACGCGACGCCCTCTCCGGGCACGAGCAGGAGATCGACATCAACAAGATGCGGTCGGTACGGCTGCTGCGCCGGTTCATGCCGGTGGTCGACGAGTACCACGGCACCCGGATGACGGTCCGCCAGCAGGGCCGGCGGGCGCTGACCCCGTTCGCGCTGGTGGTAGTCGCAGTGCTCGCCACCGACATCGTCTTCGCGGTCGACTCGGTGCCCGCCGTCTACGGCATCACCGAGGACCCGTACCTGGTCTTCGCCACCAACGCGTTCGCGCTGCTCGGGCTGCGGGCGTTGTACTTCGTGCTGCACGCCGCGCTGAGCCGCCTGGTGCACCTCAGCTACGGCCTGGCGATCATCCTGGCCTTCATCGGCGTCAAGCTCGGCCTGCACTGGGCGCACGGGATCTGGCCGGGCGTGCCGGAGATCCCGACCCTGGCCTCGCTCGGTGTGATCATCGGTGTCCTGGTGGTGGTCACCCTCACCAGCCTGCGGGCCACCCGCGACCGGGAGCCCGGCGACGCCGAGGTGGTCACCGAGAAGCACTGACGGTACGCGCCCGGCGGCGGTCCGCGAGCAGACCGCCGCCGGGGCCGGCCCGGTCCGCCGGAACCCTCCCGCCCACGCCCGCCGGGTGGTACGACTGACAGGTGGGAATCGTGTCACCGGGCTTCCAGGGCCGACGTCGGACGACCGACCCGGCCCTGCCGCCGGGGCAGTACCTGACCGAGGACTTCCCGGTCCTCTCCGCCGGACCGACCCCCCGGGTGCCCCTGGACCGGTGGGAGTTCGTCCTCGCCACCGAGACCGGCGACGAGTTCCGCTGGTCCTGGGCGGAGCTGATGGACCTGCCGCAGGAGACCCCGACGGTGGACATCCACTGCGTCACCCGATGGTCCAAGTTCGGCACCAGCTGGCAGGGCGTCTCGTTGGACGTGCTGCTCGACGGGGTGGACACCGCCGCCGACTACGCCCAGGCGCATTCGTACGGCGGCTACACCACCAACCTGCCGCTGGACGACCTGCGTGACGGCCAGGCCTGGCTGGTGCACGGCTACGACGGCGAGCCCCTGCCCGCCGAGCACGGTGGTCCGGCCCGGCTGCTGGTGCCGCACCTCTACTTCTGGAAGTCGGCCAAGTGGGTGCGCGGCCTGCGGCTGACCGTCGAGGACGAGCCCGGTTTCTGGGAGACCGCCGGCTACCACGACTACGGCGACCCGTGGCGCGAGCAGCGCTACCAGGGCGACTGAGGTGGCCGCAGCCGCCACGGGCGGCCGGGTGGCGACGCCGCTGGGCTGGCGGGTGGCCCGGCTGGTGGAGCGCCGGGTCGAGACGGCCACCGCCCAGACCCTCATCCTGTCGGTGCCCGGCTGGCCGGGGCACCTGCCGGGGCAGCACGTCGACGTCCGGCTCACCGCCCCCGACGGTTACCAGGCGGCCCGGTCGTACTCGCTGGCCGGGCCGGCCGACGGCGACCGGGTCGCGCTGACGGTGCAGCGGGTGCCGGACGGCGAGGTGTCCCCGTACCTGACCGACGCCTGGGCCGAGGGCGATCCGGTGGAGGTGCGCGGTCCGGTCGGCGGCTGGTTCGTCTGGCGGCCCGAGCAGACCGCGCCGGTGCTGCTGGTCGCCGGGGGATCCGGGGTGGTGCCGCTGATGGCGATGGTGCGGTCCCGCCGGGCCGCCGGCAACCGGGCGCCGTTCCGGCTGATCTATTCGGTCCGGACGCCGGCGGACGTCATCTACGCCGACGAGCTGCGGACCCGCAACCGCGACGACCCGGGCCTGGACGTGACCTACGTCTACACCCGGCAGGCTCCCGACGGGTGGCGGGGCGAGCCGCACCGGATCGGCCTGGCCGACGTGAACACCCACGGTTGGCCGGCGGAGCTGGAACCGCTCTGCTACGTCTGTGGGCCGACCGGTTTCGTGGAGACCGTCGCGGACCTGTTGGTGGGGTTGGGCCACCAGACCCGACGGGTACGGACCGAGCGGTTCGGACCGACCGGCTGAGCGGCGAGGAGAACCCATGACCGAGATGTCCTACCTGGACGGCAACATGCTCGACGGGCCGCTGCGCGAGCTGTTCGCGGTGGACCTGAGCGCGGCGACCGGGCGGTGCGCGTCGTGCGGCGCGACCGGCCCGATGGCCGACCTGCACGTCTACGCCCACGCCCCCGGCCTGGTGGGGCGCTGCCCGTCCTGCACCGAGGTGATGGTGCGGCTGGTCCGCGCCCCCGACCGGGCCTGGCTGGACCTGCGCGGCGTCACCTACCTCCAGGTGCCGCTGCCCACCGCGCAGCCCTTCCCCCGCCCCGTCTGATCGACGCCCGCCGGGCTGACCGGCGGGCGTCGACACCGGTTCAGATCCGGGAGGTGAAGGCGACCAGCACCTGGTAGGGGGCGGGGGTGCCGGTGTTGTCGAAGCAGATCACGTCCACCGGGGCGTCCACCGCGTACGACCAGGGTTGGGTCAGGTTGCAGTAGTTCGGTCCGGGGCCCTGCGCGGTGACCTGGGCGTGCGTCTCCTTCTGGCCCAGCTGTGGGAAGGTCACCAGGTAGCGGCCGGCGGGCGCGAGCGGCGCGATGGTGTTGACACCCACGCCGAGCGGCGAGTTGTCGTTGGTGGGGCCGCCCGCCGCGCTGGCCAGGTGACCGAAGAACGTCGGCGGGGCCAGCGACCCGATCACCGACCGCCTCCGGTGGTACGAGAGGGTGAAGTCGGTGTTCACCGGGGCGCCGGCCTGGTCGAAGCAGAACACGTAGACCAGCACGTCGGTGCCGGAGGCGCCCCACCGGGCGACCGTGCACCGGCGTGGGCCGGCGTTCGGCTGGACGGCGGTGGCCTGCACGTTGCCGGCCAGCACCCCGGCCAGTCCGACGCCGGGCAGCTTCACCGACCACTGCCCGACCCCCACCGGGGCCAGCGCGGCGGGGGCACCGGTCGACACGTACGACTGGACCAGCCCGCTGACCCCGCCCTGGACGTAGGCGTGTGCGGTGCCGGCCGGCAGCACCCCGGAGCTGGCGGTCCACAGCACGGTGAACCGGCTGTCGTCGCGGGTGCCGCCGGGGGCGAAGCACTGCACGTCGACGATCTCGTCGGTGCCCGACTGGAACCAGCGGACCACCGTGCAGTAGTGCCCGGCCCGGTCGACCGGGGTCACGTGCGGCACCCCGCGCGCACCGGCCCCGATCTGCGGGAACCGCACCTGGAACCGACCCGGGGCGAGCTTGATGCCGGTGGCCCAGGCAGCCGGGAAGGCGGTCTTCCAGGTTCCCCACTGCCGGCTGGTGTCCAGCACGGTCCAGCTGGTGACGGTGGGGTTGTCGACGTAGGCGAAGCCCCAGCGGTCCGCGGTGGCCGCTGCGGCGGGTGCGGTCGGCGCGAGCCCCACGGCCGCCAGCAGGGCGGCCAGTGTGACGGCGACGACACGACGAACTCTCATCTGTCCCTCCGATCGGTGGTGGTCGAACAGGAACTCAGCGTGAGCGGAGGGCGTGCCGAAAGCAACGAAGTCGTTTACACGATGTAACGACAGTCGGGAGCCCGTCACTGAGGTATCAAACGGACCGCGACGCCCTCGTGGGCTGCGGGGCGGTGGCTGCGGCTCGCTCGCCGCCCCGCTCCCCGGCGTGGTGGCGGTGCCGGGGCGATCCGACACGTTTGTCGCGCTGACCGCCGGGAAGGGAACGGACATGACGAAACCTCGGGTGGTGATCGTGGGGGCCGGTTTCGCCGGTTACCACGCGGCGAAGACGTTGCGTCGGCTGGCCGGCGGGCGTGCCGAGATCGTGCTGCTGAACTCGACCGACTACTTCCTCTACCTGCCGCTGCTGCCCGAGGTGGCCGCCGGGGTGGTCGAGCCCAGCCGGATCTCGGTGCCGTTGACCGGCACCCTGCCCGGGGTACGGGTGGTCGTCGGCGAGGCCGACCGGGTCGACCTGGCCAACCGCTGGGTCGGCTTCACCAACCCGGAGGGGGAGCGGGGTCAACTGGCGTACGACCGGCTGGTGCTCTCGGTCGGCAGCGTCAACAAGCTGCTGCCCATCCCCGGGGTGACCGAGTATGCCCATGGTTTCCGGGGCCTGCCCGAGGCGGTCTACCTGCACGACCACGTGGTCCGCCAGATCGAGCTGGCCGAGCTGGCCGATGACCCCGCCGAGCAGCAGGCCCGCGCGACCTTCGTCGTGGTGGGCGCGGGCTACACCGGCACCGAGGTCGCCGCCCACGGGCAGCTCTTCACCGACGCGCTGCGGGTACAGCGGCCCCGGCTGACGGTCCGCCCCCGGTGGATGCTGCTCGACGTGGCCCCCCGGGTGCTGCCGGAGCTGGACGAGCGGATGTCGCGCACCGCCGACCGGGTGCTGCGCCGCCGGGGGGTCGACGTGCGGATGGGCACCTCGGTCGCCGAGGCCACCCCCGACGGGGTACGGCTCACCGACGGTGAGTACGTCCCGACCTGCACGCTGGCCTGGTGTGTCGGGGTGCGCCCCGACCCGTTCGTGGCCGAGTTGGGCCTGCGTACCGAGAAGGGCCGGCTGGTGGTCGACGAGTACCTCAACGTCCCCGGGTTCCCCGAGGTCTACGCCTGCGGTGACGCCGCCGCCGTGCCGGACCTGACCCGCCCCGGTCAGATCTGTGCGATGACCGCCCAGCACGCGCAGCGGCAGGGCAAGCTCGCGGCGCAGAACATCGCCGCGTCCTACGGGCACGGTCGACGCCGCCCGTACCGGCACCACGACCTGGGTTGGGTGGTGGACCTGGGCGGCCGGGACGCGGCGGCGAACCCGCTGAAGGTGTCGCTGTCCGGATTGCCCGCCAAGGCGGTCACCCGGGGGTACCACCTGTTGGCGATGCCCGGCAACCGGGCACGGGTGAGCGCGGACTGGGTGCTGGACGCCGCGCTGACCCGACCGGCGACGCAACTCGGCCTGGTCCCGGCCAACGCCGTGCCGCTGGAGAGCTCCTCACCCGAGGTGCCGATGCGGAACCGTTGACCGGAAATGATCGGTGTCCGCTTCGGCTGTGGGCCGTCGGCTGCCGGCTTCGGCTGGGGGCCGTCGGCTTCGGTCGCGGGCCTCCGGTGCCTCGATGTCCTGCCGCAACCGGCGGTCAGCCGGTGAGGTCCGCGTCCCGGGCCGGTCGGGCACCGCCGACGAACCCGTCCAGCGTGGCCCCGTGCAGCACCGCGCCGGGCACCCGGTCGGCGGCGACCCGGGCGGCCAGCCGCCGCACCGGTAGCCGTCCCGGTGTGCTGCCGCCGGCCAGGACCACGTTGCCGTACCGCCGGCCGCGCAGCATCCGCCGGTCGGCGACCAGGCAGACGTCGGCCAGGACCGCGCGCAGGGTGGCCACCTGGACCCGGGTGAAGACCAGCGGCGGCAGGTCGGTGACGTTGACCAGGTAGCCGCCGCCCGGCCGCAGGACCCGGGCCACCTCGGCGACGAACTCCACGCCGGCCACGTGTGCCGGCATCCGGGCACCCCGGTAGATGTCGGCCAACACCAGGTCGTACGCCCCGTCGGGAGTGCGGACGACCGCCTCCCGGGCGTCGGCGATCTCGACCCGCACCCGGGGTGGCAGCGCGGGCAGCTCCCGGTCGACCAGCGCGGCCACGGCCGGATTCCGCTCGACGACCCGCTGCGTCGATCCGGGGCGGGCCGCCGCGACGTACCGGGGCAGGGTCAGCGCCCCGCCGCCCAGGTGCAGCACGTCCAGCGGCCGGCCGGTGGGAGCCGCCAGATCGATCAGGGTGGCCATCCGACGGACGTACTCGAAGTGCAGGTGACGCGGATCGGTGATGTCGACGTACGACTGGGCGACGCCCCCGGCGAGCAGGATCCGCCCGGTCCGCCGGGCCGGGTCGACGACCAGCTCCAACCGGTCGTCGTGGCCGCCCTCCCCGGCGGCGACGGTCCGTCCGGCGGCGTCGGCGGGTGGGGCGCCGGCAGGGTCCATGCCGGCACGGTAGCCCGGAACCGGCGGTGGCCGCCCGGCCGGGCGGCTCCGGATGGGCCGTCCCCGGTGCCGGCGGGGTGGGGTGCCACGGTGTCCCCGTTTCACTCGCCGGGGGTGAGGGGCGCTCACCCGTCGGGGGCAGACCATCGGGTCGACCGGAGGTCTTCCGAGGCAGGCGGAAGGGAAGGTCGTCATGAAGAGGATCGTCGAGATCGTCCCGGCTCGTCCCGGCTGGTATTCGCGGTGGCAGATCAGCCCCGAGGTGACCCGCTGCTACCCGGTCAGTCTCTGGGCGCTGGTGGAGGAGGCCGACGGCTCGGGGCGTGAGGTGGTGGGCATGGACTGCGCCGGGCAGTGGCCGGGAGCGGAGGAGAACGAGTCGGGTGGGGGATTCGTCCGGTATCTGTTCCAGCTTCCCGATTCCGGTGCCCCGGAGGACGTGGAACCGTCGTCCCCCGCCGGCCTGCGGTCGGCCGGGCCGCGGCGGCAACCCGCGGCGGCCCCCCGGCCCGTGGTGGTCGCGTGACCACCGTCGGCACCCCGCTCAGCCCACCTCGCGCTCGTCCTCGACGGCGTGCACGGTGGACTGCTCCACGGCCAGCAACTCGGTCAGGCCGGTGCGGTCGAGCAGCTGGCGGAGCCGGGCGCCCACCCCGGTCAACCGGACCGTGCCGGCACCGCCCTGGCTGAGCACCACGAAGGCGCTCAGGCCCGACGAGTCGCACAGACCGACCCCGCCGAGGTCGATCGTCAGCTCGGGACAGCCGTCGGCGCGAACCCCGGCCGCCGCGTCGACCAGCTCCGGCGCGGTGTCGAAGTCGAGGTCACCGGTCAGCCGTAGCCGGGCGTGGCCGGCATCGAGCCGGGTCACCTCGATCGACAGCAGCGGTGGACGCATGCCTCCATGTTCCCAGCAACCGGTGAGCGGGAAACGCCCGGGTACGCACTGGCGCGCGGATCACCCGCCCGGAGCCACCGCTCGGGTGACCTCCCGGTCAGGCGGAGCCGGCCGGGGGCTCCGGCACGGCGGCGGACGGGGCCGGCGCCGGTCGCGCGAGCAGGCTGGAGACCCCGGTCATGTCGAGGATGGTGGTCAGGAACCGGGGCGTGCCCCGCAACCGGATCAGCGTCCCGGCCGGTTGCCCCTCGCGCCAGGCGTGGACGATCACCGACAGCCCGGTGCTGTCGATGAAGAGCAGCCCGGCGAAGTCCAGGACGAGCACCGCTGGCCGGCCGTCCAGCACCCGGTCCACCGCGGTCCGCAGCGGCCCGGCGGTGGTGAAGGTCAGGTCACCGGCGACCACGATGACCGGCGACCGGGGATCCGAGTGGTCGATCGACATGGTCAGCGGGGCAACCTGGGGGTTCCTTCCATGGGTCACCGCAGCACGCCCTTCCCCGGACCCGACCGTCGGGTCGGACTTTGCCGGATCGTAACAATCTCCCCGGGGGTCTGCAGGAGGCGCGATCCGGGGGGCCGGGACGGCCGTGCGGTGGCGGTGTCCGCGTTCCGGCGTAGGCTGGTCGGAACGGAATCGGAACACACGTGCTACCGCCGCGACGGGCGGAGGCGACAAGGGGAGTGGGGCTCAGCTGGTGAATGCTGCCGACGTCAGGGGCTTCGACCCGGGCGACGGACGGATCTCCACGTCGAGTCCCGGACGGGCCACGGACCGGCCCGGCGGCCCGGTCGGCGGGCTGCCGCCGTTGGCCCCGGACCGCGCCGAGCCCGAGCCCGCCTGGTCCGAGGTGGTCGAGCACTTCCGCGAGGGCCTGATCGTCTGCGACGCCGACGGGGTGGTCCGACACGTCAGTCCGGTCGCCGAGCGGCTGCTCCCCGAGGTGACGCCCGGCCACCACCTGGCCGCCGCCGGGGTGGCCGGGCTGACCGGGGTCGGCGCCGAGCCGGCCGGTGTCGCCCACCGGGGCCGGCGGCTGCGGATCCGCCGGGTGCCGTTGTCCGGATCCCGGAGCTGCCTCTATGTCGAGGACGTCACCGACAGCGTGTCCCGCGCGGACGCGCTGCTCGCCGAGCGGGCCCGGTCCGCCTTCCTCGCCGTGGTCGGCGAGAAGCTCGGCAACCCGCTGCACCCCGACCGGGCCGCCGCCGCCGTGGTGCGGCTGAGCGTACCCACGCTGGCGGAGGTGGCGGTGCTGGTGCTGGCCCCCCGGTCCGGGCGGGCCCGGTGGTGGCGGGCGACCCGCGCCGACGACGACTCCCCCCGGGTGGACAGCGGCGTGCTGCCCGCCACCGCGCTGCCACCGGCGATCACCGAGGGCCTGTCCGGGGTGGAACCGCACGCGGTGGACTGGCTGGTCGAGCAGGCCACCGACGCCGGCTGGCTGCCGGGGCTGTCAGCCGGGGAGGTGACCGCCTGGGCGGTCCCGCTGCCCGGCCGGGACACCCCGGCCGGGGTGCTGCTGGTGGCCCGCCGGGCCCGTGGGTACGACGACGCCGACGTGGCGCTCGTCCGGGCCTTCGCCGCGCGGGCCGGTGCCGCCCTCACCACAGCGGTCCTCTACCGCAACCAGACCGAGGTGGCCGACACCCTCCAGGCCAGTCTGGTGCCGGTCGAGCCGGCCGACACCGACGGCGTGCAGTGGGGCACGGCGTACCGGCCGGCCCAGGCGAGCCTGCGGATCGGCGGGGACTTCTACGGCGCGCACCGGCTGGCCGACGGCGGCTCGGTGTTCTTCCTCGGCGACGTCTCCGGCAAGGGGGTGGAGGCCGCTGTGTTCACCGGGCAGCTGCGGCAGTGCCTCCAGGCGCTGTACCGCATCGAGTCGCGCCCCGGCCGGCTGGTGAAGCTGCTCAACGACGCCCTGCTGGAAACCACCCAGGCGCATGGCCAGGGCCGGTTCGCGACCATGGTGCTCGGGGTGGTGCGCCCGCAGCGCGACGGCGGCCTGTCGCTGACCATGGCCGGCGGTGGGCACCTGCCACCGCTGGTGCTGCGCAACTCCGGCGAGGTCGAGCCGGTGCCGCTGAGCGGCATGCTGATCGGCGTGGTCCCCGATCCCCGGATCGGGGAGGTCACGGTGCGGCTGGCGGCGGGGGAGACCTGCCTGCTCTACAGCGACGGGGTGACCGAGGCGCGGGGCGGTCGGCGTGGTGACGAGCAGTTCGGCCAGGACCGGCTGGTGCGCGCGGTCACCGGCTGCCACCGGATGCCCGCCCCGGCGCTCGCCGAACGGATCGAACAGGTCACCGGCGACTGGTTGGCGCACGGCGACCACGACGACATCGCGGTGCTCGCGTTGCGGGCCACCGGCCCGGGGGGCCGTCCGCAGCGGCACCTGCACTCCGTCCCGGCCCTGACCGAGCCGGCCGCGGACGGCGGGGAGCCGGCCACCGAGCGGACCGCGCCGTCGTGACCGCACCGGCCGAGCCGTCCCACGCGCCGACCGCGGAACCGTCGCACGCGCTGGCCGACTTCCTGGCCCGCCTCGCGGAGGCCGACGAGTTCGGCGCGATCGAGGTGGCGACCGGGCTGCTCGACGCCGGTGTCCCGGCGGAACGGGTGCTGCTCGAGCTGGTGGCCCCGGCGCAGAGCGAGGTGGGGGAGCGGTGGGCGCGCAACGAATGGAGCGTGGCGCAGGAGCACGCCGCGACCCACATCAGCGAACGGGTGGTGGCCGCGATCACCGCGTACGCCGATCCGCGGCCCACCCGGGGGCGGATCGTGGTGGCCTGTATGGACGGCGAGTGGCATGCCCTGCCGCCCCGGCTGGTCGCCGAGGTGCTGCGGCTACGCGGCTGGCAGGTGACCTTCCTGGGGGCCAGCGTCCCGGCCGCCCACCTGGTGTCGTACCTGCACCGGCACGACGCGTACGCGGTGGCGTTGGCCTGTGCCCTGCCGATGCGCCTGCCGTACGCGCACCGGATGATCGAGGCGTGCCAGCGTTCGGACGTACCGGTGGTGGTCGGGGGGCGTGGGTTCGGTGTGGACGGTCGGTGGGCGCGGCGGCTCGGGGTCGCCTGGGCCCCGGACGCGCCGGGCGCGGCCGACCTGGTCGCCGACGAGCGGGCGTTGCGCCGGGTGGTCCCGACTGACCTGTCCCACCTGGCCGACGACGAGTACGCCAGCCTGGTGAAGCGCCGTGGCGAGCTGATCGACTCGGCGCTGGCGGACCTGCGCGCCCGGGTGCCGTCGGTGGTCGACTACACCTCGGCCCAGTGGGACGCCACGATCAGTGACCTCGGGTACGCGGTGGACTTCCTGGCCGCCGCCGTCTATGTCGACGACCCGGTGCTGTTCACCGACTACGTGGCATGGTGGGTGGCGCTGCTGACCAGCCGGGGAGTGCCGGCGGGCGCGGTCGTGTCGACGCTGGGCCACCTCCGGCACGCCCTGCGTGACTTCCCCCGGGCGGGCCGGTTCGTGGCACTGGGCGTGACGACGGCGGTCGCCTCCGGGACCGTCCCGCGTTGACGCGTCGCCGCAGCCCTCCGGAGCCCGCTGCGTATACTTGCCGCACTGCAAGGATCTGCCTGTGGTGTGAGCGAGAGGGACGACGTTGACCTTCACCGTCACACACGCCGAGCGGGAGGGGAGCGGCGTGTGCCTGCGGCTCGCGGGCGAGCTGGACCTCGGTGCCGCCGGGACGCTCAACGCCGAGATCGACCGGCTCACCGCCGCCGGTGAGCGGCACCTGCTGCTCGACCTGACCGAGCTGACCTTCTGCGACTCCACCGGCATCGCGGCCTTCGTGCGCGGTGACAACCTGGCCGTCGCCCGGGGCGGCTGGCTGCGGCTGTCCGGGGCGACCGGCCGGGTGGACCGGGTGCTGCGGATCACCGGCCTGGCCGACGTGTTGCGTTACCAGCCGGATACCGTCGACCCGCGGTCGTCGTCCGCCGTGTGATGGGTTAGGTTTCCCCGCCAGCGGGTGACGAGCCGTCGCCGCCTCTCGGGGACGGCCGCGTTCGACCAGCCCGTCAGCGGGGTACCGAGACCGTCGTCCCCCGATCGCCGAAACAGACAGGTTGAACCCATGGACCGAGGCGCCACGAACCCCGTCCGCATCCTGGTGGTCGACGACGACCCGGGTGACGTGCTGATGATCGAGGAAGCCCTGGCGGATTCCGAGATCGCGAAGGTCATCGACGTGGTCGGTGACGGCCAGGAGGCGATGGAGTTCCTGCGGCGGGAGGGTCGGCACGTCGACGCCCGTCGCCCGGACGTCATCCTGCTCGACCTGAACATGCCGCGGATGGACGGCCGTCAGGTGCTCGGCGAGGTCAAACGGGACGAGGACCTGCGCACCATCCCGATCGTGGTGCTGACCACCTCGAACGCGGACACCGACATCGTGGGCAGCTACAGCCTCCAGGCCAACGCCTACGTCACCAAGCCGATCGACCTGGACGACTTCAACGACGTGGTGCGCCGGATCGACGAGTTCTTCGGCCGGGTCGTGGTGCTGCCGAAGCGTTCCTGACGCGTGGACCGCCCCGGTTCCTCCCGGGGCGGTCACCCCCGGTCGCCGAGAATTTTTCGCGAACCCCCTCGGCGAGGGCCGGCTGCCGCGAGGATCGAGCGGGGACAGACGTACCAGTTTCTGGGGGGCGACACGCATGAGGTTCTCCGTCGTTGATTCCGGCTACGACCCACGGCAGGTCGATTTCTGCCTGGACGAGCTGGCAGTCCGGTTGACCCGGCTCGCCGCGCGGGCGGAGGTGCTCGCCGGTGCGGAGCGGGACGCCGACCAGCTCCGCCAGGAGGCCACCCTGCTCCTGGCGCTGGTCGACCGCCGGCGGGCCGACGGTGACCGGGCGGCGGCCCGGCCGGCGGACGATCGCACGGCGGTGGACCTGCTGGCGCGGGCGCGCGGTGAGCTGGACGCGGCCCGCGAGGAGGCCCGGTACGTCCGGGAGCGGGTGTACGCCGAGGCGGTCGAGGCCCGGCGCGAGTTCGAGGCGTCGTTGCGCGCCCGCCGGCACCGGGCGGACCGGACGGACCACCTCCTCGGCGGGCTGACCGTCGAGTCGGTGCCGGTGGACACCCCTACCGCGGCCGCCGGCGGTGTGCCGGCGACCCGGCCGGCCACCGGCACCGACGAGGCGCCGGTCGACCAGCCGGAGCCGGGCACCCGGGTGGCCTGAGCTCGCCGGCCGCCCGGGGGCGGCTCAGGTCAGCGCGTCCACCACGGCGGCGGCGCGCTCCTCGTGCCGCGCGTACGCGCCCGGGTGGGCGGAGACCTGGACGGCCTGCGCGGCGGCGGTGACGCTGAGTTCCGGCCAGTCGGGGACCTTGACCAGCGCCGAGTAGAAGGCCCGGGCCGCGTAGGCGGGGCGCATCAACTGGGCGACGGTGCCCCAGCCGCTGCTCGGGCGCTGCTGGAACAGGCCGACCGAGTCGTGGTCCGATCCGCTGCCCTGGTGCGGGTGGTCGTACGACTCGGGCAGCACGTCACTGGCGAGGTTGCGCAGGTCGCTCTCCTGCATGGCGCAGGCGACGGCGACGACCAGGCCACGCCGGGGCACCCCCAGGTCGACGCCCACGTCGACGATCACCCTGGCGTTGTCCATCTGGAGCTGGGTGAGCCCGGCGACCGGGCGGGGGCGGGCCGGCTTCTTCGGCGTCGGGCTGGCTCCCCGGGCGGCCGGGGGGCGGCTGCTGGTCGGGGCCGGGGTGACCGGGACGGCCAGCGGCGAGGCGGCCCGGTCCCGGGAGCGGGAGGCCCGCTGCTCGTCGGCGGCCCGGTCGACCAGCACCTCCTGTACGGGTTGCTCCTGCCGGTCGACGCGCTGGACACCGGCGAACGCGACCAGCCCCAGACAGCAGCTGACCCCACCGGCGAGGGCGAGCCGGGCGGGGGTGGAGGCGAACGCGGCGCGGGCACCGCGCCGGGGCGGCTCCGGCGCGCGGTGCCGGCCGATACGTCGTTCACCCGGGGTCGCCTCGTCGGGGCGACCCGCCGGGGGCTTCCGGGGCGGCTGCGGCGCGGTGGTGTGGTCGTGATGCACCCGCCGAGGCTAGAGAGGTTTCGCCCCCGGATCCCCGTCGGTACCGGTGGGCTGTGCCCCAGTTCACCACCGTTCCGCCGAACATCTAGTGCGAAAACCAGCAAAAGACGTAGAACGCGCAGCAGTGTCCGACCCTCACCCCCTCACCCCCTCACCCCCTCACCCCGTCGACCTGAGCGGGTGATCAAGAGCTTTGGGTCACGCGCGGGCGGGCGGGGTGACGCAAAGCTCTTGATCACCGCGTCGGCCCGCGTCGGCCCGGGTCGACCCGGGCCGGGCGGGTCGGGCGGGGTCGGGCGGGGTCGGGCGGGGTCGGGCGGCCGGGAGGGGACGTGGGAGCGGGTGCTCAGTGCCGGCCGTTGTCGGCCGCGCTCACCGTCAGCCGGTGCCGGCTGTTGTCGTCGCTGGAGAAGGGCCAGAGCCGGTCGGCGCAGGCGACCAGTTCGGCCAGCTGGTCCCGGCTCAGCCCCACCGACGAGATGCTGGCGTGCACGTCGGCCCGGTACCGGCCGTCGTCGTCGCGCCCCAGCCTCGCCTCGGCGGTCACCTGCACCGTGTGCGCCTCGTCGGTGATCTCCCCGGCCGCCTCGACCGCCGCGTGGTGCAGGCAGGAGGCGAAGGCGGCGGCGAGCAGCTGCTCCGGGGTCAAGCCGCTGCAGTGCGGTGCGAGCGGCGACGCCAACGCGGTGGAGAGCCCGCCGTCGTCGGTGCGTACGTGGCCGCCCGTGGCGGTCGCGCTGGCCTGGTGCAACCAGGAACTCGGATCCGGCATCGCGTTCCTCCCTCACTCGCCGGCCGGATTCCCGGCCACGAACGGGTGAAACGCCGGGCCGGTGCGCCGACGGCCCCGGTCAGACCGGCCCGGTGCGGGTCCAGTCGGGCAGCGCCACCGCCTCGGTCGCCTCGGCGGCGGCCCGCTCGGTCCACGGCGACACCGGCGCGGCACGGGGCCGGGGCACCGAGGCCAGCATCGGCACGTAGACCCGGGCGTCGACCACCTCGGCCAGCTCCAGCGCCGCCACCAGGCTGCTCGGCCGCCGGCCGGGGTCGTCGTCGAGGCAGCGCTGGCACAGGTCGGCCACCTCCGCCGGCAACCCCGCGATCGGCGGCAACGGCTCCGGGACGATCTGCCGGCGGGCACCGAGCAACTCGGTGGCGGTGGTCCCCGCCGCGTACGGCAACCGTCCGGTGAGGCAGTAGTAGAGCAGCACCCCCACGGCGTACATGTCGGCGGCGGGGGTGGCCGGCTGCCGGTCGAACTGCTCCGGGGCCAGGTAGGCCGGTGTTCCCACCACCATCCCGTCCGGGCGGTGGTCGGCCGACCCGGCCGGGGTGGCGATGCCGAAGTCGAGCACCTTCGCCCCCGACGGGGTGAGCATCACGTTGGCCGGTTTGACGTCCCGGTGGACGATGCCGTGCGCGTGCGCGGCGGCGAGTGCGGCAGCCACCTCGGCGCAGACCCGCACGGCGATGCGCCAGTCCAGCGGCCCGGCCCGCAGGTGCGCGGCCAGGGTCTCCCCCTCCACCAGCTCCATCACGATGTACGGCATCTCCCGACCCGGCAGCGTGGTGGAGGTGCCGAAGTCGTGGACGCTGGCGACGTTGGGGTGCACCAGGCGGGCGGCGGACCGGGCCTCGGTCCTGATCCGCTCGACCGAGGTCTCCTCGCCCCGGTGCGCGGGCGACATCAGCTTCACCGCGACCGGCCGGTCCAGGACCACGTCGTGGGCCCGCCACACCTCGGACATGCCACCCAGGCCGATGCGCTGTTCGAGCTGGTACCGCCCGGCCAGCGTCCTCATCGACCCGCTCCTGTCCATGCCGATCGCGTCGCCGGGGTGGCGATGGCGCTGCCGAGCCGGTACCCGGCGGCTGTGCTGGGCAAACGCTCCCACACCGCCCTGGCTGCCGGATCGGGCCTCCCGGCGTCGGCCGGCCCGGTACGGTCGAGCGGGGCCGCCGCCACGCGCACAGCGGGCGCACAGGACGCGCACAGGGCCGGGTCAGTAACCGGTCCCACGATGGGGGGCATGGTGACCGACGGGCAGACCGCACCGAGCCGGATCGAGTTGCGCCGCCCCGACGGCGAGCCGGTCCGGGTGCTGGTGGTCGACGACGAACCCACCCTGACCGACCTGCTGTCGATGGCGCTGCGGTACGAGGGGTGGCAGGTCCGCAGCGCCGGTAACGGCATGGCGGCGCTGAGCGCGGCCCGGCAGTTCCAGCCCGACGCGGTGGTACTCGACGTGATGCTGCCCGACCTGGACGGCTTCCAGGTGCTGCGCCGGCTGCGCGAGCAGACCCCGACCGTGCCGGTGCTCTTCCTGACCGCCCGGGACGCGGTCGAGGAGCGGATCGCCGGGCTCACCGTCGGCGGCGACGACTACGTCACCAAGCCGTTCAGTCTCGAGGAGGTCATCGCCCGGCTGCGCGCCCTGCTGCGGCGGACCGGTTTCGCGGTGACCGCCCGGGAGGAGGCGGTGCTCACCGTCGGCGACCTCACCCTCGACGAGGACAGCCACGAGGTGCGTCGGGGCGACGACCTGATCACGCTGACCGCCACCGAGTTCGAGCTGCTGCGCTACCTGATGCGCAACCCGCGCCGGGTGCTCAGCAAGGCGCAGATCCTGGACCGGGTGTGGAACTACGACTTCGGCGGCCAGGCCAACGTGGTCGAGTTGTACATCTCCTACCTCCGCAAGAAGATCGACGTGGGACGGGCGCCGATGATCCACACCCTGCGCGGCGCCGGCTATGTCCTCAAGCCCGCGTCGTGACCGTCCGGGCCGACCGCGCCCCCGGCTGGCGGGCTGGTCGCCGCGCCCCCGGCTGGCGGGCTGGTCGCCGCGCCCCCGGCTGGCGGGCTGGTCGCTGCGCCGTCGGCTGGTGCTCGCGGTGGTCGGGCTCCTCGCACTGGTCAGTGTGGGCATCGGTGGGCTGACCACGGTCGCGCTGCGACACTTCCTGATCTACCAGGTCGACAGCCAGCTCGCCGGGGACAACCGCCGCTACGACGGTCGGCTGCCGTGGGCACGGCCCGGTGACCCGCAACGTCCCCTCGACCAGGCCGACGGCCGGCAGACCCCGCCCGACCCGCCGCCCACGTTCCCGGTCGGGTCGATCGGGATGCGGGTCACCCCGCAGGGGCAGCCGTCGGCCCGGATCCGGACCGGCTCCGGGGCGACCGCCGCGCTCACCGCCGCCGAGGTGACCGCGCTGACCAGGCTGCCCAGCGACCGCGCCCCGCACACCGTCGAGCTGGGCGAGCGGGGGGACTACCGGGCGGTGGCCCGCCAGCTCCCCGACGGCGCCGTCGTGGTCTTCGCCATCCCGCTGAACCTGGTGCAGGAGACGGTGTGGTGGATGGTGGTCGCCCAGGCGGGCGTCGCCACCGCCGGCCTGCTCGTCGCCGGCAGCCTGGGCGCGTTGATCGTCCGGGCCACGCTGCGGCCGTTGCACCGGGTGGCGGCCACCGCCGGCCGGGTCGCCGAGCTGCCGCTGGACCGGGGCGAGGTGGCGCTGTCGGAACGGGTGCCCGCCGCCGACACCGATCCGCGCACCGAGGTGGGGCAGGTGGGCGCGGCGTTGAACCGGATGCTGGGCCACGTCGCCGCCGCGCTCGCCGCCCGGCAGGCCAGCGAGACGCGGGTACGCCAGTTCGTCGCCGACGCCTCGCACGAGCTGCGCACCCCGCTGGCCGCGATCCGGGGCTACGCCGAGGTAGCCCGCCGGGGCCGGGACCGGGTGCCCCCGGACGTGGCCCACGCGCTGCGCCGGGTGGAGTCCGCCAGTACCCGGATGACCAGCCTCGTCGACGACCTGCTGCTGCTGGCCCGGCTGGACTCCGGTCGTCCGCTGGCCACCGGACCGGTCGACCTGACCGCCCTGGTGGTGGACGCGGTCAGCGACGCCCACGTGGCCGGTCCCGGTCACCGCTGGCAGCTCGAACTGCCCGACGAGGCGCTGGAGGTACCGGGCGACGCTGTCCGGCTCCATCAGGTGGTGGCGAACCTGTTGGCCAACGCGCGGGTGCACACCCCGCCCGGCAGCACCGTCACCACCCGGCTCGCGGCGTTGGCCGGCGCGGTGGAGATCAGCGTCACCGACGACGGCCCGGGTGTGCCGGCGGAGCTGCGCGACGAGGTCTTCGAACGGTTCGCCCGGGGGGACAGCTCCCGCTCCCGGGAGCACGGCAGCACCGGCCTCGGCCTGGCCATCGTGGCCGCCGTGGTGGAGGCCCACCACGGCACCGTCGCCCTGGAGAGCCGGCCGGGCCGGACCGTCTTCACGGTACGGCTGCCGAGTGCCGACGTGCCCGCGCCGCCGGACCCCACCGTGCCCGCACTGCCGGACTCCGACGTGCCCGCGCCGCCGGACCCCACCGTGCCCGCACTGCCGGACTCCGACGTGCCCGCGCCGCCGGACCCCACCGTGCCCGCACTGCCGGACTCCGACGTGTCCGCACCGCCGGATTCCACCGTGCCCGCGCTGCCGGACCCCGACGTGCCCGGTCGGCCGGATCGCGGGTTGCCCGCGCCGCCGGATTCCACAGCCCACGCATAGCCGGAGCACGGGGACGGTCCAACCGGGGCGCCCAGGCTGGTCGCATGGACAGAACCGAGAGCCTGCTGAGGACGGCGGCCAGCCCGCCGGACGCCGCGACCCTACCGTCGACCCCGGGCGACGCCGCGACCCCGCCGTCGGCCCCGGCGGACGCCGTGACCCCACCGCCGTCGGCCCCGGGCGACGCCGCGACCCCACCGCCGTCGGCCCCGGGCGACGCCGCGACCCCATGGCCGTCCACCCCGGCCGACACCGCACCACGACGTGACCCGCGCTGGGTCGGACCGGCGCTGGTGGTGCTGCTGCTCGGCACCGGCCTGCTGTACCTGTGGGGGCTGGGCGCGTCCGGCTGGGCGAACTCGTTCTACTCGGCGGCCGTACAGGCCGGCTCGGAGAGCTGGAAGGCCTTCTTCTACGGCTCCTCCGACGCGGCCAACTCGATCACCGTCGACAAGACGCCGGCCGCGCTGTGGCTGATGGCCCTGTCGGTACGGATCTTCGGGCTCAACAGCTGGGCCATCCTGGTGCCGCAGGCGCTGCTGGGGGTGGCCTCGGTGGGCGTCCTGTTCGCCACCGTCCGCCGCTGGTACGGCCCGGCGGCCGGCCTGATCGCCGGGACGGTCCTGGCGCTCACCCCGGTCGCCGCCCTGATGTTCCGGTTCAACAACCCGGACGCGCTGCTGGTCCTGTTGCTGGTGCTCGGCGCGTACGCCACGGTGCGGGCGGTGGAGACGGCCAGCACCCGGTGGATCGTGCTGGTCGGGGTGCTGGTCGGCTTCGGCTTCCTCACCAAGATGCTCCAGGCGTTCCTGGTGGTCCCGGTCTTCGCCGGGGTCTACCTGTTGGCCGCGCCGACCGGCTTCTGGCGGCGGATCCGGCAGCTCCTGCTGGCCGGTCTCGGGCTGGTCGTGGCCGCCGGCTGGTGGGTGGCGACGGTGGAACTGGTCCCGGCCAGCGCCCGGCCCTACATCGGCGGGTCGCAGGGCAACAGCATCCTGGAGCTGACCCTCGGCTACAACGGTCTCGGCCGGATCACCGGTGACGAGGAGGGCAGCGTCGGCGGCGGTGCCCGGCCGGGTGGCGGCGGTGGCCCGTTCTCCGGGCAGACCGGTTGGTTGCGGATGTTCGACACCGAGGTCGGCGGCCAGATCTCCTGGCTGCTGCCGGCCGCGCTGATCCTGCTCGTCGCCGGCCTGGTGCTGGCGGGCCGGGCGGCCCGCACCGACCGCCGTCGGGCCGGGCTGCTGCTGTGGGGCGGTTGGCTGCTGGTCACCGGGTTGATCTTCAGCTTCATGTCCGGCATCTTCCACGCGTACTACACGGTGGCCCTGGCTCCGGCGGTCGGCGCGCTGGTCGGCATCGGCACGGTCCTGCTCTGGCGGGAACGCCGGGCCGCCACCCGACCCGCTGCCCCGGTCGTCGCCGGTGGTCGGCGGCCCGGGCGGTGGCGGGGGCCGTTCGCCACCGTCACCCTGGCCGCCACCCTCGCGGTGACCGTCTGGTGGTCCTGGCGGTTGCTCGACCGTAGCCCCGACTTCCACCCCTGGCTGGGCACGACGGTGCTGGTCACCGGCCTCGCCGTGGCGGTGCTGATCGTGCTCGCCCGCCGGTTGCCCCGGCGTCTGGTGCCGGTGGTGTTGGTGCTCGGCGCGTCGGCCGCGCTGGCCGGCCCGGCGGCATACGCGGCAGAGACCGCCGCCACCGCGCACACCGGGTCCATCCCGAGCGCCGGCCCGGCCGTGCAGGGCGGCTTCGGCCCGGGTCGCGGCGGACCCGGCGGCCGGATGGACGGGGGCATGGCGTTCCCCGGTGGCGGCGGCCCGGGCGGCGACCGGGACGGCGGCACCGGCCAGTTCCCCGGCTTCCCCGGTGGCACCGCCGACGGCGGCCCGGGCCAGTTCCCCACCCGTCCCGACGGCACCGGCCAGGACGGCGGCACGGGTCAGAACGGCGGTACCGGCCAGAACGGCGGTACCGGCCAGAACGGCGGTACCGGCCAGAACGGCGGTACCGGCCAGAACGGCGGTACGGCCAGAACGGCGGCACGGGTCCTGATGGCGGCACGCTCCCGAACGGCGGTACCGGCCAGGACGGCGGGCGTACCGGCGGCGGCCAGGGGCGTACCGGCGGTGGGATGGGCGGCCTGCTCGACTCCCGGGAGCCGAGCGCCGCGCTGAAGGCGCTGCTGGCGGCCGACGCCGACGACTACACCTGGGTCGCGGCGACAGTCGGCTCCAACAACGCCTCCGGCTACCAGCTCGCCACCGGCGAACCGGTGATGGCGATCGGTGGCTTCAACGGCAGCGACCCGTCGCCCACCCTGGCCCAGTTCCAGGCGTACGTGGCCGAGAAGAGGATCCACTACTTCGTCGGCGGGGGCGGCTTCCGGGCCAACGGGGGCAGCTCCGCCTCCCAGGAGATCGCCGCCTGGGTCACCGAGACGTTCACCGCGCAGACCGTGGACGGGGTCACCGTCTACGACCTGAGCGGCGCGGGACAGGAGGACCAGTGATGACCCACACCGGTGTACCCCGGCCCGCCGTCGCGACCCGGACCAGCACCCCCACCGCCGTGCTCGACGTGGTGGTCCCGGTCTACAACGAGGAGGCCGACCTCGGTCCCTGCGTACGCCGGCTGCACCAGCACCTCAGCACGCACTTCCCCTACCCGTTCCGGATCACCGTGGCGGACAACGCCAGTGTCGACGGCACCCTCGCGGTGGCCGAGGCGCTCGCCGCCGAACTCCCGCACGTCGAGGTGCGGCACCTGAGCGCCAAGGGCCGGGGGCGGGCACTGCGGGTCGCCTGGTCGGCCTCGGACGCCCCGGTGCTGGCGTACATGGACGTGGACCTGTCCACCGACCTGGCGGCGTTGCTGCCGCTGGTCGCGCCGCTCATCTCCGGCCACTCCGACCTGGCCATCGGCACCCGGCTGGCCCGGACCTCCCGGGTGGTGCGGGGCGCGAAGCGGGAGGTGATCTCGCGGGCCTACAACCTGTTGCTGCGGGGCGCCCTCGCGGCCCGGTTCTCCGACGCGCAGTGCGGGTTCAAGGCGATCCGGGCCGACGTGGCCCGGGAGCTGCTGCCGCTGGTGCAGGACACCGGCTGGTTCTTCGACACCGAGCTGCTGGTGCTCGCCCAGCGGGCCGGGCTGCGGATCCACGAGGTTCCGGTGGACTGGGTCGACGACCCGGACAGCCGGGTGGACATCGTGGCCACCGCCCTGGCCGATCTGCGGGGCATCGGCCGGCTGGGCCGGGCGCTGGTCACCGGGACGTTGCCGCTGGCCGCGCTGCGCGCCCAGTGGGGCCGGGCGCCGCTGGCCGCTCCGCCGGCCCGGGTGCCGGTCGGGCTGCCCGGACAGTTGGCCCGGTTCGCCCTGGTGGGGGTGGTCAGCACGGTGGCGTACCTGGTGCTGTTCGTGGCGACCCGGGGGGTGCTCGGCGCGCAACCGGCGAACCTGGTGGCGTTGCTGGTGACCGCGGTGGGCAACACCGCGGCGAACCGGCGGCTCACCTTCGGCATCACCGGGCGTCGGGCCGCCGGGCGGCACCATCTCCAGGGGCTGCTCGCCTTCGCCCTCGGCCTGGCGTTGACCAGTGGCGCGCTCGCCGCCCTGCACGCCGTCGGCACCCCGTCGCGGCCGGTGGAGCTGGTGGTGCTGGTGGTGGCGAACCTGGCCGCGACGGCGCTGCGGTTCCTGCTGCTGCGCCTGGCGATGCACCACCGCCGGAGCTGACCGGTCCGCCGGTGGGCGTGTCAGTTCACCGGCGTGACCATCCGGGACACCTCCGGCAGCGCGACGGTACCCGCCACCGCCTCGGTGGTGTCGGGGGAGAAGTCGGCGGTGGTCGCGCGGACGACCAGTTCCGGGGCCAGCCGCACCGACGTGGTACGGCCCGAGTCGAGCAGGGTGAGCAGGGCGTGCAGGGCCTGTGAGCCCATGTCCCGCAGCGGGGTGCGGATCGAGGTGAGCGGGACCAGGAGCTGGGCGTCCACGTCGATGTCGTTGTAGCCGACCACCGCCACCTGCCGGCCCACCCGCAGGCCGTGGTCGCGCAGGGTGCCCATCGCCCCGATCGCGGCGAAGTCGTTGACCGCGAAGACGCCGTCCGGCTGACCGCCGGCCAGCAGTTCGGCCATCGCCGAGGCCCCGCCGGCGACGTCGAAGGTGGACGGGGCCACCCGGCGGGGGTCGACCGGCACGCCCCGGGCCTTCGCCGCGGCGAGGAAGCCCGCGACCCGGTCGGCGGAGGTGCTGGCGTGCCCGGGGCCGGCGATCACCGCCAGCCGCCGGCACCCGACGTCGATCAGGTGCTCGGCGGCGAGCCGACCGCCGAGGCGGTCCCGGCCGGTCACCGACGGGAAGCCGCGCGAGGCCCGGCTGACCAGCACGAACGGCACCCCGTCGGCGGTCAGCCGGGCCAGCAGCGGGTCGTTGCGCCGGGCGTCACCGATGATCAGCCCGTCCACCCGTTCCCCGATCAGCCGCTGGATGCGCAGCTCCCGCGCCTCGTCGTCGTCCCAGCTGCTGCTCACCACCGCCTGGTAGCCGGCGGCGGCAGCGGCGGCGTCGATGCCCTCGAAGACGGTGGCCAGCACGATGTCGGTGATCCGGGGGACCAGCACGCCGATCACCCCGGTCTTGCCGCTGCGCAGGCTCGCCGCCCAGCGGTCCCGGTGGAACCCGAGCTGCTTGGCGGCGTCCACGATGCGGGTCGCGGTCGCCGGGCTGACCCGGACGTCGTCGCCGCGCAGCACCCGGGAGACCGTGGAGACGTGCACACCGGTGAGGCCGGCGACATCGCGCAACGTCACCCGTTTGTTCACTGTGCCTCCCGTGCCGCTCCCGTGCCCGTACCCGGCAACCTAGCTGAGATGACTGCCCCCGTTCACATCGAAGGTGGTGCCGGTGACCGTGGCGCAGGAGTCGGAGAGCAGGAACAGCACGATGTCGGCGATCTCCTGCGCCGAGGAGACCCGGCCCAGCGGCATCCGGGCCCGCAGCCCCGCCTTCTGTTCGGCGGTCAGCCGGTCGTGCATCGGGGTGGCCACCGGGCCGGGCGCGACGGCGTTGACCCGTACCCCGCGGGGTCCGAAGTCGACCGCGAGGTGCCGCATCAGGCCGAGCACCCCGGCCTTCGCCGCCGCGTACGCGGTGCCCGACAGCCGGGTGCCGCCGTCGCGGGCGTTGAGGCTGCTCATCAGCACCAGCGACCCGCCGCCGGCCGCCGCCATCCGGGGCACCACGGCCTGGCTGACGACGAACGCGGCGGTCAGGTTGTTGCGCAGGGTGCGGTCCCACTCGGCGAGGGTGGTCTGTTCGATGCCACCGGCGCTGACCACCCCGGCGAGGTGGGCCACCCGGGTCGGGGTGCCGATCGCGTCGACGAACTCGCCGACCGCGACCGGGTCGGCGGCGTCCACGCCGGTGGTGACGTCCAGCACGTGCACCGTCTCGCCCCGGGCGCGGGCGGTGGCGACCACGGCCGCGCCGATGCCGCTGGCTCCGCCGGTCACCAGCAGGCTCACGACGTACCGCCGAGGATCTCGTCGCGGGCCCGCCGGTAGGCGTCGGAGAGCAGCATCTCCGGCTGGGAGTAGACGACGAAGCGGACACCCCGGTCGATCCAGCGGCGGGCCTCCTCGGCGGAGTAGGCCAGCATGCCGGCGACCCGACCGGCGGCGACGACCCGCTCGACGAACGCGATCGCGTGCTTCTCGACCTCCGGGTGGGTGGGCTGGTAGCCCAGGCCCAGCTTGACCGACAGGTCGGCCCGGCCGAGCATCAGCACGTCGAGGTCGGCGGCGAGGATGTCGTCCAGGTTGGCCAGTCCGGTGGGGGTCTCGACCAGGGCGACGACGGTGGTGTTCCGCCCGGCCCAGGTCAGGTAGCGGTCGAAGTCGCCCCGGGCGGTGCCGTGCCCGGCGGCCCGCGCCGCCGAGCACAGCGTCCGGTCGCCGACCGGCGGGTAGTGGGTCAGCCGGGCCGCCTCGACGGCCTGCGCGCCGGTCTCCACCAGCGGCAGCACCACCCCGCCGGCGCCGCTGTCCAGGGACCAGAGCAGGTCCTTCTCCTCGATCCGGCGCAGCCGGACCAGCGGGGTGGTCCCCGCCGAACCGGCCGCCCGGACCATCGCCAGCACGCTCTGCTCGTCGGCTGCGGCGTGCTCGGTGTCGACGACCAGGAAGTCGTAGCCGAGCGCGCCGAGGATCTCGCCGATCGCCGGTTCCTGCAGCAGGGTCAGGCTGCCGAGGGCGACGCCACCGTCGCGCAGCACCTCGGCCAGCCGGCTCGGACGGGGAAACATCAGGACTCCAGCTTCTGCACGCCGCCGCAGTCGCGGTTGGCCGGCACCTCGCCGACGATCTTCAGGGCGGCGTCGACGACGGAACCGTCGTGCCACTCACCGACCTCCGGCAGCTTCTCGATGATCTTGTTGTCGAGCAGCCACTTGCCGTCCTCGGCGGCCACCGTCGCGGTGTCCACCCGACCGTTCGGGTCCATGTACGGCCACTGGTCGGTGCCGTACAGCTTGCTGATCGTCGCCGCCGGCACCTTGGTCCGCTCGGCCACGATGGAGATGACGTCGTCCTTGTTGGCCGGGTCCTGGTAGTAGCGCACACCCTCCAGCCAGCCGGCCATCCACCGGGCCGCGACCTCGGGCCGCTTGCTGATGAAGTCCTGCGACATGGTGATCAGGCCCTGCTCCTGGTTGGGCGCCACCTCGTTCATCGCCAGCACCCGCTTGGCCTGCCCGTCGGTGATGAGCTGGTACGCCAGCGGCTGCACCAGGAAGCCGGCGTCCACCGCACCGCTCTTGAGCGCGTTGGCGGTGTCCGGGTAGCTCAGGGTCACGATCTGCCCCAGGTCGGACTGCTTGAGCCCGACCTCACCCAGCGCCCGGTCCAGCCAGTACTCGGTGGTCGAACCCTTGGCCAGGATCGCGACCTTCTTGCCCTTGAGGTCGGCCACGCTCTTGAGCCCGCCGTCGAAGGCCTGGGTCCGGGCCAGCAGGAGGTTGTCCGACGCGCACCGGTACTGCTGCCGGTCGGCCACCGCCCGCACCCGCAGCCCCTGGTTGACCGCGTTGAACAGCGCGCCACCGGTGCCCGGGATGTTCACGTCCAGCTTGCCCTGACCCTGCACCGCCAGCCGGGAGTAGATGTCAGCGTTGCTGAACTCCACCTCGACCTGGTGCTTGCCGAAGAAGCCCTTGGCGTCGGCCACCATCATCGGGGCCAGCGAGAGGATCTCCAGCGAGTTGACAGTCACCTTGTCGGCGCCACCGGCACCCGTCGACTCCGCGTCGTCACCGCAGGCCGCGGTGCCGAGCAGCAGGCTCGCCCCCAACAGCGCGGCGATCACACCCTTTGTCTTGATCGTCGTGATCCGCTTGGTTGTCATGATTGGCCCTCCGTCCAGCTGAAGAAGCGCCGCTGCACCCGCAGCGTCACCGTGGTGAGGAAAAAGCCCATCGCCGCGATGACCGCGAGCGTGGCGTACATGTTGTCGATCTGGTAGATCTGCCAGTACCGCCAGGTCATCGACCCGACGCCGTCACTGGCGGCGAGGAACTCGCCGGCGATGGTGCCCAGCAGGGCCAGCCCGGCGGCCAGCCGGATGCCGGCGAAGATGGACGGCAGGGCACCCGGCAGGACGATCTTCCACAGGATCTGCTGCCGGCTCGCGCCCAGGTTGCGGGCCATCAGGATCAGCCGTTCGTCGACCTGGAGCACCCCGGACATCGCGTTCACCACCGCCGGGAAGAACGAGATGATGCCGGCGAGCACCACGATCGGCCGTCCGCCGGTGCCGAAGATGACCAGCAGCAGCGGCAGGATCGCCACCACCGGAATCGGGTACGTGATGGCGATCAGCGGATCGATCAGCACCCGCACCCACTTCGACCGCCCCATCGCGATGCCCAGCAGGGTCGCCGGGATCACGCCGAGCAGGAAACCGAGCAGGATGCGCTGGGCGGTGATCCCGACGTTCGGCAGCAGCTCCCCGGAGGAGAAGAGCTCGACCAGGGCCTGCACGCACTCCGACGGGGCCGGGAAGAAGGTCTTGTCGATCAGCCCGGCCATGCTGCCGCCCTGCCACAGCGCCAGCACCACGACCACCGGCACCATGCTGCCCAGCCCGCTGCTGAGCAGCTTGAACCCGCGACCCGGCGGGCGTTCCGCGCGGGGGTCCACCGCGTAGCGGACCACGGGTTCGTCGGTCGCCCGTTCCCGGGTCGGCACGCTCTGCTCGCTCATCGGTCCCCCTTCGCTTCCGCCCACTCGGCTGCCAGGGTGGCGTCCCGCAGCTGCGCCCACAGGTGGCGCTTCAACTCGGTGAACCGCGGGTCCAACTCGACGTCGCGGGTACGCGGCCGGGGGAACGGCACCCGGATCTCCTCGACCACCCGGGTCGGCCGGGGGCCGAGCACGATGATCCGGTCGGCCAGCAACAGCGCCTCCTCGATGCTGTGCGTGATGAACAGGACCGTCTTGCGGTGCCTCGACCAGACCTGGAGCAGCTCGTCCTGGAGCAGGGTCCGGGTCTGGGCGTCCACCGCCGCGAACGGCTCGTCCATCAGCAGGACCTCGGGATCGCTGGCCAGGGCGCGGGCGATCCCGGCCCGCTGGCGCATCCCGCCGGACAGCTCGTGCGGCTTGTTGTCGGCGAACGCCTCGATGCCCATCATCGCCAGGTGCTCCCGGGCGACCTCCCGCCGGCGGCCGGCGGGCACCCCGCGCAGCTCCAGCCCGAAACCGACGTTGTCGGCGATGGACCGCCACGGGATCAGCGCGTAGTCCTGCCAGACGATCGAGGTGAGCGGCCCGGCGGCGGTGCGCTCGCCGACGAACCGGATCTCCCCGTCGTCCGGCCGGCGCAGCCCGCCGAGCAGGCCGAGCAGCGTCGACTTGCCGCATCCGCTCGGCCCGATCACGCAGACGAACTCCTGCGCCTCGATCGTGGTGCTGAGGCTGCCGACCACCGACAGTCGGCTCCCGTCGGCCCGGGGATAACCCTTGGCCACGTTGTCGATCTCGATACGCATGGTCACTGCCCTCCGTGGGCCGGCAGGTCGGAGTAGTGGTGGTGCCACCAGTCGGCGATGTCGCGCCGCCGGGCGAACCAGACCCCGGGCAGGTCCTGTGCCCAGGCGATCAGGTCACGCAGCGCGGAGGCCCGACCGGCCTGGCCGATCAGCCGGGCGTGCAGCCCGATCGAGATCATCTTGGGGGAGGTCTCGCCCTCCTCCCACAGGTACTGGATGCCCCGCCGGCAGTTCTCGAAGAAGTCCGTCGGGTTGCCGTAACCGGGGCTGAACGCGAACCGGCCGTCGTTGTAGGTGTGCGTGTACGGCACCACCAGATGTCGCTGCCCGGCCACCTGCACCCAGTACGGCAGGTCGTCGTTGTAGGCGTTGGAGTCGTAGCGGAAGCCGCCCTCCTCGACCAGCAGCCGCCGGGTCCGGTCCGACGGGGCGTACCGGGAGTACCAGCCGACCGGGCGTTCCCCGCACAGCTCGGTGATCGTCGCCACCGCCTGCCGGATCTCGGCGCGTTCCTCGTCCTCGGTCATCCCCGACGGCTCCCGCCAGCGCAGGCCGTGCGAGCAGATCTCGTGCCCGGCGTCAACGAAAGCCCTGGTCAGTGGCCGGTTGCGGGCCAGCGCCTCGGCGCAGCCGTACACCGTCACCGGGGTCTGTGTGCGGTCGAACAGCCGCAGCAGCCGCCACGCCCCGGCCCGGCTGCCGTACTCGTAGACCGACTCCTGGGACAGGTCACGGTGCTCGGCGCTGGTGGGCGTGTACGAGATCTCGCCGACCCACTCGTTGACGCTGTCGCCGTCGAGGAGGCTGTGCTCGGCCCCCTCCTCGTAGTTGAGGCACAGGCTCACCGCCACCCGGGCGCCACCGGGCCACTCGACGCGGGGCAGGTCCGCGCCGTAGCCGATGAAGTCCCGCTCGGTGCCGGGTTCGACTCTGATCACCATGACGTCATGTCCTTTCTGCCGGATGGGCCAAGCCCAGCGGGAACCGGTGGCGGGCCGCCGTTCGGATTCGGTGCCCCGTCGCGCACCAGCGCGGTGAGGTCTCGCAGTCGGGTCGCCCCGGGAGCCCGGGCCAGCCCGTGCAGCAGGTCGGCCGCCCCGGTCGGTGTCCCCGGCGTGCGCAGCAGCGCGGCGTCCACGGCGGCCAGCTCGTCGGCCGTCATCGGGTCCTCCCGGTCGCCGTGGTGGAACCGGGCGCGCCCGGACAGCCGGGCACCGGTGCGGGTGGTCACCTCCACCACCGCCGGTCGGCCCGCCGGATACCCCTGGTCCAGACCGGGGTCGTGGCGTACGGTCACCCGCTCGGCGAGTCGGGCCGCGCGGGTCCACCGGTCGTCCGCCGGCCCGGCCGGGGCACCCGGGTCGGTGCCGAGCAGCCCGCAGGCCACCACCCACGGGATGCTGAACTGACGGGCCAGCCGGCCGACCGGTCGGCGCTCGGCCAGCAGGGCCGCGCCCGCGTAGGTGTCCACGGTCACCGTCGCCACCTCGTCGGCCGGCAGGTCCCGGGCCATCGTCCGGGCCACCGTCCAGCCGGTCAGGGTGTGCGCGCACACCCCCACCGGCTTGAAGTAGGCGTCCGGCAGCAGCGGTCGGGACAGCAGCGCGGCATCCACCGGCCGGTCGGCGACGCCCAGGTGGACGGTCCGGCCCAGGTGGGGCAGCGCCGGGCCGGTGGCCGGGAAGCCGGCGGCGGTGAGCCGGGCGACGGCCAGTCCGTTGGCGGTGCCGAGGGCGGGCAGCAGGTAGTGGGCGGGGCGTCCCCGCCGGGTGTCGGCCTCCGGCCCGGCCAGCGCCACGGTCAGCGCCAGGTTCACCGTGTCGGTCACCCCGGCGGCGTCCTGCCCGGCGACGGTCCCGGCGGCGGCCGCCGCCGCGCCGGTGCCCCACCCACCGTGCGGGTGCACCCCGGGGCGGGGTGCGCCGAGCAGTAGCCCGAGCCGCGCGCCCACCTCCCAGCCGACCGTCAGCGCCCGCAGGAACACCCGCAGGCTGCGGTCGTCGGCCTCGGCGGCGGCCAGCGCGGCGGCGTAGGCGTGCAGCCCCGGGTGTCCCCGGGATTCGCGCAGCCCCTCGTCGCACTGGCTGACGGTGATCGCCGCCGCGGTCACCGCGGCGGCCCGCTCCGGCTGGTCGGTCCCGCCCGGGGCGGCCAGCAGGGTGCACCGGCCGTCCGGGTCACCGGCGGTGTCGAGCCCGGCGGGCAGCAGCCCGCGGGCCGCGACGGCGTTGGCGGTCAGCCGGGCCGCGACCCGCCGGGCCAGCACCTGGCCCGCGCCGGTGGCCAGCAGCGTGTCGGCGGCCTCCACGGCACCGGCGACGAGGGTGGCCAGCACGTCGTCGCGGGCACCGCCCCGCCGGTGTCCGGTCACGGCGTGATCACCTGCTTGCCGAGCACCTGCCGGTCGGCGAGCGCCTGGTGGGCCCGGCCGGCGTCGGCCAACGACAGGACCGCGTCGACCCGGGGGGTGAGCTGTCCCGCCGCGACCAGGCCCAGCACCCGGGCGATCTCGTCGGGGCGCTGGCTGCGCGACCCGCGCAGCTCGTACTCGTTGCGGAAGGTCTCGATGAGGTCGAGGTGCGGGTGCTCCCCGGCGTGGCCACCACCGACGATCAGCCGGCCGGTCGGGGCGAGGGTGCCCAGCGCGGCCTCGAAGACGTCGCCGCCGATGTGTTCGACGATCACGTCGAAGCCCGCGTCCCCGGTGATCTTCCGGGCCTCGGCGGCCCAGTCCGGATCCCGGGTGCTCAGCACCGCGTCCGCGCCGAGGGAGGAGACGAAGTCGGCCTTCGCCGGGTCGCCGATCAGGCCGACCACCCGCGCGCCGCCCAGCTTGGCGAGCTGCACCACCGCGTGCCCGAGCCCACCGGCGGCGCCCGGGGCGAGCACCCACTCGCCGGGGGCGAGCCGGCCGATCGAGTACAGGGTGCGCCAGGCGGTGCCGAAGGAGATCGGGGTGGCCGCGGCGACCACCGGGTCGAGGTCGCCGATGTCCAGCAGGCCGCGCGCCGGGGCCACCGCGTGCCGGGCGTAGCCGCCCCACCGGGTGATGCCGGGCATGTCGGCGTTCGGGCAGAGGTTGGCCCGTCCGGTCAGACACCGGGGGCAGCTGCCGCAGGGCGTGTTGGGCAGCACCAGCACGCGGTCGCCCGGGGCCCGGCCGGTGACCCCGGAGCCGAGGCGTTCCACCACGCCGACGACCTCGCGGCCGAGCACGTGCGGCAGCCGCAGCGGCATCCGGGACACCCCGCTGCGCAGGTCGGCGTCGAGGTGGTTGACGGCGACGGCGAGCACCCGCAGCACGACCTCGTCCGGCCCGGGGTCGGGCAGGTCGACCTCGGCGGGGGTGAGGGTCTCGGGGCCGCCGTACCCGTTCATGGTCACTGCTTCGGTCTTCACGCTCGACGTCCTTCCACCATGGCGTGCAGGGCTGCCGGCACGACGCCGGGTTCTTCGACGGCCAGGGCGAGGGCCAGCGCCACCCGGGCCTGGGCGCCGGTGAGGTCACCGGCGAACAGCGCGCCGGCGCGGGCGAGGGCGGCGCCGCCGCCGGCGTAGACGGGACGGACCCGACCGGCCCCGGTCCGGCTGGTGATGACCACCGGTACGCCGCGTCGGTGGGCCTCCCCGACGGCCTCGGCGACCGCGGGCGGGGCGTTGCCGGCCCCGAACGCCTCGACCACGATCCCGGCGGCCCCGGCGTGCAGCGAGGCGCGCAGGTGGGTGCCGTCCGCACCGGCGACGAGCTTGACCAGGTCCACCCGGGGCAGCGCGGTGGGCACCGGCCGGTGGGCGTAGTGGCTGCCCCGGGCGGCGGTGGAGACCCGCAGCACGCCGTCCGGGTCGACCAGGGCGAGCACCCCGGCCGTGCCGCCGGAGAACGCCGACACCGCCGAGGTGTGCACCTTGCGGCTCTCCACCGCGGCGTACGCGACACCGCCCATGACCGTCGCCGCGCCGAGCGGCTGTGCCGCGGTGACCACCCGGAGCGCGTCGGCGAGGTTGCGCCCGGCGTCGGAGTCGGGCTCGTCGGCACCGCGTTGCGCGCCGGTCAGTACGACGCGGGCGTCGGGGCCGGTGAGCTGACCGGTCAGGTAGGCGGCCTCCTCCAGCGTGTCGGTGCCGTGGGTGACGACCACGCCGGTGAACCCGTCGGCCAGTTTGGCCCGGACGGCCCGCACGGTGGCGAGCATGTCGTCCAGGGAGAGCGTGAAGCTCGGGCGGCAGGACAGGTCGAAGCCGTGGATCTCCACGTCGGTCGTGCCGACGACGTTCTTCAGCAGGTCCGTGACGGAGTCGGTCACGGCCAGGCCCTCGTCGGGATCCCACCGCGACGCGATCGTCCCCCCGGTCGCCAGAACCGCGATCCGCACCAGCCACACCCCCTTGCGCAAACGATTGCTCAATTGAGTGATGACAGTTGCACAAACGTTCGCCCTGCACAAGAGCTGCAGGAACGTCAAAACGAGGAAGATGCGCGATGGTGACCCGCCAGGTCACCCGCCGGTGTCCGGCCTGTTTCGGTGTCCGTCTTCGTCCGGTTCGGCCCGGTGGCGGTGTCGCGGCGCGACCGTCGGCCGGCGGCGTGGCAGGCTTGCCCCGTGTACCGGGAACGGCCTACCGAGGTGATCACCGGCGCGGTGCTCTGGGCGAGCGAGAGCGGACCGGACGCCCGGCCGACGCGGGTGCTGCCCGACGGCTGCCTGGACCTGCTCTGGTCCAGCCGGTCGGGCCTGCTGGTCGCCGGGCCGGACCGCACGGCGCAGTGGAGCGTGTCCACCCCGGGGGAGCGGTGGCGCGGGGTCCGGCTGCCTCCCGGGGTGGGGCCGGCGGTCTTCGGCGTCCCCGCTGCCGACCTGCGTGACCAGCGGATACCCCTCGACGCGCTGTGGGGCCGGGAGGCCGCCCGGCTCGCCGAGCGCCTGGGTGGCGCACCCACCGCCGCCGACCTGGCCACGGTGGCGGCCGCCCGGCTCGCCCGGGTGGGCGGCCCGGACCCGCTCGGCCCCCGGGTGGCCGCCCTGCTCGCCGCCGGTGCCACGGTCACCGCGACCGCCGCCGGGGTCGGCCTCGGTCCGCGCGCCCTGCACCGCCGCAGCCAGGCCCTCTTCGGGTACGGCCCGAAGACCCTCGCCCGCATCCTGCGGCTGCGCCGCGCCCTTGCCCTGGCCGGTCACGGGATCGGGCTGGCCGAGGTGGCCGCCCGCGCCGGTTACGCCGACCAGGCCCACCTCACCCGCGACGTGCGGGACCTGACCGGCGTCCCGCCGACCGCCCTGTTCGCCCGGTGACCGTCGCCCCGTCCGGCGTCCCCGGCCAGGGTGTCACCGCCGCGTCCGGCGTCGGCGCGGGGTGCGCTCCGCGCCGTGCGGTTCGGAGCCGGCGGTCCTGCCCGGGTTGAGGGGCGGCTCGGCTCAGCTCGGGTCGAGGGGGGCGAAGAGGTCGACGCCGTTGCCGTCCGGATCGTGCAGGATGGCGTACCGCTGGCCCCAGAAGGCGTCCCAGGGGGCGATCTCGCCGTGGAAGCCCGCGTCGGTCAGCACGGTCCAGTAGCGGTCCACCTCGGCCGGGTCGGCGCACCGGAAGGCCAGGCTGGTGCGCGGGCTGCCGCCGGGTGGCGTCCAGTCGGGGTGGAACCCGCGCAACATCGCCACGGTGTCCCAGGCCAGCCGCAGACCACCCGGCAGGGTGACCTCGACGTGGTCCTGATGGTCGGCGTCGGCCGGGATGTCCAATCCGAGCCGACGGTAGAAGTCCAGGGTGCGGGCCATGTCGCTGACCGCGCACCCGACGAGGTCGAACCGAGGTGTCATGCGGGCAGCGTAGGCAGACTGCCGTCGCGCGGTCTTGAACGGAACGGACCTGGCGCAGGGATCCAGGTTTCCCTCGCGGCGGCACCGGACGACGTACGGTGTCAGGGGAGCAAACCGGCTTTCAGGCATAAAAGCCTCATGGGGGCATGTCTGACGGGGCGATGACGGTGAGGGAAGGGAGCGGCCGATGATGCACCTGGCCTACCTGGACGCGGGGTCCGGCAGCCTGATCGTGCAGGCGGTGGTCGGTGGGACCGCGGGCGCGGCGGTCGCCGCGAAGCTCTACTGGCGGCGGCTCGCCGCCCGGTTCGGCCGCCGGCCCACCGACTCCGGACCCACCGACACCGGATCCGCCGCCGGGCACAACGGGCACGGCCCCGCCGAGGTCGAGTCCGGAGCCGACCGGCGGCCCACCGGCCCCGCCGAGATCGTGCCGGCCGAACGGCAGCCGCGCCAGCCGGCCGACAACTGACGGGCGGGCGTACCGATGACCACCGCCGACCTGCGCATCCGGGCCGAGCCCGGGTCCTTCCGCGACCCCGCCAACCGCGTCTTCCACCTCGGTGACCAGGTGTTGCGCGGCCTCGGCCCGCAGGCCGCCGCCGACTGGCGGTCCCTCGCGGCCAGCGACTTCTTCGCCGCGCTGCTCGCCGAGGGCAAGGTCTGCGCCACCACGGCGGTCGACCCGACGACGCTGCCGGACACCGGCTGGACGACGGTGCTGCGGCACGAGCGGATCCCGTTCGTGTCGCACCCGTACGAGTGGTCGTTCGGCATGCTGCGCGATGCCGCCCTGCTGCACCTGGAGATCCTGCGTCGGGCGCTGGAGGCGGGGTTCACCGTCAAGGACGGCTCGGCCTACAACCTCCAGTGGCGGGGGGCGACCCCGGTCTTCATCGACATCGGCTCGTTCGCGCCGCTGGTCGAGGGGGAGCCGTGGGCCGGCTACCGGCAGTTCTGCCAGACCCTGCTCTATCCGCTGCTGCTCCAGGCGCACCTCGGGGTGGACTTCCAGCCCTGGCTGCGCGCCCGGGTCGACGGGATCGAGCCGGACCAGCTGCGGCCCCTGTTCCGGGGGGTCCGGCGGTTGCTGCCCGGGGTGCCGACGCACGTGCACCTGCACGGTGCGATGCAGGCCCGGCACGCCACGGCCAGCAGCAGCGCCGTCACCGCCCAGCTGCGCGACGCCGGTTACTCCCGCCACCTGGCGCTGGCCACCGTACGCCGGCTGGCGCGGTTGGTCCGTCGGCTGGACCGTCGGGTCGACGGTGGCCACTGGGCCGATTACCAGCGCACCTGCGGCTACAGCCCGGCGGACCGGGCGGCCAAGGAGAGCTTCGTCGCGGCGGCGGTGACCGGCGGCACCGTCCGGTTGGTGCTCGACCTCGGCGCCAACGACGGCCGGTACGCCCGGATCGCCGCCCGGCACGCCGCCCAGGTGGTCGCGGTGGAGCAGGATCCGGCCGTGGTCGACACCCTCTACCGGGCGCTGCGTGCCGAGGGTGACCGGCGCATCCTGCCGCTGGTGATGGACCTGGCCGACCCGTCGCCCGGGGGCGGCTGGGCGGGCGTGGAGCGGGCCGGGTTCGCCGCCCGGACCCACGCCGACCTGGTGCTCGCCCTCGCCGTGGTGCACCACCTGGCGATCGGTCGTAACGTGCCGCTGCCCGAGGTGGTCGACCAGTTGGTCGGGTACGTCCGGCCCGGTGGCCGCCTGGTGGTGGAGTTCGTCCACCCGCAGGACCCGATGGCGCGGCGGCTGCTCGCCAACAAGCCGGCCGGGATCTTCCCCGACTACCGGCGCGACGAGTTCGCCCGGCTGCTGACCGCCCGCTGCCGGATCGAACGCCAGCAGGACCTGCCCTCCGGAACCCGGACGCTCTACCAGGCGGTGGTGGATGGCTGAACCGGCCCTCACCCACGCGCCGGACCGGCAGACCGGATCCGTCCCGCCCGCCGGGGCGGACGCCGCGCACACACCGCCCGCCGGGGCGGACGCCGGACCCACCCCGTCGGCTTGGCGGGTCGAGCTGCGCCGGGCCTGCGAGGTGGTCGCCCTGGTCGGCCTGGTGGTCACCCAGCCCCTGCTCGACGTGCTGGGCCGCAGCCCCGACTTCTTCCTGTTCCACCGGGCCACCAGCCGGGACGTCCTCGCCCTGGTGGCGTTGGTCGCCGTGTTGCCCGCTGCCGTGGTGGTGCTGCTCGGGGCGCTGACCCGGCTGGCCGGGGGTCGGGTCCGGGCCGGCGTCCACACCGTCGTCGTGGGGCTGCTGCTGGCCGCGCTGGCCGTGCAGGTGGGTCGGCAGGTGACGCCGCTGCGGGGGGTGCCGTTGCTGCTGGTGGCGGTGCTGGCCGGGGCGGCCGGGGCGGCGGCGCACCGGCGGTGGTCGACGCCCGGTCGGGTGCTGCGGGTGGCGGCCCTCGGCCCGCTCGTCTTCGTCGGGTTGTTCCTGTTCGCCTCGCCGGCCTCGGCGGTGGTGCTGCCCCGGGCGCACCAGGGTGCTGCCGGGGTCGCCGGTCCGGGGTCGCACCCGCCGGTCGTCATGATCGTCCTGGACGAGTTGCCGCTGGTCTCGCTGCTCGGCCCGGACGGGCGGATCGACGCCGCGAGCTACCCGAACTTCGCCGCGCTGGCCGGCGGCTCGACCTGGTACCGCAACGCCACCGGCGTCAGCGGCTGGACGCCGTACGCGCTGCCGGCGATGCTGACCGGTCGGTATCCGGCGCAGCCGTCGGCACCGCACTACTCGCAGTACCCGGACAACCTCTTCACCGCCCTCGGTGGCCTGTACGACATCCGTGCCCAGGAGAGCATCACCCGGCTCTGCCCGCCCAGCCGCTGTGACCAGCCGGTCGCCCCGGAACAGGGGCTCGGGGTGCTGGTCCGGGAGAGCGGCATGCTGCTGGGCCGGATCGCCGCCCCGGTGGACAGCCGGGTCGACCCGGAGGAGTCGTACCGGGAGCGGACCGCCGCCGAGGTGGGCCTGGACGCCGCCGAACCGGTCCCGGCCGACCCGAAGTTCCGCTGGGACAGCCTGAACGACAACCAGCCGGCCCGGTTCACCAGCTTCCTCGCCGGCCTGCGTCCGACCGACCGGCCGACCCTGCACTTCCTGCACCTGCTGATGCCGCACCCGCCGTGGACGTACCTGCCGTCCGGGGCGCGGTACGACGCCCCGGACGACCTGCCCAACGACGGTACGGGCTGGGTGGAGCTGGCCCGTGCGCGGCACCTGGCCCAGCTGCGGTACACCGACCGGCTGCTCGGCGAGACGCTGCGGACGTTGCGCGCCGGTGGGCTGTACGACAGGTCGCTGGTCGTGCTCACCGCCGACCACGGGGTGAGTTTCACCCCGGACTGGCAGGGTCGGGGGCAGGACGCGATCGACCATGCGGCCGGCGAGGTCGCCTGGGTGCCGATGTTCGTCAAGGAGCCGGGTCAGCGGGCCGGTCGGGTCGACGACCGCAACTGGGAGCACGTCGACCTGCTGCCCACCGTCGCCGACGCGGTGCACGTCCGGGTTCCGTGGCGACTGGACGGGCGGTCGGCGGCGCAGCCGCCGCGCGAGCGTACCGAGAAGTACTTCTACGACCGGCCGGGTGAGCGGATCGTCCTTCCCGGCGGGGTGCCGGGCCGGGCCGCGCCCCCCGCTGCGCACCCGCTGGTCGGCACGACGGTGGGGGAGAAGCCGGTCGGTGGCACCGCCACCGTGGCGCACCTGAGCGCGTTCGACCACGTCGATCCGGCGGCGGGTGACCTGCCGGCCCTGGTCTGGGGCTCCGTGCCCCGGCAGGTGCCCGACGGCACGCTGCTCGCGGTCGCCGTCAACGGCCGGGTCGGCGCGGTCGTCCCGGTGGTGCCGCAGGATCGGGGCGGCCGTCGGTTCGCCGCCCTGCTCGCTGACGACCGGCTGTTCCGGGCCGGTGCGAACCGGCTGGACATCTACCGGGTGGGTACCGACGGCGCGCTGCGTCGACTGACCCTCTCCTGAGCTTTCGTCGGCTTTCGCCGCTTTCCACCGTCGCGTCCCCGGTGTCCGGCCGGTCGCGGCCGGTTCGCGCCGGCCGGGGTTTCCGGGCCGCCGGGCCGGGAAACGGGTGACGCATACCTCACCGCCGAACCACGGCGGGCGGTATCCCCGCGACCGCGATTACGGTAAAAGCGAAGGCAATTCAACGAAGATTCGCCGGCGAAGCGAGGAACCACATGACGGAAGTCAAGCTCGACCACCCCGGTGGGCAGCTTTCCATGCCGGTGCAGGGCGCGGTCGAGGGCCCCGCGGGCATCGGGGTCACCAAGCTGCTCAAGGAAACCGGGATGACAACATACGATCCCGGGTTCGTCAACACCGCGTCCTGTTCTTCCGCGATCACCTACATCGACGGTGACGCGGGCATCCTGCGGTATCGCGGCTACCCGATCGACCAACTGGCCGAGAAGTCCTCCTTCCTGGAGGTCTCCTACCTGCTCATCTACGGCGAGCTGCCGACCCAGCAGCAGCTGACCGAGTTCAGCGAGCGGATCCGGCGGCACTCCCTGCTGCACGAGGAGATGCGCCGGTTCTTCGACGGGTTCCCCCGGGACGCCCACCCGATGGCCGTGCTGTCCTCGGCCGTCAGCGCCATCTCGACCTTCTACCAGGACAGCCTGGACCCGTTCGACTCCGAGCACGTGGAGATGTCGACGGTCCGGCTGATGGCGAAGGTCCCCACCATCGCCTCGTACGCCTACAAGAAGTCCATCGGTCAGCCCCTGCTGTACCCGGACAACTCGCTGGGCTACGTGGACAACTTCCTGCGGATGACCTTCGGGGTGCCCGCCGAGCCGTACGAGGTCGACCCGGTGGTCGCCCGGGTGCTGGACATGCTCTTCGTCCTGCACGCCGACCACGAGCAGAACTGCTCGACCTCCACCGTCCGGCTGGTCGGCTCCAGCAACGCCAACCTGTTCGCCTCGGTCTCGGCCGGGGTGAACGCCCTGTTCGGCCCGCTGCACGGCGGGGCGAACCAGGCGGTGCTGGAGATGCTGGAGAAGATCGACGCCGAGGGCGGTGACGTCGCGTCCTTCGTCCGCAAGGTGAAGGACAAGCAGGACGGTGTGAAGCTGATGGGCTTCGGGCACCGGGTCTACAAGAACTACGACCCCCGGGCCGCCATCGTCAAGAAGGCCGCCCAGGACGTGCTCAACCGGATGTCCAAGCCGGACCCGTTGCTGGACCTCGCGATGCAGCTGGAGGAGATCGCCCTCGCCGACGACTTCTTCGTGTCCCGCCGGCTCTACCCCAACGTGGACTTCTACACCGGCCTGATCTACAAGGCCATGGGTTTCCCGACCAAGATGTTCACGGTGCTGTTCGCGCTGGGCCGGCTGCCCGGCTGGATCGCCCAGTGGCGCGAGATGATCAGCGACCCGGAGACCAAGATCGGCCGGCCCCGGCAGATCTACACCGGCGCCCCGGAGCGGGATTTCACCGCCATCGCGCAGCGCTGACCCCGGTCACCCGACGAAGGCCGCCGACCCCGCTAGGGTCGGCGGCCTTCTCGCGTACGCCGGGCCGGTCAGCGCAGGCCGGCGGCGACGAGCAGGTTGCCCGCCGGGATCGGGGCGGTGACCCGGCCGGTCGCCATCCGCTGCTCGGCGCGCTGCGCGGTGAACGCGGCGTCCCCGGCGATCGCCGAGGCGTACGCCGCCGCGGTGCGCTGGGCGATCGCCGACCAGCCGTACTGCTCGTGCACCATGGCGCGGGCCCGGCGGGCGAGCACCCGGGCGCGTTCCCGGTCGGACAGCAGCGCGTGCACGGCCTCGGTGAGGTCGGCCGGATCCTCCGGGGCGAAGGTCATCCCGGTCACCCCCGGCTCGACGATCTCGGCCAGCCCGCCGGTCTCGGCGACCGCGAGCGGCGCTCCGGCCGCCGCCCCCTCCAGGGCGACCATGCCGAACGGCTCGTAGATGCTGGGCACCGCGAAGCAGTCCGAAGCGGCCATCACGGCCGGCAGGTCGGTGCCGCCGAGGAAACCGGGCATGGCGACCGTGCCGGCCAACCCGAGCCGGTGCACCTCGGCCTCCAGCTCCGCCTTGTACGGCCCGTCGCCGACGATCACCGCGCGCAGGCCCGGGTGCCGGTCCCGCAGCCGGGGCAGGCCGGCGATCAGGTGCTGGACGCCCTTCTCGTAGACCAGCCGGCCGGCGAAGGTGACCAGCGGGCCGTCCCCGGCGAACCGGGTGCGGGCCGCGGTGACCGCCGAGGTCGGCACCTTCCAGCGGTGCGGCTCGACGCCGTTGGGGACCACGTCGACCCGGGCCGTCGGCACGTCGAACAGCGCGCCCACCTCGTCGCGCATGTACCGGGAGCAGACGATGACCCGGCCGGACTCGGCGGCCAGCCACTGCTCGACGCCGTGGATGGTGCGGTTCATCTCGCCCGGCAGCCAACCCTGGTGCCGGCCGGCCTCGGTGGCGTGGATGGTGCTGACCAGCGGCACGTCCAGGTGGGCGCGCAGCGTCATGGCGGTGTGCGCGACCAGCCAGTCGTGTGCGTGGATCACGTCGTACGTGCCGGACTCGGTGGCCCGCAGGGCGGCCCGGGTCAGGCTGTGGTTGAACGCCATCGTCCAGGCCAGCAGGGAGTCGGTGGCCAGCGGGAAGGTCACCGGGTCCTCGGCGGCGCGGACGATCCGTACCCCGTCGGCGTACTCCTCCAGGGGGGCGCCCTCGGTGTGCCGGGTGACCACGGTGACCTCGTGCCCGGCGGCGGCCAGGGCCACCGACAGGGCGTGCACGTGTCGGCCGAGCCCACCGACCAGCACCGGCGGGTACTCCCAGGAGAGCATCAGGATGCGCCGGGTGCGCGGGGGCACGCCGGAGCCGCCACCCTGCTGGGGGAGCTGGGGCCGGAAGGTGGGGGTGGGCCGGCAGGTCCGGTCCACAGCGGTCGCGAGGTGTTCGCTGACCCGCAGGGTGGTCACATCGATCTCCGTCCGTACACACGAGGGGTCGCGCCGGCAACGACGACGGCGGAAGGTGGTGGCTGGGGATGGCCGGGGGCCGAGGGTGGACCCGCACGGGCGCGTGTCCGCGTCCAGCAAAGGCCATCGCGCGGCCCGGCGCATCCTGAAACGGCCTATCGTGACGGACGACACCCGACGGTCCGGTACACCCCGGACGGGTGGAAGTCGGGAGTTGCCCGAACGGGTGGATTGGCGGGGGCGGCCGCAGGGCATTAGCGGCGTGCGCTCCGGCGGTCACCGACCCGGCCGGTGCGCTCATGATCATGGCCTAAGGAGCGAGATGCAGGTCTGGCCGGGTGAGCGTTACCCCCTGGGCGCCACCTATGACGGGATGGGCACCAACTTCGCGATCTTCTCGGAGGTCGCCCAGAAGGTCGAGCTGTGCCTCTTCGACGAGTGGGACGTCGGCACCGAGCGCCGGGTCGAACTGCGCGAGGTCGACGCGTACGTCTGGCACGCGTACATCCCCGGGATCGAGCCGGGCCAGCGGTACGGCTACCGGGTGCACGGCCCGTACGACCCGGCCAACGGGGTCCGGTGCAACCCGCACAAGCTGCTGCTCGACCCGTACGCCAAGGCGGTCGACGGGGAGGTCAGCTGGAACCCGGCGGTCTACGACTACGAGCTGGGCGGCGACCCGGACCGGATGTCGGAGACCGACTCGGCCCCGTTCATGCCCAAGTCGGTGGTGGTGAACCCGTACTTCGACTGGGGCAACGACCGGCCGCCGCGCACCCCGTACCACCATTCGGTGATCTACGAGGCGCACGTGCGCGGGCTGACCATGCGCCACCCCGGCATCCCGGAGGAGCTGCGCGGCACCTACGCGGCCATCGCCTCCCCGGTGATGATCGACTACTTCCGGCAGCTCGGGGTGACCGCGATCGAGCTGATGCCGGTGCACGAGTTCGTGCACGACCACCGGCTGGCCGACCTGGGCCTGCGCAACTACTGGGGTTACAACAGCATCGGCTTCTTCGCCCCGCACCACGGCTACTCGGCGCTGGGCCGGCTCGGCCAGCAGGTGCAGGAGTTCCGGGGCATGGTCAAGGCGCTGCACGCCGCCGGCATCGAGGTCATCCTCGACGTGGTCTACAACCACACCGCCGAGGGCAACCACCTGGGCCCGACGCTGAGCTTCAAGGGTGTCGACGCGCCCAGCTACTACCGGCTGTCCGAAGAGGACAGGCGCTACTTCGTCGACTACACCGGCACCGGCAACAGCCTCAACGTGCGCAGCCCGCACTCGCTTCAGCTGATCATGGATTCGCTGCGCTACTGGGTGACCGAGATGCACGTCGACGGCTTCCGGTTCGACCTGGCCGCTACCCTGGCCCGCGAGTTCTACGAGGTCGACCGGCTGTCCACCTTCTTCGAGGTGGTGCAGCAGGACCCGGTGGTCAGCCAGGTGAAGCTGATCGCCGAGCCGTGGGACGTCGGCCCCGGCGGCTACCAGGTCGGCAACTTCCCTCCCCTGTGGACGGAGTGGAACGGCAAGTACCGCGACACGGTGCGCGACTTCTGGCGCGGTGAGCCGGCCACCCTGGCCGAGTTCGCCTCCCGCATCTCCGGCTCGGCCGACCTCTACCAGGACGACGGCCGCCGCCCCTTCCACAGCATCAACTTCGTCACCTGCCACGACGGGTTCACCCTCAACGACCTGGTGTCGTACAACGACAAGCACAACGAGGCCAACGGTGAGGAGAACCGCGACGGCGAGGGGCACAACCGGTCCTGGAACTGCGGCGTCGAGGGGGAGACCGACGATCCCGGCGTCAAGGCCCTGCGGGCCAGGCAGCGCCGCAACTTCCTCGCCACCCTGATGCTCTCCCAGGGCGTGCCGATGCTCGGCCACGGCGACGAGCTGGGCCGCACCCAGCGCGGCAACAACAACGCCTACTGCCAGGACAGCGACCTGGCCTGGGTGGACTGGGAGCACGCCGACGACGAGCTGCTGGCCTTCGTCCGGCGGCTCACCGACTTCCGCAACCGGCATCAGGTGTTCCGCCGCCGCCGGTTCTTCACCGGCCTGCCGGTGGGTGGCCGCAACGCCGAGGCGGGGCTGCCCGACCTGGCCTGGTACACCCCCGACGGGCGGGAGATGACCGGCGAGGACTGGGGCAACGACTTCGGCCGGTCGGTGGCCCTGTTCGTCAACGGCGACGGCATCCCCGAACGCGGCCAGTACGGCCAGCGGCACCGGGACTCTTCGTTCCTGCTCTGCTTCAACGCCCACGACGCGCCGCTGGACTTCACCCTCCCCGGCGAGGAGTTCGGCCAGCGCTGGGAGCTGGTGATCAGTACGGCGGAACCGGACCCGGAGAAGCCGACGGTGGTCGACGCGGGCGGCGCGGTCTGCGTGCCGGACCGCTCCCTGGTGGTCCTGGAGAGGACGGTCTGACATGCCCGCACAGCCCCGGCCCGACTCGACGGTGACGGTCGGGTCGACGTACCGCGTCCAGATCCGACCCGGCTTCGACCTCGACACCACCGCCGGCCTGGCCGACTGGCTGGCCGACCTGGGGGTCACCCACCTCTACAGCGCGCCGCTGCTCACCGCCACCCCCGGCTCCGCGCACGGCTACGACGTGGTCGACCACCGCGCGGTCAACCCGGAGCTGGGCGGGGAGGCCGGCCGGCAACGGCTGGTCCGCGCGCTGCGGGCGGCCGGGCTGGGCCTGGTCGTCGACATCGTGCCCAACCATGCCGGCATCGCCCAGCCGGCGACCAATCCGGCCTGGTGGGACGTGCTGCGCCGGGGCCGGGCCTCGGCGTACGCCGACTGGTTCGACATCGACTGGGAGCGGGGCCGGCTGCTGCTGCCGGTGCTCGCCGACAGCCCCGACGCCGTCGACGACCTCAAGGTCGTCGACGGGGAGTTGCGCTACCACGAGCACCGGTTCCCGGTCGCCGACGGCACCGCCGACGGCAGCCCCCGCGAGGTGCACGACCGGCAGCACTACGAGCTGGTCTCCTGGCGGCGCGGCGACGCCGAGCTGACGTACCGCCGGTTCTTCGCCGTGTCCGACCTGGCCGGGCTGCGGGTGGAGGACCCGGCGGTCTTCGACGCCACGCACGCCGAGGTGCTGCGCTGGGTGGCCGCCGGTGAGGTCGACGGCATCCGGGTCGACCACCCCGACGGTCTGCGCGACCCCGCCGGCTACCTGGCCCGGTTGCGCGCCGCCGCCCCGCACGCCTGGCTGGTGGTGGAGAAGATCCTGGAGTACGGCGAGGAGCTGCCGGACTGGCCGGTGCAGGGCACCACCGGCTACGACGCGCTGGCCGCGGTCTGCGGGCTGTTCGTCGACGGGCGGGCGGAGGGCGACTTCACCGCCCTCGACGCCCGGCTCACCGGCCGGCACACCTCGTGGCAGGACCTCACCCACGCCACCAAGCTGGCGGCGGCCACCCGGCTGCTCGCCGCCGAGCTGGGCCGGCTCGCCGCGCTAGCCCCCGACCTCGACCGGGCGGCCACCCGGGAGGCGCTGGCGGAGCTGGCGGCCTGCTTCCCGGTCTACCGGGGCTACCCGCCGCACGGTGCCCGGCACCTGGCCGCCGCCCGCGCCGAGGCGGGCCGCCGCCGGCCCGACCTCACCGCCACCCTGGACGCGGTGACCGCGCTGCTGCGCCGCCCCGGGCACGAGCTGGCCGCCCGGTTCCCGCAGCTCACCGGCGCGGTGATGGCCAAGGGGGTGGAGGACACCGCCTACTACCGGTGGAGCCGGTTCGTGGCCCTCAACGAGGTCGGCGGCTCGCCGGTCCACTTCGGGGTGCCGCCGGCGGAGTTCCACCGGTTCGCCGCCGCCCGGCAGGTGCGCTGGCCGGGCAGCATGACCACGCTGTCGACCCACGACACCAAGCGCGGCGAGGACGTCCGGGCCCGGCTGGCCGTGCTCGCCGAGCTGCCGGACCGTTGGGCGGAGCAGGTCGGCGACTGGATGACCCGGGCGCCGCTGGCCGATCCGGCCTTCGCCCACCTGGTGTGGCAGACCGCCGTGGGGGCCTGGCCGATCGACCGGGACCGCCTGCACGCGTACGTCGAGAAGGCCGCCCGGGAGGCGTCGACCTCGACGAGCTGGGCCGACCCCGACCCGACCTTCGAACACGACCTGCACGCCCTGGTCGACCGGCTGTACGACGACCCGCAGCTGCACGACGAGGTCAGCACGTTCGCCGCCGAGCTGACCCCGGCCGGCTGGTCCAACGCACTCGGCCAGAAGCTGGTCCAGCTCGCCATGCCGGGGGTGCCCGACACCTACCAGGGCACCGAGTTGTGGGAGAACTCGCTGGTCGATCCGGACAACCGTCGTCCGGTCGACTTCGCCGTACGCCGGGAGCTGCTGGCGCGGCTCGACGCCGGCTGGCAACCGGAGGTGGCCGCCGACGGCGCGGCCAAGCTGCTGGTGGTCTCCCGCACGCTGCGGCTGCGCCGGGACCACCCGGACCTGTTCGCCGGCTACCGGCCGGTGGCCGCGCACGGGCCGGCCGCCGCCCACGTGGTCGCCTTCGACCGGGGTGGCGTGATCGCGGTGGCCACCCGGCTGCCGGTGGGGCTGGCCCGTGCCGGCGGCTGGCGCGGCACCAGCCTGTCGATCCCCGGCAACAGTGTTACCGACGTGTTCACCGGACGGGTCTACAGTGGTCCTGACCTGCTCCTTCATGATCTGCTGAGCAGCTATCCCGTCGCGCTGCTCGCGCCGACCGCCCTGCTGGCTCCCACCGACTCCGTGGAGGCTGCCGCATGACCGAGTTCACCGTCTGGGCGCCGGACGTCGCCCGGGTGAGGCTGCACCTGCCCGGCGTCGCCGACCACGACATGCGGGTCGGGCCGGACGGCTGGTGGCGGGTCGAGGTCCCCGACGCCGGCCCCGGCACCGACTACGCGTTCCTGCTCGACGACGACGACACCCCGCTGCCCGACCCGCGGGCGGCCTGGCAGCCGGCCGGGGTGCACGGGCCGAGCCGCCGCTACGACCACGCCGCCTTCGACTGGACCGACCAGGGCTGGACCGGTCGGCAACTGCCCGGCAGCATCCTGTACGAGCTGCACGTCGGCACGTTCACCCCGGAGGGCACCTTCGACGCGGCGATCGGCCGGCTCGACCACCTGGTCGACCTCGGTGTCGACCTGATCGAGCTGCTCCCGGTGAACGCCTTCAACGGCGAGCACAACTGGGGGTACGACGGGGTCTGCTGGTATGCCCCGCACGAACCCTACGGTGGGCCGGACGGGCTGAAGCGCCTGGTCGACGCCGCCCACGCCAGGGGCCTGGGGGTGATCCTCGACGTCGTCTACAACCATTTCGGGCCCTCCGGGGCCTACGCGCCGAGGTTCGCGCCCTACCTGACCGAGCAGGACAACCCCTGGGGCCGCACGGTCAACCTGGACGGCCCGCACTCCGACGGGGTGCGCCGCTACATCGTCGACTCGGTGCTGACGTGGCTGCGCGACTATCACGTCGACGGCCTGCGGCTGGACGCCGTGCACGCGATGCCCGACTCCCGGGCGGTGCACGTCCTGGAGCAGATGGCGGTCGAGGTGGAGGCGCTCGCCACCCACCTGGGCCGGCCGCTGTCGCTGATCGCCGAGTCCGACCTCAACGACCCCCGGCTGATCACCGCCCGGGAGGCCGGCGGCTACGGCCTGCACGCGCAGTGGAACGACGACGCCCACCACGCCCTGCACACCCTGCTGACCGGGGAGCGGCAGGGCTACTACGGCGACTTCGGCTCGCTGGAGTGCCTGACCGACGTGCTGACCGGGGCGTTCTTCCACGCCGGCACCTGGTCCAGCTTCCGCAACCGCAGCCACGGCCGTCCGGTGGACCGGCACGCCACCCCCGGGCACCGCTTCGTGGCGTACCTGCAGAACCACGACCAGATCGGCAACCGGGCCACCGGCGACCGGATCTCCGCCGGCCTGTCGCCCGCGCTGCTGCGGGTCGGCGCGATGCTGCTGCTGACCGCGCCGTTCACCCCGATGCTGTTCATGGGGGAGGAGTGGGCGGCCAGCACGCCGTGGCAGTTCTTCACCAGCCACCCGGAGCCGGAGCTGGCGGCGGCGGTCGCCACCGGCCGGCGGCGCGAGTTCGCCGCGCACGGCTGGCCGCCGGGTGAGGTGCCCGACCCGCAGGACCCGCAGACCTTCCTGCGCTCCCGGCTCGACTGGGCCGAGCTGGACAAACCCGAACACCGCGAGATGTACGACTTCTACCGGCGGCTGATCGCGTTGCGCAAGTCCCGCCCCGACCTGTCCGACCCCCGCCTGCACCGGGTGGAGGTCCGCCACGGCGACGAGTTCCTGGTGGTACGCCGGGGCGGGTGCCTGGTGGTGGCGAACCTCGCCGGTCGCCGTCAGCGGATCACCCTGCCCGGGGTGGCCCGCCGGGTGCTGCTCACCACCGCTGAGGGCGTCACCGTGACGCGCGACCGGGTGGAGCTGCCGGCGGAGACGGCGGCGATCGTGGCCCTCTGAGCGGCGCTGCCGTGCGGCGGCGGGCACTGCCGTGCGCGGCGCGTCGGGAATCGTGAGGGTGCCTGTCTGCGCCAGGGTTCGTCACGCTGGGTAACTGGCGCGGCGGAAGCAGTGTCCGCGTAGAGCAGTATGCCTGTCCGTCATATTTATACCTGTGTGTCATAAGCCGCATCGGACCATGACACTCCCGACCCGACCTCGCGCCACCCCGCTGGCGGGCTACGGGCATCGGCCCGTCGGTAGTTGTCAAGTCAAACTGAGACGGTCTGTTCCTGTCGGGGCGGCTGGTTGATCCAGGCATGGTCGGGCAGTTTCGGTGCGCGTGGCCGGCGGTTGAATCGGTCCGGGTGGGCGGTGTGGGCTGCGTCGAGGGCGTGTTGGCGTTGCTCGCGGATCTGCTCGGCGGTGCCGTAGTGCACCGAGGCTGGGGTGTGCCAGCCGATCCCGGAGTGCCGGTGCTCGTGGTTGTAGGCGGTGAAGAATCCGTCGCAGAAAGCTCTCGCGTCAGCGAGGGACCCGAACCTCTCGGGGAAGTCCGGCACGTATTTCATGGTCTTGAACTGGGCTTCGGAGTACGGGTTGTCATTCGAGGTCCGAGGTCGGGAATGTGACCGTAGGACACCGAGGTCGACGAGCATCTCCGATACCGGCTTCGACACCATGGCGCCGCCACGGTCGGCGTGGATGGTGTGCGGTTCGATCCCGTTACGGCTGATCGCGTCGGCCAGGAAGTCGCGGGCGACGACCGCGTCCTCGACGGCCGCGACGAGCCAGCCGGCGACGTAACGCGAGTAGATGTCGATCACGACGTAACACCGGTACCAGACGCCTTTGACAGGTCCCTTCAACGCGGTGATGTCCCAGGACCACACCTGACCCGGCCCGGTCGCGACCAGTTCCGGACGCACCCGCGGCGGGTGGGTCGCCAGCCGGCGTCGTTCCCGGCTCTGCCCGGCGGCACGGGCGATGCGATACATCGTGGACATCGAGCAGTGGTAGCGGCCCGCGTCGAGTTCCCTGGCCCAGACCTGCGGGATCGCCAGGTCGGCGTAGGCCGGCGAGTTCAGCACAGCCAGCACCCGGTCGCGTTCGGCCATGCTGAGCGCCTGCGGCGGCGGGGTGCGGGGCAGCCACGGCCCGTGCCGCGGTCCGACCGGCTTGGCCCGCCGGTAGTAGGTCGCCCGCGAGGTCCCGGTCAACGCGCACGCCCGCAGCACCGAGATGTCCGCGTCGCGTAACTCGCCGAACACGGCGGTCAGGATCTCCTCGGCTGGCTGTCGCTGTCCGCGCTCTCGGAGAGTTCTTCCAAGAGCGCGTGTGCTTTTCCCATGATGTCCAACGCCATGCGGGTCTTCTTCAGATCCGCCTGCAGCTTCTCGTTCTGCCGGCGCAGCTTCTCCAACTCGATCTGTTCCGCGGACTTCTTCACCCGCGCCCCGACCGCCGCCGTGCCGGAATCCGTGACGGGAGTCCCTACCTGGCCGAGTTGCCCGGCGTCGCGAGCCCGTGTCCATTCGATGATGTGCGACGAGTACAGACCTTCCCGGCGCAGGATCGCGCCTTTCTCTCCGTTCGCGGCGTTCTCGTACTCGGCGACCATCGCGAGCTTGTACTCCGGGCTGAAGACCCGCCGTGATGGCTTTGGCGCCGGGTCGCCGCCGCCGGACGCCGGCTGCTTGCCAGATGAAGTAGACACGTACACAAGGATCTCCGATCCCCGCCCTCAGCAGGTCAGCACCCCACTCACACGGGGTGTCTCACACCATCTTGACCAAGAGGGCGTAGCCCGAGGCTCAGGACTCCTCGAACAGCTTCCCGGTCACGTAGGTGCCCTTGCCCTGTCGCCCCTGAAGCTCGCCGGTGATCTGGAGATGCTCGATCGCCCGGCGCACCGTACCGATGGAGCAGTCGTACCTCTCGGCAAGCTCAGGCAGCGACGGGAGTTTGTCGCCTTTCTTGAGCTGCCCCGAGGTGATCGACTTCCGGATGTCGTTGATGACCATCCGAAAGGTCGGGACGTATCCGTTCACGAGTATCGCTCTCCTCGACGCAGTCGAAACGATCCTGGGCAGGATGCCTACGAGGCGGTTACGCCGTCGACGAGATAGCAAGGGATACGACGAGCACGTGCGCGAATAGCTGCACTCACCCGTGGAGCGACGTTGTCGGGAAGGCGTTGTGCGGCTTCATCAGGTGCGAAGAAGCCGACACTTTCGATCTCCTGCTCCGGTATGGTGAAACCGTCGTGCCGGGTGCTGGTCCCGCAGTCGAAGGTGAAGTGGACGAGGGCACGGGGCCGTTGCCCGGCAGGCGATGCCCAATCCACGACAAGCAACTCTCCGACTGCCACCGCGATTCCGAGTTCCTCCCGGGCTTCGCGGGCGCATGCCTGGTGCGGATACTCATCCTGTTCCACGTAGCCGCCCGGAAAGGCCCAGTGATCGCGGTAGGTGGGCTTGACCAGGAGCACGTCGCCCACCGTGTCGGTGATGAAGGCGGCCGTGGCGGCATGGAAGGCGGGCAGTTTCGCATACCAGGTGCTGGGCTCCGTCCACGTCATCCGTGTGACGTTAGCCGTAGACGTCGATGCGAGCTTGCGCTACCTCAGCGGGGGCCGGCGTGCGGGTGCGACGGCGGCGTGGGTGCGAGCATGAGGAGCAGGTCGTGGACGTCGGCCGTCGCTCGGTGAGGGTTTAACGCGGCGGTGAGTTCCTGGACGCGCTGCGTCACCCGGGCGGAGCGGACTTGCGGTGCGTGTCGTGCCGCCTCCCGGCCCCAGGTGCAGGCAGCGTCGATGTCTCCGGCCTGAGCATGGGCCAGCGCGATCAGGGCGCTGTGTAAGACGCGCGTCCGGGCATTCGCGCTGGCGAGGGTAATCGCGTCGGACGCGTGCCGCAGCGCCTGCCGGTGCAGGCGTAGGTCGCTGAGACACTTCAGGGTGGTGCCAGCGAGGTGGGCCGGGCTGAAGTAACTGACCCAGTGTGGCCTGTCCTCCCCGCACATTCGATCGACAGCCTTTTCTGCCTTTGCCAGCGCTGTTCGACAGGCCCGCCTGTCCCCAGATCGGCCGTACGCGCTGGCGGCTGTGGCGTAAAGCCGGGCGCGGACCGCAGCGGGGGCACGGCCCGCCCCGTCGAGGGCTGCCTCGGAGAGTCGGGTGGTGTCTCGGGTGTGCCCGAGGTAGACGGCCTGAGTGGCGAGGTTTGCGAGGAGATGTGCGCCGTAAAGGCGGTCACCTGCGGCCTTGGCGAGCCGCAGAGCGATGGTGACGTGGTGCTGGGCGACGCCGTGTTCACCCGCGTCGTAGGACATGAAGGCGAGCTGACCGCAGAGCGTTGCGCTGGCCCGCATGAGGTCACGCCCGACGGCATCCGCGTATGCCCCGTGCAGCATGGGAAGCACCTGCCGGGCGAGGAGATCGGCCATGAGTGCACGGGTGTACGGGGAGCCGCCACCGTGGCGTCGATCGAGGTCGGCGAAGTGTTCAGCGAGGAGGTGCAGCGGTTGAATGTCAGCTGCCGTGAGCGACGGGACCCCTTCGCGGGTCACCTTTGTATCGGGAAGGTCGTATCGCCAGGCGAGCGCGGCCTGTAGTGCCGCTCCGCTGTGGAATACCTTTCCGGTCGGTGAGCTGATCCGTTGAGCGAGTAACGTCCACAACCCTCCGGCAGCCTCGATGGCATCGCTGGCAGTCGGAGGGTAGGTTGCGTCCCCGAGGTCGGAGCCGACGAACCCGAGTTCCGCCATCTCGACGGGCCGACCGAGTTTCCGCGCGATCGTCTCTGCCATGGCGGTCTGCACGTGCTTAGCCGGCCGACGTCCACGAAGCCACCAGTAGACGCTGGCCGCGTCGTAACGCCAACTGCCCTGAGCCCGGCCCGCGTGGTTGACCTGGCGGGCGAATGCCGCATGAGCGCCGCCGTAGCCAGCAGCGGACAGCAACGCATCCAGCGCCTTGTTTGTGACCGATCGTGCCATCCATCTACTCCCGGGAGTCGACTGGCTACCAACAGCGATGAGCGTAGAGGGAGAACTGGCATGGCAGGGGGCCACGCAAGCCCGCACAACCCGAGGTAGGGGAAGCGCAATCGCACACACGGCTCGTCATCTGGTCCGTCGACCAGTGGTCGACTTCGCTGAAGCCCATCAGGGAAGCCGGCGCTATCGACGGAGGTGGGCATGCGGGAGCAGGGGAACGAGCCGGTCGCGAGTCGGGGAGAACAGGCCGAGGCTGCCGAGCACGAGGCCGCCAAGCGCCGCATTCTCGCGCAGGCCGAGGCGGAGCGCGTACCCGTCGAGGACACGACGCGCGCCGTGCCGGATCGGCGGTGGCGGCGTGGGCGGTGAGGAACTGCCGGTCGGGCGGCGGGTGGCGCGCTGGCGGGTACGACGGCGGATGACCCAGCAGATGCTCGCCGACCGGCTCGGCAAGTCGAAGAGCTGGGTGGACAAGGTCGAACGCGGAGTCCGCGCGCTGGACCGGTACTCGGTGATCCAGGAGATCGCCGAGGTGCTGCGGGTCGATCCGGCGGTACTGCTCGGCACCCGGCTGCCGTCTGTGGGCGGGACCGGCGGGCTGGACGGGGTGGACGAGCTGCGCGCCGCCCTCGCCCGCTACGACGTCCCTGCCGGGGTGGTGTCACCGGTGGAACTGCGGCGGCACGTCGGGCACGCCTGGTTGACCTATCAGCACGCGCACTACGCGCAGGTCCTGCGGGCACTGCCCGGGTTGCTCGACGCGGCCCGTAGCCGGCACGCGACGGCCCCCGAGGGCGCGGCGGAGGCGTTGGTGCAGACGTACCGGATCACCTCGGCCGTGCTGGTGAAGCTCGGCGAAGCCGACCTCGGGTGGCTCGCCGCCGACCGGGCGGTGGCCGTGGCCGGCGACGACCCGGCGTTGGCGGGTACGGCGGCCGTGGCGGTGGGGCAGGCGTTACGGGCGCTGGGTCGTGGTCGGTTGGCGCTCGCGGTGACAGTGGCCGCCGCGCGTCGTGTCGCCCCGAGGCCGGTACGCGACGCCACGGCGGTGCGGCAGGCGCTCTGCGGGACGCTGCTGCTCCAGGCCGCACTTGCCGCCGCCGAGCACGGCGACGCCCACCAGACCGACGAGCTGATCGATCTGACTGCCGGGATCGCCACCCGGGTCGGGAGCGGTGACGATCCGCACCGGACCTGCTTCGGGCCGGTCGTCGTCGAGTTGGCCCGGGTGGTGGCGGCGATCGAGGTGGGCGACGGTGGGGAGGCGGTCTACCGGCACGAGCAGGTGATCCGTCGGGAGGGGTGGCGGCTCTTGCCGGCCGAGTACCGCGCCGCCTACCTGGTCGACGCCGCGCGGGCGTACCTCCAGGTAGGTGATCTGTTCGGGGCCGGTCGGGTGCTGGTCGACGCGGACGGTATCGCGCCGGCCGAGGTGCGGTGCCGGCCGGTGGCCCGTACGGTCATCGCCGAGCTGGCCCGGGGGCGGCCGTCGGGGGCCGGCGTCGCGCGACTGGCCACGCTGGTCGGCCTCACCACCCGGTGACCGGGGCTGCCTGCGGTGGTGGCCCGGCCGGTCCGACCGGGCCACCATCGCGGGGTCGGCGGTTACAGGGTGACCTGCCGGCCGCCGAGGGTCACCACGAGCCGCCCGTCGGAGGCGAAGGACCACCCGATGGCCCCGGTGTACGACGCGCAGCGGGAGCCGTTGCTGCCGCTCCAGAACTGGTTGGAGCTGTCGCTGTTGCCGACGATCTTGTCGTTCGAGCCGCTGCCGCTGCGGCACGAGGTGTTGTTCCGGAACACCGAGCTGCCGCCGTCGAACGAGAAGTTGCGCTCGGTGTTGTCGATGCTCAGGTTGTTCGAGATCGACATCGAGCCGAGGTTGCGGTTGTAGGTGAACCCGTGCTTGCCGTTGCGGAAGGCGATGGTCCGTCGCACGACGTGGTTGACGCCGATGTCCTCGCCGCCGAGCTTGAAGCCGTTGCGGTCACCGTTGCCGTTCTGGGTGCCGTTGCTGAGCGTGCCGTTGTTGTAGGCGAGCGAGTCCTCGATGGTCACCACACCGATCGGTCCGGTGTCGGTCTTGGTGTAGAGGTCCCACCCGTCGTCGATGTTGTTGTGCGACACCGCGTACCGGAAGACGTTTCCGCTGCCCACGGTGAGCTTGGCGGCGAAGCCGTCGGCGTCCTCCCCGTCGGAGTCGGCGTTGTCGTGCGACTCGGCGCTGAGCACCAGGTTGTTGGCCGGCCACTGGTCGCGTGGGGTGCTGGAGGCGATCCGGGAGAGCTGCAGCCCGCTGTCGCGGTTGAAGCGGGTCACCGTGCGCTCGATGATGTTGTTGCTACCACCCACGAAGATCCCGTTGTCGCCGGCCCGCTCGACGACGAGGCCCTGGACGTGCCAGTACGACCCGTTCAGGGCGAGCCCCCGGTTGGCCGGGTCCTCGCTCATCGCCGAGAAGTTCAGCACCGGCTTCTCGCCCGGGTAGGCGAACAGCTTCTTGCGGGCGCTGGCGGTGCCGTTGTTGCCCGGTTCGATGGTGACGGTCTGCGCCAGGTTGTACGTCCCGGCGCGGACGTAGATCGTGCCGCCGGCGGTGACCCGGGTGATGGCCGAGGCGAGGGTGGTCGGGTTCGCCTGGGTGCCGGCCGCACCGGCGGTGCCGTTCGGTGCCACGTACAGCGTGCTGCCCGACGGCGGTGGGGTGGTCGGCGGCGGCGTGGTGGGCGGGGGTGTGGTCGGCGGCGGGGTCGTGGGCGGGGGTGTGGTGGGCGGTGCGGTCGTCGGGGGCGCGGTGGTGGGGGTGCCGGTGGTGGGGGTGACGCCGCCGGTGCAGGTCACCCCGTTGACCGCGAAGGTCGTCGGGACCGGGTTGCTGCCGGTCCAGCTGCCGTTGAAGCCGAACGAGACGGTGCCGTTGGTGCCGACGGACCCGTTGTAGCCGGCGTTCGCGGCGCTGACCGAGCTGCCGTTCTGGTTGAACGTGGCGTTCCAGCCCTGGTCGACGCGTTGCCCGGCACCGAACGTCCAGGTGGCCGTCCAGGCGGTGAGCGGGTCGCCCAGGTTGGTGAGATCGACGTTCGCGCTGAAGCCGCCGGACCACTGGGTGGTCACCGTGTAGGTGATCCGGCACCCGGCGGCGGCCTGGGCGGCGTTCGCGGTGATCACGACACCGGTCGCGGTGAGCGTCGTCGCGGCGACTGCGGACATCCACAGTGCCGTCCGACGCTGTCGGTAGATCATGGTCTTCTCCTGTGGGGGTCGGGGTACCGGGTCCGCCCTGCCCGGGGCAGCTCCGGGAGGTGGTGTCATGTCAGGTAAGCGCTTTCCAAGGTACTGAGCGTTGTCTATGCCGTCAATTTGTCCGCCGGCCCCGACCGCCCGGCACGGCGCTCCTCCACCCTGGGGAGGAGGCGGCCTCCGACCGGGGGCCGTGACCGGGGCCTCCGGTCGGGCGCGGTCGGGCCGGCGGCCGGCGAGGCTCGACACATGACTGACGTGATGTCCCGGGCGGCCGGCCGGCACCGCCCCCTGATGGTGCTCAGCGTGGCGGCGGCGGTGCTCGCCGTCGTCACCGCGGTGGGCCTGGTCGTCGACGGCCGGGTGCTCACCGGCGTGCCGATCTGGCTCAAGCCGTTCAAGTTCTCGGTCTCCTTCGTGCTGTACGGGGCCACCCTCGCCTGGATGCTCGCGCAACTGCCGCGTCGCAGCCGGCTCGCGGAATGGTCGGCCAGTGTGGTGGTGGCGATGGCCGTGGTCGAGATGGCGGTCATCGTCGGGCAGGTGCTGCGCGGCACCACCAGCCACTACAACCAGACCACCCCGCTCAACGCCGCGCTCTGGCAGGTGATGGGATTGGCGATCATGGTGTTGTTCGTCGCGCACCTGCTCGTCGCGGTCGTGCTGCTGGTGCGGCGGCCCCGGGACCGGGCCACCACCTGGGCGGTGGGCCTGGGGCTCGGCCTGTCCGCGCTGGGGATGCTGGTGGCGTTCCCGATGGTGGCCCAGGACCGGGCCGGGCCGGACGGCATCGCCGGGGCGCACAGCGTGGGCGTGCCGGACGGCGGGCCGGGGCTGCCGATCGTCGGGTGGAGCACCACCGGCGGCGACCTGCGGATCGGGCACTTCGTGGGGCTGCACGCCATGCAGGCGCTGCCGATCCTGGCCTTCCTGCTGCGCCGCTACCTCGGGCGCTGGCTCGACGAGCGGAGCCGGGTCCGGCTGCTGGTCGTCGCGGGGGCCGGGTACGGCGTACTCACCGTGCTGTTGACCTGGCAGGCGCTGCGCGGGCAGCCGCTGCTGCGCCCGGACGTGACCACGCTCGCCGCGTCGGCCGCCCTGCTGGTCGCCGCCGGCGCCGCCGCGACGGTGGTGCTGTTCCGGCGGCGACGCCCGGACCTGGCGCCGGCCGCATGACCGCCACCTGGTTCTCGTTGACCTTCGCGCTGGCCGCGCCGTTCTGGGCACTGATGATCCTGCTGCCGGGCTGGTCGTGGACCACCCGGGTCATCCGGTCGCCGCTGATCGTGCTGCCGGTCCTGGGGATCTACGCGGTGCTGGTGCTGCCGGCGCTCGGCGAGCTGCTCCCGGTGGTCACCATGCCGACCCTGACCGGCGTACGCGACCTGCTGGGCACGGACGTCGGCGCGGCGGCGGCCTGGGCGCACCTGATCGCCTTCGACCTGTTCGCCGGCCGTTGGGCGTGGCTCGACGGTCGGGAGAGGGGGGTGCCGGCGTGGGTCATGTCCCCGGTGCTGGTGGCGACGATCCTGTTCGGGCCGCTCGGGCTGGCCGGCTACCTGGGGCTGCGGACCCGCTGGAACCGCCCGACCGGTGCCGCCGACTCCTCCTCCCGGCCGTAGGCTGAGCCGGTGGGCTGGGTCGGGCGACTGTTCGACGTACGGGACACCCTCGTGCGGATGCTGCTGCTCGATCTCAGCGGCCTCGGCTATCTCCTCTTCGGCACGCGGACCGGGCAGTCGCCGACCGGCGCGCAGTGGGCGTTGGCCGGGACGGCGTTCCTCGTCGCGCTGGTGACGCACCGCCGGCCGCTGGTGAACCTGACGGCACAGACCGTGCTGCTGCTGGTGGCGATCACGGCTGTCGACGACACCACGATCAACCAGGTCGGGGCCAGTTGGGGGCTGCTCGAACTGACCATGCGGTGCCGGCGGCCGCGCACCGGTTGGGTGGCCGCCGGAGTGCTGGGCGTGGTCACGGCGTTCAACCCGGGCGGGCACGGGGCCAAGGGCGTCGCCGGGACGGTGTTCGGGGTGCTGGTGTACGTCGGACTGCCGCTGCTGGCCGGGACGGTGGTACGCACCAACCGGGAACTCGCCCGGCAGGCCGAGGAGCGGCTTCGGGCGGATCAGCTGCGCCGGGAGTCGGAGGGCCGGGCGGCGCGGGCCGACGAACGCAGCGCCATCGCCCGCGAACTGCACGACGTGGTGGCGCACCACGTGGCGTCGATGGTGCTGCGGGTCGGTGTCGCCCGGCACGTCCTCACCGACCCGGATCCCCGGGTGGGGGCGGTCTTCGACGACGTGCACGCGACCGGGACGGCGGCGTTGGCGGATCTGCGGGGGCTGGTCGCGGTGCTGCGGGATCCCGACGCGGCGCATGGGGACGCGGCGCTGACCTCGATCGAGCCGTCGGCGCTGCCGACCGCGCTCGGCGCGGCGGTCGACCGGGCACGGCAGTCGGGGGTGACGGTGGAGGCGGAGGTCGATCCGGCGGTGGGCGCGCTCGACGCGGTACGGGGGCTGGCGGTCCTGCGGTTGACCCAGGAGGCGTTGACCAACGTGGTGAAGCATGCCGGCGCGGCCACCCGGGCGCGGCTGTCGGTGTCGGTCGTCGGCGACGCCGTCCATTGGGAGGTGGCCGACGACGGGCGGGGCTGGACCCCGGCGACGGTCCCGCCCGGCGGTGGGCACGGCATCACCGGCATGCGGGAGCGCGTCGAGGTGCTCGGCGGGCGGCTGGAGGCCGGCCCGGCCGGCACCGGTTGGCGGGTCCGGACGGTGCTGCCCGCCGTGGCGTCGACCGAAGCCGGCCCGTCCCCGGCCGCCGGCCCACCTCCCGGCGGTCCGACGCCCGCACCACCGGGGGCGGGTGGTCCGACGCCCGCACCGCTCGGGGGTGACGGTCCGACGACCCCGCCGCCCGGCTCGGGCGGTCCGTACCCGGCGTGGCGGTCGTGATCCGGGTGCTGCTGGTCGACGACCAGCACCTCATCCGCGCGGGCCTGCGCATGCTCTGCGAGGCCCAGCCCGACATCGAGGTGGTCGGGGAGGCCGACAACGGCCGCGACGCGGTCACCCTGGCCGCCCGGCTCGTCCCCGACGTGGTGGTGATGGACCTGCGGATGCCCGGCGTCGACGGGATCACCGCCACCGGCCGTATCCTCGCCGGCCGGCCCGGGGCGCGGGTGCTGGTGCTGACCACGTTCGGCGACGACGACCACCTCTATCCCGCGCTCACCGCCGGGGCCTGCGGCTTCCTGCTCAAGGACGCCCCGCCCGGTGAGCTGGTCGACGGGGTGCGGCGGGCCGCCGCCGGGGGCAGCCCGTTCAGCGAGGAGGTGCTGCAGCGGCTGGTCCGACGGGCGGTGCACGCCCGCGCCGAGCCGCCCCGGCCGGTGTCCGGGCTGACCGCCCGGGAACAGGACGTGCTCGACCTGGTGGCCGAGGGGCTGTCGAACTCCGAGATCGCCGACCGGCTGCACATCGGCGTGACCACCGTGAAGACCCACATCACCAGCCTGATGACCAAGACGGACAGCCCGAACCGGGTCCGCCTGGCGCTGTTCGCCCGGGGCGGCTGACCGCGCACGCCCGCGATGGTGGAGCGCGCCGCCCGGGGCCGGTGTCGGTCGGCCCGGCTATCCTGCGCGACGCCGGGGCGTCCCCCGGCGGGCTCGGGTGGGGAGGTCGGGGTGACGGTCGGGGAGTCGGACCCGGTGGCGTTTCAGGGAGCCGTCCGCGCGGTCGCGCAGGAGACGGGCGCGGGCCGGATCGCCGCGCTGCGCCGTCTCGGTGAGCTGGTGGCCGGGCGTCCCGGGCTGCGGCCGCCGGCGGTCGCGGCGCTCGCCGACGGGCTGCGGACGCCGGTGGGGGCCGACGGCTGGGACGTCGACGCCCGGCGGGAGGCGGGCCGGGTGCTGGCCACGCTGCTGCGCCCCGCAGCGGTGGCGGAAACGCCGGCCGGGCCGGTCGACCTGCCCGCCGCACCGGACCTGCCCGGCGTCGACCTCGACCTGCGGGCGGCCACCCTGGTGGATCTCGACCTCTCCCGCGCGGTGCTGGGTGCGGGCCGGTTCGCCGACGCCACGTTCCTCGGGACCACCTCGTTCGCCGACGTCCGGTTCACCGGTGTCGCCGACTTCGCCCGCACCGTCTGGCCCGGCCCGGCCCGGTTCAGCCAGGCCCGGTTCCTCGACCATGCCGCGTTCGGCCGGGCCCGGTTCCGCGCCGACGCCGATTTCACCGGGGCGCGGTTCGCCGCGTTCGCCTGGTTCGGCCGGGGCGAGGACGAGCTGTGGGAGGACGACCCGGCCTGGGAGAGCACCGAGGAGACCTCGCCCGCGCCCTGGGACGAGCCGAACGAGGACGACCCGCACTGGCCGGTCGCCGTGCTGATGGGCGACTACCAGGAGTGGAGCGAGGGCGGTGACGGCGCCCGGTTCGTCGGGCCGGTGTCGTTCCGGCAGGCCCGGTTCACCGGTCCGGCCTGGTTCTTCAAGGCGCGGTTCGCCGCCGCCGCGACGTTCCGCCAGGCCCGGTTCGCCGGCCCGGTCCACCTCGACCAGCCCACCGTGGACCTCACCGGCGCTACCTGGGCCGACACTGCCGACGGCGGCCCGGTGTGCTGGCCGCTGGGCTGGACGCCGGCAGTGTCGGCCCGGCCGGACGGGGCGCAGCTGGTGCCCGACGACGCCGTCCGGCCGTACGCGGGCCAGCTCGCCGACGCCGACCCCGACGTGCGCCGGGCCGGCCTGGCGGTCCTCGCCGACCTCGGCGATGCCCGGCCGGAGCTGCGGCAGCGGGTGGTGGACACGATCTGCGGCTATCTGCGGATGCCGCTGCCGTTCGACCTGGCCGGACCACGCACCGACGGGCAGGCCGTCGAGCTGGAGCTGCGGCGCACCGCGCAGCGGCTGCTCGCGGCGCGGCTGCGACCGTCGACGGACGCCGTGGGCGGGCCGCCGCACTGGGCGGGGACGGATCTCATGCTCTGCGGGGCCACCCTGGTCGACCTCGACCTCGGCGGTTGTCACGTGGGCCACGCCGATTTCACCGGTGCCCAGTTCCACGGCGACACCGGGTTCGCGGGGAGCGTCTTCACCGGGGCGACCTTCCGGCTCGGCGGCGACGGGCGGGCGTCGTTCCACGGTCCGGTCAGCTTCGCCGGGGCCCGGCTCGACCTGCGCCGGAGTGTGCGCGAGGTGCTCGGTGAGGTCACCTGTCATGCCGAGGTGGTGATCGACGAGGCGGTGCCGCCCCCGCAGTGAGCACCGGCGCCGGGCCGGTCCCGCCGTCGATCCGCCGGGTCGGGGTCAGCCGGTCACCCGGGCGACGAACGCGGCGACGTTCGTCGTCAGCCGCTGGACCTTCTCCTCCGTGGTGAGCGACTCCTGCATCCGGGCACCCGGCCCGGGGTCCTTGCGTCCGCGCACGTAGAGCGGGCAGGCGAGGTCGGTGCAGAGGTAGGTGCCCACCGAGTTGCCCTGCTGCCCCGCTTTGCCGGCCCTCGGCGCGACCATCAGGCTGACGCCGCCGGCGGGGGAGGTCAGGCAGATGGTGCACAGGCCGCGCGGCGGCTGCCGGGTGGTGGGGGTGGGGCAGCGCAGCACCAGGGCGGTCCGCCGGCCGTCCAGCTCGGTGACCAGGTAGGCCCGGTCGGGAGCGCGGGGGTCGCGCCAGCCGAGGTAGTCCAGCTCGGGCCAGGGGCGGTCGGCCAGGTCACGGGGGACGTACAGCCGCTTGCTCTCGCCCTTGGTGCAGTTGACGAACGCGGACCGGATCTCCTGCTCGGTCAGTGGTTCCATGACGGCAACGGTAATTTGCCTAAAACCTTTAGGCAAACCCATAATGAGTCATGGTACGAGCGGGCTTGACCCCCGGACGCCTCACCCGGGCCGGCGCGGAGCTGGCCGACGAGGTCGGCTTCGACCAGGTGACCCTCTCGGCGCTCGCCCGGCGCTTCGACGTACAGGTCGCGAGCCTCTACGCGCACGTGCGGAACTCCGGCGACCTGCGGACCCGGATCGCCCTGCTGGCCCTCGACGAGCTGGCTGTCCGGGCCGCCGACGCCCTCGCCGGTCGGGCCGGCCGGGACGCGCTGGCCGCCCTCGGCGGCGTCTACCGCGACTACGCCCGGGAGCATCCTGGCCGGTGGGCCGCCGCCCAGCTCAGGCTCGACCCGGAGGCGGCCGCCGCCAGCGCGGGCGGCCGGCACGCCGAGCTGACCCGGGCCATTCTGCGCGGCTACCAGCTCGGCGAGCCCGACCAGACCCATGCGGTCCGGCTGCTGGGCAGCGTCTTCAACGGTTACGTCAACCTCGAACTGGGCGGCGGGTTCGACCACAGCGCCCCGGACACCGAGCAGACCTGGATCCGGGTCCTCGACGCCCTGGACGCCCTGCTGCGGAACTGGCCCGCGCCCTGACCGGCCGGTGTGGCGCCGGGTCCGCCGGGCCGTCATGGTCGACGCCCTGCCGGCCCCGCCTGCCCTGCCCCCGCCCGCCGGGGTCGAGGGCGCGTGCGTCGCCGGCCCACCCGCCGGGACGGGGCGTGGTGGCGTCAGCGGGGGCGGCGGGCGATCCGGACGCCGATGGCGAGTGCGCCGATCACCAGCAGGCCGCCCAGGAACTGGAGGCCGGGGGAGTCGTCGGACTCGCCGAGCACGACGCCGGCCACCCCGGCGGCCAGGACCACGACCGCGGCGAGGGCGAGCAGGTACCTCACGGCGTCGGCTCCCCGTCGTCGACGAATTCGAGCACGTCGCCCGGCTGGCAGTCGAGCACCCGGCAGATCGCCTCCAGGGTGCTGAACCGCACCGCCTTGGCGCGGCCGTTCTTCAGCACGGCCACGTTCGCCGGGGTCAGCCCGACCCGTTCGGCGAACTCGCCCACGCTCATCTTGCGTTTGGCCAGCTCGACGTCGATGCGTACGACGATGGGCATCAGATCACCGCCTCCATGTCGGTACGCAGCGCGGTGGCCTGCCGCAGCAGCGCCCGCATCACCACCATGAGCAGCCCGAGCACGGTGACGCCGACCGACAGCAGGAACAGCAGCATCGGCAGACCCGGGTCGTCGGCGTGGAACCCGACGTAGAGGAATACCCCCACCAGCGTCAGCCAGCCGGCGGCGATGGCCCAGACGATGGCGTCCACCCAGGCCAGCGCGGGTTCGCTGAAGATCCGGTCCTTCCTGACCAGGGTGAGCAGCCGCCAGGTCGCCACGATCACCACCTGGACGCAGAGCACCCAGAACACCGTCACGGCGGTGGCGGGCCAGCGCAGGTAGGCCTGCTCGGGCGACTCGCGCGCCAGGTGGGCGAACTGACCGGGCAGCGACATGGTCTGGAACAGGACCAGCACCGCGAACAGGACCACGAGGAAACCTCTGAGGGCGGTGACCGCCCAACGTGCCGTCGTCATGTATCGACTATCGCTCTTAACCTATCGAAAGTCAATCGACTCGGCGATGCGGGAGGACCCGGGAAACCCTCCGTCAGGGGACCGGCCACTCGTGGACCGGACGGTTGCTGTGCATCAGCTCGACGTAGTGGCGGACCACCTCGCGCAGCGCCTCGGGGCGGTCGAGGTGGTCGGCGGACTCCAGCCGGTGCAGCGCCGCCACCTGCCAGCTCGCGCCGTTGCGCCCGGTCAGGCAGCGCTGCTCGATGATGCCGAGCAGCCGGTCCCGTTCGGCCGGATCCACCCCCCACCCGTCCAGCCCCTGGTGGGCCAACGGCAGCAGCCGGCGCAGCACCAGCTCGGTCGCCGGCAGGTAGCCCAACCCCGGCCAGTAGACCTGCGCGTCGACGCCGTGCCGGGCGCCGCTGGTGAAGTTCTCCTCCGCCGCGCTGAACGACATCTGCGACCACAGTGGCCGGTCCGCCTCGGCCAGCGCCCGGACCAGCCCGAAGTAGAACGCGCCGTTGGCGATGGTGTCCACCACGGTCGGCCCGGCCGGCAGCACCCGGTTCTCCACCCGCAGGTGCGGCCGACCCTTCCACACGTCGTAGACCGGCCGGTTCCAGCGGTAGATGGTGCCGTTGTGCAACCGCAGCTCGGCCAGCTTCGGCACCCCGCCCGCGGCCAGCGTCTCGGCCGGGTCCTCCGGGTCGCCGACCGGCAGCAGCGCCGGGAAGTAGCGCACGTTCTCCTCGAACAGGTCGAAGACGCTGTTGATCCACCGCTCACCGAACCAGACCCGCGGGCGTACCCCCTGGGCCTTGATCTCCTCGGGGCGGGTGTCGGTGGCCTGCTGGAACAGCGGCACCCGGGTCTCCCGCCACAGCTCACGGCCGAAGAACAGCGGCGAGTTCGCCCCCAGCGCGAGCTGGACCCCGGCGACCGCCTGGGCGGCGTTCCAGTAGCCGGCGAAGTCGGCCGGGCTGACCTGGAGGTGGAACTGGGTGCTGGTGCAGGCCGCCTCCGGGGTGATGGTGTCGGCGGTGGTGGCCAGCCGCTCCACCCCGCTGATGGCGATCCGCAGATCCTCGCCCCGGGCGGCGAAGATCTGCTCGTTGAGCAGCGCGTAGCGCGGGTTCGCCGACAGTGCGCCGGCGGTCAGGTGCCCCGGTTCCAGGGTGGGCAGGATGCCGATCATGACCATGTGGGCGCCGACCGTCCGGGCCTTCTCCTCGGCGGCGTTCAGGCTGGCCCGCACGTGCGACTCGAACTCGGCCGTGCCGGTGCCGACGAGCCGCCGGGGCGCCACGTTGATCTCCACGTTGAACTGGCCCAGCTCGGTCTGGAAACTGGGATCGGCGACGGCGGCGAGCACGTCGGCGTTGCGCATCGTCGGGCGGGAGTCGTCGTCGACCAGGTTCAGCTCGATCTCCAGGCCGGTCATCGGCCGTTCGACGTCGAACCGGGACTCCCGCAGCATCTCGGCGAAGACGTCCAGACACCGGCGTACCTTCTCCCGGTATCGGGCCCGGTCCTCCCGGCTGAAGGTGCGCGCTCCGACTTCCTCGCCCATGGCCACCGCCCTGTCACCGTTGGTCCGATCAACCTTGCACGTCCCCGGGGAACCGGAAAGGCCCGAAGGACCCTCTACGTACCCACCGACGACCCTGGTGATCCCCACGGCTTCCCGGCCGTCGCGGGCCGGCCGGCGACGACCGCTGGATAGCATGGCGCGATGCGCGAGAAGACGACCCGACTGTTCGTGGCGGCCGCCATCGCCGAGGCGTGCTCCTGGCTGGCCCTGCTGGTCGGCATGGCGGTGAAGTACGGCCCGCCGGGCAACGAGATCGGCGTGCAGGTCTTCGGGCCGATCCACGGCGCGCTCTTCGTGGCGTACGGCATCCTGGTGCTCGCCGTCGCCCGGCTGCACCGGTGGTCCCCCGGGGTCACCGTCGTCGCGCTGGTCTGTGCGGTGCCGCCCTTCGCCACCCTGTTCTTCGAGCGGTGGGCCGCCCGTCGGGGGCTGCTGCGGGCCACCCCGGCGTCGCGCCCGCTGACCCCGGTCGGCTGACCCGCGCCCGCTGACCCCGGTCGGCCCGCGGTCAGGTGAGGATCACGGCGGTGGCGACCAGCAGCACCAGCACCGCCCCCAGCACCGCCTGGATCAGCAGCGGCGGGCCGAGGTGGCTCCACACCGTCGCGGTACGCGGGGTCAGCAGCTGCCCGGTGGTCAGGTTGACGATCCGCTCGATGCGCGGCGGCAGGTCGACGTCCTGCGGGCGGAGGGTCAGCTGCACCCAGTCGGACGGGTGCACCGCGCTCTGGGGCAGGTGCCCGTGCAGCTCCACCTCGTAGAGCTGGCCGTGGTCGTCGCGCACCCGCAGCGGGGTGACCAGGAACTCCGGCCCCTTCTTGAGGTCCTTCCACTTTCGGCGGGCGCCCCCACCGCCGAGGCTGGACAGCACCGTACGCACCAGCATCACCAGCAGCCCCGCCACGCTCGCCGCGGTCAGCACCGCCACCAGCACCGGCTGGCCGATCCTGACCTCGCGGGAGTAGCCGTCCATGAACCGGACCACCCGCCCGGTGAGTATCCGCTGCGTCGGGCGTATCACCCGATTACGGAGATCGCTGTCCATGTTCACCACCGAGAGTCCGGTTCCGTTCACTGATGGTATCCGCCTCCTGGGTCGAATGACGTGAATGAACCGGCGTCTCACGGCCCCCGGCCGCCCCGTCGTGACGAGGTGACATCCCGGGTGGCGCGGGTAAGCGGGCGGTCGAGCCGGAAAGGGGTCGAGCATGCAGCTGTCCTTCCTGCGCCCGCTCTACGACCGTCCCGGGCCGTGGTGCTCGGTCTATCTGGACGCCTCCCGGGACACCCAGGACGCGCGTCCGGCACTGGACCTGCGCTGGCGTGCCCTGGCCGAGCAGCTCGTCGCCGACGGGGCGGACGAGCCCACCGTCGCGGCACTGGACCGGGTGGTCCGGGGCCACGACCCGATGCCGGGCGACTACGGGCTGGCCGCGTTCGCCAGCCGGGGCCGGGTGGTCCTCTCCGAGTACCTGTCCGCGCCGCCGCTGCGCGACCTGGCCGCGTACACCGCGCTGCCGCACGTCATGCCGCTGCTCGCGCAGCGCGGTGAACAGGTCGCCTGGGTCCGGGTGCTCGCCGACCGCACCGGCGCGGACGCCGTCGCGGTCAGCGCCGGCGGGGTGCCGCGGCGGTCCCACGTCACGGGCACGCAGACCTACCCGCTGCGCCGGGGGCAGTCCGGCGGCTGGTCCCAGTCCCGCTACCAGCGGGCCGCGATGGAGGCCTGGCACCACAATGCCGGGGACGCCGCCGCGGCCACCGCCGAGCTGGCCGACCGGGTCGGCGCGGACGTGGTGGTGGTCGCCGGGGACATCCGGGCCACCGGAATGATCGCCGCGCAACTGCCGTCGCGCTGGCAGGACGTGGTGGTCCGCACCGACGCCGGCTCCCGGGCCGGCGGCGCCGACCCGACCGCGATGGACGACGTCACCGTGCAGACCATCGCGGAGGCGGCCGACCGGCACGTCACCGCCGCCCTGGACCGGTTCGGCACCCAGCAGGACGTCGGGGCGGGGCTGGACGCCGTGGTGGACGCCCTGCAACGCCACCAGGTCGACACCATGCTGCTCGTCGACGACCCGTCGGCCATCGGCGAGCTGTGGATCGGCCCGCGGCCCACCGACCTCGCCACCGCACCCGGCGGACTCGCCGCGGTGGCCGACCCGCAGCGGGTCCGCGCCGACGCGGCACTGGTCCGGGCGCTGGTCGGCACGGACGCCGACCTGACCGTCCTCGGGCCGGACGAGGCCCCCGAGCTGGCCGACGGGATCGGCGCCGTGCTGCGGTACGCCGATCCGGCCACCCCGGGACGGGACCATGGCTGACCGTACGGTCGCCCAGCTGGTGGTGGACCGGTTGCGGGCCTGGCGGGTGCCCCGCGCCTTCGGCTGCCCGGGAGACGCGATCGGCCCGGTGGTCGGGGCGTTGGACTCCGCCGGTGGGGATCCGGAGTTCGTCCCCGCCCGGCACGAGGAGACCGCCGCCTTCATGGCGACCGGCCACGCCAAGTTCACCGGCGGCGTGGGGGTCTGCCTGGCCACCCAGGGGCCGGGCGCGGTGCACCTGCTCAGCGGCCTGTACGACGCGAAACTGGACAGCCGGCCGGTGGTGGCCATCATCGGCGAGGACGTCTGCGGGCCGCTGGGCGAGGTGCACGAGGAGATCGGGCTGAGCCGGCTCTTCGCCGACGTGTGCCACCAGTTCGTCCGTTACGGCCGTACCCCGGCCCAGGTGCCGGCGCTGCTCGACCAGGCGTTCCGTACCGCGGTGGCGACCCGCAGCCCGACCTGCGTGGTGCTGCCCCGCGCGTTGCAGGTAGCCGCCGTGGCCGACCTGCAACCGCACGCGGCGGGGGTGCTCAACGCGACGCCGGGTGAACCGCTGGCCCGGGTGCTGCCCCACCGGGCGGACCTGGACGCCGCCGCGGCGCTGCTCACCGTCGGGCGACGGGTGGCGATCCTGGTCGGGCAGGGCGCCCGGGGCGCGGCGGAGCAGATCACCGTGCTGGCCGACCGGCTGGGCGCGGGGGTGGCCAGCTCGCTGCCGGGCAAGCCGGTCCTCGACGAGCGGCTGCCGTTCCACACCGGGGTGCTCGGCGAGGTCGGCACCCCGGCCGCCGCGGAGCTGATGGGCGGCGCCGACACGCTGCTGCTGGTGGGCACCAACGACCCGTGGACCGACTACCTCCCGCCGCCGGGCCAGACCCGCACCATCCAGATCGACATCGACGGACGACGGATCGGCACCCGCTACCCGGTGGACGTGCCACTGGTCGGCGACGCCGCCGAGACGGTACGCGCCCTGGTGGGCCAGGTCGCCGACCGGCCGAACCGGCAGTGGCGGGCCACCGTCGAGGGCTCGGTGGACCGGTGGCGCAGCGCCGCCGCCGCCCGCGCCGCCGAACCGGCCGAGCCGGTCAACCCGCAACTGGTGCTGCACAAGCTGTCCACCCGGCTGCCCCGGACCGGGGCGGTCGCGGTCGACGTCGGTGCGGTGCTGCCCTGGTACGCCCGCCACCTGACGCTGCCCCCCGGGGTCGACGCGCAGCTCTGCGGTGCCCTCGGCTCCCCGGGCTGCGCGCTGCCGTACGCGTTCGCGGCCAAGCTGGACCGCCCGGACGCACCGGTGGTCGCCCTGCTGGGCGACGACGCGATGCAGCTCAGCGGGCTGGCCGAGCTGATCACCGTGGCGCAGCGCTGGCAGGAGTGGGCCGATCCCCGGCTGGTGGTGCTGGTGCTCAACGACCGTGACCACCGCGACCCGGGTGACGGCCGGTGGGTGCCGCCCGGGGTGGCCGCCCGGTCGCGTCCCGGGGCGGCGGGCGTCCGCCGGGCCGACGTGCCGTACGCCGGGTGGGCCCGGCTGCTCGGGCTGCACGGTGTCCGGGTGGACCGGCCGGAGCTGGTGGGAGCCGCCTGGGACGAGGCGCTCGCCGCCGACCGGCCGTGCGTGCTGGAGGCGGTGGTGGACCCGACGGTGCCCCGGCGGGCACCGGAGCCGGCCCTGGCCGACCTGCGGGACCTCGTCGCCGACGGCGACGCCGCCCGGCGGATCCGGGACCGGATGATGTCGGCCGACGGGCGGTGACCACCGTGCCGGAGCCGCCGGGGCCTACCGGCCGGAGGTCGAGGATTGCGCCCGTCGGCGCGGGATGCCCTGTTTAGACCCCAGCGGGACGGGAAGCCGGGCCGCGTGGTGAGCGATCGGGGCAGGACGGAACCGGTGCCGTGGGCGACGACGGCCCCGGACGCCGGGCTGTCCGGTGACCGGGTGGTCGCCGCGGGCAGCACCGCGCGGGTGCTGGTGGCCGCCGCCGCCCGGGCGTTGCGCGGGCTGGACTGCGCGGACCTGGGGCACCCCGGCCCGTCGTCCCGGTCCACCGTCGCCGCGGAGCCGGCCCGGCGGGACGCCGGACGGGTGACGCTCACCGCCGCGCAGGCCGCCGGGGTGGACGGGGAGCGGGTGGCCCGGTGGATCGTCGGCCAGTACCCCCGGCAGCGCTATCCGGCGGTGGTGCTGGGCTCGCCGCACGCCGCCGCCGTCCACCTGGCCGTGGCGCTCGGGGTGCCCTGGTTGCCGGCCGGGTTCGAGATGACCGCCCAGTGGACACACGGCGCGGTAGACCGGCCCGGGGCCGCCCTGGACCACGGCGCCGCGTTCGCCGCCCGGGTCCTCGCCGGCAACCCCGACCTGCACGTACGCCAGGTGCACTGCCCGGCCAGCCGGGGCGCGCTGGCCGGGACCACGCTCAGCCTGGTGGCCCGGTGGCGGTCGCTGCCGGTGGCGTACGCCCGGTTCCTGGCCGACCGGCTGACCCGCCGCTCGGCGGTGCTGCTCGTCGGCGACGGACGCGGCTGGCCGGTGTCGGACTCCGGACCGGGGCACAGCTTCCAGCTCGGCTCCCCGGCCAGCGGCCTGGAGCCGGTGGACTTCCATCCGGACTCCCCGACCCTGCGCCAGGTGCTCCGGGCCGCCGGCGGTACCGGGGCCGGGTGGGAGCCGCCGCCGGTCACCGCCGCCCGGGGCTCCGCCGAGCACGGGGTCGAGCCGGGTTTCACCAGTGCCCTGGACCAGTGGACCCGTACCCGGGGGCACGAGCTGCGGCAGGTCGGGGTGCCGCACCCGGGGGTGCTCAGCGCGGCCACCGCCGACCTCTACCGGCGGTGGCTGCGCCGGGCCGGCAAGACCGGCGACCGGTTGGTGGTCGAGTGCGGCCGGTTGCTCGACCCGTGGCAGGTGGTGCGGGCGGGGCTGGTGCCGTACTGGTGTGAGAACGCGACCCGGCGCAGCGTGGACGACGTGGAGTGGTGGCTGGCCGGCAGCGAACCGTTCAACTCGGTGGACGTGCTGCCCGAGTCGCCGGGGATGCGGTCCCCGGCGTTGGCCGGGCTGCCGCAGTGGCTGGCGGTGGCGGCGTTCGGGCGTCGTCGCCGGGCGCTGGACCGCACCGCCGCCCGGGGCTACCCGGTCGGGCCGGTGGCCACCCGGCGGGCCACCGAGGTGCTGCGCGGCCAGCCGTACGACCTGCCGACGCCGCCGCCGCTGGGTGTCGGCGAGGCGCTCGCCGGGTTGCACGAGGCGGGTGCGTCGCTGGGGTTGGCGGTGTCCTGACCGGTCCGTGCCGGCCGTCGGCCGGCTCCGGTGGGAGCGCCGGTGACCTCCGACCGGCCGGGCGGGGTTAGCCCGGAAAGGGGACACCCGGGGTGTCCGCGCCGCCCGGCCGGACCCGGCGCACCGAAACATCCTCGCGAACCCGGGGCTGCGTGGTTGAGTACCTGGGGAGCGGGAGGACCGCCCGCCGCGACGGTTGGACCACGTCGCGTGACGGTCGGTCGCCGTTCCCACGCGTCCGGTGATCCCGGCGCGGCAGGTGACCTACTTCCGACCCGGTGCGTGGTCCCACCACGCGCACGACCGGCTCGATCCGGGCGGGGGACCTTCCTGAGGGAGGCGCGGATGTTCGGACAGACCACCACGACCACACCACCGCCGACCGATCGCGGTCTGGAGGACCTGGACGCCGCGGCGCTGGCGTACGCGGCGCGGATCGCCGGCCTGCCACCGGAGCGTCGGGGGGAGGCGCGCGAGGACCTGGTCCGGTTCGCCCTGCCGTTCGCCGGCCGGCTGGCCCGCCGCTACCGGGGGCGGGGTGAGCCGCTGGAGGACCTGGAGCAGGTGGCCCGGCTCGGCCTGGTCAACGCCGTCGACCGGTACGACCCCGAACGGGGCTCGTTCACCGCGTACGCGGCGATCACCATCGTCGGGGAGATCAAGCGGCACTTCCGGGACCGGACCTGGGGGGTGCACGTGCCCCGCCGGCTGCGTGACCTGATCCTGGAGGTCGGCCAGGCGACCTCGGCGTTGACCAGTGAGCTGTCCCGGGCGCCGAGCGTGGCCGAGCTGGCGGCCCGGCTGGAGACGCCGGAGGAGGAGATCCTGGCCGCGCTGGAGTCGGCAGCCGGATACAGTCCGGCCTCGCTCAACGCGCCCGTCGGCGGGGAGAGTTCCGCCGAGTTCGGTGACCTGGTGGGGGAGTCGGACAGTGACCTGGAGTCGGTGGACGACCGGGTGACGATCAGCGGGCTGCTGCACCGGTTGCCCTGGCGGGAGCGGCGGATCCTGGCGATGCGCTTCTACGGCAACCAGACCCAGGCGGAGATCGCCGCCCGGTTCGGCATCTCCCAGATGCACGTCTCCCGGCTGCTGTCCCGGGCGCTGACCTGGTTGCGTCAGGCGATGCTCGCCGACACCCCGCCGCCGTGGCAGAACGGCGCCGCGGAGACGGAGACCGCCCGGAACCGGATCGTGGTCAAGCGCACCGCCGAGCGGACCGTGGTGGAGGTCGGGGGCGAGATCGACCGGGACGGCGCGGACCAGTTGCGCCGGACGATGCTGGAGGCGGTCGCCGGGCAGCCCCGCGAACTGGTGGTGGACCTGGACGGCGCGGGCGGGGTCGACGCCGGTGGCATCGCCGCCCTGGTGGCGGGCCGGGACGCGGCGATCCGTACCGGGGTGCCGGTGCGGCTGACCCGGGTCCAGCCGGCGGTGGGGCGGTCGCTGGCCGCCGCGGGTCTGCCCGCCCCCGTGGACGCCTGAACCGACGACGGCCGCCGGGCCGGCACCCCCTCGCGGGAGCGCCGGCCCGGCGGCCGTGGCGTGCCGGTCAGCGCCGCCCGGGGTCGTCGTCCGTGCCGTGCGGGTGACGCCACCGCTCGGGGGTGTCGGGATCCGCGCCGCCGGGTGGTTCGCTGTCGGGCGCGTCGGAGTGCGCGAAGCCGGGCCGGCGGACGTCCTCCGGCTCGGGTACCTCCACCGGGCGGGCACCGGACTGCGGGGCGGGCTGGTAGGCGACCGCCTCCCGGGCACCGTGCGCGCCCTCGGCCGCCGGTGACTCGGGGACGTGCCGTTCGTGGTGCAGCTCGTCGTGCAGTTCCTGCGGCGGTCGGGTGGTGCGTTGCGGCAGGTCCCGGCCGAGGTCGGCGACGAGCGGACCGTACTTCGCGTCGAAGGCGGGGCGTTCGGAGCGGATCCGGGGCATCCGGTCGAAGTTGCGCAGCGGCGGCGGGCAGGAGGTGGCCCATTCCAGCGAGTTGCCGAAGCCCCACGGGTCGTCCACCGTCACCAGCGCGCCGTACCGCCAGGACTTCCAGACGTTGTAGAGGAAGAACAGGGTGGACGCGCCGAGCACGAACGACCCGACGGTGGAGATCATGTTGAGCGTGGTGAAGCCGTCGCCGGGCAGGTAGTCGGCGTACCGCCGGGGCATGCCCTCGTCACCCAGCCAGTGCTGGACCAGGAAGGTGGCGTGGAAGCCGACGAACATGGTCCAGAAGTGCAGCTTGCCGAGCCGTTCGTCGAGCAGCCGGCCGGTCATCTTGGGGAACCAGAAGTAGACCCCGCCGAAGGCGGCGAAGACGATCGTGCCGAACAGCACGTAGTGGAAGTGCGCCACCACGAAGTACGAGTCGGTCACGTGGAAGTCCACCGGCGGGCTGGCCAGCAGCACCCCGGTCAGGCCGCCGAGCAGGAAGGTCACCAGGAACCCGACGGCGAAGAGCATCGGCGTCTCGAAGGTGAGCTGGCCCTTCCACATGGTGCCGATCCAGTTGAAGAACTTCACCCCGGTGGGCACCGCGATCAGGTAGCTGAGGAAGCTGAAGAACGGCAGCAGCACCTGACCGGTGGCGAACATGTGGTGCGCCCAGACGGTCATCGACAGCACGGTGATCGCGACCGTGGCCAGCACCAGACCGGTGTAGCCGAAGATCGGCTTGCGGCTGAAGACCGGGATGATCTCGGTGATGATGCCGAAGAACGGCAGCGCCACGATGTAGACCTCGGGATGGCCGAAGAACCAGAACAGGTGCTGCCAGAGCATCGGCCCGCCGGTCGCCGGGTCGTAGACGTGGGCGTCGAGCAGCCGGTCCGCGCCGAGGGCCAGCAGCGCCGCGGCCAGCAGCGGGAAGACCAGGATCACCAGGACGGCGGTGAGCAGCATGTTCCACGTGAAGATCGGCATCCGGAACATGGTCATGCCGGGGGCGCGCAGGGTCAGCGTGGTGGTGATCAGGTTGACCGCGCCGAGGATGGTGCCCAGCCCGGAGACGACCAGGCCGACCACCCACAGGTTCCCCCCGATGCCGGGGGAGTTCGTCGCGTCGCTGAGCGGGTTGTACGCCGTCCAGCCGAAGTCCGCCGCGCCGCCCGGGGTGAGGTAGCCGCCGACGACCATGGTGCCGCCGAACAGGTAGAGCCAGTACGCGAACGCGTTGAGCCGGGGGAACGCCACGTCCGGGGCGCCGATCTGTAACGGCACGACGTAGTTGCCGAAGGCGAACACCAGCGGGGTGGCGAAGAGCAGCAGCATGATCGTGCCGTGCATGGTGAAGGCCTGGTTGTACTGCTCCGGGGAGAGGAACTGCATCCCGGGCCGGGCCAGTTCGGCCCGGATCAGCAGGGCCAGCACCCCGCCGATCAGGAAGAACACGAACGACGTGACCAGGTAGAGCAGGCCGATCTGCTTGGCGTCGGTGGTGCCGAGCAGCCGCAGCAGCTTGTTCCCGGGCAGCGCCGGACGGACCGGGCCGGGGAAACCGCCGAACCGGGCCGGGGCGAGGATCGCCGGCCCCCGGTCCCGGGCCGGTTCCGTGGTTACCCGTCTGGGCATGGTTCTCTCACCCCGTCGTGACGACAGAAAGGACGGGCGCGACTACCCGCCCCACTGCCCATGTAACCAGGCGAGAGGGGGAATTTCGGTCAATTGGCCGGCAGGAGTGCCCAGACCACCTTGCCGTCGGCCAGCGGAGAGCTGCCCCAGCGCTGCGCCATCTCCCGGATCAGCAGCAGCCCCCGGCCGCCCTCGGCGGAGAGGCTCGGGCTGGCCTCGCGGGCCGCCGTCCGGCTGCCGTCGGCGACCGCCACCCGCAGGTACGGCTGGTGCAGGGTCAGCGTGATCCGCATCGGGGTGTGGGCGTGGCGCACCACGTTGCCGACCAGCTCGCTGAGCACCAGCGATGCCGGCTCGACCAGGTGCGGCACGTTCCACCGCGAACAGGCGTCCCCGACCAGCTCCCGGGCGCGTCGGCAGGCCCCCGCCACCGGCTCCAGCCGGGCCCGCAGCCGGGGCGCGGCGGCGGCCCCGGCCAGCCGGGTCGCCTCCGCGCAGTCCTGCCGCACCGGCACCACCCGACAGGCGGTGGAGGTGGCCAGCCAGGCCGCGGCGTCCGGCGGGGGAGAGCAGAGCACCACCGGCACGGCGGGCCAGTCGGCGGCCTGCCGTGCGGCGGCGGCGAACACCGACAGCGCCAGCCGGTCGGCGACGGTCACCCGGCCCAGGTCGACCACCAGCGCGTCCGGCAGGGTGGTCAGGCAGCGGTCCAGCACGGTGTGCACGGCGCGCATGGTCCCGAGGTCGAGCGCGCCGGCCAGGCGTACGACGGTCACCGGCGACTCGTCGTTGACCTCGCAGGTGATCCGGCTGACCATCGGCCCTCGATTCCGTTCGTGGTGCTCCGCAGGACCGCCAGGTACCCGCGACCCGGCGGGGCGAAACCGGGGCCGGCACCGCCCCGCCGCCGGGTACCCGCGGCTCAGGCGGCCCGGAGCTGCGGCAGTGCCGCCGAGGCCCGGACCGTCTCGTAGAGGGTGACGTACCTCTCGGCCATCACCGCCGGGGTGAACCGGGTGGCGGCCTCCCGCCGGCACTCGTCCGGGTCGATCCGGTGGGCCGCCAGCAGCAGCTCGCCCAGCTCCTCCTCGTCGTCGGTGAGCAGGCCGGTGCGCCCGTGCGTGATCAGCTCCGGCAGGCAGCCCCGCCGGGTCGCCACCACCGGCGTGCCCAACGCCAGCGACTCCACCACGGCCGTCCCGCCGGGCTCCTCCCAGCGCAGCGGGAACAACGACGCCCGCGCCCCGGCCAACAGATCGTCGCGCTCCCGGCCGGCCACCGTGCCGACCCAGCGCACCAGGTCACCGTCGACGTGCGGGGCGACCTGCTCGTGGAAGAAGCGCACGTCGGGGTTCTGCCGGGCTTCGTCGCCCGCCGCCGCCAGGTCCGCCGGCCGGTGGTACGGCCCGACCGGGCCGGCGAGCACCAACGGCACCCCGGTCCGGTGGGCCAGCCGGGCGCCGACGTCCTGGCCCTTGCCCGGGTTGATCCGGCCGAGAACGACCGCGTAGTCGCCCTTGGGTGGCCGGGGCGCCCGGTCGGCGTGCACGGCCAGCGGGGTCGACAGGTGCACGTGCCCGACCGAGTGTTCCCGCAGCGCCCGGGGTGCCCGGGCCAGTTGCGCGGCGGAGACGCCGTTGACCCGGACCCGCGTCCCGGCGTCGAGGTTGCCGTACAACTCGGGGTGTTTGGCCAGGTCCCAGTGCAGGGTGTGCAGCACCGGCGGGGCGGCCGGCCCCATCGCCGCGAGGGTGGCCAGCCCGACCGCCTCCACGTGGTCGTGCACCAGGTCGACGTCGTCCCGGCCGTGCACCTGCCGGACCACCCCGGCCAGGTGCGCCTGGGACACCCCGCACACCTGGTTGTACGGCCGTTGCAGGGCGGCGAACTGCCCGTCGTCGTAGACCGAGAACTTCTCGTCCACCGGCAGGGTGCTCGACCCCACCGAGGCGAGCACCACCTTCACCCCGAGCCGACGCAGCTCCGGCACCAGGGTGGCGATGACGTTCTCGATGCCGCCGTACCCGGGCGGGGGGACGGACAGCCACGGGCCGGCGTTCATCAGCACGGTGAGGCTCATGGTCGGGGTTTCCTCTCGGGGCGGGCGGAGTCTCGGGACGGTGTCCGACCGCTCGGGGGCGACGTCGGGTCGGTCGCGGCCGGGGAACCCCGGGCCGGACCAGCGTGGTCACGCGGCGGCCACCCGCCGGCGCGGCACCCGGGGCCGCAGGTCGGCGAGGGGCGGACGTTCCTGCACCGAGACGTCGTTGACGACGATCTCCCGGTCGAGGCTGGGCAGCGCCTCGGAGCCGCCCCGGCGGAACTGGGTCAGGGTGCCCGCCGGGCTGGTGCCCGGGGCGGCCCAGCCCCGCTGCTGCAACCGTGCCCAGGCGGTGTGCATGATCTGGGCGGACATCCGGCCCAGGGCCGCGGTGTCCTGGTGCCGGTGTTTGCGCTCGCCCAGGTCGACCTGGGCGAGCGCGTCCAGGCCGACCAGCTCCAGCAGGTCGATCAGCATGGCCGTCTCGACGCCGTAGCCGGTGACGAACGGCACCCGTTCCAGCACCGCGCGCCGGCCGGCGTACTCACCGGCGAGGGGCTGCACGAAGCCGGCCAGCTCCGGCCAGAACAGGTTCAGCAGCGGGCGGGCCATCAGCTCGGTCACCCGCCCGCCGCCGTCGGCCTCTACGCCGGCCGTGCCGACCAGCGGCCGGTGGTAGAAGCCCTTCACGAACTCGACGGTCGGGTCGACCAGCAACGGACCGATCAGACCGGTCACGAAGTGCGGCCGGAACTCGCGCAGGTCGGCGTCGACGAAGGCGACGACGTCACCGTCGGCGGCGGCGAGACCGGCCCAGAGCGCGTCGCCCTTGCCGGTCAGCCGGGGCAGGCCCCGGGTCATCTCGTCCTGGCCGACGACCTCCGCGCCGGCCGCGCGGGCCACCTGGGCGGTCCGGTCGGTGGACCGGGAGTCCACCACGATCAGTTCGTCGACCAGCGGCACCCGGTCCATCAGGTGTTCCCGGATCGTCGAGACGATCGCCCCGACGGTTGCCTCCTCGTTGCGGGCGGGCAGCACGACGCTGACCCGGTTCTCCCCCTTCGCCCTCATCAGCCGTCGTGTGGGCCAGTCCTGCGCCGACGTCGTCCGATAGGTGGCCCATGCCTCCACGACAGGTGAGACGGTCGGTTCTGTATCCCGCACTGGCAAACCCCCAGATCCATGGCGGAAAACCCGTATGTGGTTTTCCCATCCCCGCATTGCCGCTAACCGGATAATCCCTAACAGCTTGATCACATCGGTCCACCGCCCGGTTCCCGGCAGGTGAACGCTGTGTTGCGGACCCGCCCCGGGTTTTGCCGCCCCCCGTCGGGGGGAGTGCTGACGGCGTGGGTCGTGACCGCGTCGAGAGGGCCGAGGGAATGCGTACGTGCCGGGTGGGGCTGGTCGGGGCCGGCGGGGTGGCGCAACGCCACGCCCGAGTACTGGGGAGTTTTCCGGACGTGGACCTGATCGGCGTCACCGACGTCGCCCGGGAGGCGGCGACGGCCCTGGCCGACGCGCACTCCGCGCGGGTCTACGCCGACATCGACGAGCTGCTGGCCGCCGGCCCGGACGCGGTGTACGTGTGCGTCCCCCCGTTCGCCCATGGGCCGGTCGAGGAGGCGGTGATCGCGGCCGGCGTGCCGATGTTCGTGGAGAAGCCGGTGGCGGTCGACCTGGACACCGCCGAACGGGTCGCCGCCCTGGTCGAGCAGAAGGGTCTGCGCACCGCCGTCGGGCACCACTGGCGGTACCTGCACGTGGTGGAGCAGGCCCGGGAGCTGCTCGCCGACCGCCCGGTGCGGATGGTCAACGGGGCCTGGCTGGACAAGGTGCCCCCGGTGGCCTGGTGGGCGGTGCGGGACCGCTCCGGTGGCCCGGTCGTCGAGCAGGCCGCCCACGTGCTGGACCTGATCCGCGCCCTGGTCGGGGAGGTAGTCGAGGTCACCGCGTATGGCGACGGCAGCCCGCCCCCGGTCGACGGCGCCGATATCGACTCGGTGACCGCCGCCACCCTGCGCTTCGCCAACGGGGCGGTGGGCACCCTCGCCGCCGCCTGCGTGCTGGGCTGGAAGCACCGGGCCGGTCTGGAGATCCTCGCCGACGGGCTGGCCCTGTCGCTGGCCGAGGACGGCCTGACCGTGCGTGACGCCGACGGGGAACGCCACCTCCCGGCCGACCCGGACGGCGCCCGGGTCGCCGTGGACCGGGCCTTCGTCGACGCGGTCACCGGGGCCGGCGACGACATCCGGGTGCCGTACGCGGAGGCGCTGCGCACCCAGCGGCTGGCGGTCGCGGTCGCGCAGAGCGCCCGTACCGGCCGCAGCGTCACCCTGCCCACCGGCCCGGCCGCGCTCGCCCCGGCGACCGCTGACTTCCAGGCCGGCGGCGGGCACGGCGCACCGGCGTGGGTGGCCCTCGATGCGTGACACGGTGGTGGTGGTCAGCGGCCCCGGGCAGGTCGAGCTGGCCGAGCAGGAGGCCGGTGAGCTGGGCGACGGCGCGATCCGGGTACGGACCCGCTACAGCGGGGTCTCCGCCGGCACCGAGCTGAGCTTCGTCAAGGGCACCAACCCCTTCCTCAACGTCACCTTCGACGCCACCCTGGGCCTGTTCCGGCCGGGGACGGCCAGCGCGCCGTACCCGGTCACCCGGCTCGGCTACATGCAGGTCGGTGAGGTGGTGCAGAGCCGTACCCCGGCGATTGCCGTCGGCACCGTCGGCGCGATGACCTACGGCCACCGCACCGGCTACGTCGCCGACCCGCTGGCCGAACGGTTCGTGTTGCTCCCCGGGGACCTCGACCCGATGCTCGGCGTCTACGTGGCGCACATGGGGCCGATCTGCGCCAACGGCCTGCTGCACGCCGCGGCCGACCTGTGTGGCACCGACGTACGCTCGCTCGGCGACGGGGTGCGCGGCCGCCGGGTGGCGGTGGTCGGCGGTGGCGTGGTGGCCCTGCTCACCGCCCTGTTCGCCCGGCGGCACGGAGCCGCCTCGGTGGTGGTGCTCGACCCGACCCCGCAGCGCCGCCAGGTCGCCGAGGCGCTCGGCCTGGAAACCCTCGACCCGGAGGCCGACGATCCGGCGGTGCTGCTCAAGACCCGCTGGCACCACAGCGCGGGGGACCGGGGCGCGGACGTGGTGTTCCAGTGCCGGGGGCAGGCCTGGGCGCTGCACCTGGCGCTGCGCCTGCTGCGTCCCCAGGGCACCGTCATCGACCTGGCCTTCTACCAGGGCGGTGCGGAGGCCGTCCGGCTCGGTGAGGAGTTCCACCACAACGGTCTGTCGCTGCGGTGTGCCCAGATCGGCCGGGTTCCCCGGGGCCTCGCCCCGGCCTGGGACCGGGAGCGGCTCTCCGCCGAGACGATCGACCTGCTGCACCGGTACGGCGACCTGATGCGTAAGCACCTGATCTCCGCGGTGGTCCCGTTCGCCGAGGCCCCGGCCCTGCTCACCGACCTGGCCGAACGCCGCCGCCAGGAACTCCAGGTCGTCCTCACCTGCTGACTTGCGTCCCACCTGATGATCGCCTTGCGGCGTGTCGTCCCGCCTGGTTCGGAGTGCTTCATGATCACTTTGCGATATGAAGCACTCTTTCCCGCTGCTCGTGTTGTTGCGGCCACGGTGCCTCATGATCACTTTGCAGAATGAAGCACTCCTCCCGGCGTGTCGTCTTCATTTCGGCAAGGTGATCATCGGGCGCGATGTCGGGTCGGCGATGCGGTGGAGCCTGTGGGAGCCGGCGCGGGGAGCGGCGGGTCAGATCGGTGCTCCGGTCGGGGGGGTGAGCTGGTTGCCCGGTAGGCGTCCCCGTCGTGGGGCCGGTGCGCGCTGGTTGGTGCGCCGGATCGGCGGGGTGCCGGACGTCCGTGGGCGGGGTGCCGGTGGGGTGGGGGCGGGCAGCCAGTGCAGGCCGTCGCGGCGGACGTACAGCTCGCGGCGCCGGACCGCTTGATGGGCGGCGTCCAGTTGGTACGCGGTGATCCACACCCATCCCTGGTAGGTGTGCCGGTCGGTCAGCTCGCGGATGACCCGTACCGTGATCGGCTGGGTGAACTGCGGTGACGCGGTGCGGGTCAGGAGCAGCACGTCACCCGCCCGGAGCGGACGGTGGTTCGTCGGGGGCGGTGCGGGCGTCGGGGTGCCGGGCCTTGGTGCCGGATGACGGTGCTGTACGTGGTCGTGCTGCGGCATGGTGGCGTCCTGTCCCTCGGGTGTGGAGGGTGGGGCCGCCCGCCCCTCGTCGTGCGGCCCCACCCGACAGGCGTCGCCGCTGGTGCTGGACCGGAACGGCGGCGTCGTCCTGCCGCCCAGCTTGCCGAGAGTGTCTAGACAATCACACAGCGTTGTGCTAATTCTTGCGGACAGTTGCATTGTTCGGGGAGGGAAAAGGCATGAATCACGCGTTTGTCGAAGCGCTCGCCGAGGCGGGATACACCGCCGAGAGCCTGGCGGGCCAGCTCGGTCTGCACCCCAAGACCGTGGCCCGGTGGGCAAACCCCGGACACATCCCCCAGAGCCGACACCGGGCCACCGTCGCAGACCTGCTGGAGCGAGATGTCGATGCCCTCTGGCCGGACATCGTCAAGCGGCGCGAGCCGGTCTGGTTCCGGCCCTGGGTCGACATCGAGCGGGAGGCGACCACCCTACGGGCTTTTCAGCTGGCCTGGGTGCCCGGCCTGCTCCAGACGGAGGCGTACGCGCGGGCGACCCTCACCGGCGGCACGCTGTCGGCCGAGGCGATGGACGAGCTGACCGACGCGCGACTGGCCCGCCAGGCGATCCTGCACCGGGAACGCAGCCCCCTGCTCGTCGCCGTCCTCGACGAGGGCGTCCTGCGCCGCCGGGTCGGCGACAGCCGGGCGCTCATGGCGGCCCAACTCACCCACCTCCTCGCCTGTGCCGAGATGCCGAACGTGCAACTGCACGTCGTCCCGGCCGACGCCGCGAGCTACCCGGGGCTCGACGGGCCGTTCGTCATCGCCGACCTGCCGGAGGGGGCGCGGGTGGCCCACGTGGACGGTCCGGCCCCGGCGCAGATCCTGGACAAGCCGTCCGAGCTTGTTAACCTTGAACGGCGCTGGGAACGCATCCGTGGCGAGGCGCTCCCTCGTGGACGGACCCTCGATCTCCTGAGAGAAGCGGCTGCATCATGGACCTGACCGGGGCGCGGTGGCACAAGAGCACGAAGAGCGGCGGCAACGGTGGAGACTGTGTAGAGGTCGCGGGGAATCTACCCGGTGTCGTCCTGGTGCGGGACACCAAGGACCGTGACGGTGGGGTGCTCGTGTTCACTCCGGCGGCCTGGCAGGGCTTTCTCGGCTTCGTCGGCCGGCAGGAAGTGGCTGCACCGTGGACCTGACCGGGGCGCGGTGGCACAAGAGCACGAAGAGTGGCGGCAACGGTGGCAACTGTGTGGAGGTCGCGGGAAACCTGCCCGGCGTTGTCCTGGTGCGGGACACCAAGGACCGTGACGGTGGGGTGCTCGTGTTCACTCCGGCGGCCTGGCAGGGCTTCGTCGAATTCGCACGCGAAGCGGCGTGCGCCGACAAGTGAAGTAAATCCAGCTAGTTGATCTACAGCGCCCCAGCTCAGAAAGCCTGCTCCCCGCGCATGCGGGGGTGATCCCTGCGAGGTTCGGCCCTACATTGCATGCCTTTCTCTGCTCCCCGCGCATGCGGGGGTGATCCCACCTGGCCGACGAGGACGCGCTCGTGCGGGGCCTGCTCCCCGCGCATGCGGGGGTGATCCCGACCTCGGTAACGGCCTCTGAGCAGGGCGGTACTGCTCCCCGCGCATGCGGGGGTGATCCGGCGGGCCTGGGGACGTCCCAGATCCTCGGCGGCTGCTCCCCGCGCATGCGGGGGTGATCCGTCGCACTGACCCTGCGTGCAGCCCCAACCGTCCTGCTCCCCGCACATGCGGGGGTGATCCCGATGGGCATTCGGTGCTGCTCGACGACGCGGACTGCTCCCCGCGCATGCGGGGGTGATCCGGTGTTGTCCGCGCCGGCCGCCGACAGGTTGATCTGCTCCCCGCGCATGCGGGGGTGATCCCGACCCCTGCAAAGCCATCGAAGCTGCCCTAGCCTGCTCCCCGCGCATGCGGGGGTGATCCCGGGCGGAACGCGGTCAACTCGGCGGCCGGCACCTGCTCCCCGCGCATGCGGGGGTGATCCGCATGTCCGGGTCTGGCCGGACAACCTCCACGGCTGCTCCCCGCGCATGCGGGGGTGATCCCTCGGACTTCTCGGCCGACCGGGAGAGGTTCTTTCTTCCCGTCGTGCGCGGGGGCGTGGTGTCGATGACCATCCGACCCCGGGTAGCCGTCGTGGGGGAGTCCTCGTTGACCCCCCACCCGAGAGGTCGTGAGCTTCCTTCGGCCCGCCCCGCCGGGAGCGACCCCGTTGATCATCGACGGCCGTCAGCCCGCGCCTCTGACGGCCGCCTGCAACCCTTTCCCGCAGGCGGGGTTGATCACCCCCGTTGACCTGGCCGGATGTGCCGGGAACTGGACACCGGGGCCACCACGCCCGGACCGGGCAGCTTTTTCCGGCCGGGTTCGCGTACCGTTGCCGCTCATGGGTGTGTCGCAACGGTTGAAGAGCAGGTTCCGCCGGTTCCTCCAGCGCCCGGGGACGACGGTCGACCTCGCTCCGCTGGAGAAGCTGCTGCCGCGGGTCGCCGCGCGCGAGGACGAGCTGTCGGCGCTGGACGACGCCGCGTTGACCGAGGCCGCCGGTGCGGCCACGGAGTACGTGGAGATCTGCGCCGTCGGCCGGGAGGCCGCCCGTCGTGGCCTCGACCAGCGGCCGTACGACGTGCAGCTGCTCGGTGCGATGGCGCTGCTGTCCGGCAAGGTCGCCGAGATGGCCACCGGTGAGGGCAAGACGCTGACCGCCACCGTCGCCGCCTACGGGCACGTCCGGCTGGGCAACGGCCCGGTGCACGTGCTCACGGTCAACGACTACCTGGCCCGCCGGGACGCCGAGTGGATGACGCCGGTCTACCGGCTGCTCGGGCTGAGCGTGGGCTGGGTCAACGAGGCGTCCACCCCGGCCGAGCGGCGGGAGGCGTACGGCTGCGACGTCACCTACGTGTCGGTCAGCGAGGCCGGTTTCGACTTCCTCCGCGACCAGCTCGTCACCGACCTGGCCGACCGGGTCCAGCCGCCGCTGGCCACCGCGATCGTCGACGAGGCCGACTCGATCCTGATCGACGAGGCCCGGGTGCCGATGGTGCTGGCCGGTTCGGTCACCGGTGAGCAGGACCCGGTGCACGCCGCCGCCGCGCTGGTGCGCGGTCTGCGCAGGGGTCGGCACTACACGGTCGCCGACGACGGCCGCAGCGTCGCCTTCACCACCGAGGGGCTGGCCGCCGTCGAGGCCAAACTGGGCGGCATCGACCTGTACGACACCGAGCACGTCGGGCAGCTCTCGGCGGTGAACGTGGCGTTGCACGCGCACGCCCTGCTGCACCGCGACGTCGACTACATCGTGCGGGACGGCTCGGTCGAGCTGATCGACGAGATGCGTGGCCGGGTCGCCCAGCGTCGGCGCTGGCCCGACGGCCTCCAGGCCGCCGTGGAGGCGAAGGAGGGCCTGGACGCCACCGCCGAGGGGGAGGTGCTGGGCACCATCGCCGTGCAGGCGTACATCGCGCTCTACCCCAAGCTGTGCGGCATGACGGCGACCGCGGTGCTGGTCGGCGACCAGCTCCGCGAGTTCTTCGGCCTCGAGGTGGCGGTGATCCCGCCGAACACCCCCTGCGTCCGCGAGGACGAGCCGGACCGGATCTACGCGACCCGGGCCGAGAAGGAGGAGGCGCTGATCGACGAGATCCGGCGCTGCCACGAGGCGGGCCGCCCGGTGCTGGTCGGCACGCTCGATGTGAAGGAGTCCGAGGGGCTCGCCGCCGGTCTGCAGGCTGCCGGGGTGCCGTGCGTGGTGCTCAATGCCAAGAACGACGACGAGGAGGCGGCGATCATCGCCGAGGCCGGCGCGTACGGTGCGGTGACCGTCTCCACCCAGATGGCGGGTCGGGGTGTCGACATCCGGCTCGGCGGCAGCGAGCAGGTCGACCAGGAGCGGGTGGCCGAGCTGGGCGGGCTGTACGTGATCGGCAGCGGCCGGCACGACAGCCGGCGGGTCGACGACCAGCTGCGCGGCCGGGCCGGCCGGCAGGGCGACCCCGGTGGCTCGGTCTTCTTCGTCAGCCTGGAGGACGACCTGGTGGTGCGGCACGCCGGCGACACCATCCCGGCGTCGCCCCGGATGAACGCCGACGGCCTGGTGACCGACGAGCAGGTCGACTACGCGGTGGAGCACGCCCAGCGGGTCGCCGAGGGCGTCAACCACGAGATCCACCGCAACACCTGGCGCTACAGCGTGGTCATCGAGCAGCAGCGGATCGCGCTGGCCGAGCGCCGGGAGCGGCTGCTGACGTCCGACATCGCCGCGCTGATGCTGCTCGACCGGATGCCCGACAAGGCCGGCGAGATGGACGAGGACCTGCTGGCCCGGGTGGCCCGGTCGATCGCGCTCTACCACACCGACCGTCTCTGGGCGGAGCACCTGGCCGAGCTGTCCGAGGTGCGCGAGGGTGTGCACCTGCGGGCGCTGGGTCGGCTCGACCCGCTGGACGAGTTCCACCGGGCGGCGGTGCCGGCGTTCACCAACCTCATCCCCGAGATCGAGACGCGGACCCTGGCCACCTTCGAGGAGACCGAGTTCGCCGAGGACTGGGAGCCGGACGCCGCCAAGCTGGTCCGGCCCAGCGCCACCTGGACGTACCTGGTGCACGACAACCCGTTCGGCTCGGAACTGGACCGGCTGATCGCCTCGGTCGGCCGCCGGCTCGCCGCGGCCCGCTGAACGTCACGAGGTACCCCTCCGGGACGGTCCGGCACCGGAGGGGTACCTTTACGCGGTTTCGATCCGGTTTCGGCAGGGTAGTAGCCCGGGGCTCACGACTCGGAAGAGAGATCACGACGATGACGCAGGCAACGACGTCGGTGGCGGGCGGCAGGTGCGCAACGGAGCCCGTGGTTCGGTGAGGCTGGACATGCGGGAGCTGACGAGTGACACGCTCGGGGTGCTGGAGACGGCCGCCCTGTTACGGGAGTTGACCGCGGGGCTGATCGCGGTCGACGACTTCGACGCGGCACTGGCCGAGCTGGTCCGGATCACCGCCGACGCCGTGCCGGGCGTGGCCTGGTGCGGGTTCACCGCCTTGCTGGCCGGGGAACCCGCCGGGGTCGCCGCCTCCGATCCGCGGCTGGCCGAGCTGGACGACCTGGGGCACGGCGGGGAGTCACCGGCGATGAACGCGATCCGTCGCCGGGAGATGACCATCGCGGCGGACCTCACCACCGAGGACCGGTGGCCGGCGTGGACCGACAGCGCCCGCCGGCTCGGCGTCCGCGGGGTGATCTCCGCCCCGGTGGACGTCGACGAGCAGGCGATCGGTTCGATCAACCTGTACGCCGACCGGGCCGCCCTGCTGGGCACCCGGCAGCAGCTCACCGCGATGCTGCTGGCCGAGCACGCCGGGCTGCTGCTGGCCGCCGTCCGGGACCGGGCCCGGCGGGCCGAGCGGGCTGGTGAACGCGACGGCGCGCTGCTCGGGGAGAACGTGGTCGGCCAGGCCGTCGGGGTGATCATGACGCAGCGCGGCTGCCCGGCCCCCGAGGCGCTGCACGTGCTGCGCAGCGCGGCGTCCTCGCTGGACATCCCGCTGCGGGAGGTGGCGGAGCGGCTGGTCACCACCGTCTCGCGTCCCCGCGAGTCGTGAGTCCTCCACCGCTCGCGGGCGGCGTCCGGCGGCCGGTGTGGTCCGGTCTTCGGATGACGTCCGGCGGTCGGGCCGGGCGGTCGGATGGCGTCCGGCGGGCGGGTGTCGTTTCTTCCCGGCCCCGCGAATCCTGGCGCGGCCGTTTCGCCGGGCGGGGCCTCGGGTAGCACCCTGGACCGGTGAGCTGAGCCGATCCTGGGGAGGAACCGATGGAGAGCCGCCTGAGGGTGCAGGGGCATCCCATCCAACCGATGCTGGTGACGTTCCCCTTCGGGCTCTTCGTCAGCGCCACCGTCTTCGATCTCGCCGATGTGGCGGGTGGCCCGGTCTTCCTCGGTGAGGTCGGCTACTGGACGGCGATCGCCGCCCTGGTGGCCGCCGGGCTCGCCGGGGCGGCCGGCATGATCGACCTGTGGGACGTCCGGCCGGGGCCGCACCGCCGTACCATGGTCATGTTCAACATGGTCAACGCGGGCATGGCTGCGCTCTTCCTGCTGGCCTGCCTGATCCGCGCGGACGCCCCGCAGCGCGGCGCGACCGGGATGCTGCTGGTGACCGAGCTGGTCGCGCTGGCCGTCGGCGCGGTCGGCGTCGGGCTCGGCGCTCGGCTGATGCGCCAGTTCGACTCCGGCCACCGGGAGCCCACCGGCTTCGAGACCCTCGACGGCGTGCCCGCCGGCTCCACCGTGGAGATCCTCCGCTCCACCCCCTGACCGCCGGGGTGGCGCACCGCCGGTGGCCAATCGGGTTGCCGGCGGCGCCCCGGTGCCGCAGGGTGGGCGGATGGTCGAGCGGAGCTGTGCCGAGTTGATCGCCGAGGCGACGGCCGCCCCGGTGGACGGCTGGGGGTTCGACTGGCTGGACGGCCGGGCCACCGAGGAACGTCCACCGTGGGGCTATGCCCGCCAGGTCGCCGACCGGATGGCGACGGTCGCCGCGGCGTTGGACATCGACACCGGTGGGGGCGAGGTGCTCGCCGAGGTACCGCAGCCGCCGCCGCTGCTGCTCGCCACCGAGGCGTGGCCGCCGAACGTCGCGGTCGCCCGGCGGACGTTGCGTCGGGTCGGCGGCCGGGTGGTCCAGGTCGCCCCCCGCTCCCGGCTGCCCTTCCGGGACGCCGGCTTCGACCTGGTGACCAGCCGGCACCCGGTGGACACCGACTGGGCGGAGATCGCCCGGGTGCTGCGGCCCGGGGGACGCTACCTGTCCCAGCAGATCGGCGCGGGCACCATGCGGGAGCTGAGCGAGGCGGTGCTGGGGCCGTTGCCGCCGCCGGCCACCCGGCACACCGCCCAGGCGGTCGCCGCCGCCCGGACCGCCGGCCTCGACGTGGTACGCCTGGAGCGGGCCACCCTGCGGGCGGTGTTCCACGACGTCGGCGCGGTGGTCTGGTTCCTGCGCAAGGTGGTCTGGACCGTGCCGGACTTCGACGTGGACCGGTACCGTCCGCAGCTCGAACGGCTGCACGCGCGGATCCGGGCCGAGGGCGCGTTCGTCGCCCGTTCCCGACGTTTCCTGATCGAGGCGGTCCGACCGGCCCCGGGGGACGTCGGGTCGGCCTGAGCGGCCCCGGGTAGCCCGTCCGGGGCGGCGGGGCCGGCGACGGGTCACGCCCGACGGGGTGACCGCTCCGGGCCGGTGGCGGGTCAGTCGCGGGCGAGCAGGGTGAGCATGTCCGGCAGGTCGAAGAAGCGGGCCGTCTCCACCGCGGACGGGGTGCCGTGGTCGGGGTCGGCGCCGGCGTCGAGCAGCGCCCGTACCGCCTCGGTGTCGCGTCGGAAGACCGCCGCGGCGAGCGCGGTCTGCCCCCGGTCGTTGACCCGGCGGTGGTCCGCGCCCCGGGCCAGCAACGCCGCGACGGTCTCCGGGCGGGCGTGGTAGGCGGCCAGGATGAGCAGGGTGTCGCCCTTGGCGTTGGTCATGTTCACCGGCAGCCCGGCATCCACGTGGTCGCCGAGTTCCCCGGCCTCGCCCGCGCGGGCCAGGTCGAACATCCGGTGGGCGAAGGCCAGTGTCTCGGCGTCGAGATCCTCGGTCACCGGTCCAGCCTAGAGGTCGGGGTGCGGGTGGGCGGCGCGGACCGACCGTGCCGGCCGCGATGGGGACTCGTCGTGGACGCAGCATGTTTCCCACCATCCGGTATTACCTACTAAACCTATAGGCTTTGACGTTTAGAGTGTCCGGAGACGCGTCACACGGGAGTAACCATGACCAGCATCCGCACCACCGACCTGCTCACCGTCGCCGGCCGGTACGCCGACCCGACCACCTGGTCGGTGCCGCTGCGATTCGACCGCGCCGAGCGCTGGTACGCCCTGCTCGCCTCGACCGGCGAGCACGAGGTCTGGGCGCTGAGCTGGCTGCCCGGCCAGGGCACCGACCTGCACGACCACGGCGGTTCCTCCGGTGCCTTCCTGGTGGTGGCCGGCGAGTTGACCGAGCAGACCGTCTCCGGTGGCCGGCTGCGCCCGCACCGCCTCGCCGCCGGTGCCGGCCGCCGGTTCGGCCCCCGCCACGTGCACCAGGTGAGCAACCGGGGTGACCAGCCCGCGGTCAGCGTGCACGTCTACCTGCCGGCGCTGCGGCACATGACCCGTTACCACCTCGTCGACGGCCGACTCCGGGCCGCCGAGATCGACCGGGCCGGCATCTCCTGGTGACCCCGCCCGTTCCCGTTCCCCCCACCCGTCGGCTCGCCCCTGGAAGGACCGCGACGATGCCGTTGCACACCATCCCCACCGAGAGCTGTCCGGCCCCGCCCCCGGGGTCGCGCGGCATCGACGAGATCCTCGCCGAGGCCCGGACCCGGCTGCGCCGGCTCGATCCCGAGCAGGCGCACCTGGCCCACCGGGGCGGGGCGCTGATGGTCGACATCCGACCGGCGGCCCAGCGCGCCGCCCACGGCACCGTGCCGGGCGCGCGGGCGATCGAACGCAACGTCCTGGAGTGGCGGCTCGACCCACGCTGTCCGGCCCGGTTGACCGAGGCGGTCGACTACGACCTGCCGGTGCTGGTGATCTGCCAGGAGGGTTACACCTCGTCACTGGCCGCCGCCGCCCTGCAGGACATCGGCCTGCACCGGGCCACCGACGTGGTCGGCGGCTTCGTCGCCTGGCGGCTCGCCGGCCTGCCCGCCCTGGGTCCGGCGCTGTCGCACCACACCCCGCCCCTCGCGCCGCCGGTGACCGCCGGCCGGACGCCGCACTGACCGTCGCGCCCCACCGGGCCTGGCGGACGCACCGTACACAGGAGGCTCCCATGTCCCTCGTCACCCTCACCGCGCGTCCGCATCCGCCGGGCCGCCCCGACCGGGTGGCGCCGGGCCGGCCCCGGTCCACGCCGTCGCTGACCATCACCCTCGACCTGGCCGCCGGGCCGCTGACGCCCCGGCTGGCCCGCCTGGTCGACCTGCTCGGCGAGCTGGCCGAGACGGGGGAGGGGGTGGTCCGGTTCAGCGAGCCGGCCGCGCCGCGTCTGCTGTCGTCGGTGCCGGCTCCGCGCCCGACGCCGACCGGCGGAGAGCCGGCCCCGGCCGACGGCGAGACCCTGCGGATTCTGGCCGGCACCCGGGTGGTCCGCCACGGCGACCGGGAGATCCCGCTCACCCGCATCGAGTTCGACCTGCTGCTCTTCCTCGCCGAGCACCCGCACCGGGTCTTCACCCGGCTCCAACTGCTCGCCAGCGTCTGGGGGTACGAGCACGCCGTCGTCCGCACCGTGGACGTGCACGTGCGCCGGCTGCGCGCCAAGCTCGGGGCGGACGCACCCCTGGTGACCACCGTGTACGGGGTGGGTTACCGGCTCGCCGACGACGCGAGGGTGCGGGTCGAGCGGTTTCACTGACCATCGCACGCGCCGACGCGACGCACCCGACTCGTCCGAGCGGGTGCGTCGCGTCGTGTCGGCCGTCGTGGACCGGGCGGGCACCCCCGTATCCGGGCAGTTCGGCGCTTCTGCTGTAATCATCTGGCTCGTACGCAGAGCGAGGGACCGGCTGCTAACTGTTCGTCGATTGTCACATTCATGCAACGCGGTCGCCCCTTGACCCCCGTCCAGGGGCCGGGAAGCATCGATGCAGCGGCGTCCCGGGCCGTGGGGAGATTCCGGACCAGCCCCAAGGAGGACCATGTCGGTCAGCCCTGCATCCTCGCGCGCCGGATGGCATACGTCCCAGCCCTCGGTTCCCGGTCGACCCCCCGGCGGCCAGCGGCGTCCCGCCCACGCCACCACGCCCGTCCTCACTGTCACCCTGTCCATCCCGCTGGCCAGCGAGGAGTCGCTCACCGCGCCGGCCCGCCGGCTGCTGGAGGCGGCCCGGGAGATGCTGGAACGTGGCGAGGGCACCATCACCACCACCGGCGTTCCCGCCGAACGGCGGCCCGACCAGGCCCCTACCGGGCGGCCCCCGGCCCGCGCCCTCGCGGCCACCATCCCGATGCTGCACATCCTGGCCTCGTCCCGTTCGGTGCTGCGTGACGGCGAACCGCTGCCGCTGACCCGGCTGGAGTTCGACCTGCTGCTCCATCTGGTGGCCCACCCCCGGCGGGTGTTCACTCGGCTGCAACTACTCAACGCGGTCTGGGGGTACGAGCACGCCGGGGTACGCACGGTGGACGTGCACGTCCGCCGGCTACGCGGCAAGGTCGGCGTGGACGTCCCGTTGGTGACCACGGTCTACGGGGTGGGCTACCGGCTCGCCGACGAGGCCCGGGTCACCGTCGACCGCACCGGCTGACCCGGGGCGTCGGGCCCGGCCGACCGGGGCACCCGGACCGGCCGCCGTCCGGCGGGGCACCATGGTCGGATGCGTGTCCGCCCGATCTCGCCCGACCGGCTCGTCGCCGAGCTGACCGAACGGCTCCGTAACGCCGCGACCCGCTGCCCCGCCCACCTGCGGGTCGCCGTCGACGGGGCACCCGCCGCCGCCCCCGACCGGCTCGCCGAAGCCCTGGTCGACCCGCTGCGCGCCGATGGCCACCCGGCGCTGCACCTGCGCGCCGGGGACTTCCTCAGGCCCGCCTCCGTCCGCTTCGAGTTCGGCCGGACCAACCCGGACGCCTACTACGAGGGGTGGACGGACGAGGCCGGGCTACGCCGGGAGGTGCTCGACCCCGCCGGCCCCGGCGGCAGCGGCCGGGTACTGCCCTCCCTCTGGGACACCGGGACCGACCGGGCCAGCCGGGCGGCCTACCAGGACCTGCTGCCGGGCACGGTGCTGCTGGTCAGCGGTGCGCTGCTGCTCGGCGGGGGACTGCCCTTCGACGTCTCCGTGCACCTGCATCTCTCTCCGGGCGCGCTGGCCCGCCGCACCGACCCGGCGCAGCGGTGGACCCTGCCGGCCTTCGCCCGGTACGCCGACGAGGTCGCCCCGGCCTCCTTCGCCGACGTGGTGGTCCGGGCCGACGACCCCCGCCACCCGGCTCTGGTGCACCGCGACGGCCCCGGTGAACTGCTCGGATGAACCGATGGTTTACCGGGCTGCGACGTTGGGTAATCGCCCGGCTCACAGGGCACGGATGATCTCGCCGTGCCGTCCGCGTCCGGGGCTGGTCCCCGCGCGCCCGGCCTAAGGAAAGGCAGGCAGCGATGCTCGTCCACGACAGTGTCGGCACCGCACGTACCGAGGCGGAGGCCGACCGGATCCGGATCGCCCTGCGGACCCGCTACGACGAGCTTTCCGCCGAGTACGAGCACACGGTCGCGCAGAGCCAGGTGCTGCGGCTGGTGGAGGTTGGCGACACCGCCGGCGACGACCAGGCCGACAGCGGCACCAAGACCGCCGAGCGGGACACCGCGCAGTCCCTGCTGCGTGCCATCCTCGACCGTCGGGCCCAGTTCGAGCACGCGCTGACCCGGTTGGACGAGGGGACCTACGGCTTCTGCGAGGGCTGCACGTCGCCGATCCCGGTGGAGCGGCTGGAGATCTTCCCCGCGGCCACCTCCTGCGTGGCCTGCAAGCAGCACCGGGAGCGGCGGGCCGCCTGAGCCGGTCGCTGCCCGCCGGCACCGGACCGCCCCGAACCGGTGCCGGCCGTCCCATGGGTGGGACCGGGACCGGCACCGCATCCCGCCCGAGTCCGACACCGGTCGCCTGCCGGTTCACCCCGGCAGGGTGAGGACGGCTCACCCTGCCGGAGCACAGCATGGGTGGTGCCGGTCGGACCGTCCGGCCGGAACAGACGCCGGCCGGGTCGTCCGGGCCGGGACAGACGCCGGCCGGGTCCTCCGGCCGGACACCGAGGACAGGCACGGGGGTGACCGAGATGGCGGTACGGGTGGTGGCGGATCCGCGGCGCGGCGCGGTGCTGCACGTCGTCGGTACGGGCGGGGACAGTCGTCGACCGGAGCGGCCCGGCCGCCCCGGCAGCCCGGCCCGGCAGGGGCGGGGACCGTCGGGGCCGCCCCGACGCGCCGAGGACCGGCGGTGGGACGGCGATCCGAAGGCCGGGGGGTGACCGCGGTGGCAGAGCAGCTGATCTCGGCGGTCGAGTCCTCGGTGGACAAGACCAACCTGATCCTCAAGGACATCGAGCAGGCGTACGGCTGGCCCCGGGCACAGCGCAACCAGTCGTACGCGGCCCTGCGGACGGTGCTGCACCTGCTGCGGGACCGGATGACCGTGACGGAGTGCGCGGAGTTCGCCGCGCAGCTGCCGATGCTGGTGCGGGGCATCTACTTCGACGGCTGGCAGCCCGAGAACGTGCCGGTCAAGCTGAACCGGGACGACTTCCTCTACGAGATCCGCCAGGGCTTCCCCTACGACGTGGAGGGCGGCCCGCAGCGGGTGGCCCAGGTGGTGCTGGACACCCTGCGCCGGCACGTCACCCAGGGTGAATGGCAGGACGTCAAGTCCGGCATGCCGCGGGACCTGCAACAGCTGATTCCCTGACCGGAACCGTGCCCACCCGTCCCGACGATCCGGGTCCGTGTGTCGGACGGGCCGACTACGGTGGGGTTAGAGAAGATCGTGTCGGGGGTACCAACCGCACACGACAGACCCCGCCCCACGGCGGGGCAGCACATCCGAGGGAGCACCCATGGCACTGAACGACGACGACATTCAGACCACCAGCGGCGGCGGCGTCGAGGGTCCGGCCGATGGCGGGGCGACCTCGGGTCAGCACGACGGTGGCGCGGACGGCAGCGCGGAGGGTCCGGCGGACGGCGGGGCGACCCCGGGTCAGCACGACGGTGGCGCGGACGGCAGCGCGGAGGGTCCGGCGGACGGCGGGGCGACCCCGGGTCAGCACGACGGTGGCGCGGACGGCAGCGCGGAGGGTCCGGCCGATGGCGGGGCGACCCCGGGTCAGCACGACGGCGGCGCCGACGGCAGCGCCCGCTGACCGACACCATGGCGATCATCGACCCGCCGGGCGGCCACGGTCGCCCGGCGGTCCCGCCGGCTGCGGCGTCGGCCCTGGCCCGCTGCGTGAGCCTCGAACCGGAGAAGTTCGCCGCCGCCCACTGGGGCCGCGCGCCGCTGCTGTCACGGGCCGCCGAACTGCCCAACGCCGACGGGTTCACCGACCTGCTCAGCCCCGAGGACGCGGACGAGTTGCTCAGCCGGCGCGGTCTGCGTACCCCGTTCCTGCGGGTGGCCAAGGACGGCCAGTTGGTGCCGGCGGCCCGGTTCACCGGCGGCGGCGGGGCGGGGGCGGAGATCGGCGACCAGGTCCGCGACGAGCGCATCCTGGAGCTGTACGCCGCCGGGGCGACGCTGGTGCTCCAGGGGCTGCACCGGCTCTGGCCCGCCCTGATCGACTTCACCCGGGACCTGGGCGCCGCCCTGACCCAGCCGTTGCAGGTCAACGCCTACCTGACCCCGCCGGGTAGTCAGGGTTTCGCCACCCACTACGACACCCATGACGTCTTCGTGCTCCAGGTCGACGGCCGCAAGCACTGGCGGATCCACCCGCCGGTGCTCACCGACCCGCTGGAGAGGCAGCCCTGGGGCGGCCGGGCCGACGAGGTGTCCGCCACCGCCGACGGGCCGGCCGCGCTCGACGTGGTCCTCGAACCGGGCGACGCGCTCTACCTGCCGCGTGGCTGGCTGCACAGCGCCCAGGCCCAGGAGTCCCGCTCGCTGCACCTGACCGTCGGCATCCGCGCGTTGACCCGGTACGCCGTGGTCGAGGAGCTGCTGGCGTTGGCCGCCGAGGATCCCCGGCTGCGGGCCGGGCTGCCCTTCGGCACCGACGTCGCCGACCCGGACGCCATCGAGCCGGAGCTCGCCGAGACGGTGGAGGCGCTGCGCGACTGGCTGCTGTCGGCCGATCCGGCCGTGGTCGCGGCCCGGCTGCGGGACCGGGCCTGGCCGGCCGCCCGACCGGCCCCGATCCGGCCGCTCGCCCAGGCCGCCGCGCTCGACATGCTCACGGCGGACAGCACGATCGCCCCCCGCGACGGCCTGCGGTGGCAGCTCACCCCCACCGCCGACGGCCGGGTGGCGCTGCGGTTGACCGACCGCACCCTCACCCTGCCCGCCCAGTGCGCGCCGGCCCTGCGGGCGGTGCTCACCGGCACCGGCGTCCGGGTGGGGGAGCTGCCCGGCCTCGACGACGACGCCGACCGGCTGGTGCTGGCCCGCCGGCTGCTGCGGGAGGCGGTCGCCGTCCCGGCGTGAGCCGGGCCGTCCCGGCACGGGTCGCCGCGCCGGGACGCCTCAGCGGGTCGACACCAGCAGCAGCACCGTGGTCAGCACCCCGGCGGCCAGGACGATCGCCAGCGGGCGGGGGCCGAGCAGGGCGTGCCGCCGGTCGGCCAGCCGTTTCGCCGGTGCCAGCCCGGCCACCGGGCCGAGCAGCGTGACCACCAGTGCCAGCACCGGCATCCCCACCGCCAGGTCACCGCCGTACCGTTGGCCGACCGCGCGGGCGGCGGCCCCGAGGGCGTACGCGACGACCGCCCCGGCCACCCCGCAGAGGGCGAGCAGCGGGTTCACCGACCCCGGCAGCTCACCGCGCTGGCCGGTGCGGTCGAGCAGTTCGCGTACCCCGTGCAGCAGCGGCACCGGGTCGCCGGTGACGTCCCGCGCCGGCCCCGGTGGGTCGCCGAGCCGACGGGTGCCCAACCGGGACCGCAGCTCGGCCCAGAGATGACCGACCTCGGTGTCGACCCGTTCCAGCATCGACCGGGCGTCGGTCACCTCCTGCTCGGCGTCGTGGAGCTGGGTGACCGCCTGCTGCACGGCCCGCTCGGCGGCGACGCACTGCTGGTCGTGCCAGGCCTGCGCCTCGGCCCGCTGGGTGGCCACCCGACCGGTCAGCTCGGCGAGCCGGCGGACGTGGGCGGCGTAGGTGTCACTGGCGACCGGTTCGTTCATCGGGACGGACCATAGGGGATGATCACCTGTCCGGTGCGGTGCACCGCCCGGTCGAAGAACAGCCCGCGCCACGGACGCGGGTACCAGTCCGGGCCGCCGGAGCCGGGGTAGAGCGCCGAGCCCAGCTCGCCGCCCTGCACGTCCAGGGCCACCCAGGCGCCGATCTGGTCGGTCCGGGCGGCCGGCCCGCCCAGGTCCGCCCGCATCCGGGCCACCCCCCGCCACCAGGCCAGCACATGGGTACGCCGCTCCGGCCCGTCGTGCAGGATCCGGCGCAACCGGTCCAGGCCGGTGGCTCCGGGCGAACCGGTGGCCAGCGCCCCGGCCGCCGCGTCCACGGCGAACAGCAGCAGGTAGTGCGGGGTGGACGGGGTGCCCGGTCGGGTCAGCGCGGTCGCCGTCTCGGCCATCAGCTCGGCGACGGTCTCCTCGTCGTACCAGGCGGCGTCGTCGGCGAGGTTCTCGTAGAGGGCGCGGGCCGCCGGGTCGGCGTCCGGGTCGAGACAGGCGATGGAGAACCGGGCGCTGCCGGGGCGGTGCTGCCGGGCCAGCGAACGGGCGGCGGCGTCGAGCACCGCGCACGCCTCGTCGACCCGGGTTCCCAGGACCGCGAGGTTGCGCCCGGGCGCCCGGGGCAGCCGCAGCGCCGCCGACCGGGACTGCACGTCGATGATCTCCCCGAGTACGGCGACCGGCCCGCGCGGCGGGAGGTCGTCCCCGGGCGGGGTGAGCGCCCGGAAGTCGGGGGCCTCGGCGAGCCGGGGGATCGCGTCGCCGTCGAAGAGGCGTGCCGGGGCGGCGTCGGCGGGCCGCATCCGCCACAACCGGTGCTGCAGCTCGCTCCAGGTCTCCCAGTCGCTGGCCGACGGGATCCGGGCCACCTGGTTGCCCTCGGTCATCCCCGACTCGGCGTTGACCACCGCGTGGTGCCGGGGCAGCGCCTGCGCGGCGTCGTTGCGTTCGGCGAGGATGCGCAGCGCCTTGGGCAGCGCGATCCGCAGGGTGAACTGGGCCACCAGGGCGGGCCGCCCCCACAGCGCCTCGATGCCCCGGACGTCCTGCGAGGCGAGCACCAGATGGATGCCCTGCGAGCGGCCCCGGCGGGCCAGGTCCTCCAGCAGGTCGGCGGCCTCCCGGGCGACCACGTCCCGGCCGGCGAGCAGCGCCTGGAACTCGTCGACCACCGCGACGATCCGGGGCCAGTGCCCGGTCGGATCCACCGCCCGCAGCTCGGCCAGCTTGGTGACCTCGTGCTTCTTGGCCGCGTCGGCCCGGCGGCGCAGCTCCTCGGCGAGGAAGCGCAGCAGGGCCAGCCCGAACTCCCGGTCGGTGTTCACGTTGATCCCGACCAGCCGCATGTGCGGCAGCCAGCTCGGGTCGCGGCGGCCCTGGGCGAACCGGGCGAAGGACACCCCCTCCTTGAAGTCGAGCAGATAGAACTCCAGCTCGGCGGGGGAGTAGCGGGCGGCCAGCGCGCCGATCCAGGCGAAGATGAGGTTGGTCTTGCCGGTCCCCGACGGCCCGCCGATCAGGGCGTGCGGGGGGTAGTCGCCGAGGTTCAGCAGCACCGGACGACCGTGCGGCCCCTCGCCGATCGGCGCGGTCAGCCCGTGCGCCGAGTCCTCCTTCCACATCTGCTCCGGCGGTGGGAGCAGGTCGGTGAAGGGGGTCGGGGGCGGGCCGGCGTTGACCCGGGCGGCGACCTCCCGGCAGGTCTCGGTGACCAGGGCGGCCGGTGGCGGCGGGTCGAGGCGTACCGGGGGGCCGGGCGGGGTGCCGATGCGGGCCTCGCCCGGCCCGGCGACGATCCGGGTGAGGCTCGGGTCGTCCGGCAGGTCGATGCCCCGGACCACCAGGTGCACCCCGCAGGCCACCCCGGTGCGGACCACCCGGTCGAGCTGGCCGCGTTCGTGCCGGGACAGCTCGTCGCCCCCGAGCAGCACCGCCACCCGCCACGGTTCGGGTCGTCGGCCGGTCGCCACGGCCAGGGCGCGCAGGGAGCCGTACTCGCCCGCGAGGACCGTCTCGTTGATCCGGCGGATCTGCTCCACCAGGTCGTCGAGGAGGCGGGCCAGGCCGCCCGGACCGACGAAGGTGAGCAGCCCGGCGGTGCCGAGCGGGGCGAAGCCGGCCAGCCCGCCGCCGAGGTGCTCGGGGTCGTAGCCGTAGAGCCGGACGGCTCCCGGGTCGGCCCGGCCGACCCCGCGCAGCAGCAGTGCCGACACCACCGCGTCGGCGCCCTCCCGGTCGTCGCCGTGCAGCTGCACGTGGCCGGTGTCGAGCAGCGGCACCAGCGCCGGGACGGGTTCCGCGCCGGGCACCCGCAGGGTGCCGATCCGCAGTGGACCGGGGGTCTCGCCGCGTCCGGCCGGGGTGGGCCGCCACTGCGACCAGGCGGCGGAGGCCGCGCCGGGGGCCTCCCGGTGGGCCGCCTCGGTGGCCCGGTGGGCCAGCGCGGCGAGCCGCGCGGCGTGCCGCCGGTCGATCTCGGCGAGCCGTCGGTCGCGTTCGGCGCCCACCCGCTGCGGCACCGTCGCGGCGGCCCGCCGGACCCGGGTCAGCCGGTCCCGGGCGACGGTCAGCTCCGACTCGGCCGAGGCGAGCCGGGCACGGGTGACACCGAGCGCCTCGGAGAGCATCCCCCGCACCCGCGCCGCCAGCTGGGCACGCAGGTCAGCCATGGGGCCTGCCGTCCGCCCACGGACTCCTGCGGCCCGGCGCGGGGAATCCGGGAGGCGGACCCGCTCCCGGCGGCGGGGCCGGCGCGGGCCGGCGTTGCGGGGCCGGCTCCGGCCGACGCGGTGGGCGCGGCTCGGGGTGACGTTCGGCCGGCGGACGCGGCCGGGACCGGTCGGGTTCCGCTGCCCGCCCGGGCTGCTGCCGCGACGGGTCGGGCTCGTCGCGGGGCAGGTCGCGGCCGAGCCGGTCCAGCAGCACGCCGGTCAGCACCCCCGCGGTGACGGCGGGATCGGCGGCGTGCGGCTGTTCGCCGTCCCCCTCGCCCCGACGCGGCGGGGGCATCCGGCAGACCCGGGTGAGCAGCGTTTCCAGTACCGGCGGTGGCAGGCCGGGCAGCAGGTCGCGGACCCGGCCGTCGAGTTCCCGGCGCAGCCGGGGCAGGTCGTCGGCGCGGGGCGGATGCCCGAGCAGATCGCCGGCGAGGTCCCGCAGCAGCGGCGGGGCGATGGCGGCGAGGCCGAGGCCGACGTCGGCGTGGGCGGCGCGCAGCTCCCGGTGCAGCCGGTCCCGGTCGCCGGAGCGGATGCCGGTGACCACCCGGCGCAGCAGCTCCCGCGAGTCGGCGACCCGCTCGTCGGGCTGCTCCGGCGGACCCTCCCGGCCACCGGTCAGCTCGGCCACCCGGACCGCCCACCAGCGCTTGACCGTGGGGTCCTCCTCGGTGGCCGGTGGCGGGGCGGCCGGCGGCGGGGCGGCGTCGCCGCGCGGCCCGTCGTGCCTCGGCGCGGGGCCGGTCGCCCGGGGCGGGGGTGGGCCGTCGGGGGCCAGCCCGATCGCGGCCAGGTAGCCGGTGAGCTGTTCCTGGGCGACCCGCAGCGCGTGCCCGGCCGACTCGGCGTGCTCGGTGGCGGCGGCGAGTTCCGGCACCCCCATCGGGTTGGCCGACTCCTGGCGTACCCAGCGCAGCCGCTCGGTGGCCTGGCCGAACTTCTCCAGCGCCAGGGCGAGCTGGGCGAGCGGGAACTCCTCGGCGGCGGCCCGTACCTGGGCTCCGACGTCCTCGACGATCGACACGGCGGCCCGCTACAGCGACGACACGTAGAGCTGCGCCTGTTCCACCGCGACGAGCGTCGCGGCGAGACATTCCTCCAGCTCCTGGCCGGCCTGGGTGAGTGACGCCTGAGCCGCCTCGACGGTCTCGTGCCCGCTGCCCTCCAACGCCCCGGCGAGGGTCTGCTGTGCTTCGGAGAGCTTCTCCCCGGCGGCCTGTACGGCTGTCTGTCCGTCACCGATCTGTTGAAGGGCGATGTCGATCGCGGCCTTCAGTTCGGCGACGCTCGCCACGATGACCTCCTGGGGGCGGGGAGATCTCCATTACAACGTATACCTGACGGGGAGAGAACATCCGCCCTGTCGGTGTCGCGGCCCGGGTGTCCGGTCACCGCCCTGACGTGCGCGAAGTCTCCGGGGGCGTCCCGTCAAAAAGACAGCTGGTCCCGTCGGGGAGACTGCCCTCCGGTCGGCGGGCCGGCCGGGAGACCCCGTGCCGGGGGCGCTCGACCGGGCTCAGCCGGGCAGCCAGCGGGGGCCGTACACCTCGGCGCCCAGCGCGCCCACCCGCCCGCGCAGCTCCCGGTCGGCCGTCACCACCAGCCGCCGCCGGTCCGGCGCGTCCCGCACCAGGTCGACGATCGTGTCGTCGCCCGAGCCCGGCGCCGCGACGGTGCGTACCCCGGCGACCCCCGGCACGTCCCGGGCCGCGCCCTCGACCACCAGCACCACCTCGACGGGCGCGGGCAGCTCCGGGGGCACGCCCACGTCGGCCACCGGGACCAACCGGTCGCGCAGCCGGGCCGCCGCCCCGGCCCGGTCGTGCCACCAGCCGTCCGGCCGGGAGCCGACCACGTTCGCACCGTCGACGATCAGCAGCGGGTGGGATTCCATCCGCCCAGCCTGCCACCTCGGGGCGTTTGTCGGGGCGACCGTCGGGTAGCCACCGGCGATCGTGTCGCGCCCGGGTGTCGCCGCCGGCGACCCTGCCGCGGCCCAAGGAGCGGAGGACAGCCATGCTAGGACCCGGGGACTTCGGCTCCGACCCGTGGGACGAGTTCCTGGCCCGGTACTTCGGCCGGGGCGAGGGCGGACGCCGCCCGGCGCACCGGGTCGACATCACCCGCCTGATGACCGCCGACGCCCGGGAGATGCTGGCCGACGCCGCCCGGCGGGCCGCCCAGAAGCACAGCACCGACCTGGACACCGACCACCTGCTCTGGGCGGCGTTGCAGCGCGACCCGCTGCGGGACCTGGTCCGCCGCGCCGGCGCCGACCCGGACGCCCTGGTCAACGCGCTCGGCGGACGCGGCGACGGCGCTCCGCGCGGCGAGGTACCGCCGAACCTGTCGCTCACCCCGGCCGCCAAACGGGCACTGCTCGACGCGCACCAGCTCTCCCGGGCGATGGGCGCGAACTACATCGGACCCGAACACATCCTGATGGCCCTGCCGCTCAACCCCGAGTCCCCGGCCGGTCGGATGCTCGCCGCCGGCCGGATCCAGCCCGAGTCGCTCCAGGCGGCCGGGGCGGAACGCGGCCCGATGACCGGCCCGAAACCCGACCGCGGCACCCCCACCCTCGACCAGTACGGCCAGGACCTCACCGACCTGGCCCGCAACGACCAGATCGACCCGGTGATCGGCCGCGCCGACGAGATCGAGCAGGCGGTCGAGATCCTGTCCCGGCGGACCAAGAACAACCCGGTGCTCATCGGGGAGGCCGGCGTCGGCAAGACCGCCATCGTGGAGGGCCTGGCCGAGCGGATCTGCGACGGCGACGTGCCGCAGACCCTGCTCGGCAAGCGGGTCGTCCAGCTCGACCTGGCCGGTCTGGTCGCCGGCACCCGCTACCGGGGCGACTTCGAGGAGCGGCTGAAGAAGGTGATCGACGAGATCCGGGCGCACCGGGACGAGCTCATCATCTTCCTGGACGAGATCCACACCCTGGTCGGCGCGGGCGGGGCCGGCAGCGAGGGCGGGATGGACGCGTCCAACATGCTCAAGCCGGCGCTGGCCCGGGGCGAGCTGCGGGTGATCGGGGCGACCACGCTGGACGAGTACCGGCGCAGCATCGAGAAGGACGCCGCCCTCGCGCGCCGGTTCCAGCCGGTGCTGGTGCCCGAGCCCGACGTCGAGGACACGGTGGCCATCCTGCGCGGCCTGCGGGACCGGTACGAGGCCCACCACCAGGTCCGGTTCACCGACGAGGCGCTGGTCGCCGCCGCCGAACTCTCCGACCGGTACGTCACCGACCGGTTCCTGCCGGACAAGGCGATCGACCTGATCGACCAGGCCGGCGCGCGGGTGCGGCTGCGCACCCGGACCCCCGCCTCGGACGTCCGGGAACTGGAACAGCAACTGGAGGACGTCCGCCGGGACAAGGAGCAGGCGGTCGCCGACGAGCAGTACGAGAAGGCGTCCGCGCTGCGGGACCGGCTCGCCGAGCTGGAGGCGCAGATCGGGCGGGCCCGGGGCGACGGCGGGGACAATCAGGTGCCCTCGGTCGACACGAAGGAGATCGCCGAGGTGGTCTCCCGGTCCACCGGCATCCCGGTCAGCCAGCTCACCGAGGAGGAGCGGGACCGGCTGCTGCGGCTGGAGGGGCACCTGCACCAGAAGGTGATCGGCCAGGACGACGCGGTCAGCGCCATCGCCGAGGCGGTCCGCCGGTCGCGCGCCGGGCTGGCCGACCCGAACCGGCCGATGGGCAGCTTCCTCTTCCTCGGCCCCACCGGCGTCGGCAAGACCGAACTGGCCCGGGCGCTGGCCGAGGCGCTCTTCGGCGAGGCCGACCGGATGGTCCGGGTGGACATGAGCGAGTTCCAGGAACGGCACACCGTGGCCCGGCTGGTCGGTGCGCCCCCCGGCTACGTCGGCTACGAGGAGGCCGGCCAGCTCACCGAGGCGGTCCGCCGCCGCCCGTACGCCGTGGTACTGCTCGACGAGATCGAGAAGGCCCACCCGGACGTGTTCAACATCCTGCTCCAGGTGCTCGACGACGGCCGGCTCACCGACAGCCAGGGCCGCACGGTCAACTTCAAGAACACCGTGCTGATCATGACGAGCAACCTGGGTTCGGAGCTGATCACCGGAGCCCAGCGGACCGTCGGCTTCGGCGTCGGCGCGCAGGGCGACCAGCAGGAGGCCGACGAGCTGCGGGAACGGCTGACACGTCGGCTCCAGGAGAACTTCCGCCCGGAGTTCCTCAACCGGATCGACGAGACGATCATCTTCCAGCGGCTGGAGGCCGAGCAGCTCCGCCAGATCACCGGGCTGCTGCTGGAGGAGACCCGCCGCCGGCTGCACGCCCAGGACATCCGGGTCGAGGTCACGTCGACCGGCACGGACTGGCTGGCCGAGCACGGCTACCAGCCGGAGTTCGGAGCCCGCCCGCTGCGGCGGGTGATCCAGCGCGAGGTGGACAACCGGCTCTCCCGGATGCTGCTGGAGAACCAGCTCTCCCCGGGGCAGAAGGTCACCGTCGACGCCCGGGACGGGCAGCTCACCTTCGACGTGTCGGCCGGCGACCGCGACCACGCCCCCGCCACCACCTCGCATCCCCGATGACCGGAGGGCGGAGATGACCGAACCCGAGGAGACCGAGGAGAACGCCGAACGGACCGCACCGATCCCGGCCGCCCCGACGGCGAACCCGGCCCGGGTCCAGGTGCCGCCGGAGGGCCTGAAGCAGTGGACCGACGACGGGAACCCGGCACCGCCCGGGCCACCGGAAGAGGAGGCGTGATGGCACGCGAACAGCGACTCGACCCCGAGGTCGAGGTGCTCTGGGAGGATTTCCACGCCGAGGTGAACGTCCCCTCCGAGCAACTGCGGCAGTGGCTGCTGACCAGGGGGTCCGGGGAGGAGGCGTTCGGCCCCGACCCGGATCTCGACCTGCCCGAGCCCGGCCGGCAGATCCTGGCGGTGCTGCGTAAGCGCAAGGTCGACATCACCCCGGCCGACGTCGCGGTGATGCGGGCGGCGATCGACCGGATCCGGTCGTTGGTGGACGAGCGGCCCGGCGGCGGCAACGCCGACGACGAGTGGCGGCACGCCCTGCTCGACCTGGGCCACGACGTCCTCGTCGAACGCTGACCCGCCCGGTCGACGGCCGTCCCGGTCCGCCCGGGTCATCCCGGACCGCCGGGCGGTCCCGGGCGGGCGGGGAGGCCGGGCCGGCGGTCCGCCGGTGGGACGGCGGGGCACCCGGGAGTCGTCCCGGGTGCCCGGTAAGCCGGTCGGCTACTCGGATTCCAGGCTGGGCAGCTGCAGGCCGGCGGCGTCGGCGGCGTCCTGCCGCTCGGCGCGGGTCTGCTCCTCCCGGCTGAGCAGCGTCGCGTACTCGGTGATGTCGGCCGGGTCGGGCACCTCGGGCAGCCGGCGCAGGAACGCCTCGACGTCCCGGGCGGCGGCGGTGTGCGCGCTGGCCGCCCGACGCAGCAGCTCCCGCTGGTCGGCGGCCGGATAGAGATCGGTCATGCAGGGCTGATACCCGTCGTCACGCCGTTCGCACCCGTCCGGTCGCGCGGGCCGCACCGCCGTCCCGCGCGCCGAACTCGGGATGTCGCAGCAACCAGGCCAGGTAGTCGGGGTGGGCGGCCAACGAGTCGGTGTACGCGGCCACCGCGTCCTCCAGGACGGGATCGGCGACCCGGGCCGCCGGGGACTCCGGGTGCCAGCCGAGCAGCAGCCGCCACCGCAGCGGGGTACCGGCCAACCGGCGCGTCACCAGGCCGGCGACCGGGCGGAAGGTGGCCTGGCACAGGGCCACCGCCTCGCCGGCGTCGACCAGGTCCATGCAGCCACGGACGTCGGTCTCGTACACCTTGCGGGGGGTGAAGCCGGCGCGGGCGCACGCGGCGGCGAAGCAGTCGCCGAAGCAGCCGTCACCCGGCGCGGCGACCCACTGCTCGTGCCGCAGGTCGCCCAGGCCGACCTCGTCGCGGTCGGCCATCGGGTGGGCGGCCGGCAGCAGCACCAGCACCGGGTCGACGGCCACCTCCCGCCAGGACAGGCCGAACTCCGCCGGCGGGGTGGCGTCGCCGCAGATGCCGGTCAGCGCGAAGTCGAGCCGGCCGCCGGCGACCAGGGCGGCCAGTTCGTCGGCCGACCAGGACGCGTAGGTGGTGATCTGCGCGTGCGGCTGTTCGGCGGCGAGCCGGTGCACCAGCCGACCCAGGATCGGGCTGTTCACCCCGCCGAAGCGGTACCGGCCGAGGGCGTCGTCGGCCCCGGCCAGTCGGGCCGCCTCGTCCTGGAGGCCCTTCATCGCCGGCAGCAGCACCCGGGCCCGGGACAGCACCAGCTCGCCCAGGGCGGTGGGGCGGGCACCCCGCCGGTCCCGTTCGAACAGCGGGCCGCCCAGCGTCCGCTCGATGCGCTGAAGCTGGGCGGTCAGGGCCGGCTGGGCCAGGCCGAGGGCGGACGCGGCTTTCGTCACGCTGCCCGTCTCGGCGATCGCGCAGACCACCCGCAGGTGGCGCAGCTCCAGGTTCATAGGGTGACGGTATGGCCACACGTCGATAGACGGAAGGGTCTGGACCGAACCGGGCCGACAGACCTGACGGATAGGGGTCGATCGATCACCGCCCGGAACGGCGGGTGAGGTCGGACAACTGGGTACGGCGACCGGTCACCGCGTCCCGCAGCTTGTCCACCACCCCCACGGCCGGTTCGACGATCCGGTTCCACGGCGGGGTGGCCGGGGTGCCCGGGTGCGGTCGGGTCGGGGCCGCCTCCTCGGCGATCGCCCACCGGTTGCCCAGCCGGATCAGCTCCGCGTCGGTGGCCACCTCGCGCAGCGGGGTGATCAGCTCGGCGACCGCCTGCACGTGCCGCCGGATCCGGGCCGCCACGTCGGCCAGCGTCGGGTCGTCCGGGCCGCCGAGGGCCTTCAGCGCGGTGAGCAGCGCCACGTCCGCCGTCACCTCCCGGTCCACCCGGTCGGCGGCGGCGGGCAGCGCGGCGCGGGCGGCGGGCAGCAGGTACTGCTCCTCGGCCGACAGGTGCCGCGACACCACGGCGGTGAGCACCTGGAGCACGTCCCGCCGCCGCTGCACCGCCAGGCTCTCGTCGGTGACCTGGTCGACCAGGTCGAGGAGCTGCCGATGCTCGGCGTCGGCGAGGTCGGCCATGCTGCGCCCGCCGGGGCGGTAGGCGTCGTCGGCGGCCGGTGGCAGCGGGGGCAGGGGTACGGCGGACATGACGCCCTCCTCGGCGGGGCCGGCGCGGGTGGCCGGCCGGTGCGACGGGCGGAACGGGGACGCCAGCGCCGGTACCCGTACCCGACGACCGGCAAACCCGCGACGGCCGCGCCGACGGTCCCGCCGGTCCGGGGTCGGCCGGCGGGCGGCGCGGCCCTGGACCGGCGGCTCCGGCGGGTCGGCAACGGGCGGGTCGGGCGGTTCGCGGCGCGGCCGGCGACTGGTAGAAAGAGGCGATGACGAGCGACGCCGCCTCAGCCCTGCCCGACCCCACCGCCGAGGTCGTCGACCTCTGCGGTGACCTGCTGCGCATCGACACCACCAACACCGGTGACAACGCCACCAGCGCCGGCGAGCGCCGGGCCGCCGAGTACGTCGCGGAGAAGCTCACCGAGGTGGGCGTGGACGTCGAGATCCACGAGTCCGCGCCGGGCCGGGCCAACCTGGTCGCCCGCATCCCCGGTGTGGACCCGGGTCGGGACGCCCTGCTGGTGCACGGCCACCTGGACGTGGTGCCGGCCGACGCCGACGAGTGGTCGGTGCACCCGTTCTCCGGGGAGGTCCGCGACGGCTACCTGTGGGGCCGGGGCGCGATCGACATGAAGGACTTCGACGCGATGGTGCTGGCGGTGGTGCGGCACTGGCAGCGCACCGGCGTCCGCCCACCCCGGGACATCGTGCTGGCGTACACCGCCGACGAGGAGGCGGGCAGCGACTACGGCGCGCACTTCCTCGTCCAGCGCCACCGGGGGCTCTTCGACGGCTGCACCGAGGCGATCGGCGAGGTCGGCGGCTTCTCGTACTCGATCAGCGACGCCCAGCGGCTCTACCTCATCGAGACCGCCGAGAAGGGCCTGGACTGGCTGCGGCTGCACGCCCGGGGCCGGCCCGGGCACGGTTCGTTCATCCACGACGACAACGCGGTCACCGCGCTGGCCGAGGCGGTGGCCCGGATCGGCCGGCACCGCTTCCCGATCACCGTCACCCCCACCGTACGGGCCTTCCTGACCGAGGTGTCCGACGTGCTCGGCGTCGAGCTGGACCCGGACGACCCGGAGACCGCGATCGCCAAGCTCGGCCCGATCGCCAACATCATCGGCGCGACCGTCCGCAGCACCGCCAACCCGACCAGGCTGGCCGCCGGCTACAAGGACAACGTCATCCCCGGGCGGGCCACCGCCACCATCGACTGCCGCAGCCTGCCCGGCCAGTCGGAGATGCTGGAGCGGCAGCTGCGCGAGCTGGTCGGCCCGGACATCGAGATCGAGTACATCCAGCGTCAGCCCGCCCTGGAGACCACCTTCGACGGCGACCTGGTCGAGGCGATGTCGGCGGCGCTGCGGGCCGAGGACCCGGGAGCCCGGCCGGTGCCGTACATGCTCTCCGGTGGCACCGACGCCAAGGCGTTCGCCCAGCTCGGCATGCGCTGCTTCGGTTTCGCCCCGCTGCGGCTGCCGGCGGACCTCAACTTCTCGGCGTTGTTCCACGGCATCGACGAGCGGGTACCGGTGGACGGACTACAGTTCGGCGTGCGGGTGCTCGACCGGTTCCTCCGCAACTGCTGACCGGTGCCGGTGCCGCACCCCCCATTCCTCGAAGGGACTGCCTCATGACCGACCAGCACGCTGAGCTGGACGTCGCCCTGGAGCGCGTGATCGACGCGGCCCGCGCCCACCTGACGGCCGTACGGGCCGCCCAGGGGCGGATCGACGACGACGACGTCTGGCAGGCGTACGTGGCGTTGAACAACGCCTCCTTCGCCTACGACGAGCAGCTGCTCGACGCGTTCGGCGAGGTCACCCCCTGGGACGTCGAGTCGATCGACCCGGACGAGGCGGACGAGCGGTTCGGCTCCGGCGAGGGTGACCCGGCCACCGACCCGCACCCACAGGTCATCTCGGTGCGGCAGCGCCGTGACTACCGGGTGCCCAGCGTCTCGGCGCTGCTGCGGGTCGCCGAGGTGGCCCGCCGGGAGGGCACGCCGGAGGGCGACGAGCCCGCGCCGGTCGAGGGGGTGGGCGAGGCGGTGCTGGAGCTGTTGCAGGGCGGTGACGGCTCGCTCGGCGCCCTGGACGTGCCGGAGCTGGAGCCGTTGGACGGCGTGGTCATGGTCAGCGAGGTCGGCACCCCGGTCGACCTGGAGTCGTTCAGCGACGACGACCCGGTGGGTCCGTTCACCCCCGCGGCCGACGACCGGCTGGTGGGCCGGCTCGACGAGCACCCGTTCCTCGACGAGGACGACCACGACCACGCCGGGCACCAGCACTAGCCGGTGGCGGCCGGCCCGGGGGCGGTCCCGGGCCGGCCGTTCCCGGACCGCCGCCTCCGGGTGCCGGCTGGCCTCTGGGTGCCGGGCTGCCTCCGGGTGCCGGGCGGGTCAGTAGGACAGGCCGGGTTGCGGTTGGGCGACCCGACGGCGACGCAGCACCACCTTGCGGGTGCCGTCCCGGAAGAGCTGAACCCGGGCCAGCTCCCAGCCGGAGAACTCCGCCTGGATCGCCAGTTGCGCCGCGGCGGTCAACCGGTCGACGTTGGGCGGCAACCGCAGCGGCGCGTATTCGTAGTCCATGACACCCATGCTGCCCAGCCCGGCGGCCCGGCGCCACCCCCTACCCGGTGCGCCGCGCCACCACCGCGGGCGGCCACGCCCGCGGCGGAGTCCGTGGCGGGCTCAGCCCTCGCGTTCCGGGTAGCCGACCGGCACCGCGGACACGTCGTCCAGCGCCGTGGTGATCTCCTCCGGCAGGGTCATCCGTTCCACCTGCAACGCCCCGAGCAGCTGGCCCACCGTCCGGGCGCCGAGGATCGGCGCGGTCACCCCCGGCCGGTCCCGGATCCAGGCCAGCGCCACCTCCAGCGGGGACACCCCGAGCCCACCGGCGGCGATGCTCACCGCCTCCACGATGCTGGAGCAGCGCGGCTCCAGGTAGGTGGCGACGAACGGCTCGAAGTGCGCCGAGGCGGCCCGGGAGTCCGCCGGGCGGCCGTTGCGGTACTTGCCGGTCAGTACCCCCCGCCCGAGCGGCGACCAGGGCAGCACCCCCAGGCCGAGGGCGGCGCAGGCCGGCAGCACCTCCCGCTCGACCCCCCGCTCCAGCAGCGAGTACTCGACCTGGGCGGCGACCACCGGGGACCGCCCCGGCCAGGCGGCCTGCCAGGCGGCGGCGCGGGCGGTCTGCCAGCCGGAGAAGTTCGACACCCCGACGTACCGGACCCGGCCGGAGGCGACCGCGTGGTCCAGCGCGGCCAGGGTCTCCTCCAGCGGGGTGTCCGGGTCGTAGCCGTGCACCTGCCACAGGTCGACGTGGTCGGTGCCGAGCCGGCGCAGGGAGGCGTCCAGGGTGCGCAGCAGGTGCCCGCGGGAACCGTCCCGCCGTCGGCCGCTGCCCGGACGCAGGCCCGCCTTGGTGGCGATCAGCACGTCCTCGCGGGGGACCAGGGTGCCCAGCAGCGACCCGAGCACCGACTCGGCGTCCCCGTCGGCGAAGACGTCGGCGGTGTCGACCAGGTTGCCGCCCGCGTCGAGGAAGCTCTTCAGCTGGGCCGCCGCGTCGTCGGCGTCGGTGTCCCGGCCCCAGGTCATGGTGCCGAGCGCGAGCCGGGAAACCGCCAGCCCGCTTCGGCCGAGCGGTCGCTGTTGCATGGGTGAACCTTATTTCGAACCCGGCGCAACCGATATCCTCGCTCCCGGCATCTCTGCCTGTCGGGTCGCCGATCCGACCGTCACCACCGCCCCGGGTCGCTCGTTGGGCACTCCACGCGCCGGCCCGGTCGCTCGTCGTCCACCTCCCGTCGCGGCCCGCGGCACGCGGCCCGCCGGCGGGGGCGAGCCGGTGGGCGGCGGGGGCCGGGTCATTGCGTAACCTGATGCGACCTGTGGGTGCGGGATGGGGAGGATCAGTGCGACTCGGGCTCAACCTCGGATATCAGACGGCGTGGAGTACACCGGCCGGCTACCTGGCGCTCGCCCAGGAGGCGGACCGTCTCGGCTACTCGGTGGTGTGGGCGGCGGAGGCGTACGGCTCCGACGCGCCGAGCATGCTGGCCTGGATGGCGGGCCAGACCGAGCGGATCGACCTGGGCAGCGCGGTGATGCAGATCCCCGCCCGGACCCCGGCGATGACCGCGATGACGGCGGCGACCATCGACGCGCTCTCCGGCGGCCGGTTCCGGCTCGGCCTGGGGGTCTCCGGTCCGCAGGTCTCCGAGGGCTGGCACGGTGTCCGGTTCGCCAAGCCGCTGGCCCGCACCCGCGAGTACGTCGACATCGTGAAGCTGGCGGTGGCCCGCAAGGAGGTCGCCTACGACGGCGCGCACTACACGCTGCCGCTGCCCGACGGCCCCGGCAAGGCGTTGCGGCTGGGCTTCCATCCGCCGCGCCCCCACATCCCGGTCTACCTGGCCGCGGTCGGGCCGAAGAACCTGGAACTGGCCGGTGAGATCGCCGACGGCTGGCTCGCCGTCTTCTACTCCCCGGAGTTCGCCGAGGAGCAGCTCGCCTCGGTGCGGGCGGGCCGGGCCCGGGCCGGCAAGGAGCTCGCCGGCTTCGACGTGGTGCCGTCGGTGCCGGTGGTGGTCGGCGACGACGTGGCCGCCTGCGCCGAGCTGGTCCGCTGGTACGCCGCCCTCTACGTCGGCGGGATGGGCAGCCGGCAGCAGAACTTCTACAACCAGCTCGCCACCCGGATGGGCTACGGCGACGCGGCCCGTCAGGTGCAGGACCTCTACCTGGCCAAGCAGCAGCGCGACGCGGCGGCGGCGGTGCCGATGGAGTTCATCGACCGCACCTCGCTGCTCGGCCCCAAGGAACGCATCGCCGAGCGGATGCGGGAGTACGCGGCGGCCGGGGTGACCACCCTGTCGGTCACCCTGTTCGTGGCCGACCGGGAGAGCGGCGTGCAGACCCTGCGGACCGTCGCCGAGGCCCTCGACCTCTCGGGAGTCGGCGAGTGACCTGGGTCGAGGCCATCGTCCTGGGCATCGTCCAGGGGCTCACCGAGTTCCTTCCGGTGAGTTCGTCGGGGCATCTGCGGATCACCTCGGCGATCTTCTTCGACCAGGACGCGGGCGCGTCCTTCACCGCGGTCACCCAGCTGGGCACCGAGGCGGCCGTGCTCATCTACTTCGCCAAGGACATCTGGCGGATCACCCGGACCTGGCTGGTCGGCATCAGGGACGCCTCGGTCCGGTCCAGCCTCGACTACCGGATGGGCTGGTACGTGATCGTCGGCTCGATCCCGATCGGGCTGCTCGGTTTCCTGTTCAAGGACCAGATCCGCACCGCCGGACGCAACCTGTGGGTGGTCTCCACCACCCTGATCGTCTTCGCCTTCGTGCTGGCCTTCGCCGAGTACTGGGGCCGGCAGACCCGTACCCTGGCGAACTTCCGGATGCGCGACGGCATCGTGATGGGCTTCGCCCAGGCGATGGCGCTGGTCCCCGGGGTGTCCCGCTCCGGCGGCACGCTCACCGCGGGCCTGCTGCTCAACCTCACCCGGGAGGCCGCCGCCCGGTACTCGTTCCTGCTGGCCATCCCGGCGGTGGTGATGTCCGGGATCTTCAGCGTCGGGGACGTCTTCGAGCCGGCCGCGCCGGGCACCTCGGTGCCGTCGGTGGCGCAGATGGTGGTCGCCACCATCATCGCCTTCGGCGTCGGCTACGCGGCCATCGCCTGGCTGCTGCGGTACGTGGCGCACCACACCCTGTACGTCTTCGTGCTCTACCGGGTGGCGCTCGGCACCCTGGTGCTGGCGCTGCTGCTCACCGGCACGATCAGCGCCACCTGATCCGCCCCGGCCGACGGCCCCCGACACCGCCGCCGGTGTCGGGGGCCGTCGCGGTCCGGACTGCGCCTAGGGTGGGGGCGTGGCGACCCTTCTGCTTCTGCGACACGGCCGGACGACCGCGAACGCCGACGGTGGTCTGGCCGGCCGCCAGCCGGTCGAGCTGGACGAGACGGGCCGGGCCCAGGCGGTCGCGGTCGGCGACCGGCTGCGGCCGGTGCCGCTCGCGGCGGTGGTGACCAGTCCGCTGATCCGCTGCCGGCAGACCCTCGAGCTGGCGCTGCCGCAGGCCGAGCCGGTGGTCGAGGAGGGGCTGATCGAGTGCGGCTACGGCGCCTGGGAGGGGCAGCCGCTGAAGAAGCTGGCCAAGGAGCCGCTCTGGCCGGTGGTGCAGCAGCATCCCAGTGCCGCGGTCTTCCCCGACGGCGAGTCGATGGCGCAGATGTCGGCCCGCGCGGTCGCCGCCGTCCGCGCCTGGGACGCCCGGATCACCGCGGAGCACGGGCCGGAGGCGGTCTGGCTGGCGTGCAGCCACGGCGATGTGATCAAGGCCATCGTGGCCGACGCCCTCGGGATGCACCTGGACCTGTTCCAACGCCTGGTCGCCGACCCGGCCTCGGTCACCGCGATCCGTTACACCCCGTTGCGGCCGTTCCTGGTCCGGCTCAACGACACCGGCGGTGACCTGGCCGCCCTGGTGCCCCCGCGACCCAAGCGGCGGCGTCGGGCGGCCCGGGCTGTCGACTCCGACGCGGCTGTCGGCGGGGGCGCGGGGAGCGCCGGCTGAACCGGTCGACCACGACCGGGCCGGGCCGCGCCGTTTCGCCCTCGGCTGATTCGGCGTCGGTGCCTTGCGCGACGGTTCCACGCTCCGGATAGGGTCGTGGGTATGACCCACCAGGTGCACGCGTTCGAGCCGCCGGAGCGGTTCGTCGCCGGGACGGTCGGGGCGCCCGGGGAGCGCACGTTCTTCCTCCAGGCCCGCGGCGGTGGCCGGCTGGTCAGCGTCGCGCTGGAGAAGGTCCAGGTGTCCCTGCTCGCCGAGAAGCTGGAGGAGCTGCTCTCCGAGGCGCAGCGCCGGTTCGGTGTCGAGCTGCCGGAGGCACCGGCCGCCGTCGGCGACAACGACCCGCTGGACAGCCCGGTCGACGAGGAGTTCCGGGTCGGCACCCTCGGGCTGGCGTTCGACGTGGACTCGGCCACCGTGGTGATCGAGGCGATCGCCGCCGGTGAGGCGGAGGCCGAGGTCGAGCTGGGCGACGACGACATCGACGAGGACGACGACGAGGAGCCCGACGAGGACCTCGACCGGCTGCGGGTGCGGTTGACGCCCGAGGCGACCCGCGAGTTCATCGAGCGGGCCCGCCGGGTGGTCAACGCCGGCCGTCCGCCCTGCCCGCTCTGCGGCCAGCCGCTCGACCCGGCCGGTCACCTCTGCCCCCGGCACAACGGCTACCACCGGTGACCTCGTCGGAGGTGCAGCGCGAGGACGCCAGCGCCGCGCTCCGGCTGCTCTGCGACGGTGAACTGGAGCTGGAGGGTCGCCTGGTCGACGCCTCCAACACCACCCTGCGGGCGACCCTGACCCTGGACGACCGGACGGCCCGCTGCGTCTACAAGCCGGTGCGCGGTGAGCGTCCGCTCTGGGACTTCCCCGACGGCACCCTCGCCGGCCGGGAGGTCTCCGCATACCTGGTCTCCCGGGCCACCGGCTGGGACCTGGTCCCGCCGACGGTGCTACGGGACGGGCCGCTCGGCCCGGGGTCGTGTCAGCTCTGGATCGACGAGCCCGACGACGCCGAGCCGCTGGTCGGGTTCGTGCCGGCCGAGGCGGTGCCGCCGCGCTGGTTCCCGGTGGCCGCGGCCCGGGACGAGGACGGCTCGGCGTACGCCCTGGCGCACGCGGACGATCCCCGGCTGGCCCGGTTGGCGTTGCTGGACGCGGTGCTCAACAACGCCGACCGCAAGGGCGGTCACGTGCTGGTCGGCGCGGACGACCGGATCTACGGGGTGGATCACGGGGTCTGCTTCCACGTGGAGGAGAAGCTCCGCACCGTGCTGTGGGGCTGGGCCGGCCGGCAGCTCCCACCGGACGCGGTGCAGGTGCTCGACACCCTCGCCGGCCAGCTCGCCGGGGAGTTGGGCGAGGAGCTGGCCGCGCACCTGACCCTCGGCGAGATCGCCGAGGTGGGCGCCCGGGTGCGGCGGCTGCGGGACACCGGCCGCTACCCGCTGCCGCCGCAGGAGTGGCCGGCGATGCCCTGGCCGCCCATCTGAGTCGTTGTCGCGTTGATCACCCGAGCGGTTCCTCCGGGTGGCCGGAGCGCTCGTTAGGCTGACGGTCATGGACTCTTGGGTGGGACACGAGGTGCCACGGCTGCCGGGTGACGCCGGGCCACTGAGCTTGTACGACTCGGCCCGGCGCGGTGTCCACCCGAGTCGTCCCGCCGGCCCGGCGACCATGTACGTCTGCGGCATCACCCCGTACGACGCCACCCACCTGGGGCACGCCGCCACCATGATCACCTTTGACCTGGTGCAGCGGATGTGGCGCGACGCCGGATTGACCGTCCGGTACGTGCAGAACGTCACCGACATCGACGACCCGCTGCTGGAGCGGGCCGAGCGCGACGGCGAGGACTGGAAGGTCCTGGCGATGCGGGAGACGGCCCTGTTCCGCGAGGACATGGAGGCGCTGCGGATCATCCCGCCCGCGCACTACGTCGGCGCGGTGGAGTCGATCCCGGAGATCGCCGACCGGGTCCAGGAGCTCCTCAAGGACGGTGCCGCGTACCGGCTCGACGACGGCAGCGGCGACGTCTACTTCGACATCGCCGCCGCCCCGGAGTTCGGCTACGAGTCGAACCTGAGCCGGGAGCAGATGCTGGAGATCTTCCCGGAGCGCGGCGGCGACCCGGACCGGGCCGGCAAACGCGATCCGCTCGACCCGCTGCTGTGGCGCGGTGCCCGCGACGGCGAGCCGTCCTGGCCGGGCGGTGAGCTGGGCGCCGGCCGGCCGGGCTGGCACATCGAGTGCACGGTGATCGCGCTGAACCTGCTCGGCGACCGGCTCGACGTGCAGGGCGGCGGCAACGACCTGATCTTTCCGCACCACGAGTGTTCCGCCGCGCACGCCGAGCGGCTCACCGGCGAGGCGCCCTTCGCCGACCACTACGTGCACGCCGGCATGATCGGCCTGGACGGCGAGAAGATGTCCAAGTCCAAGGGCAACCTGGTCTTCGTCTCCCGGCTGCGCGCCGACCGGGTCGACCCGATGGCCGTCCGGCTCGGTCTGGTCTCCGGCCACTACCGGGACGACCGGGCCTGGACCGACGAGGTGCTCGACGCCGCGCACCGGCGGCTGGACCGCTGGCGGCGGGCCGCCGCCGCGCCGTCCGGGCCGTCCGGCGCGGCCTTCCTGGCCGGGGTACGCGAGCGCCTCGGTGACGATCTGGACACCCCGGGCGCCCTGGCGCTGGCCGACAGGTGGGCGGCGGCGACCCTCGCCGGCACCGGCGGCGACCCGGGAGCCCCCGCGCTCTTCGCCGTCACCCTCGACGCCCTGCTCGGCATCCGCCTCTGACGGTGAGGATGTAGGGGCGGATCACCCGGCTGGTCCGGCCCGGCCGCACGGGGGAGCGGATCACCCGGCTCTGGTCCGGCCCGGCCGCTGACGGTGGGGGCGCGCTCACCGGCCGCCGCGTCGTGACGTCGGCTGGCGCAGCGCGACCCGGGTCTGGGTCTGCACCACGCCGCAGCTCTTCTTGAGCCGACGCAGCAGCGAGTCCAGGGCCGCGGTGTCGCGCAGCCGGGCCCGCAGCAGGTAGTCGTAGGGGCCGGTCATGTGCACCGCGTCGATGACCTGCGGGATCGGGGCGATGGCGGCGACGAACGTCTCGTAGTCGGTGTCGGCGTCGAGGAGCACGTCGACGAACACCTCCAGGCCACCGTGGGGTTCCGGTGCGTCGTGGCCGGTGACGACGGTGTAGCCGAGGATGACGCCGTCGTCCTCCAACCGGCGGACCCGGGCGGCGGTGGCGTTGGTGCCGAGGCCGATCCGTCGGCCGATCTCGCTGAACGAGCACCGCGCATTGTCCTGCAGGATGCCGAGAATCTGCTCGTCCAGCGCGTCCACACCGGGAATCGTACGGTGCCGCCGGATAATTGTCGGCGGCTCGCCCGCGTTTCGCCCAGACTCGGGGGATGGTTGATGACGTCGTGGTGCTCGCGGTCGCCGGCTTCGCCGCCGGGCTGGGGGTGGCGATGCCGCTCGGGGCGATCGGGGTGCTGGTCGTTCGGGAGGGGATGCTGCGCGGCCACCGCGGCGGGTTGGCCGCCGCTTCCGGCGTGGCCACCGTCGACACCCTGTACTGCCTCGGCGCGCTGCTGACCGGGGCCGCGATCGCGCCGGTGATCGCCTCGTGGGGGGACACCCCCCGCTACCTGTCCGGGGTGGTGGTCATCGCGCTGGGCTGCCACCAGCTGATCGCGCTGCGCCGCGCGCCGGCCGGCGCGCGGCCCGCCCCGGTCGGCCCCGTCACCGCCGGTCCTCCGGCCGCCACCGTCCCCGGGGCCGGTCCGGCCGCCGTAGACCTGGCCAGGGCCGGTGCCGCCGGCGGTCCGGTGCCGGTGGGGGTGGGTCCTGCGGGTCCGGCCGGTGCCGGCGTGGCGACCGGACACCGGTCGGTCTACGCCCGGTTCGTGCTCCTGACCGCGATCAACCCGTTGACCCTGCTGTACTTCTTCGCGCTGGCCGGGATGGTGACCGCCGCGACGGGCACCTGGATCGGACCCGCCGTGTTCGTCGCCGCCGCCGGTCTGGCCTCGCTGCTGTGGCAGACCGTGCTCGCGATGATCGGCGCGGCCCTGGGCGCCACGGTCCCGCCCCGGGTGGGCGAGGCGCTCGGGGTGGTGGCCTCACTGGTCGTCGTCGCGCTCGGGGTGGCCGTGCTGGTGGCCACCGCGCGCACCTGAGGCGTTCCCGGGGCGGCCCGCCCACTGTCGCCCGCCGGTGTGCGGTGGTGGTATCCCGGTCAGCCGAGGACCAGCCCGGGGTCCGGATCCGGGTCCTGCGCCGGGGCGGGTACCTGGTACTCCTCGGTCAGCGTGGTCATCGGGCCGGGCCAGGTGGCCTGGGCGACCTCGATCGGTCTGCGGTGGGTGTCGTAGGCGACGTGCAGCAGGTGCAGCACCGGGGTGTCCGGGCGGATCTGGAGGGTCTCGGCCTCCTCCCGGCTGGGCTGGCGGGCGCTGATGGTGTCGGCGGCGGTGGCGTACCGGCGTCCGGTCGCCTCCTCGGCCTCCTGGTAGAGCGGCCGACCGAACGCCTCGGCCCGCTCCAGTGAGGTGCCGGCGGTGTCCTTCGGCAGGAACCAGGAGGCGCCCACCTCCACCGGGGAGTCGTCGGTGCGGACCAGGTGCCGGCGGCAGAGCAGCTCGGTGCCGTCGGCGACGCCGAACGCGTCGGCCACCTCGGGCGGGGCGGGTGCCCGGCCGACCGAGACGAGCTGCTGGCGGTACCGGGCGGCGAGGTCGGCGTGGTAGCCCCGGAAGCCACCGTAACGGCCCCGGGAGAGCCGGTTGAGTCGCCGCCGGGTGCCCCGGACGTACGTACCGGAGCCGGGTTTGGTGATCAGGATGCCCTCGACCCGCAACTGGTCGACGGCGCGCTGCACGGTCTGCTTGGCGACCCCGAACATCTCGGCGATGGCCGGGATGGACGGCAGTCGCTCGCCCGGCCCCCAGTCACCCCGGCGCACCTGGGCCTTGAGCTGCGCGGCGATCTGCCGGTGCGGGAACTCGGCGGCTCCCGGGTTGATCTGCACGCCCGCCTCCTCATGACAGCTAGGTTCCTAGGATGCCCTAGCGGGAGTGACGGCGCCACCCCGGACACGCGACCGCCCCGGTCGGCTGACCGACCGGGGCGGACCGACGGTAGGCGTTGTTACCAGGAACCGGCGGTGGGGCCGGCGGAACCGCCCCGACGACGCAGGTACTTCTCGAACTCCTGGGCGATCTCGTCGCCGGTCAGCGGGGTGATGCCCGCGTCACCCACCCGCTCCTCCAGCTCGCGGACGTACTCGCCCAACTCGGCGTCCTGCTCGGCGGCGCTGCGGACCCGCTGCTCCCACTCGGCGGCCTCCTCGGCCAGGTCGGCCATCGGCACCGGCAGGTCGAGCACGTCCTCCACCCGGTGCAGCAGGGCGAGGGTGGCCTTCGGGCAGGGCGGGTTGTTGGCGTAGTGCGGCACGTGCACCCAGAACGAGACCGCGTCGACCTCGGCCCGGGTGCAGGCGTCCTGGAGCACCCCGACGATACCGGTGGGCCCGTCGTAGCGGGTGGGGGTGAGCTGGTAGCGCTGGGCGGCCTGGGCGTCGGAGGCGCTGCCGCTGATCGGCAACGGCCGGGTGTACGGCACGTCGGCCAGCAACGCGCCGAGCAGCACCACCCGCTCCACCTCCAGGCTGTGGCAGATCTCCAGCACCTGCTGGCAGAAGGTGCGCCAGCGCATGCTCGGCTCGATGCCCCGGATCAGCACCACGTCGCGCTCGGTGCCCTCGGGGCTGGCCACCATGAACTTCGTGGTGGGCCACTCCACCCGGCGTGTCTCGCCGTCGGACATCGTGATGGTCGGGCGGCTGACCTGGAAGTCGTAGAACTCCTCCGGGTCGATCTCGGTGATCTCCCGGGCCTGCCAGACCTGTTCGAGGTGTTCCACGGCGGCGGTGGAGGCGTCCGCGGCGTCGTTCCAGCCCTCGAAGGCGGCGATCGCCACCGGGGACCGCAGCACCGGCAGCCCGTCGAACTCGGTCACGCCGTCACCTCGCCCCGCTCGTCGCCGACGGCGCCGGGGGTCGTCCCGGTCACCCGCCCGCCGTGCACGGTGGCGTCCCTGATGTCCTTCACGTCCGCCAGCCTACGTCCCGGTGCGGCGGGTGGCCCGTCGGCCGCGCCGGTCCGCCGACCCGCCGGGTCACCGAACCGGTACGAACCGGCCCGGTGAGCGGAGGGACACATAGTGGGACGGCGCCGGGGGTCAGCAATCGGCGGGACTCGCGCACTAACCTGAACCTGTGCGGACTTCGTTGCGGGATGTGCTGGCCGACCGGATTCTCATCGCCGACGGCGCGATGGGGACAATGCTCCAGGCTGCCGACCTGAGCCTCGACGACTTCGAAGGGCTGGAGGGCTGCAACGAGATCCTCAACGTGACCCGGCCCGACGTCGTCCGCGGGGTGCACGAGGCGTACCTGGCGGCCGGCGCGGACTGCGTCGAGACGAACACGTTCGGCGCCAACCTCGCCAACCTCGCCGAGTACGACATCCCGCAGCGCATCCGGGAGCTGTCCGAGGCCGGCGCGCGGATCGCCCGGGAGGCCGCCGACGCGTACGCGACCGCCGATCGGCCCCGCTTCGTGCTCGGCTCGATCGGCCCCGGCACCAAGCTGCCCACCCTGGGCCACGCCCCGTATGCGACGCTGCGGGACGCCTACCAGGAGAACGCCGCCGGGCTGATCGCCGGCGGGTCGGACGCGTTGATCATCGAAACCTGCCAGGACCTGCTCCAGGTCAAGGCGGCCGTGGTCGGGTCGAAGCGGGCGATGGCCGAGCTGGGGCAGCAGGTGCCGATCATCTGCCACGTGGCGGTGGAGACCACCGGCACCATGCTGGTGGGCAGCGAGATCGGCGCGGCGCTGGCGGCCATCGAGCCGCTGGGGGTGGACCTGATCGGGCTGAACTGCTCGACCGGCCCGGCCGAGATGGGCGAGCACCTGCGGTACCTCTCCCAGCACTCCCGGATCCCGCTGTCGGTGATGCCGAACGCCGGCCTGCCGGTGCTGACCGCCGACGGGGCGTACTTCCCGCTGAGCCCGGTGGAGCTGGCCGACGCCCTGGAGCGGTTCGTCGCCGACTACGGAGTGGGGCTGATCGGCGGCTGCTGCGGCACCACCCCGGAGCACATCCGGGCGCTGGCCGAGCGGTTGCACGGCGCGACCCCGGCGGCCCGGGAGCCCCGGCACGAGGCCGGTGTCTCGTCGATCTACCACCCGGTGCCGTTCGCCCAGGACGCCTCGGTGCTGATGGTGGGGGAGCGCACCAACGCCAACGGCTCCAAGGCGTTCCGTGAGTCGATGCTCGCCGCCGACTGGCAGGCGTGCGTGGAGGTGGCCCGCAGCCAGGCCCGCGACGGGTCGCACCTGCTCGACCTGTGCGTCGACTACGTCGGCCGGGACGGCACCCAGGACATGCGGGAGCTGGCCGGTCGGTTCGCCACCGCGTCCACCCTGCCGATCATGCTGGACTCCACCGAGCCGGCGGTGATCGAGGCCGGGTTGGAGATGCTCGGCGGGCGTTGCGTGGTCAACTCGGTCAACTTCGAGGACGGCGACGGCCCCGACTCCCGCTACGCCCGGGTGATGCCGGTGATCGCCGAGCACGGGGCGGCCGTGGTGGCGCTGCTCATCGACGAGGAGGGGCAGGCGCGTACCCGGGAGTGGAAGGTCCGGGTGGCGGCCCGGCTGATCGACGACCTGACCGGCCGCTGGGGGATGGACCGGTCGGACATCCTCATCGACGCGCTGACCTTCCCGATCGCCACCGGCCAGGAGGAGACCCGGCGCGACGGCATCGAGACGATCGAGGCGATCCGGGAGATCGCCGCCCGCTACCCGGGGGTCAACTTCACCCTGGGCATCTCGAACGTCTCCTTCGGGCTCAACCCGGCGGCCCGGCAGGTGCTCAACTCGGTGTTCCTGCACGAGTGCGTGCAGGCCGGGTTGACGTCGGCGATCGTGCACGCCAGCAAGATCCTGCCGATGTCGAAGATCCCCGAGGCGCAGCGCGAGGTCGCCCTCGACCTGATCTACGACCGGCGGCGTGAGGGCTACGACCCGGTGCAGCGGTTCATCGAGGCGTTCGAGGGTGTCGACGCCGCGTCGGCGCGGGCCACCCGGGCCGAGGAGTTGGCCGGGCTGCCGCTGGACGAGCGGCTCAAGCGGCGGATCATCGACGGCGAGCGCAACGGCCTGGAGGCCGACCTGGACGCCGCGATGGCGCAGGGCCGGTCCCCGCTGTCCATCATCAACGACATCCTGCTGGACGGGATGAAGGTCGTCGGCGAGCTGTTCGGCTCCGGGCAGATGCAGCTGCCGTTCGTGCTCCAGTCCGCCGAGGTGATGAAGACGGCGGTGGCCTACCTGGAGCCGCACATGGAGGCGGTCGAGGACGGCGGCAAGGGCCGGATCGTGCTGGCCACCGTACGTGGCGACGTGCACGACATCGGCAAGAACCTGGTCGACATCATCCTGTCCAACAACGGCTACGAGGTCGTCAACATCGGCATCAAGCAGCCGATCAACGCGATCCTCGACGCGGCCGAGGAGCACCGGGCCGACGCGATCGGGATGTCCGGGCTGCTGGTCAAAAGCACCGTGATCATGAAGGAGAACCTCGCCGAGATGGCGTCGCGCGGGGTGGCCGACCGGTGGCCGGTGCTGTTGGGCGGGGCGGCGCTGACCCGCGCGTACGTCGAGGACGACCTGCGGGCGATGTTCCCCGGCCAGGTGCACTACGCGCGGGACGCCTTCGAGGGGCTGGCCCTGATGGACCGGGTGATGACCGCCAAGCGCGGTGGCGCCCCGGTGATCGACCCGGAGCGGGAGGCGGCGCTGGCGGCCCGGCGGGCCCGCCGGGAGAAGCAGCGCACCCTGGTCACCGAGGTGCTGCCGGAGCTGCACGACGCCTCGGTCCGCTCGGACGTGGCGACCGACGTGGCGGTGCCCAGCCCGCCGTTCTTCGGCACCCGGGTGGTCAAGGGGGTGCCGTTGGCCGACTACGCGGCGCTGCTGGACGAGCGGGCCACCTTCCTCGGTCAGTGGGGGCTGCGCGGCACGCGGGGCGGCGACGGCCCGTCGTACGAGGAGCTGGTGGAGACCGAGGGTCGGCCCCGGCTGCGGTACTGGCTGGACCGGCTGATCGCCGACCAGGTGCTGGAGGCGGCCGTGGTGTACGGCTACTTCCCGGCCTACTCCGAGGGCAACGACCTGGTGGTGCTGGACGAGAACGGCAACACCGAGCGGGCCCGGTTCTCCTTCCCCCGGCAGCGGCAGGAGCGGCGACTGTGCCTGGCCGACTTCTTCCGTCCGAGGGGCGACCAGTTGGACGTGGTGGCGTTGCAGCTGGTCACCGTCGGGCAGCCGATCAGCGAGTACACCGCCAAGATGTTCGCCGCCAACGAGTACCGCGACTATCTGGAGGTGCACGGGCTGTCCGTGCAGCTCACCGAGGCGCTGGCCGAGTACTGGCACCGGCGGATCCGCTCCGAGCTGACCCTGCCCGATGGCGGCGCGGTCGCCACCGGCGACCCGTCCGACCTGGCCGGCCTGCTGCGCAACGACTACCGGGGCTGCCGGTACGCGTTCGGCTACCCGGCCTGCCCGGACCTGGAGGACCGGGCGAAGGTGGTGGACCTGCTCGGCGCGGAGCGGATCGGGGTGCAGCTCTCGGAGGAGTTCCAGTTGGTGCCGGAGCAGGCCACCGACGCGATCGTGGTGCATCACCCGGAGGCGAACTACTTCAACGCCAAGTGACGCCCTAACCCGCCCTGAGCTGCGCGAACACCGTTCCGGCACCCTGCTAGGCCGTCGCCAGGCCGTCGGGGGTCGTGGGGCCGTGCCCGAAGGCGGAGTCGATCGCCCGGCGGGTGCGGTCCTCGCTGGTCGGCAGGAGATGGGTGTAGACCCGCAGGGTGAAGCCGGGGTCGGCGTGGCCGAGGTACAGCGACAGCGCCTTGATGTTCTCGCCCGCGTCGAGCAGCACCGAGGCGTACGTGTGGCGTAGGACGTGCATGCCGTTCTGTCGGGTGTCCTCGACGCCGGCCGCCCGGATGGCCGGCTTCCACACATTGGCGTTGAACGACGGTCGGCTGATCGGGTCGCCGTTGGCGGTGCTGAGGTAGACCGTGACCGTCCGGGGTTCGCCGTCGGGGGTGCCCCATGGCAGGGTCACCGGTACGGGGGCGACCTGGTCGGCGTGCTCGCGTAGCCGTGCCGCGACCGCGTCGGGTAGCGGGACCTCCCGCAACTTGCCGCCCTTGGGTGGGGCGAAGACCAGGGTTCCCCGCACGATCTTGATCTGGCGGACGACGTGGAGCAGTCGCCGCGAGGTGTCGACGTCGTCCGGGCTGACGGCGAAGATCTCGCCCTGCCGGAGTCCGCAGCCGGCACCCAGGTCGACGGCGATCCGATAGCGTTCCCGCATCACGGCACGGAACGAGGCGAGGCGGTCCGTCGACCAGGGGAGGACCTTGGCCGGGACGTACCGGGGAGCCCGGACCGTCTTGAGTGCGCAGGGGTTGCTGATCACCTTCCGGTCGTCGACGGCCGCGTTGAGGATCATCGACACGTCGTTGAACAGGTTCCGCCGGTAGCTGGCCGCCATGCCCGAGTCCTGGAGCTGCTTGGCCCAGGCCCGGATCGTGTTCGGCTGGACGGCGGCGATGGGGCGGTCACCGAAGACCGGGTAGACGTGCAGGCGGAACTGTCGCTCCAACCGTTCCCGGGTCGACTCGTCGCAGGATGCGGCGCTCAGCCACTCGTCGGCGTACTTGCGGAACGTCACCCGACCGGCGTCCGGGTCCACGTAGGTGCCCTTGAGGATGTCGGCCTGGACCTGGGCGAGAAACGCCGAGGCGTCCCGCTTGCGCCTGTCCGGGAACGACTCCGAACGCTCCCGTCCGTCCGGGCCGATGTAGCGCACCCGGTAGCGCATCCCCTTGCCGTGGGTGGCCTTGGGCACCTGGACGTTGCGGTCGTCGACGACGACCGTCTTGTACCAGCGATCCTCGATGTGAGCCATGGTCGGTTCCTCCCCTCAAGCTGCGGTCTGCTGGACGAACCAGGCCCGGACGGCATCCGGGTCGTAGCGCAGATGACGGCCGACGCGGGCCGCAGGTGGCCCGGTGCGACGCTTGCGCCAGGTGTAGAGGGTCTGGACGGGAACGCCGAGGTACGCCGAGACGTCGTCGACGGTCCAGAGCTTGAGCGGTGACACGGGGGTCATGTCGTCTCCCAGCAGTCGGAGGGGTCAGGCAGCAGCCGGCGCGATGCCGGCCGGGGTGGTGCCGAGTTCGTGGGCGAGTTCTTCGCGGCCGGTGGCTTGTCGTTCCCGGGCCATGGCGGCGGCGGTGTTGGCGAGGAGGGCGTCACCGGTGGTGTGCCAGCCGACGCCGGCGAAGGTGAGGGTGCCGACGATCAGGGTGGTGTCGTCGTGCTCGTCGACGAGCTGGCCGCCGGCGACCGGGTGCCCGTGGTCCTGGTCCTCACGCTGCCGGTGGTGGCGGCGGGTGTCGCGCAGGAGTTGGAAGGTGACGGAGTACCGCCGGGCCTTGGTGAGGAAGTGGCCGCCGAAACCGAGCATGTGCGCCCAGCGACGCAGCCGGGCGTACGGGTTGGGGTTGGGCGGTCGCGTCGATTCGGTGTCAAGGCCGGCTTGACGGTGGGCGACGCAGACGGGGCAGGCGGCATACCGGGTGTGGGTGCCGCAGTCGGGGCACTCCCAGCGGTCGACGAAGCCGGGCCGGGGCCGGTGGTCGCGGGGCCGTTGCGAGAGGGGCACGGGGGTGCCGGTGGGTCGGCCGATGCGCCAGCAGGCGTCGATGAGGCGGGCAGTGTGGTCGCCGTCGGGGTCGGCGTGGTCGCCGATGGTGTCGGCGGTGAGCCTGACGGAGCGGTGTCCGGTTACCTCGGTGCTCTTGGTGGCGTACTTGGCAAGGTAGCCGGCGACCATGCTGTCGGTGACCTCGCCGTGGCCGGTCAGCGTGATGGGGCGGATGTCGAGCTGCTCGCCCCAGGCGATCGGCCAGCCGTCGGGCCGGTCGGGGTGGGTGGGGGTGGCGAACGCGACCTGCGCGGCGGCGTGGCGGAGCGCGTCGACGAGGTCGGCGGTGGTGAAGGCGGCCGGTGGTGGGACGACGGCGGTGGGGTCGTCGGGCTCGACGCCGTCGAGGCGGACGAGGGCGTGGAAGTGGACCGCGCCGCGTGCCTGGAACTCGGCGGCCTTGCCGTGGGACAGCCGGACGGGTGGGACGGTGCGGGTGGTGCCGGAGGCGGCGACGACCTGGACGCGGGGAATGCCGCGGTGGCGGGCGAGTTTGGCGAGGTGCCGTTCCGCGGCTTGCTTGGTGCGGTGCCACAGTTCGCCCGAGAAGAGGTTCCAGACGACCTGGTGGTCGTGGTCGTAGCAGTCCAGGCACAGCGGTTGACCGAGTGCGGCGTCCCCGGGTTCGTGCCTGGCCCAGCAGGCGGCGGGGCGACCGTGGGGGCAGCGGCCGGCGGTGGGGTCGGTGGCGCGGCGGGCGTGGCAGGGGTCGGGACGGCAGTCGCAGCGTTTGCGGTTCCGGCAGGTGTGTTTGCGGACCGCCCGGACGTGGACCGGTCCGAATGACGGGGCGGTGAAGGTGGGGAACACCGCCGGATGCTGGGTGACGGTGTCGGGTACGCCCTTGCCGCCGATGAGGCCGGCGCGCAGGAGTTGGTAGGCGTCGCGTTGGTAGGTGTGGGCGCAGGAGGGGCAGACGGTGGCGCGTCGGTTGCCGCAGGCGGTGTAGATGACCGCGTCGGGCATGGTGTCGGTGTGCCGCTGGTCGACGACCCGACCGGTGGTGGGGTCGACGGTGAGGAGGCTTCCGGCGAGGCGGATGGGGCGGGTGCAGCCGGCGGCGGCGCGGACGTGCTCGATCCACCCGAAGTAGTCGGGTCGGGTGGCGCGCTCGAAGGCAGAGCCGGCGGCGGTGTAGCCGTAGATGGGTGGGACGTCGGCGTTCGTGCCCACCCCCCGGGCCGAAGCGCGGGGGGTGAGGTCCAGCGTCGAGGCCATCAAGCCGCGTTCCCGTCGGGGGTGCGGGTGGTGATGGTGCGTTCGGTGACGATGACCCGGCAGGCGCCGCATTGGCGCTTGGCCGGTTCGTGCCGGTGGCAGGGGATGAGGGTGGTCTGTTCGCCGCAGCGGACGGTGACCGGTGCCCGGCAGGGGCCGCCGGGGATGACGTCGACGACGGTGCGCCGGATGTCGTACGGGTGCCCGTCGGGGTAGACGGGGCAGGTGTGGGTGACGTGTTCGATGTCGACGATGACGATGGTCATCGGGCACCACCGGTCAGGGTGGTGAGGAGTTGCCCGGCGACGGCCGGGGTGACGTCGAGCCGGTCGGCCAACTCGCCCGGGGTGATGGGTGCTCCGGTGTTCTGCTCGTGCTGGACGGCGGCGAAGCGGGCCATGGGCAGTAGGTGGGTAGGGACGTCGACCGGCTCCGGTGCCGGAGGGTTGACGGGTTGCGGCGCGGCAACCGTGACGGTGACGGGCTCCGGCGCGGTGGCCGGGAGGGGTTCCGGGTCGGTGGTGATGGCGGCCGGCGGTGCCGGTTCGGTGGTGACCTGCTCGGTCACCTGGACGTGGAGGGGTTCGGCCGGCTTGGCGACCGGCGGGGTGGGGTTGTCGCCCTTGACGGGGGCGAGGACGAGTTTCACCAGGGCCATGAACGCCAGGGCGGGTACGGCGGACAGGAGCCATCCGGACAGGCCGGGTTTGGCGACCGCGAGCTGTGCGGCGAGGGAGAGGCCGGCGGCGGCGATGAGCAGGAACAGCGGGTAGCCGATGGAAGCGCCGGCCCGGCGGCGTCGGCGGATGGTCAATAGGCAGGCGATGGGGACGAGTTCGGAGATGACGGCGTTGGCCCAACCGAACCATTGCCCGGTGCCGGTGGGGGAGTTGGCGAGGGTCCAGTCCTTGACGTGGGTGAACGAGGCCGCTCCGGCGAAGCCGGCGACGGCGATGAGGATGAGGACCAGGACGACACCCTCCACACGGGTGCCGGCAGTCGAGGTCTTCGCGGGCATCAGTGGCCTCCGTGGCAGTCGAGGCAGCAGCCGTAGCGGCGGGGGATGTAGTAGGGCTGCACCAGGCCGCAGACGGCACAGGTGCGGCGGGCGCGGAGCGCTTTGGTGATGGCTTCCCGCTGGGCGGGCGTGGCGGTCCGCTTCGGCTTGGCGAGGTCGAGGCGGTAGAGGTAGGCGACCCGCTTACCGCGACGCCAGAGGATCTGGCAGACGGGTTCCTGTCCGGCGGGCCGGAGACCGGCGGCGCGGAGTTGCCGCCGGGTGGCCAGGCCGTCGGGGGCCATCCGGTACGGATAGGTGGGCATGCCGTAGCGGCTGCCGGTCGGGTCGTAGAAGACGGTCATGAGCGGTCTGCCCAACGCTGCTGGGCGGCCTGACGGGAGATGCCGAGGCGGGAGCCGATCTCGGCCCAGGAGTAGCCGAAGGCCCGCAGGCCGACGACGGCCTCACCGATGGCCCGGTCGAGATCGGCGGACAGGGCGACGAGGTCGCGGAGTGCTTCGACGTCGCCGGTGGCGACGCGTCGGCCGTGGGCGCGGATGATGCGCCGGGTGAAGGCGGCGAACTGGTCGTTCTCGACGACCTCCCGCCGCTTCTGCCGCGGGACGGATGGCGTCAAGGACGCCTTGACGGTGCTCACCGGTTCTCACTCCCGGCGGTGTGGAGGCGGTCCCACTCCTCGGCGGCGGCCTTTAGGGCAGTGATGACCTGCTCGGCGGTGCGGGCCGGGTCGTCGTTCCAGGAGTAGGGGGAGGTGTGTTCGTCGAGGAGGTAGCCGTCCTCGTCGATGAAGAACATGGGCGCGCTGACGTCGAGGTGGTCGACGAACACGTCGAGAGCGGTGAGGTAGTCGGCGATAGTGTCGTCGTCGAGCTGGACGAAGCGCTCGACCGGGCGGCCGGCGCAGGCGATGCGGATGGCCCCGGCGGCGCAGGCCGGCGGGGTGGGGATGTCGGTGGTGGGGGCGTAGTAGGTGCCCTGGTGCCAGCCGTGCCGGCGCAGGTAGAGGGCAGCCATCCGGAGCAGGTCAGCAGTGGTGACCATTCCGGTGGTGGGCGGGTTCTGGGTAGCCTTCACGGCAGCCACGTCCTTTCAGAAGGGCTTGGTGGGAGGTCGGCGGAACTGGTCTGCTTTCCAGGGCTTGAGCCGGTTCCGTCGGCCGTTCAGCGGGTGCGCAGCCGCAGGTAGCGGCGGAATCGGGTGGGGTCGTCGGGCAGCGGCACGGGCGCGGAGGCGAAGGCGAGAATCCCGTTATCGGCGGCCAGCTTCAGGAGCGTGGCGAGTTCGGCGGGCGTGCCGACGACGAAGCGGTTGACGTATCGGGTGGTCGGTCGCGGGGTGCGACGTGCGTGGATGCGCTGGAGCAGGCTCATGCGGCGGTCTCCCAGTCGACTCGGGTTCCGGTGGGTGCGGATAAGCGGGTGGGGCGACGGGTCCAGGTGGCGTAGTCGGCGATGCCGGCGATCTGGGCGTCATCGAGGTAGGCCACCTTGATGCGGCGAGGGGTGCCGCCTTCGGCGATGAGGTAGGCCGCGCCCTGGTTGGTGGGGGCGATGTCGGTGGCGGTGTAGCCCTGCTCGGCCCAGCCGTGACCGAGGACGATGTTCGAGCTGTTGGGGGTGGTGCAGCGGAACGCGGCGCGGTAGCCGAACAGGTCCCGCAGGCTGGTGGGGATGATGTCGAACGACGGCCGCTGAGTTGCGGCGATGACGGGGATGCCGGCGGCACGTCCCCGGGCGACCAGGTCGCGGAGCAGGGCGACGAACTCTTCCTGCTCCTGCTTGCTGCCGATGGTGGCGGAGTAGAAGGCGATCTCGTCGACGAGGATGGTGATGACGGAGAGTCCGTCGAGGGCGGTGACCTTGCGACGTCCGTGGGCGCGTAGCCAGGCGTAGCGGTTGTTCATCACCGTTTGCAGGCGTCGCAGGACGTCGAGGGCGGCGGTGATGTCGGGGCCGATGAACGCGTCGGCGCAGTCCTCCCACTGCCCCAGTTCGACGAGCTTGCCGTCCAGCAGGACAAGGCGGGAGTCGACGGAGAGCGCGGCGTGAGCGGCGATGGTGTTGAGGAGGCCGGACTTGCCTCCGCCGGGTTCGCCGCCAGCGAGAAGGTTGCGGTAGGCCAGGGTGATGTAGACGTGCTGGCCGAACTCGTCGATGCCGATGAAGATCGGGTCGAACATCGACAGGCCAGGCCCCACCGGAATGCCGGCGGTCGGGGCGGATGCCGTAGCCATGGGTGCCCTCCTTGGGCGTTGGTGGGCGCGGGAAGCCACACGAAGGAGCCCGTAGGGCTCCCCGCGTCCGGGTTGGGTTGGGTGCGGGATCAGAGCCAGTCGGAGAGGTCGTCGGCGTCCGACGACGGCGCGGGGGCCGGCTTGCTGCCGTTGGCCGACGTGGCGGCCTGCTTCCTGGGCTGGGCGGGCAGGGTGATGGTGGGGGCCTGGACGTCGGGCAGGTCCAGGGCGGTGGGGATGACCGGCGTCGGCCGGTCGGTGGCCGGGGCGTCGGGGTCGATGACGTCGGCCAGGGGAGACGTGACGGTCGCGGTGAGCACCTCGCGGCGCTTGATGTCGAACCGCAGGTATGCGGCATTGCCGTCCGAGGCCCGTTCGACCAGGACAGATGATGCGTGGCAGGTCACCGCGATCTTGTCGAGGCGGCCTTCCAGGTCCGCCAGGGACAGGCCGGGGCGCAGGTAGACCCAGACCCGTTCGCCGACCGGGGTCGGCGTGGCCCAGAGGATCAGCGGGAGGGAGCCCGACTGGTTGGCGATGATGAACTGCGCGAAGCACACCCGCAGCCGGTGGCGCACGATCAGGCACCACACCCAGGCGACGACCTGGCGGCGGAGGGCGGGAACAGCGGCCGGGACGCCGAGGACGACGGCGACGACGGCCAGGGTGACCGGGGTCGGAGTGTGGGTGGCGAGCTGCACCCAACCGGTGAGCAGCAGCACGGCCAGGACGATTTCGGGGGTCCACCACCACAGCCGCCGCAGTACCGGCCAGATGCGGACCAGGAGCCAGGCCAGCGCGCCACACGGGACGCTGACGGCCGCGCCGATGAACAGCGCGATGATCGGGTGTACGTAGGCAGCGGCCACCACGGCAGCGAGTACGCCGATGATGACCGCAGTGAGGATGAACGCCATGCGAGCGTTCCGGGCCGACGACCGGTGAACCTTGGCCTCGATGACCGTCACGGTTCCGGTTGACTTCCGCCCGAACGAGCGGCGAGGGCTAGACTTGGACATGACACGTCCTCCCAAGTACGAGTTGGGTCGGATGAGTTGGAGGGCACGGGGTCGGCAGATGTAGGAGTCGGACCGACCCCGCGCCACTCATGCGGGATGCCACCACCACAGGTGGTGACGGGCCGGGAATGTAGGAGTCGGAACCACTCCCGGACCTTGGATCTCAGATCAGCGGACCGTCAGGCCGCTTCGTGCGAAGACACCAGAGGCTCACACAGCACGGTGAGCGAAGAACCTCACTTGGCCGCCGATGCACCAGCCTTCGGCTTCAGCGAGATCGCACGGAACGCGACGCCGTTACGCCCGTTGGTCGCCCACGGAATAGCCTCCAACTGCTCGACAGCGACGAGCTGTCCCACCGTCACGCCCGGCTTCTCTCCCGCCGTGGTGATGGTGATGATCTCGCCACCGGTCTCGTCGAGCACGAAGACCTGGGTGGACCACATGAGCCGGCCGGTGTTCTTCTCCGACCGCTGGTTGCCGTTCTGGTCGTTCTTCGGCTCCGGGTCCTTCGTCACCTGAACCTGCTTGCTCTGGGTGTCCACGTACAGCTTCACAACAAACCTCCTGTGTCTCGGGCCAGGTAGTGAGCTTGTCCCCGGTGGACTTTCTGCTCTTGGCCTCTGCGGTAAAGACTCCCGGAAAGCGGGGGACAGCCCATCCGATGGACTGGACGACTATGGGACGTCTCGGCTACCTTGTAGTCGTCCTAAAGTCGTCCCTTGAGGAGTGTCCGATGCCGAACGACCGGCTACGCGATGCCATCCTGCGCAACGGCCTGACTCCCGTCGCCGTAGCCGAGAGGATCGGGGTCGACGCGAAGACCGTGGAACGCTGGATCACCCAGAATCGGACGCCGTATCCGCGTCATCGGCACGCCATCGCGGCGATGGTGCGCGAAGACGTCCCGTATCTCTGGCCGGAGGCAGTGACACCGGAACGGGCGTCGAAGATCGGGCAGAGCGAAATGGTCCAGCTCTACTCCCGGCGGTCCTCGGTGCCGAACGACCTGTGGCGTCGACTGATCGAACGGGCCGAGCAGCGCATCGACGTACTGGCCTACGCCGGCCTATTCCTCGTAGAACAGGACCCGATGCTTGTCGACGTCCTACGTCAAAAGGGCCTTGACGGTGTAACGGTGAACATCCTCCTCGGTGATCCGACCAGCGCCGCGATCGAGCGGAGGAGCGTCGAGGAGGGTGCGCCCGGCGTGATGGCCGCGAAGATCCGCCAGGTCCAGGGGTACTACAAACGGCTTGACGGTGCGCCGAAGGTGAACGTGCTCTACCACGACACGACTCTCTACAACTCGATCTACCGCTTCGACGACGAGATGTTGGTCAACATGCACGTTCTCGGTTTCCCGGCACCACACGCGCCCGTGATGCACCTGCGCAAGCTCAACGGCGGCGACCTGTTCCGCACCTACTCCGACAGCTTTGACCGAATCCTGTTGGCCTCGAAGCCCCGACCCGGCGACGAGGTGGCAGCCTAGAGGCATGGCGAGAACCGAGCACTACCACGACCCGAACGCGCCGAAGGCCAACAGCATCGTCGTCGCCGTCTCCGTCTTCGTCCGGGACGAGCAGGCCCGGGTGCTGCTCATCCGGCGCACCGACAACGGCCTATGGTCCCTGCCCGGCGGTGGCCAGGAGATCGGCGAATCGGTCGCCGAGACGGCAGTCCGGGAGACCCGCGAGGAGACCGGCATCAGTGTCGAGGTGACCGGCATGGTTGGCGTCTACTCCGACCCCGGCCATGTCATCGAGTACTCGGACGGCGAGGTCCGGCAGCAGTTCTCGCTCTGCTTCCGTGCCGTGCCGGTCAGCGGCACCCCGACCCCGAGCGACGAGTCACACGAAGTCCGGTGGGTTACCCGCGACGAGCTGGCCGCGCTCGACATTCATCCATCGACCCTGCTGCGCATCACCCACGGCTACGAGGAACGCCCCGAGCCCTACATCGGCTGACGGACAGCGCCGGCGAGCCGCTCCTGAGTCCGCCGCACAGCGGCAACCATCTCCGGTTCCGCCCGACCGATGAACCGGGTCACCAGGTGGTCTGGCCCATACCGTGACCGGATCTCCGCGAGCCGTTCCAACACCTCGAAGTCCTGGCCGTCCGGCCCGGTCGTCATGTCGGAGAAGCAGAGCCCATCGGTCACTGCGGTCTCCTCCCGAGGGAACTCGGCGGCCAGGACGTCACCGAGCCCACGTTCCTCTGCTTCCAGCCACGCGCAGGAGTGATGAGCTACCAGGGCGGCAATGCGCTCGTTGAACCGCTCACGCCGCAACCATCGGCCACCGTCGAGGGAGTGAAAGCCGGTGTCGACCAGGTCGGGGCTGTAGCCCACATCATGCAGCCACGCCGACGCTACGAGCACCGCGCGATCTTCGGCCGGGACCGCCGCGCTGATCCGGTCCGCCTTGGCGGCCACCGCCTGGACGTGCCTCCATCGACGAGGCAACGGCGTCTCCAACAGATGTCGCGCAACTTCCCGAGCGGTATCGACGAGGTCGGCCATCCAGCCAGGGTACGGAGCGACCCGGTCCCCGCACCATCCCGTGTCCAGTCACCGACTGGCCGGCTGCCGGCGATGTGGTTCATAGTTTCTGTACGTCTTCAAGGCGGCCCTTGACGGGCCGCACGCGCCGCCGCCAGGGCGCGCGCCCGTCGCTCCGCTGTCGCTCCGACTCCGGCCACGCAGCACGCCCGGCGGCTGGCGCGGAGGCGGGTAGCCCGGTGGGCCGCCGGATGACGACAGGCCGTTGCCGGTGGGGTGGCGGGGCCGGCAGCCGGCCGGGCCGCGCGGCCAGCAGTCCGCGCGGCGTAGGGGAGCGCACGCCAGGCCCGTCGGCGGTTGCCGGGTGGTGGGCGGGGTTGCGGTTACTGCGCCTCCGGCGGGGGCGCTCCGGCTCCAGGATGGCCGGGGGTCCGTCGGCGGCTTGCGGTCCGTGGGTGGTGGCGGTGGGGAGCCATCCCGCCCACCGTCGACCCGGGCGAGCCGAGCAGACCACCGCCCGACCCGCCAGCGTCCGTACGAGCCGTCAAGGCCGTCTTGACGTGGCGGGCCAGGCGGCGGCCCGCTCCCCAGCAGGGCGGGTCGACGGCAGACGGGATGGCAGTGGAGGTCGACTGGGGCCGAACGTAGCTCTATGGTGTTCGGGTGGCAAGCCTTTGGACGCTCGCTAAGCAGAGCTATCAGAAAATCCGCGAAAATAAGCCGAGGGTAATTGCTAGGCCGTCGATTATCGCCTTACTTCTAGCAATGTGCGGGTTTGCCATCTCTTTGACGATAGTTATCGTTCTGCCACCGTACATGGTGGGCCGCAATGATGTGGCGGACTTTGCGCAACGCGTTGCCCTGCAAAATGACATCAGGAAGACGCTTGCGTCAGCAATCGCTGGAACTCTGTTTCTCGCTACTGCTTATTTTGCCTGGCGTCAAGTCTTAAATGCAGGGCATCAGTTGTTGTTGCAACAACACCAGGTGGAAATCACGCGGGACGAGCAGCTTGCAGGACGGCTTTATCGATCCTTCGAATATCTTGGTCACGATAACCTCAATGTTCGAATCGGGGCCATGTTCACCCTTGAGCGCCTCGTTAGGGCTTCCCCGGAAGATACAAGAGCCGTTTTGGAAGTTCTCGCGGCTTACGTACGTACCCGGTCACCTTGGCCGCCCAAGCTCCCCGGGCAATACATCGAGTCTGCGGACATCGATGACGTGCCGCCCATGCAGACTCGCAGCCCTGACATTCAGCTTGCCCTTGATGTTATAGGAAGGTTAAATTCTGGAGGCTCCGACATCAGGCTATCTCTGGCGGAGTCGGACCTCCGCCAAGCGTCTCTCAATGGCGGAGACTTCAGTGACATAGATTTCGATTCATCAAGTTTAGCTCGTGTCACTGCCTACGAAGCTAAGCTCAACAGGGCTTCTTTGCAGGAGGTCGACCTTCGCGGGGCGCACTTCGACTCAGCCGAGATGCATCTCTGCTGGCTTCGGGATGTCTTAACCGACGAGTCGACGGGCGTTTCTGGCGACCTAACAGGGTCGGACCTTAACCACGCAAAATTCCAACATGTAGATTTCCGAGGATCAAGTATGGCCCGCGTGCGAGCAACTGGAGTCGATTTCTCTGGCGCATTCTTGGATGGCGTGAGCTTTTCGGGTGCGGAGTTAGACGGAACGAATTTCGCGCAGGCGAGCTTACGGGGAACTGACATTTCCTCGGCGACCTTTTACGGGCCGTGTGACTTTCGGCTTTCCGCATACGATAAGGAAACTGTTTTTCCTGGCGGTTTTTCTTCAGATAAGGCTGGGATGACGCTCGCTCCACTGGAACCAAATACGATGATATTTAATGCGAAGCAGATTGTGCGCGTAATGGCCCCGTGGGAGGTTCACGGAGGTGAGTGACTAACTGAGTGACGATGAGCGCGAGCGGCGGTGGACGTCTACGGACTTTCATGGAAAGCCTCTGCAGCTCGGCATAACTGGCGAGGCAGGTCAGCGAACCGTGTTGGTTGCCTGGGGGTCAAGGAGTCAGGCCGTCGCCAGGCCGTGGAACGTCGACCGTTGATGCCCAATGGTGGCGATCGATGCCAAGTGTTCGTGCAGCTCAGACAGGAAATGAGCACCCTTTGCCCGGTTCGCCCGACGCCAGGGGCCAGTTCAACGCCAAGTGACACCTGAACTGCTTGGGAGCATGGTCCCCATCCGAGGGTCTGACAGGGTGGGGACCATGGGCTGAAGGGGCGTCGATTACCCGACGGGTGCGGCCCCGGCCTGTCGGTCGTAGGTGTCGAGTCCCACAAGGCGTCGGCCGGGTTGAATCTGCCCGCGCCCCTGGGGATGTCACGAGAGCCTGTACGGGCACATCTCGGCTGTGTAGCATAGCGGCCCTAGTCGAAGGACTAGGGCCGCTATTATTGGCGATAGGATTCCGCGAAAGGCGTGATTTGCCTTAGCAGAGTTTGGTTGGCGAAAGCACCAGCTTGGTCACCCTGGCGTAGTCCGGGTACCAGAAGTTGTCGTTGTTGCAGAACGTGTCCTGCCTACCAGTGCTGTAAGTGATGTAGCCTGACCATCCACGGCTTCTGAAGTTGGCCGCGTCCTTGTTGAAAGGATAGTATGTCCCAGTGCAGCTGAACGTGGACTGGGTGCCGTCGCGGTAATCCAGAATCGCCGAGACGCTAGCGGACTGGCAGCTCTGAGCCCTTGCCTGAGCAGGGTTCGTGGCGACCGTGAGGCTAGTGGCGATGGTCATGCCGACTAGCAACGCCACCTGCATTGACTTTTTGGCACCGGTGATCCACGGCGCTCTTGTTTCCATCGTGCTGCCTTTCCCCCGTGTAAGCCTCGATTGAGCGGCTGCTATGAATATAGCCCTCTTGCTCCCGTGAATGCAATAGGCGGAGGCGGGTGGGCAAGCGGGTACGGAGGCTGACGATCCACGGCTGCGCGGATGTGGGACATTGGTCAGCGGGTTGCGCAGGTAATGCGTCCGGCAGCGCCGGCACCACCCCGATCCTGGGCTGCTCGACCAGCTTCTTCACCTGCCGCGTTGAGACGCCGTGCAGATTCGACGTGGACACCATCGATACCACGTCCTGATCGGCGCGCCGGCGGTACGTCAGTAGTGTCGGTAACCGATGGGGGCACCCGACGACCGAAGACGCGGACGTGCCCCCGCTGCCGGTGCGGTAGCGGGGGCACGGCTGGTCCGCCTATCTGGTCAGGGCAGGGTCCATTTCTGGTTGGCGGCGGACAGACAGGTCCAGAGGTGGACCGCCTGGCCGTCGGCGGTGGCGGCGTTGCGGACGTCCAGGCACTTGCCGGGGAGCCCGACGATCGGCGGTGACGAGACCATCCACGATGACGTACCGGGTGGACCGCCCTCCGCCGAGCCGGTGCCGCCGTCGTCCGACGGCGCCACCGGCCGGTCTGGTGGAGCGTCAGGTGGCCAGGGTGGCCAGCGGCTTCAGGCCGTAGGTGCGGGCGTAGCCGTTCTCGGTGCCCACCAACAGGTCGACGACCTGGAAGTAGCGGTCCCAGAAGGGGGTCTCGCGCAAGGCGTCGATCAGCAGGCGGTAGGCGTCGTGGTCGTCCGCCTCCCAGACCCAGATGTCGGTGACCCGCGCCGAGTAGAACTCCGTGTCGTAGAAGCGGGAGCGGACACCGCGGGTGCGGGCCTGGATGACGGGGAGAACGTGGGTGGTGAAGGCCGTGACCCGTTCGGCCACGGTCATCGCCAGCCATTCGGGCGTGGTTTTGACCAGCATGAAAGCGGTGACCGGCGGCTCGGTCCGGTCAGCGGGCATCGACGGTCTCCTGCGTGCCGAGGACGGCGGGTCGGAGCGTCTGGGCGCACCACTGCGCGAACGCGGTCGCCGGCCACGCCTGCGGTGAGCGGGCGATGCCCGAGTCCAGGCCCTCGTCCTTGGCGCGTTTCATGTCGACCATGGCCTCGACGAACGCCTCGTTGAGGCCGTAGCCGAGCATGGTGGAGCGCAGTTCGTCGAGCGACTGGCGCTGGTAGCGGACCGGACGGCCCAGTTCCTCGGTCATGATGCGGGCCAGGTCGTCGGGGGAGAGGTCCTGCGGACCGAGCACAGGGACCTCGCCCACGCCGGTCCAGGAGCGGTCCAGCAGCAGCGCGGCCGCAGCGGCGGCGATGTCGGCGACGGCCACCATGGGGGCCGGACGGGCCGCGGCGACGGTGTCGGTGAAGACGCCGTCGTCGCGGATCGTGTCGACCTCCTCCAGCAGGTTCTCGAAGAAGGACGGGCAGGCCAGGGCGCGGTAGGCGACGCCGGAACCGGCGATCAGGTCGTCCATGGCCAGGGAGGCGGTGACCAGCCCGGCCCGGGCGGCCTGCGGGGTGCCACGGCCGAGCGCCGAGATGCCGACGACATGGCCGACGCCGTGAGCGGCGAAAGCCCGCGTGGCCGGGCGGGTGAAGCCGCTGTAGGCTTCGTCGGGCGGGACGGAGGCGTCCGGCGGTACCAGCCAGAAGACGGCGTCCGCCCCGGCGAGGGCACGCTCGACGGTCGCGGCGTCGCCGTGTGAGCCGACGACCACCTCGACCCGTCCACGGACGCCCTCAGGTAGTCGGGCCGGATCCCGGACGACGACACGCAACTCCTCACGACCTGCGGTCGCGTCCTCGATCAGTAGCGACAGCAGCTGCCGCCCGATGTTCCCGGTGGGACCGGTGATGACGATCATGAAACCTCGATTGTCGGATCGACGGGACTCCTTCATCGTGCTGACAGGCATCGCATTGCCACAATGGGAACTTCAGCATCCGATCATTGCCTGAAGTGGAATGAGTGTGTGGGTAGCCCAGCCTCGAACCTCGATGCCAACCTCGCCGTCGCTCTCGACGCCCTACTGACCGAGCAGAGTGTCACCCGCGCCGCCGCACGGCTGCAGACGTCGCCCGCGGCGATGAGCCGTAGCCTGGCCCGGCTGCGCCGGGTGCTCCGAGATCCACTACTGGTGCGGGCCGGGCAGACGATGGTGCCCACTCCGCGCGCCGAGGCACTGCGGGACGAGGCTGCCGCGGTGGTGCGCCGGCTGGAGGCGTTACTCGCCCCGAGCGGCGGGATCGACCCCGCGGCACTGCGGCGCACCTTCACCGTCCAGGCCGCGGACCTGGTCGGCGCCGCGTTCGCGCCCGGTCTGCTCCGGCTCGCCCGACGCCGGGCGCCGGGCGTGTCGCTGCGGGTGCTGGCCGAGGAGTGGGAGGCTGGCCCCGCGCTGCGTGACGGACGGATCGACCTGGAGATCGGGGCCATCGACCACGTCGACCCGGAGACTCACGTCGAGGAACTGGTCACCCTACGGATGGCGGCCGGCGTCAGGGCTGGACACCCGCTCACCGAAGGAGCGCTGACGGCCGCCAGGCTCGCTGCGGCCGAGCACGTGGCGGTCAGCCGCCGCGGACGCTTCACCGGGCCGCTGGACACGGCCCTGGCCGCGCAGGGGCTCACCCGGCGGGTCGGCGCCGTGCTGCCCGGCCACCTGGCCGCGATGCTGATGGCCGCAGCCGAGGACGTGGTCTGCCTGGTGCCGACCGCACTGCCGGGCGAGCCCTCGTCGCGGCTCAGCGACGCGGCGTACGCGCTGGGGCTGCGCCTGTTGGAGATCCCACTGCCACTGCCACCGCTGACGATCGGTATGGCCTGGCACCCACGCCACAGCGTCGACGGTGCCCACCAGTGGCTGCGTGACGCCGTGCGCCGGGTACTCGGTCCCGCCGGAGAGGAATAGTCGAGGCTGGAACCGGACGGGGTGGCGGGTCCGCGTGTGCGGACGCGGCGGATCACCGACGCTGTCGGGCCATCCACTGCCAGAGGTGGGTGCCCTGGTGGCTCGGGTCGTTGCGGGCCACGTAGATCCAGGAGAAGTGACCGGGGAACTGGTAACCGTTCCCGACGACGTGGTCGTAGCGGGTGACCAGTGATCCCGGATGAGGTGGTGGGCGTGGACCGTGTTGGTCTCGGGTGGCACGGTGTCGTCGTCGCGCGAGGTGACCAGCCAGGTCGGGGTGTCGTAGTAGCCGTCGGGCAGGGAGGCGCCCTCGCCGGCGCCGTGCAGCCAGAGGATCAGCGGCCGCCGGCCGGGGCGGGCTGGACGCTTCGGGCGTTGCGGCCCTTGCTCAGGATGTAGCCGAGGGTGCCGCCGCCGAGTTGGCCTTCGCCGTGGCTCAGGTCGAGCACGATGTTCCCGTGCCGGTCGAGCCGGGCCGCGGTCACCGTACGGTCGAGGTCGTACTCGCTGAAGATCAGATCGCCGGGGGCGATCGGAATGGGGCTGGTGGCCCTGGCGTGCACGGTCAACCTGGCGTCGTGGAGATCCGCTGGCAACCGGTGCAGGATCCGGAGCGTCCGTGAGGTTCCTGTCAGGACGGCCCGCCCGGGTCGCGGTGCACTGGTGAGCCCGCCACCTGCGCCTCGTGGCTGTCGCCGTGCCCTCGCCGTCGGCTATCCCCGACCGGCGGTCCCGGGGGCCGACGCCCGCCGCCGGATCGGCTCGCCCGATGACCTGCGTACGCGAGAACAGGCCCCGGGCACCGCCCGCCTGGCTATCCTGTGGCACGCCGTGACGGGCACGGCTCGCGGCACGAACCCACCGGGAGGCGACCACTGTGACAGTCTCCCCACGCCGGGGCACCTCGCCGGCGACGACGGTGGCGGCGCATGCGGTCCTGGCCGTCCTGACCGTGCTCGCCCTGGTGGGTAACCGGTACTACGGCGCGCACCCGGGGCAGATCCTCGCCGCGGCGGGCGCTGCCGTCCTGCTCCACCGGGCAGCGGTAGTGTCCCGTCGGCGACCGTGGGTGGGGTACGCGACCGGCGCGCTGGGCATGCTCGTCCTGGCGACGATCTCCTTCCCGGGCTGGTCGGCGATCCTGCTGCCGTCGGCCCTGTGTTTCCCCTTCACGTTGTGGCGGCTGACCGGCCTTGTCCCGGTCAGATCCTCGGTGGTCGCGCTGGCTGTCGCCGTACTCGGGATCGTCGTCACCGAGGCGGTGGCGTGGAGCCGGCTGCCCCCCGGGATCCCGGGATGGACCCTCCTGGTCGAGGGCGGGCTGTTGGTGGCCGTGGTCGGCGGTGTCTGGGGTGCGGCCGTGCTGGTGCGTCGGCGGCACGAGGCGGGCCGGCGGGCCGAGAGCGAACGGCTGGCCGTGGCGGTCGCGGACGAACGGGCCAGCATCCGCCGCGACCTGCACGACGTGATCGCTCACACCGTCACCGTCATGGTCGCGCGGATCGAGGCCGCAGCGGTGACGACGGCGGACCCGGCGACCCGCCGCGAACTGGGCGACATCGCCGAGACGGGCCGGGACGCCCACCAGGGCCTGCGAGCGATGCTGGCCACCCTGGGGCCGGCCACGGCACCGGACGCCGGTGCCCGGCGCGGGCAGGTGCCGATCTCGTTGGATGCCATCGCCGACCTGGTGGCCGCGGCGGCCAGCCCGCTGCACGCGGTGACGTTCACGCAAGTGGGCCGACGTCGGCCGCTGAGCCTGAGCGCCGAGGTGGCGGCGGTCCGTACCGTGCAGGAGGGCGTCACCAACGCGCTGCGCCACCTCGAACCGCCGGTCGCGGTGACCGTGCGCCTCCGGTGGACCCCGGCCGAGCTGGAGGTGGAGGTGCGCGACGACGGCGGTACGGTGCGGCGCGGCACCGGCAGTCGGGGCACCGGCCTGCTGGGTGTCGGGGAACGGGTGCGTACCGCCGGCGGCAGCCTGTCGATCACCCAGGGGGACGACGGATGGGTGCTGCGGGCGCGGCTGCCCACGAAGGAGGGGGCATGACCGCGATCCGGGTGATGCTCGTCGACGATCAGGAACTGTTGCGGGCCTCTCTGCGGACTGTCCTGTCGGTCGACGAACGCATCGAGGTCACCCACGACGTCGCGAACGGCAGGGACGCGATCGAGGTCGTCCGGCGGCACCGTCTCGACGTCGTGCTGATGGACATCCGCATGCCGGGCATGGACGGGGTCGCCGCCACGGCGGAGATCGTCAGGATCGCCCCGGCGACCCGGGTGCTCATGCTGACGACGTTCGACGATGACGACCTGGTCGTGGCCGCGATCCGGGCCGGCGCGAGCGGCTACCTGACCAAGGACGTCCGGCCCACCGCCCTGGCGCAGGCGGTGTGTGACGTGGCCTCCGGGACGTCGGCGCTGGCCCCGGGGGTGGCTGCGACGGTCCTCGATCTCGTACGGCAGGCGCCGACGCGCAGGGCGGGGGCGCTGGACGGCCTCACCCCGCGCGAGGTCGAGATCTTCGGCCTGCTCGCCCGCGGCCGGTCCAACGGCGAGATCTGCGCGGAACTGGTGCTGAGTGAGAACACGGTGAAGTCGCACGTCAGGTCCGTGTTGCAGAAGCTGGGCCTGCGGGACCGCGTGCACGTGGTGATCCACGCGTACGAGAACGGGCTGGTCGGTCGGCACGATCTGCCCGGCTGAGGTCTCACTCCGCCGGGTGGTGCCACCTCACCCCGTGGTGTGATGACCGCCGCCGGGGGGCTGCCTAGGTTCGACGTCGTGACCTTCCTACCTCTGCGTTTTCCCTGGTTGACCTGCCTGACCGCCGTCGCCGGTGTGCTCCTCACCGTCCTGCTCGGCCCGGCGGTGCCGGCCCACGCCACCGGTGGAGGGCCGGTCGACGACTACCGTTCCGCCTACGCGCCGCCGGGGGTCGCGGCGGCCGTGATCGACGGGGCGTCGGTCGAGACGACCGTCCGGGGCCGGGACGGGGACGGCGACCCGGTGACGACGGGCACGCTGTTCCGGATCGGCTCGATGAGCAAGTCGATGACGGCGGCGGCGGTGATGCTGCTGGTCGACCGGGGCCGCGTCGCCCTGGACGACCCGATCGTCACGATCCTTCCCGACTTCCGGATGGCTGATCCGCGCTTCACCGCGATCACCGTGCGGCATGTGCTCAGCCACACCTCGGGCCTGTCGAGCAGCACGAACGACGAGTACCCGTTCCCGCCGCCGCGCGACGCGCGGGAGGCCGTGGCCCGGCTGGCCGACGAGACCCTGGCCGCCGGTCCGGGCAGCCGACCGGTGTACCAGAACACCAACTACACGATCGCGGCGAGGATCATCGAGGTGGTGTCGGGCAGGCCCTTCGACGACTTCCTGCGTGCCGAGCTGTTCACCCCGCTGGGGATGACCAGTACCCGCTCGACGCCGGGGTGTTCGGACGGTGCCGAGGGGCTGCCGTCCGGGTATCAGGTCGTTCTCGGGTTCGCCCTTGCGGTGCCGGAGATGCCGGGGATGTGTGCCGGCAACGGCGGGGTGATCTCGTCCCTGGACGACATGGTGCGGTGGCTGCGGTTCAACCAGGGCGGCCCCGGTGCCGGCCTGCTGAGCGCCGCCTCCCTGGCCGAGCTGCACACCGTCCAGCCCGGGGCCGGCGACTACGCCCTGGGCTGGCAGGCCCGCCCGGGCACCTCGGGCGTACCGCCGATGATCGGCCACGGCGGCACCCTGGCGACGTGGACCGGGGACATGGTCTTCTCGCCCTCGACGGGTGAGGCTGCCGTCGTCCTGACCAACGGTGTCGGCGCCCCCGGCGAACTCTCGGCCAACCTCCTCGCCGAACGGTTCGGGACACCGACGAAGCCGATGAGCAATCCGCTCGACACCGTGAACGCGGTCCTGCTCGGGCTCACGGTGGTGCTGGCGGCGCTGCTGGTCACCGCGGCCGTCCGGGCGCGCCGCTGGGCCGTGCGACGCCGCACGGCGCGGCGACCGCTGCTGGTGCTGCGACTCGTGCCCCTTGCTCTGGCGACGGTGCTGGGCGCCACACTGCCCGCGCTGCTGCCGATTCTGCTGTTCGGCGCGACGTTCGGCTTCGCGTACTGGATCGTCTTCGCCTGGCTGCTGCCGCTGCTGACGCTGCTGTGCCTCGTCAGCTGTGTGCTGGGGGCGGTCGCGTTGGTCCGTCGCCTCTGGTGTCTGCGTGACGCCGGTCCGGCGGTGCGCGCAGTGGACAGTCCCGTGGTGGCCGGGTCGACGGCGTGATCGTCCCGCCGACCGGGTGCCGCAGGGGCCTGTCCCGCCTGTGTCACCCGGTCGGTCGGCAGGCGTGCCGGTCGGCCGACCGGGTGCCACCTCCCGGGCGTTCTGCTGCCGGGGTCAGTCCGTGGGCGCCGGGCTCGGGGAGATCGCCCCGGACGCATTCGGCCAGGAGTCTGCGCCGCCGCTCGTGGTCCTCGTCGGGCTCGTCGGCGGTCGCGGCGTGGACGATGCTCGCCGCCGACCAGGAGAACGCCATGCTGAGGACCAGGATGAACAGGTCGAAGGGGTCGCCCGGGCGCACGCGGCCGCCCACCGGCTGCCCGCCGGCCTCGACCCGGCCGGTGCGGCCCGCTGATGTGCGCCGGCATCACCATGTGGGAGCCGCTGTGCGGGGCGGGAATCGGCTCCGGCAGCCGGGTGGCGGTCGCCGGCCTCGGTGGCCTCGGCCATCTGGGTGTCAAGCTCGCTGCCGCACTCGGTGCCGAGGTCACCGTCTTGAGCCGTACCCCGGGCAAGGTCGACGACGCCCGGAAACTCGGCGCCGCCGATCTGCTCGTCACGACCGACGACGCCCAGCTCGCGCGGGCCGCCAGCCGTTTCGACCTGATCCTGGACACCATCTCCGGCCCGCACGACCTGTCGCCGCTGCTGCGGCTGCTGACTCTCGACGGCACCCTCAGCGTGCTCGGCTTCCCCATGCCGACGACAGTGAACCTCATGGAGCTGAGCTCCGGCCGCAAGAAGCTCAGCTCATCGGGCACCGGCGGCACCAGGCACACCGCCGAACTGCTGGCCTTCGCGGCTGAACACGGCATCACCGCCGGTCACGGCACCACCGTGAGCGTCGGGACCGGCCACGGTGTCCTGCCCGGCCACGGGACGCGGTGGCGGTGACCACCGCACCCACCCGGGCAGGACACCCCGCCGGCGCGACCGACACACCGGCCACGGTCCCGACCCGCCCCCCGGGTCACCCGCTCACGCCGAGGCCCTAGTTGCCGACGCCGAGGCTCGCCATGAACGCCGCCGGGTAGCGGTCACCGCGCGCGGCGCCCTTCGGCACGGCCGCCTCGATCTCGTCGAGATCGGCGGCCGACAGCGTCACCGCCAGCGCCGGCAACGCCTCGGCCAGCCGCTGCCGGGTACGCGCACCGACCAGCGGGACGATGGACGGGTCCTGCGCCGCCACCCACGCGATCGCCAGCTGCGCCACCGTGCACCCCTTCGCGTCGGCGACCCGGCGCAACGCCTCCGCCAGGGCGAGGTTGTGCGCCCCGTTCTCGGCCGCGAAGCGGGGGGCGTGGTTACGCGGATCGTCCGCCCGCCCCGGCACCCAGTTCCCCGAGAGCAGACCACGGCCCAGCACCCCGTACGCGGTCAGCCCGATGCCCAGCTCCCGCAGCGTGGGCAGCACCTCGGCCTCGACCGCCCGCGACAGCAGCGAGTACTCGATCTGGAGATCAGCGATCGGGTGTACGGCGTGCGCCCGGCGGACGGTCTCCGCGTCGACCTCGGAGAGCCCCACGTACCGCACGTAACCGGCGTCGATCATGTCCTTGATCGCGCCGATCGTGTCCTCGACCGGCACCGACCGGTCGAGCCGGGCCGGCCGGTAGATGTCCACGTGGTCGACGCCGAGCCGGGTCAGCGAGTAGTTCAGGAAGTTGCGCACCGAATCCGGGCGGGAGTCCTGCCCGGCGAACTTCATGCCCGGCCCCACCTGTTGCCCGAACTTCACGCTCAGCAGATAGCTGTCCCGGTCGCGTCCCCGCAACGCCTCCGACAACAGCAGCTCGTTGTGCCCCATGCCGTAGAAGTCGCCGGTGTCGACCAGCGTGACCCCCGCGTCCAGCGCGGCCCGCACCGTGGCGATGCTCTCCCCACGATCGGCCTGGCCGTACGCGCCCGACATGCCCATCGCCCCCAGCCCCACCGCGGAAACGGTCGGACCTGTGCTGCCCAGCGTGCGTGTCTGCATCGAAACTCTCCCTCGTCGGTCGATCCCGGCTCCACCCTGCTCCGCTTCCCGGCCCGCCGGCAGCGGAGCGCTTGTCGTGGGAGCGCCAATCCCTGGCTCGGTGCCCGGCCCCGGGGCAGCATGGAGGCATGCAGCGTGAGCAGCTCGCCGACTTCCTGCGGCGTCGGCGCGAGGCCATCCGCCCCGCCGAGGTCGGCATCCCCGACGGCCCCCGCCGCCGCACCGCCGGCCTGCGTCGCGAGGAGGTCGCCCTGCTCGCCGGCATGTCCGTCGACTACGTCGTCCGCCTCGAACAGGGCCGGAGCAGCCAGCCGTCGACCCAGCTGCTCGGCGCCCTGGCCCGGGCACTGCGCCTGACCGACGACGAGCGGAGCCACCTGTTCCACCTGGCCGGTCACCAGCCACCACCCGCCGAGGGTGTCGCCCGCCTGGCCCGGGCCGGCCTGGTCCGCCTGCTCGACCTGGTCGGCGACACCCCCGCCATGGTCCTGTCCGACCTCAGCGAGGTGCTGGCGCAGAACCGCATGTCGATCCTGCTCACCGGCGACCACACCGGGCTGACCGGTGACCGCCGCTACGTCGCCTACCGCACCTTCACCGACCCGACCATCCGCGACCTCCATGGTCCCGAGGAGTGGCGACGGCACGCCCGCCAGCAGGTCGCCGACCTGCGCGCGGTGGCCGGCCGGCGGGCCGGCGACCCGACCGTGACCGGCCTGATCGAACGGTTACGGGCGGCCAGCGACGACTTCCGGCGGCTGTGGGCCGAGCACGAGGTGGCGGTACGCCGGGCCGACCGCAAGACGTTCAGGCACCCGCGTGTGGGCCGCATCACGATGGACTGCGAAACCCTGGTCACCCCCGACCTCGGCCAGCTGCTGCTGGTGCTGACCCCGGCCGACGCCGAGTCCCGGGAGAGACTCGAGCTGCTACGCGTACTGGGCGTCGAGGAGTTCCCGGCCGACGTGCCCCACTGACGCGCCCACGCCCGCCCACGCCCGACGGCAGCGCTTCGCGGGCCGACGTCGGCGCCCGCCCGTCGGACTCAGCTCGGCAGTGCGTCGCCTCCGGCCGGACCCGGGGCCGTCGCCATGGTCGTCCGCCAGCGCAGGTCGACCCCCCGCCGGGCCAGTTCGGACTGGAATTCCTCCAGCAGTTTCGCGCTGGCCCGGACCCCGTGCGGCGATGTCTGGCGGTCCAGGCAGTAGGCGGCCAGCGCGCCGGCAGCCTCTCCGATCGACCACTCGGCCGGGTGCACCCGGTAGCAGCCGTTGGTGATGTGGGTGGTGCCGACGGCCTTGCCGGCGGCGATCACGTTGGTGACCCGCTCGGGTAGCAACGCCCCCAGCGGGATCTCGAACGGGTGCGCCGCCACGTCGAGGTATCCGTCACCGCCGGTCGTCGGGTGCAGGTCGATCCGGTAGTGACCGGTGCCGACCGTGTCGGGATAGTGGACCGCACCGGCGGCGCCCCGCACCGCGACCGACAGGTCCTGCTCGGTCGGCGTGGTCACCGCCACCAGCCGGCGGGCCTCCCGGATGTACGGCGCCTGCGCGAAGCCGTCGTCGGTGCCGGTCACGTCGGGGCGCAGCCGCAGGCCGGGGAAGCCGGTGCCGCCGTCCGGGCGGGGTGCCTCGGTCTGCAGCCAGTACAGAAAAGCCTGACTGGCCCGCCTGGCCCGCCGGACGTGCCGCTCGGCATCCGGCACGCCGAACAGCGGCCCGTCCAGGTAGTCGTTCATCGGCCAGTTGACCACCGTCACGTCGCTGGGGAACAGGCCGGGCCGGAACGCCTGCCGGTCGAGGATCCGCCGGTACGTCCACAACTCCGGCGCGATCAGGCCCTCCTCCATCGAGTTCGCCGTCGACCGGGGGTTGGGGGTGAACCGGCCGGTGACCGCCCGACCGGTGCGCGGATCGGGATAGGTCCAGCTGAACAGGGGGCCCGGCCAGCCGGGTGCGGTCCGGGTCCGCCAGTGGTCGTAGTCGGCCGGCCGGTCCACCGTGTGGTCGCCGTCGACGTGTTCGAGGGCGAAGCAGACGGTGGCCGCCTGCATGTTCAGCGGCGCGGGCCGGTCCGGGGCGCTCGGTTCGCCGGTCTGCGCCTGTGACTCGGTGCCGGTGCGGTGTTCGATGCCGGCCAGGGCCAGCAGTTCACCGGTCTCGCTCGCCTCCAGGACGAGGCTGGCCCCGAGGTGACGCAGCGTGCCGTCGGCGAGCCGGACGGTCAGGGCGGTCAGCGTGTCCCCGTCGGTGTGCGCCCGTTCGACCTGCGCCCGGGTGTGCACGGTCAGCCGCCCCGCCGCCCGCCAGGGGGCGATCATGGCCTGGAGTGCGGCCAGTGCGGCCCGGGGTTCGTGACACAGCGGGCTGACCCAGCCGTTGCCCGGGTTGAGCGGCCGGCCGGACCCGTCGGACGTCAGCGGGTACCAGGTCCGGTAGTGGTCGCGTACCGCCTGCCGGAACCGGCGGTAGCTGGCCGTCGAGCCGTGCGTCTCGATCCAGGGGTGCTCGTCCGGCGGCACCGCCTGCGAGGTGAGCTGTCCCCCGATCCACCCGTACGGCTCGACCACGACGACCCGGGCGCCGCCCTCGCAGGCGGCCAACGCGGCGGCGATCCCGCCCACGCCCCCGCCGACCACCAGGACGTCGGTGTGCTGCTCCGTCGGGGTGGTACGCATCAGTCCGCCTCGCCTCGTCGTGCGGTCAGGGAGAAGTGGTAGCGGTCGCCCCGGTAGAGCGACACCGCTCGTTCGACGGCCCGGCCGCGTCCGTCGTAGCCGATCCGGCGGACCTCCAGCAGCGCCGCCGAGGGCGGGATCTCCAGCAGGTCGCACTGCCGGGGGGTGGGCACGACGGCGGCGATCATCTGCTGGGCCACGGTGACCTGGACGTGGTAGCGGTCCTTCATGATCCCGTAGAGCCCGGTGTCGAGGTTCTCGACCAGCAGGCCGGGGAACAGGTCGGCCGGCAGGTGCACCTCTTCGAGGCACATCGGTGCGCCGTCGGCGAGCCGGAGCCGTTCCACCCGGTAGAGCAGTGACCCCTCGGGCAGGCCGAGTTCCGAGGCGTCCGCGTCGCGGGCGACCATCGCGTCCGCGACGATCAGTTTGCTGCTCGGCAGCAGGCCCCGGGCCAGCATGTCCTCGGTGAACCCGCTGAGGCTGGTGCCCTTGGCGATCCGGGTGTCGGAGACGAAGGTGCCCTGCCCCCGGATGGTGTAGACCAGGCCGGCGTCGAGCAGTTCGCGCAGCGCCTGGCGCAGCGTCGTCCGGCTCACGCCGAGTTCCTCGGCGAGGTCCCGCTCGCGGGGCAGGGCCGAGTGCGCCGGCAGTGCCGCGACGCGGTGCCGGAGTTCGGTACGGATCTGGCTCAGTTTGGTGGTCATCACGAGTCCAACCGGGGATGCGGGCAGGCCTGCGCGAACCTGCGCGTGGTGTTGACCGGGTCCGAGATGGCGGTGCCGACGACGACTGCCCATGCACCCTCGTCGAACGCCGCCGAGACCTGGGTACGGGTACGGTATCGCCCCTCCGCGATGACCGGAACCGGACAATGTCGACTCAGCTTCCCCACCAGGGCGATGTCCGGTCCGTCGGGGACGGGGCCGGTGACGTATCCGGACAGCGTGGTGCCGACCAGGTCGGCGCCGGCGTCCACGGCGGCCATGGCCGTGTCCACGCTGTCCACGTCGGCCATGAACAGCGCCCCGGCGGCGTGGGTCGCCGCGACGAGGTCGGACAGCTTCTCCCCGCCGGGCCGGGGACGGCCGGTGGCGTCGGCCGCGACGATCTGCGCCCCGGCACCGGTCAGCGCGGCCACGTCGGCCTCGGTCGGGGTGATGTAGACCGGGCTGCCGGGGGTGTGCCGCTTGACCAGTCCGACCACCGGCACCCCGAGGCCGACCATGCCCCGCACGTGGTCCACGCCCTGCCCGCGCAGGCCGGCGGCGCCGCCGAGCACGGCTGCGGCCGCCATCGCCATCATGTGTCCGGTGTCCCGGAACGGGCTGCGGCCCTGGGCCTGGCAGGACACGACCAGGCGTCCACGGATGGCTTCGGCCACGTTCATCGGTGTTCTGCCTTTGCGTCGAAGTCGATCTGGACGGTGAGTCCGGGGAACGGACCGGGGCCGGGCGGCCCGTCGGCCAGGGCCAGCGCCCCGGCGAGCGGGTCGCCGGCGGCCGGAACCGGCTGTGCCGCGGGCGCTGCGGCCCGCAGCGCCGCGGTGAACGGCGGCCACAGCAGGTCGGTGGCCCGGAAGACCCCGCCGGTGCCGGCGACCGGGACCGGGGTCGCCTCGAGGCCGACCCGGAACAGCGCCCCGACCACGGATTCGGCGAGCAGTTCGCCGGCCCGGCGCCAGATCCGTGCGGCGGCGTCGTCACCGGCGCGGGCCAGGTCGGCGACCGTGGTGGCGAAGCCCGCGATCCGTTCCGGGGTCGGTGGATCGGCCCGCCAGCGGGCCGGCAGCGTCTCGACCGGCCCCCAGACGGCGGTCACCGCGTCGGCGAGTCGGCCGGGTGCGGCCCGGTCCCGGTCGCGCAGGGCGGTCCGGATGGCGGTCCGGCCGATCCAGTGTCCCGAGCCCCGGTCGCCGAGGTCGGCGCCCCAGCCGTCGGAGCGGGCGGTCCGGCCGGCGGCGTCGGCGGCGAGGACCACCGCGCCGGTGCCGGCGGCGACGACCGCGCCGGGGACCGGGCCGAGCGCGCCGAGGTACGCGGTCACGCTGTCGTCGGCGACCCGCAGCCGCCCGGGTCGACCGAGGGCGCGCAGCCGGGCCTGCAGGGCGTCGGTCGCCGGCGGCCGGCCGTTGAGTCCGGTCATGCCGACGCCGACCAGCACCGAGGTGTCGGGGCCGGGTGTGCCCAGGTCGGCCAGCGCGCCGGCCACCGCGTCGGCGATCCGGGTGTCGGCGTCGCCGGTCCAGAAGCCGGGGGTCTCGGCGTGCCCGGTCGAGCGGCCGTGCCGGGCCACCGCGCGGCAGCCGCCCTGGCCCAGGTCGACCCCGACGCGGACGGGTTCGGCGCCGTTCACCGGGTCACCGCCGTGGTCGACGGTGGAGTGTCGGCGAGGCTGGACTCGGCGTAGTGGCAGGCGACCTCGCGTCCGGCGACCGTCCGCAGCTCCGGTTCGACCTCGGCGCAGCGTGGCTGGGCGAGTCGGCACCGGGTGCGGAAGCGGCAGCCGGACGGTGGCGAGGCCGGGGACGGCACCTCGCCGGTGAGCAGGATGCGTTCGGCCGGCGGCGTCGCCCAGGGGCGGGGCACCGGGGCCGCCGAGATCAGCGCCCGGGTGTACGGGTGGGCCGGGGTGTCGTACACCGTCGCCGCCGGTCCGGTCTCCACGATCCGGCCCAGGTACATCACCGCGAGGTCGTCGCTGATGTGCCGGACCACCGACAGGTCGTGCGCGATGAACAGGTAGCCCAGCCCCAGGTCGGCCCGCAGGTCGGCGAGGAGGTTGAGGGTCTGTGCCTGGACGGACACGTCCAGCGCGCTGACCGGCTCGTCGCAGACCAGGATCCGGGGCGACATGGCCAGGGCGCGGGCGATGCCGACCCGCTGGCGCTGGCCGCCGGACAACTGGTGGGGATACCGGTCGGCGAGTTCGGCGGCGAGACCGACCCGGGCCAGCAGGTCGGCGGTGCGGGCCGGCCACTGGTCGCGGGGGACGGAGCCGCGGTGGACCCGCCATCCTTCGGTGACGATGAAGGACACCTTCTTGCGCGGGTTCAACGACGAGTACGGGTCCTGGTAGACCATCTGGATCTCGGCGGTCAGCCGGCGTCGGCGGGCCGCGTCGGCGTGGTCGACCCGTTCGCCGGCGTACCAGATCTCGCCGCCGGTCGGTCGGCGCAGGCCGACGATGGCCCGGGCCAGGGTGGACTTGCCACAGCCGGACTCGCCGACCAGGCCGAGGGTGCGGCCGGTGGTGACGGTGAGGCTGAGCCGTTCCACGGCGTGCACGGCCGCCGATCGGCGCAGCGGGCCACCGTGGGTGGGATAGCTGACCCGTAGCTGGCGGACCTCAAGCCGCGTCGGCGACGTCGACACCGGCCATCACCTCCTCGGCGTAGTGGCAGGCCGCCTGGTGGCCGGCGGCGACGGTGCGCAGGGTCGGCCGGTCGGTGCGGCAGGCGCTGCGGGCGAGGGGACACCGGGGGTGGAAGGGGCAGCCGGCCGGTGTCGCCAGCGGCGACGGTGGCATTCCCTCGATCGGTGTCAGCCGTTCGCCGGGGCGGTCGGGGGCCGGGATCGACGCCATCAACCCCCGGGTGTACGGGTGGGCGGGTGCGTCGTACACGGTGCGCAGCGGCCCCGACTCGACGACCGTGCCGGCGTACATGACGGCGACCCGGTCGGCCACGTCGGCGACCACCCCGAGGTCGTGGGTGATGAGGATCATCGACATCCCGTCGGCCTCGCGGAGTTCCCGGAGCAGGTCCATGATCTGCGCCTGCACGGTCACGTCCAGCGCGGTGGTCGGCTCGTCGGCGATGAGCAGCCGGGGGCGCAGGGCGAGGGCCATCGCGATCACCACCCGCTGGCGCATCCCGCCGGAGAACTGGTGGGGGTAGTCGTGCGCCCGGCGGGCGGCGTTCGGGATGCCGACCCGTTCCAGGCCGGCGACGGCCCGCCGCCAGGCCTCCCGGCGTGAGGTGCGCTGCCGGACCCGGAACAGTTCGGCGATCTGCTGGCCGACCCGGACCACCGGGTTGAGCGCGGTCAGCGAGTCCTGGAAGACCATCGCCATCTCGGTGGCGGACAACTCGCGGGTACGCCGTACCGGCAGCGCGGAGATCTCCTCGCCGTCGTAGCGGATCGTGCCGCGTTCGATCGTCGCGCTGTGCCGGGGCAGCAGCGCCATGACCGCGCGGACGGTGACCGACTTACCGGACCCGGACTCCCCGAGGATCGCCAGTGTCTCGCCCCTGCCGACGGCGAACGAGACGCCGTTGAGCGCCCGGTAGGCGCCGAGCGGGCCGTCGAACGAGACGACGAGGTCGTCGACCGTCAACAGGGGACGGGGGGTGTGCGGTGGTGCGACCATCGGGTCCTCCGGGTCCGGTTCTCGGGTCAGCGCAGCGATACGCCGGCGAAGTCGGGCAGGTCGTTCGGGGTCGGGGTGAACCCCTCGACGGTGCCGCGCAGCACGACGTTGCCGTTGAGGTCGAGCGGGAAGATGCCCACCGCCTGGTCCCAGACGATCTTGCCGGCCTGGGCGTAGAGCGTGGCCCGCTTGTCCTGGTCGAGTTCGGCGCGGGCGGCGAGCAGGACGCGGTCCAGCTCGGGGTTGGCGTAGCCGTTGCGCTTGGCGGTCGACAGGTAGAGCCGGGCCAGGGTGAAGTCGGCGTCGCCGGTGACCGTGCTGCCGGTGGTCATCGTGCTGTCCCAGTCGAGCTTGAGCAGCTTGTCCAGCCAGGTGGCCCGTTCCAGCTCCTGGGGCTTGACCACGATGCCGACCTTGGCCCAGTCGCTGATCATCGCGTCGGCGAAGGAGTTGCCGTTGGTGCAGCAGCCGCTGCTCCACATCATCGTGGTGCTGAACCCGTCGGGGTAGCCGGCCTCGGTGAGCAGCTGGCGGGCCTTGGCCGGGTCGTAGGTGTACGGGTTCTGCCCGGCGGCGCCGAACACGGCCTCCGGCAGCGGGCCGGTGGCCGGGGTGCCGGCCTGGTCGAACAGCGACTTGCTGATCTTGGCGAAGTCGACCGCGTGCCACATGGCCTGCCGGACCCGCGCGTCGGTGAACGGCTTACGGGAGCTGTTGAACCAGATGTAGTAGTTGGCATAGGTGGGGAACGACCGGACGGTCAGGTCCTTGTTGTCCCGCAGCCCGGTCAGCTGGTCCGGCGGCAGGCCCCAGGTCACGTCGATCTCGTTGTTCGCCAGCGCGGTCACCCGGCCGGACACCTCGGGGATGTAGCGGTAGGAGATGCTGGTCAGCTTCGGCCGGTCACCCCGGTAGTTGTCGTTGCGGACCAGGTTCACGCTCTGGCCGGCGGTGAACGACGAGACCTTGAACGGGCCGGTGCCGTACGGGGCGTCGAAGAACGCGCTGTCGCCGATCTTGGTGGCGGGGGCGATCCAGAGCAGGGTGAGGTTGCTCAGCACGGTGCCGAGCTGGCTCGTGGTGTGGATGGTCAGGGTGCGCTCGTCGGGGGTGCGGATGTCGTCGACGGTGGCCCACAGCCCGGCCAGCGGCCCCTTGCCGTCGATCAGCGCCCGCAGCGAGGCCTTGGCGTCGGCGCTGGTCATCGGCGTCCCGTCGGCGAAGGTGACGCCACTGCGCAGCACGAACTGCCAGGTCAACGGGTCGGGGTTGGTCCAGCTCTCGGCGAGCTTCGGGGCGATCTTCCCGTCCTGGCGGACCACCAGGGTCTCGAAGACCTCCTGGACGACGGTGAGGGTGGGCTGGTCCGCCGAGTTCGCGGCGAACGGGTTCAGCGAGACCACCGGGGTCGGGTTGGCGACCCGGAGGGTGGTGACGCCGCCGCCGTCACCGGCGGGGTCGTCGGAGCCGAAGGAGCACGCGGTCAGTGCGAGTACGCCGGCGAGGGCCAGCGCACCGAGTCGGGTGATCGAGGGTCTCATGTGTTCCCATTTCGCTGACGGGTTACCGGGTGGAGAGGTTCGGATCGGAGCGGTCCCGTAGTTCGTCGCCGAGCACGCCGACGCAGACCACGAAGACGGCCAGGACCAGGCCTGGCAGGGTGGCGATCCACCAGGCGCTGGCCAGGTAGTCGCGTCCGTTGGCGATGGTGGTGCCCCAGCTCGGCGTACCGGCCGGGATGCCCAGGGACAGGAAGCTCAGCGACGCCTCGGCGACGATGACGAATCCGAGCTGGACGGTGGCGATGACCAGCAACGGGCTGGCCACCGCGGGGAGCACGCAGTGCCGCACGACGTGCCACGGCCCGGCGCCGAGGGTGCGGGCCGCGTTGGCGAAGTCCCGGGAGCGGGTCGCCATGGTCTGTGCCCGGGCCACCCGCGCGAAGATCGGCCAGGTGGTGATGGACAGGGTGAGTACGACGTTGGTGACGCTGGAACCGAGCACACCGGCGACGAAGACGGCGAGCAGGATCGACGGGAAGGCCAGTTGGATGTCGGCCAGTCGCATGACGGTCGCGTCCACCAGCCCGCCGAGGTAGCCGCAGAGGATGCCGATCGCGGCGCCGACGGTGCCGGCCAGCAGCAGGGTCGCCGCGCCGACCAGCAACGAGATCCGGGCGCCCTGCATGATCTGGGGCAGCAGGTCCCGGCCGACCTGGTCGGTGCCGAGCAGGGCCAGGCCGCCGTCGGACATCCGGCTGCCCGGGGGCAGCAGCCGGTCGGCGACGGAGGTCGCGATCGGGTCGTACCGGGCGATCAGCGGCCCGATCACCCCCGCCACCAGGTAGCCGGCGATCACCCCGAGGGGGAGCCACAGGCGCAGCCGGCGACGTCGGCGGCGGGGTGGGGCGGCCGGTGGGGTCGGCGTCGCGTCGGGCGGGCCGCCCTCGGTGGGCACGAGCGGGGCGCCGAGCACGGCCGGGCCGGGTACGCCGTCGGACACGGTGGTCACCTCTCAGACGCTCTCGCGGACCCGGGGGTCCAGCCGGACGTACAGCAGGTCGACGAGCAGGTTGACGACGATGAAGATCACCGCGACGGTGATCACGCAGGCCTGCACGACCGAGTAGTCGCGGGCGGCGATGGCGTCGGTCATCAGCCGACCCACCCCCGGCCAGGCGAAGACGGTCTCGACGATCACCGCGCCGCCCAGCAGGCTGCCGAACTCCAGGCCGGCCACGGTGACGACGGGGATCAGCATGTTGCGCATCGCGTGCCAGCCGACGACCCGGGTCTCGGACAGGCCCTTGGCCCGGGCGGTGACCACGTAGTCCTCGTGCAGCACGTCGAGCAGCCCGGAGCGGACCAGCCGGAGCACCACGCTGAGCAGCGGCAGGGCCAGCGTCACCGCCGGCATGACCATCGCGGCCGGGGACGCCGCGCCGGAGCTGGGCAGCAGGTGCAGGAACCGGGAGAAGACCAGGATCAGCATGATGCCGACCCAGAACGTCGGCAGGGACTGGGTGAGCATCGACAGCACCGACACCACCCGGTCCACCACGCCGTCGGGGCGGGTCGCCGCCAGGGTGCCCAGGGCGAACCCGAGAACCAGGGCGATGGCGAAGGCGGTCAGCGCCAGGGCGGCGGTCGCCGACAGGTGGGTGAGCACCAGGTTCGTCGCGGCGTCGTGGAGCCGGAACGACTCACCGAAGTCGAGGGCGACGGCCCGCCGGAGGAACTGGACGTACTGGACGGGTAGCGAGGCGTCGAGGCCGTACTCCCGGCGCAGCGCCTCGATGGCCGACTGGTCGGCGTCCGGGCCGAGCACCGCGGTCGCCGGGTCGCCGGAGACCGCCCGCATCGCGAAGAAGACCACCGTCGCCGCGCCGAACAGGACCAGTACCGAGATCGCGAGGCGACGCAGCGCGTACCGCAGCATCCGGACCCCTCAGCTACCGGGCGGCGGGTCGCCGGCCAGCGCCGCCTCGATGTCCTCGACGACGGCGACGGCCGCGCGGCCCTCCTCGCCGCTGACCGGTGTCGGCCCCCCGGTCAGCGCGGCGTCGACGAACGCCTCCAGCTCGGAACGCAGGTTGTAGGAGCCGCCGCCGTCGCGGCTCGGCCAGAAGTAGGTGTCCATGAAGCTGGCCACCCCGTCACGGCGGGCGTACAGCAGGTCGTTGTGCGAGAGGTTCATCTCGAGGATGCCGTGCTCGCCGACGATCCGCAGACCGGCGTCGGCCCGCGACGGGCGGGAGTGCGGCAGCGTCCAGGTGTTCTCCATCGTGCCGATGGCGCCGTCGTCGAAGCGGACCGTGGCGTGCACGACGTCGTGGCTGGGCGAGAGCACCTTGCGGCCGACCGCGCCGGTGACCTCGACCTCGCGGCCGGTCACGAACCGGAGCAGGTCGGCGTCGTGGATGCCGAGGAACCAGGCGACCGACGTCCGGTCCCAGATCCCCTCGCCGACCGCCTGCGAGGTGCACCGCCACACCTTGACGTGCCAGATGTCCCCGAGTTCGCCGGAGCGCACCACCTCACGCAGTCGCAGCACCCGGGGGTCGAACCGCAGCACGTGGCCGATCATCAACGCGTCGGGATCGGGCCGGCCGGCGATGATCCGGTCGCAGCTGGCCCGCGACAGCGCCATCGGCTTCTCCAGCAGCACCCGCTTGCCCGCGGCGAGCGCGGCGAGGGTCGCCTCCTCGTGCAGGTGGTCCGGCGTGCAGACGCTCACCGCGTCCACCTCGTCGAGGAGGTCGTCGACGTCCGCGACGGCCCGGACGCCGAGCTGGGTCGCGGCCCATTCCCGGTTACCTGACGAGATGTCGGCGACGGCGACCAGTTCGGCCTGCCGCACGTCGCGCAGCGCACGGGCGTGCAGCTGTCCCTGGACCCCGACCCCGACAACACCGATCCGTAAGCGGTCCACACCCGGCCCCCACTGTTGCATACCACCGAAAGCTAGATGTGTACCTAGCTCCGATAGTTGTACACCTGCTGTCCAGGTCGCGCAAGACACGGATTCATCTCCGCATCCGGCCCCCGACCTGCGAGATCGACGCTCGGCGGTAGCCATCCACACGGTGGCGCAGCACCACCGGGACCACCGACAGCAGCGCCACCCCCGCGCCGACGCCGGCCGACAGCCACCGGGCCGGCCCCGGAGACAGGCCGTCAGATCGAGGGCTGGTACGACACCCGCCTTTGTTCGTGGGGCATATCCCTACACCTGGGGGCGCAGCCGAGAATGTCGCAGTGATCTCGTAGCTTGCCGGGGTGTGAGCGCTGTTCAGACGTACCGATACCTGGGCCCATCCGTGCTGCGACCGGATGGTCTCGCCTTCCAGACCAGCGGCGGGCCGGTGCCGAACCCCCGGTTTTTCACCGGCTTCCTCACCACGCCGCAGCCGGCCGCCGTCGGGCTGCTCGCCGTGGCCGAGGTGGCCCGCACCCGCTACCACCGGCCGATCAGCCCGGCGAGCCTCGACCCGGTCGTCACCGGCAGTCGCGACCGGCTCCGGTTCGAGTCGTTCTCCGGCTGCTGCGGTGTCTACGCCCGCCTCGACGCGCTGCCCGCCGGGCTCGACGGTGACATCGTCGAGCACGGCACCACCAACGTCGACGTCAACAACCCGCTGCGGGAGGCGCTCGCCCGGGTCGGCGGCGGTGACCCGCTGCGGCTGTCGGTCGGACCCGACGACCTGACGGTCACCACGCTCGGCGGCGCGGTCGTGGAGAAGAAGGTGCCGCTGCCGGCGCGCTGGTTGCGGGGGTTCGCCGAGGTGCAGGTGCTGGCGTCGGCGTTCGAGCCGAGGGCCGAGATCCCGGCGACCGAGGCGGCCGCGTTCCTGCGCCGGCTGCCGACGTCGAGCGACCGCTCGGTGCTCTGGGTGGTTCCAGCCGGCCGGTCGTTGCGGCTGACCTCCCGGCCCGTGCCCGGCGCGGTGTGCCTGACCGGTGCGACCCGGCTGACCGCCCTGCGATCGATGCTGCGCTTCGCCCGGAGCCTGCAGGTCTACGGCCCGACCGTGGCGGCCGGCTCGGCCCCGGTGCCGAGCACCTGGGAGCTGGACACCGGTGCCCTGCGGCTCTCGCTCACCCTCTCACCCGAGCCTTACCGGGGCTTCTCCGGAGAGGGCGCGGCCCTTACCGCGCTTGCCGGCGACGAGGTGGCCGACGACGCCGACCTGATCTCGGCCCTGCTCTCCTGGGATCCGACCATCGACGTGGACGCGCTGGCCACCTCGGCCGGGATCGACCAGGACCGGGTCCGGGGCGCGCTGGCGCAGCTCGGCACCGCCGGCCGGGTCGGCTACGACGTCTCCGAGGCGGCGTACTTCCACCGGGTGATGCCGTACGACGCCGAGCGGGCCGAGCGGGACAATCCCCGCCTGGTAGGTGCCCGGGCACTGCTCGAGGGCGGTGCCGTCGAATCCGAGGGCGTGGCGGCCACCGTGCGCAGCGGCGGCGAGGTCTACCGGGTCCGCCGGCTGCCCGATGACACGTTCACCTGCACCTGCCAGTGGTGGGCCAAGCACCGTGGCCAGCGCGGGCCGTGCAAGCACGCGCTCGCCGTCCGGATGGCGGGCACCGCAGCCGAGGTGTCGCGGTGAGCCGTCGGCACGAGGTGACCAAGAGCATGGTCCGGCGCCGGCGGGAGTTGGCGGTCGAGGGCACCAGCGACCTGTTCGAGCTGATCAAGGGCGGTTCCGCCGAGCTGATCGTCGAGGCCCTGGCCGGGCTGCCCGAGGGCCGTCGCCGCGAGATCGGCAGCGAGCTGGTCGCCTGGGTCAAAGCCGAGAAGGTGGGGTGGTGGAGTGTCGGCCCGGGTACGGCGTTGACGGTTGCCGCGGTCGGCTGCCTGCCCAGCGCGGCGCAGGCGGCGCCGGTCGTCAACCGCCGGTCGGTCACCCTCGACGGCGCGCGGGCCGCCCGACTGGTACGCCAGGTCGCCGCCGATCGGGGGATCGGTTGGCTCGGCGACCTCGCCTACCGGATGGCCGGCAAGCTCTCCCAGAGCAGTTGGGTCGCAGTCGAACACTGGCGGATGATCGCCACGCTGTTGCGTGCCGAGGGCCTGCCGCCGCCGGCCGGCGACCGGTTCGTGGAGCTCTGGGTGGTGTCGCTCCCGGCCGATGAGCACCGGCGTTCCGGGCCGCGCCAGCTGGTCCTCGACCGGCTGCGAACCGATCCGTTCCTGCCGGCGTTGCTGCCCCGGCTCTTCGAGGTCGACGGCCTCGGTACGACGATGATGTACGACGAGGTCCTCACCACCGGGGCGGACCGGCGCCGACACCCGTTGCCGGCCGCCCTGGCGCAGCTGGCCGGGGAGGGGGTCATCGACCGCGCGGTGCTGATCGACGGCTCGATCGGCCGGCTGCTGCGCGGCGACCGACCGGCCGCGCTGCGCGCCTTCACCACCCTGCTCGACCAGCTCCAGCCGACCCCGGCCGAGGTCGCCGAGCGGCGCGCCGACTATCTCCGGCTGCTCGCCGACGCGCCGGCCCCGGTCGCCTCCATGGCGCAGAAGGTCCTGCGCGAACTCCCCGATCAGCCCCTCGACGAGCTGCTCGACACCTCCCACGAGGTGCTGCTGCGACCCGACAAGGTCCTGGTGCGGGCCCAGCTCGCCTGGCTCGACCGGCTGGCCCGGCAGCACCGCGACCGGGCCGTCACGATCGCCGAGGTCATCGCCGTCGCCGTCGAGCACGACGCGGTCGAGATCCGTGACCGGGCGACCACCCTGGCCACCCGGCACGGCGCCACCCCGGCCGTCGTCACCGGTGGCGCGGTCGCCATGACACGTGGCGACGATCTGCCCGCTCCCACACCACCGGCGGCCGCCCCGGCACCGATCACCGACGTCGACGAGCTGGCCGAGGAGGTCGCTGCGCTGCTCGGCACCGACCGCCCCGACGGGTTGCTGGACCGGATCGTCGATGGTCTGGTCCGGCTCACCGCCACCGACGGTCCACGGGTACGCGCCGCGCTCGACCCGGTCGTCGATCGCCGGCACTGGAGCTGGGCCAACCTGTACGACCGGGATCCGTTCGGCCTACAGGAGGTGGTCGTCGACATGTTCCGCAGCGCCGGTGGAGCCGACCGGCCGGTCGCCGCGAAGACCCGCTGGGGTCGGCTGTTCGCCGCCCTGCACCGTCCGGACCGCTCGGCCAAGGGGCCGGAGCTGGTCGTCACCGATCCCCGGGTGCCCCCACCGCACCGCCTGCTCAAGGTCCGGCTCATCGAGATCGGCCACCGGCTCGGCGACCCTTGTCAGCACGGCCTGCTCTCCACGCCCACCTCGGTCAACGGCATGCTCGACCCGTTCGTGCTGCTCGATCGTCTGGCGGCCCGCGGCGACCGGGAACCGTGGCGCTGGGATCTCACCCAGGCACTGCTCCGGCTGCCCACCGGCCCCGACGACCAGGTGGTGGCCGGCAAGGCGGCGGCGCTCGGCACGCCCGCCGGTGACCGGCTCGCCGCCTGGTTGCGCACCGGCGGGCTGCCGCAACCGGTCATGCGGGCCGTCACCATGGAGCGCCGCCCGCGCACAGGCAGGAACGACTGGGCGTACGACCAGCTTCCGCTCCGGCGTGTGCTGGTCGAGCTGCGGCCACCGGAGGGGTACGACGACCGGTACGGCCTACTGACCGCCGACCCGGCCCCGCTCACCCATGTCGAGTACCGGGGCTGGCCGCGACTCTGGCCGTCGATCCTGCCCGGTCACCGGGGCGCGGTCGCCGCGTACGCCCTGCCGGAGGTGGCCGCCGCCGCCGACCTGGACCTGCGCGACGGCACCGCGGTGCTGCCCCTGCTCGTCGACTGCGCAGGGGCCGGTGGTGTCGCCGTCGACCTGGCGCTGGCCTACGGCCTCGGTGCCCGGCACGGTGCCGACCGGATCGCCACGGTGGACGCCCTGCTCGGGCTCGCCGCCGGCGGTCGGCTCGATGCCACCGGGGTGGGGGAGCAGCTTGGCCGGTTGGTCGCCACCGGGCAGGTGAAGCTGTCCCGGGCCGTCGAGCCGCTGCGGGACGCCGCCACGGCCGGTGCCCCACTGACCGTGTGGCGGCTGCTGGCCGCAGCGCTGCCGACCCTGCTCACCGCCGACAAGCCGCCCCGTGGCCTGCCTGACCTGCTGACCCTGGCGGCGGAGACGGCCACCCGCACCGGGGTGCGGATCGAGGTGCCGGGACTCGCCGACGTCGCGGGCCGGGGTGGGACAACCCGCCTGGTGACCGAGGCGCGACGCCTGCACCGGGCGCTCATCGTGACCTGACGACCCAGGTGGGGAGGGTGCCCACGGTGGGCCGGTAGCGGCGTGTCGTGCAGTCGCCGTCGGCGACACCCGCAGCTGCCCGGCCGGCGTCGTGCACGACGGCGAACTGGCTGCACTCGAGGTCGTCGGGCGCGGCCGGGTGGTCAGGGACCGGTGTGGATCAGGGCGGCCCACAGTTCCGGGCGGTCCGGGTGTGTCCGGCGTACCCGGTCGACGGCCCGGTCCAGGGCGACGGCCGCGGCGTCGGCGTCCAGCTGCTCCCCGGCCCGCAGGCCGGCGTAGACGTCGTCGGCGACCTGGGCCGCTACCCGGTCTGCGACCGCCCACTGGCTGCCGATGACGTGCCGGAAACCGGCCATCTGCAACGCCGCGGTGAGCTGGATGGCCTCGTCGGGCAGGTCACGGCCGCCCGCCGCGGTGCGGCACGCGGACAGGTAGGCGAGATCGGCGCCGCCGGCCGACCGGCTGCGGGCGGCGAGACGCCCGGCCAGGTCCAGGACGCTGAGCCTGCCGTCGACCAGGCGGAGGGCGGCGGCACTGGGTCGCTGGAAGTCCTGGTCGCCGTGGCCGGCGAAGTGCGCCCAGCTGTGCCGTTCGAGGGCGGTCAGCACGCCCTCGACGGTGGCGCCGCGGCCGGACAGCACCCGTAGGCCGGGAACGTGGGAGCTGACCGCGCGCAGCTCGTCGCTGACCGCCGGCAGTGGTGCCTGGCCGGGCAGGGTGCCGAGCCCCACCGCGAAGGCCCGCGGCGGCCCGGACGGCACCGGGGTGGCGCGGGCACGCAGCAGTACGGACAGGCTCGGGGTGTAGGACGACACGCAGCGGGCGGCGACCGAGATCCGGCGTTTCGCGGCGAGCGAGGCGTTCGCGCCGAACCGGCCGGCGGCGTGCAGTGGCAGCATCGTCAGCGGCCCGGTCGGGCACCACCACACCCGGTGCCGCCGGTCCGGCGCGCTACCGAGGACGTCGTCGAGGGCCGCGCAGACGGCCTCCCCGACGGTGTCCCACAGCCATCGTTGCAGCGTCACCAGTGTCTGGCGCAGCGCGACCCGTTCGGCCGGCCCGCCGCCGCCTTCCACCGCCCGCTGCACGTCGAGGAAGGCCACGGCACGACGCTGTGCGGTGTCGTGGGACAGCCAGGGGAGTGGTACGGCCCGTACCGTGTCGGGGGTGACGATGATCGCGTCGCTGCGCCAGCGCGAGGCGTTGACCAGCACCACCGCGCCGCCGGTGGTCGCCGGTCGCAGCGCGGCGAACGACGGTGGGCGGAGGAAGCTCCCGAAGCCCGGCTGGCGGCGGGCCTCGGCCACGAGGTCCTCCCAGCGTTCGGCCAACCGGCGGCGGTGGCCGGCGTCCTCGGTGTCGGCGCGGTACGGTCCACCCAGCGCGCTGGTCAGCAGGTCGCGGCCCATCTCCCAGCCGGGTCGGGCCGGTAGCTCGACGATCGGGGAGGCCTCGGTGCCGTCCAGTTCGCGGCGTGTCCGGTCGAGTTCGGCGGCGAGCGCGGGCGCGACCGCGGCGAGCGCGGACAGGTCGCTGCGGGTCTGCAGGGCCTGTGACCACAGCACCTGACGGCCCTGCTCCAGCAGCTCCACCGCGCGTTCGGGCTGCCCGGCGGCGATGGCCCAGGCGGCCGCGTCGCCGGCCAGGCCGGTCACCGCGGTCAGCCGCTTCTCCTGCACGGTGCGGTCCAGGCCGCGCCACGCCAGCAGCGGCAGCAGACCCACGGCGGTGCCGTACGCCTCCAGGGCCAGCTCCGCGTCGCCTGCTTCGGCGGCCGTCTGTGCCCAGGTGCGGGCCGCGGTCATCCGGATCTCGATGGCCCCCGCCCGGGAGGCCGACGATGACCGCCACATGCCCACTGCGGTGTCGAGGTCGCGCGGGTCGTGGTCGATGAGGTAGCGGATCCGCAGAGCCGTGCCGAGCACGTTGAGGGCGCGGGCCCGGTCCGGGTGGCCGGGGGAGAAGCCGGCCAGGGCGGCCATGCCGGTGTCGACGGCGTCGCTGACGCCGGCCGGGTCGCTGCTCATCCGGGCCCGGATGAGCAGCGAGTGGGCCAGGTTGACCAGGTGGCCGGCCCGCTGGGTGCCGGCCGTCGGCGCGTCGACGGCCTCCCGGGCGCTGCGGATCGCCTCGTCCAGGTGCGCCGGGGAGTTGCTGCTGAGGCTGTGCATGACCAGCAGCGCGCCGTGGGTGGCGAGCAGTTGCGCGCGTACCGTGCCGATGTTCGGCAGGTCCGCGACGACCTGCCGGCTGACCCGGACCGCCTCGTGCAGGTCGGTGTCGTCGTCATCGTCGAGACCCACCCAGCGTTGCACCAGCGCGATCACCAGCACACCGTTGAGCGCGGCCCGGTCGACGTGCCGTGCGGGCATGGCGGCCAGACCGCTGCGGCAGTGCGCGACCGCCTCGTCGATGTCACCCGGGCTGCCGGTCCGGGCGAAGCGCATGACCAGGCAGAGGGCCAGCAGCTGACGGGCGGTGAGCAGGTGGTCCGGGTCGGTCGAGCGGTGCACCTCCCGGCTGAGACGGACGGCCGTGTCGATGTCCGCCAGCTGGCCGAACCTCTCGAAGCTGAGTCGGTACACGTTCACGCAGCGGATCAGCACGTCGATCCGGACGGGGTCGCCCTCGCCGACGGCGGCCACCGCGACGTCCGCGTGTCGCTTCGCCTGGGACAGGTCCGACACTGCGCGTCGCTGTTCGAAGCGGAAGCCGACGACCAGGGCGAGCTGGGCGTTGACGTACGGCCACCACGGGTCGTCGGGCGGGGTCAGCGCCGTCGACTTCTCGGCGGCGGCCACGGCGGCGTCGAGGAGCTGCGGGTCCGAGGTGCGGCCCCGCAACATCAGGACGGTGGAGAGCGCGGCGAGCACGTCCACCCGGGACGGATCAGCCGCGAGGATCTCCCGCGCCACGCCCTCGGCCCGTACCAGCAGGGATTCGTCGCCGCTGTCGTTGTACGCCACGATGAGCGGATCCACCGCATCGGCGGATCCTCCGGCGGATGGCACGGCTTCAGTAGATTCGACGGCGGCTCGGGCGTCAACCGACGGGAGTGTCGTGTATGGAGCAACGTCGTCTGCTGGCATCGCTGTGCGCCGCGGTGCCCACCCTGCGCGAACGTGCCGAGGCGGGGCTGTGGACCGATCTGCTCGACGAGCTCCTCGACGACCTGGCCGCCGGTAGGCCGGTGGCGGAGGTCTGCCGGCAGCTCGGCTGGCGCGGCGAGACCGAGACCGAACGCAGCATCGGCCCCGGGGCGTCGCTTCCCGACCACGTCGAGGGCGCCCAGCTGGAGGGCCTCGCGCCGGTGGTGCTCAACGGCGACTACCGCTGCCCGGGTCACCGCTGCTCACGCCGCGCCCACCGCGACGACCGGGGTCGGGTGCCGCACTGTGCGCTGGTCGGTACGCCGATGACGTACCGGCCCGAGCCGTGATCGAAGTACTGCTCGGCGAGATCGGACGACGCCTCAACGACCGCTGGCTGACCCGGGCGCTCGGCCCGGCCCTGCTGTGGTGCGTGGTGGCCGCGTTCGCCGTGCTGCCGGGACGCGGGTCCGTCGCCGACGTACCCGGTGCTGCACTCGCGTTGGCCGACGCCCTCGATCACCTGCGGGGCCGGGTCAGCCTGGCCGTGGTCGTCGGGTCGCTCGTCGTCGCGGCCGCCGCGGTGGCCGCCGTCTGCGCCCAGGCGGCCGGCAGGGTGGTCCGCCACGTCTGGCTGGGCTCCTGGGCCGGCCCGGCGGGCCGGATCGCGACCGCGCTGACCGTTCGCCGTCGGGCCGCCGCCGAGCGTCGACTCACCGGCCGACGCCGGGTGGTGCCGGCGGTGTACCTGCCCGCCCGGCCGACGTGGATCGGCGACCGGATCCGGCTCACCGACGACCGGGTGGCCGCCCAGTACGGCCTTCGCCTCGCCCTGATCTGGCCGCGACTGTGGCAGCTGCTCGACGCGGACGGGCGGACCGACGTCATGCAGGCGCGTGACCGGTTCGACCGGGCCGTCACCTCGGCCGGCTGGGCGGTGCTCTCCCTCGCGCTGACGCCGTGGTGGTGGCCGGCGGTGCCGCTCGGCGTGATCCTCGGCGCCGTCTCCTGGCGGCGGGCCCGATCCGCGGCGGGCCTGTTCGCCGACGTCGTGGAGGCGACCGTCGACCTACGGCACCGCAGCCTGGTCGTCGCGTTGGGTTTCCCGGTCGAGGACGGTCGTCCGGTGCCGGCGTCGACCGCCGCCGCCGTCAACGACCTGCTGCACAAGGGGGCCAGCGGTCACGGGCAGGACGCCCTGACCGGTGCGGACAGCGAGCCGACGTGGTACCCGTCGTCGTCCTTGACCAACGACAGCCGGGACCGCCAGCAACCGGACGACGGGCCGTCACCGACCGGCTCGAACACCACGTTGACCTGAGGGCTGCCGCTGGCCGCGGTGCGGATTCCGATGATCGTCGCGGCGTGGAACGGGCCTTTCCCCGCCAACGTGGCGACGCGGGCGGTCTGGGTCCTGCTGCGGTCGTCCAGGGACACCGCCTTGTTCCAGAGCGCGCAGAGGAAGCTGTCGACGGCGGAGACGGCGGCCTTCGTCCGGGCGGACGCCGCGTTCAGGCCCCGTCCCACCGTGACGTCGTTGAGCAGGCAGGCCCTGATCAGGGGAAGGCGGCTCGCGAGGTCGGGATAGGTGGGGTATCCCGGTGTCCTTCCGAGCGCGTCGGTGGGCAGGACCAGACCCGGAATCCTCGTCGGCAACCCGGGGTAGTCGAGCGGACGGTCGCTGTTCCACGGGTATCCCGTCGGCAGGTTCTGCCCCGTCCGGGGGTACGTGCCCGACGGGTCGCCGTTGGCGTTGATCAGGCCGACCAGCGGCACGATCGCCGCCACCGCCGCGGCGACGAGCAGCCCCCAGCCCCGACCGGCCGGTCGGGGCCGGGCCACCGCCCCGGGCCGGGGGACGATCCGGCGTACGGGGCTCGGACGGGACGGCTCCTGGCGGGGCGGCTCCCGGCCCGCCGGGGGAGTGCCGGGCGGCGTCGGGGGCGTGCGTCGGATGCTGCGGTCCAGGACGTCCAACCACTGTTGCGGAGCCGGCCTGCGGTCCGGGGCGGGATCGAGGCTCCGGCCGGCGAGGAGGACCAGCTGCCGGTCGAGCCGCCGCCGGGCCGCGTCCGGATCGCGGGTCTGCTGGTCACCGGCGAACAGGCGGACCGCGAGCAGCCCGAACTTGAACGCGTCGGTGGCCGGGGTGGCCAGCTCCTCGGCGTCGGCATCCGGCACGTGCCACTCGGGGGTCTCCGCCTGCGCCAGCACCGAGTCGCCGTCCAGCCGCATCGCGTCGCAGTCGATGAAGTAGCACCGTGGCCGGGCGTCGAGGCTGAACAGCAGGTTGTTCGGTGACAGGTCACCGACGCAGACGCCGAGCCGGTGCAGCAGGGTCAGCGCCTCACTGGTGTCCCGCAGTAGTTCCAGGCGCATCCGGTTGTCGATGTGCAGCCCACGGTCCCGCAGGTAGTCGTCGTTGTTGAGCAGGTACTGCACCTGCGCCAGGACGGTGTCCGGCCCCCGGGGCAGCTGGATGCGGACGTGGAACCGCTCGGGCACCCGGGGCATCAGGAACCCCCGGACCACACCCTCCTTGCGGACGACCGCGGTGGGCCAGGCGGCGAGACCGAGCAGCGCGTCGGCGTCCGGTCCGGCCCCGGCGGCGAGCCGGACGAAACGGTTCAACGTGGTGACGTCGACGTCGTCGACGAGCCGGGTCGCGTACTCCTTGTAGACCCACCGCGGGTCCTCCGCGAGGGCGTAGACCGTGCCCTGACCGCCGGCCCCGATCCGGGTCCGCGGACCGAGGGCGGACAGGCTCACCTCGGGCGGCAGCGGGTTGGTCACGACGGCCCCGGCGGCTCCGGCCAGACGGCCAGCACGGTCCGGTCGTCGTCCCACGACCCGCCGGTGAAGTCGAGCATCCAGGCGAGCCGGGTCATCGTCGGAGGCGTGGCCAGCCCGTCGCCGAACAGCTGCCCGAGATCACCGGTGCCGTGACCGAGCGGCTCGGCGAAACCATCGGTGGCGAGCACCAACACGTCGCCCTCGGCGATGACCACCTCCACCGGGTCGACCTCGGTGGGCACCCGGGGCAGGGCGGCGACACCATCCGGGAGCAGCTCGTCGCGGGGGTCGGACAGGGTGGTGAACAGCGGCTCCCACCCGCCGTCGCGCAACCGCCAGGCGGCCGAGTCGCCGACCCGGACCAGCTGGGCGACGGCCCGCCCAGGGCCGTCCGGGCGGACCAGGGCCACGACCACGGTACTGGCCAGCAGCGTCTCGGCCCGCTGCGGATCGGTCTCACCCCACTGCCGCCCGGCGTACTCCACCAGCGCCCAGCCCGCACAGCGCAGCAGGTCGTGCCAGTCGACGGTGGCGTCGGCGCGCAGCAGATAGTCGACGACCGTCCGGCACACCATGGTGGCGCCCAGGTGGGACAGCGGGGCGTTGGAAACCCCGTCGGCCACCACCGCGATCACCGAACCGGCCACCGTGGCCACCGCGAAGTCATCCTGCCGGGGTACGCCGGACGCCCGGTGACCCGGCCCGCGCACCGAGGCCGCCCGCACCGCGAAACCGTCCGCCGCCCAGCCGTCGATCACGGTGTCCGGCCGGTACGGCTGCGTCTGCGGGGCGCGGGCCGGCACCTCCGGCGGACCCGTCACCCCGATCAGCGGGGGTGCCCAGTCGAAGCTCACACCACGTCCACGGCCATCCGGAAGCTGTCCGGCCGCTCCACCACCAGCTCGGCCGCGTCCCCGCCGACGGCCTGCCCCGACCTGATGACGCTGCGGGTCAGGGCGGTGCAGAACTCGGCGATCGCGAACCCCACCTCCACCCCCGGCGTGGCCACGAACGCGAACTCCGGCCGGGTCGCCACCTGCAGGATCGTCTCGGCCCGCGCCTCGCCGATGCCACACGCGATGATGTTCGGCGCGGTGGGGGTGCGCTCCCGGTCGGTCAGCTCGGCATAGACCGGCTCCCACTCACCCGGGTCGGTCGGCTGCCCGTCGCTGAGGAAGAACACCGCCGGCCGGTGCACCGCGAAGCCCTCCCGCTTGAGCGCCCGCACGTCGGCCGGGATCCGGTCGATCAGCAGCCCGAACGCGGCACCGTAGGCGGTCCCGGACCGCACCGACAACTGCGGCAGGGCCGTCTCGTTGCGCAGGTCGGACAGCGCGGAATGGACGATCACGTCCTCGGAGAAGCCGATGATCGAAAAGCGGACCTTGGCTGCCGCGAGAGGCTCGCGCAGCAGCGCGTCGTGGAGCGACTGGAGCCCCGCGTTCAACTCGTCCACCACCGGAGTCATGGAGACGGACTCGTCCGCCACCAGATAGACCGGCAGCACCCGCCCAGCAGTCTCCGCCATGCACACCCCCAACCGTCGCCAGTGGACGGCCCCAACGTAACACTGCGTGTCTATGTCAGGACCGCGCTCCGCGGTGTCCCCGCTCGCGGCGTCGCCGACCGGCCGGGACGGGAGCGGCGGCGACCCGGGGCAACCCCTACGCCGTGCCGGTCCCGAAAAGCGGGTGTGACCCTTGCCTCATCATCGATCCGTCTCTATCGTTTTCGGAAAGCGCTTTCCCGTCCCAGGGCGCTCTCGTCCGAAAGGTGAAACCAGATGAAACGCAGAGTCGCCTCGCGGTGGCTGGCCGGTGGTGCCACCGTGGTCGCAGGTGCCGTCGTCGCGCTGGCGCTGCAGATCCCCAGCGCCTCGGCCGCCACCAACCTGAGCCTCGGCGCCGGTGCCGACGGCTCCAGCAAGGCCAGCGGCACCAGCTACGGCAACGTCATCGACGGCAACACCGGCACCTACTGGTCGCCGGCCGGCTCCACCGGCACCGTCTCGGTCAAGTGGGGCAGCGCCACCACGGTGTCCTCGGCCGTCATCGTGCAGGCCTCGGGCGGCGGCGCGATCAGCGGCTGGCAGCTCAAGAACAACGACACGAGCGCTGTCCTGGCCAGCGGCAGCAGCGCCCCGGGCACCATCACCTTCTCCGCGACGTCGCTGAAGAAGATCTCCTTCGTCATCACCAGCGCGTCCGGCACCCCACGGATCGCCGAGTTCGAGACGTACTCCAGCGGCGGGTCGAACCCGACCACCGGGCCGACCTCCGGCCCCACCAGCAGTCCGACGTCCGGCCCGACCGGCAACCCGGGCACGCCGACCGGCGCGTGGCCGTCGTCGGCCGGCTCGGTCGGCATCTCCGGCACGGTCAACGTCTCCGGCACCTTCGACGGCGGGATGAAGACCTACTGCTGCATCGGTGACGGCGGGCAGGGTGAGTCGCAGGACCCGATGTTCAAGATCGCCAACGGTGGCACGCTGCAGAACGTGATCCTCGGTTCGCCGGCCGGCGACGGCGTGCACTGCGAGGGCACCTGCACCCTGCGCAACGTGTGGTGGAACGACATCGGTGAGGACGCCGCCACCTTCAAGCAGACCAACGGCGGCACGTCGTACGTCATCGGTGGCGGCGCACGCAGCGGCAGCGACAAGACCTTCCAGCACAACGGCAACGGCACGGTCAACATCTCCGGCTTCTACCTGAAGGGGTCCGGCAAGCTGTACCGCGGCTGCGGCAACTGCACCACCTCGTACACCCGCCACGTGCGTATCGACAACGTCCTGGTCGACGACATCGACATGCTCGCCGGCATCAACAGCAACTGGAACGACACCGCGACGATCACCCGTGTGGTCGTGATCGGCTCGGCCACCATCTGCGGCAAGTACAAGGGCGTGCCCAAGGGCAGCGAACCCAGCTACCTCGGTGAGGGCTGGAACGACGCCAACTGCAAGGTCAACAGGAGTGACGTCATCTTCCGGTAGTCACCCCGGAAGAGTTTCTTCCCGGAGGGGCACCCGCCGCAAGGTGGGTGCCCCTCCGGGCTGTAGTAGCCGGGCGGACGGGGCCTGGGATGCGACCCGCCCGCCACAGGTGTTTTGAGGCTGGCGCTGGCGGTGCACGCGGCCTATCCGGTCGACGAAATGAGGCCCCAGCGAGGTGGTAATTTCCCACCCTCGTTGTTGCAGGTGTCGAGAAGGGACGTTCGGGTGACAGACGACCACTCCGGGGCTGGGTCCGCCGCCGATGTGCCGAGGCGGCGACGCCGCTGGGTCAGCCTGGTGGTGGTGTCTCTTGTACTGCTCGCTCTGGGGGGTGGTGGCGCGGCGGCGTACTGGCAGTTCGCCGACCGGAAGGACGAGGATCCGGGGGTGACCGCGTGTCGCTCGGCGGGGTTCGTGGTGCGGGCCGAGCAGGGGCAGGTTGCGCCTGCCGATGAGGCGCAGCGGGTGGGAGAGCTGTTCCAGCGTTCCGCTCATGAGGATCTGAAGTCCGCGGGGGTGACTGCGGTGGGCATGGTGCAACGGGTGCAGAGTCGTCGCGGTAGTGAGGAGGTACAGCACTTCGATCGGGTCACCTTGACCCGTGTTGTTCCCGGGCTCATTGCGGCCTGCGAGAATCACCAGGTCACCGTCAAGTCGTAAGGGCAGGGCCTGACTGCATACACCACCAAGTACAACGGCTTCAACGCCTTCGGCGCGTCCACCGGCGAGACCATCACCATTCCTGCGGTCGAAGGACTGCTCGGCAACACGTACACCTTCGGTCAATGGCTATCTCGGGGTGACCGGGCAGCCGTACAGCAACGGCTTCCCGGCCAAGGGTGGGCTCCCCTCCGAGACCGTCACCTACGCCTACACCGGAGCCCTGGAACTGCCGACCACGGCCGGTAGTCTGCTCGCCACCTACGCCAACGCCACCTATTACGACGCCTGGGGCCGGGTGACCGGCGGCCGGATCAACGCGAGCAGCAGCCTGGCCACCGTCATCAACACCTATGACGACCACAACAGCCGGCTGAAGACCCAGAAGATCACCAAAACCACCACCACTACCAAGGACGTCGCACAGAAGGAATACGAGTACGACCTGTTCGGCAACATCACCAAGCAGGTCGACACCCGCTACGAGCCGGCTACCACAGCAGAGACCCAGTGCTACCGGTACGACGCGCTTCGCCAGCTCACCTCCGCCTGGACCGCCACCGACAACTGCGCGCTCGCGCCGAGCGGCAGCAACCGCGGCATGGTCGGCAGCGGCATCAGCCCCGCCAGCGCCTACTGGACCGAGTGGACGGTAGACACTCTCGGTAATCGTCAGAACCAGAAGCAGTACGCGCTCACTGGTGGCACGGACATCACCACCACCTACGCCTATGACGGCAACAGCAAGGGGCAGCCGCACACCCTGACCAGTACGGCAACCAGCGGCGGACTGACCGGTGCCACCTCGTACACGTACGACAAGACCGGCAACATGGCCACCCGCAGCGCGGGTCAGGGCAACCAGACCCTGAGCTGGGACGACACCGGCGAGCTCACGGCCGTCACCGGCGGCACGGACGGCGACAGTTCCTTCCTGTACGACGCCGACGGCAACCTGCTCATCCAGAAGGACCCCGGAAGCAGCACCCTGTACCTGCCCGGGCAACAGATCACCCTCAACACCACCCAGACCCTGAGCGGCGTGCGGTACCACCCACTCCCCAACGGTGCGACCGCGATCCGCACCGGAACCGGCACCAGCTACGGCTACACCATCCCCGACCACCAGGGCACCCCGGGCCTCTACCTCAACAACACCGCCCAGGTCCCCACCTGGCGGCAGTACACCCCGTATGGCGCCCCCCGCGGCGCCACCGTCACCACCCCGGACAACCGAGGCTTCCTCAACCAGCCCCTCAACACCAATACCGGGCTGACCCAGGTCGGAGCCCGCAACTACGACCCCGATCTCGGCCGCTTCATCTCCCTCGACCCACTGCAGGATCTCGCCGACCCACAGCAGTGGAACGGCTACGCCTACGCCAACAACTCACCCGTCACCACCAGCGACCCGAGCGGACTGATCCCGGCGGACTGCCGTGAATTCGACTGCTACGGCTACAGCCCCACCAAGGGATGCCCAGGCGGCTGCGGCACTCCAGAAAACCAGCGGTGGGGAAGACGTAACGGCCGCAAGGGCACCGCGCCGACGCGACGAAACGACCCGCGGATCCTCGGCCACGTCATCCGAGTCCCCGTCACGGTGCCATTAGAAGAATTCACCCGCCGTTGGAACGAGCAGCGCGGTGAATGGTTCGGCCGGGAGTTCACCTCCGATGATATTTTGCAGGCTCAGGACGAGCGGCGCCTCGCGATGAACATCTGCCACGAGATGGGCCGGCCCGGGGGTTGTCAGCAGTGGATCGAAGAACTCTACAACCCGTATATCGATTCTCTGGCAGCTACCCTGCCCTCTGATGATCTGATCCCCGGAGGAGTGGGCGGCCTCGGCGCCGCAGGGGCGGTCGGACGCGGGGGAAGTCGGCCTTCCGTCGGTGGTGGCGGCTGTAAGAGTTTCAGCGGCGACACCAATGTCCTGATGGCCGACGGCAGCGCCAAGCGCTTGGACGAGGTGCGGCCCGGTGACGAAGTGCTCGCTGCGGACCCAGAGTCCGGCATCCAAGGCCCGCGGCGGGTAGAGCATGTATGGATTCACCCCGACGAACTGATCGACCTGGAGGTCGGCGGAGCACTCCTCACCACCACCGAGGACCACCCCTTCTGGAACCACACCGACCGCCAGTGGCAGCGAGCTGACCAACTCGATCCCGGAGATCTCGTCCTCAGCCCCGACGGACTCCACCCCGTCGGTGGCCTCCTCCCCTCCTCGACCCAAACAGCCCTCGCCTACAACCTCACCGTAAACTCCATCCACACGTACTATGTGATAGTCGGCAACACGCCTGTACTGGTACACAACTCTAGCGGCCTGTGTGGCGCTCAGGCGCTGGAGAGTGGAGACTGGCAGCATATAGTTGATCGCCATCGGCCCGGCGGTGCACTGGTAACTGGCGATGCTGGAATATTCAGCGGCAAGGCCAAACTTGTTCGCGCGCGGATTGCCGAAACTGTCAACCGGGGGGTGCCTCGGTCAAATTCGCCGGATCCCGCCACCGGGGCACCTCGGCCCGGCCAGGTTTATGAGTGGGACTTCGGCACGCCCGTTGGAAGAGCCGGGCCTAACAATGGTGGTGGAGAGTTGAGACGAGAATCCGCGTTGTTGTGGACGGCGGCAAGGTTGTGACGGCATTTCCATTCTAGGTGGATAGCGATAAGCGAGGAAAGTGTGATTCACCTGACGTTCTCCCTTCCTGACGCTGGGTCTCCTTGGCTTAGGACCTGGGATGATGCTAAAAAGGGCTCCTCTCTGGCATTGGTTACCGAGACTGAGCTCAGATATAAGTACTTCGGCGTTCGCTTCACATTCAGAATGGGTGATACTGAAATTACCCCCTGGGCAATTTGTGACGCTCGTCGATCTAGCTATTTCCCTGTCTTTCGTGGCGGCGAAGATTGCGTTAGGTCAGGATGCAGCATTCGGTTTCACGGAAAATGCTGAAGTGGTTCATTTGCGTCACGATGGCGATCTCGTTATAGCGACGTCCTCTGTGAGTTCTGCATGCGGATCTGTGGACCGTGGAGAATTCCTCGAAGCGATTGCCAGATTTCTGCGAGCAGCCCACTTGAGGTTAACTTCGGAAGTTCCTGAACTCTCCGATAATCCGGTTATCCTGCGGCTGGGCTCGGAGTAAGCGGAAGCCGGGAATTGTGCGGGTTGTGTAGCACCTGCCTTTTCGATGGGCGGTCGTAAAGACCTTTGTCTACCAAATTTTGAAGCGAGCAATAGTCATGCGGTGAACGTCTTAAATGGCGTAAACGAGTGTCTTTATTATCAGATTCCGAATCTCGCCGACCGCGAGCACCGCGACAGCCGGCGGGCCGCGTCGGTGTGACGCCGAGCGGGGTCTGCGCTGCCGCCCCGCACCGCGCGGTGCGGGGCGGGCGTGGGGTAGGGGAGGGGCGGCGGACCTCGGTGGCCTCACCCGGCCTCGTCGTACGACCGGCGGGCGGCCTCGATGGCGGGCAGGTGCCGACCGGCCCAGTCGAGGAGCACGTCGACCGGGTGTCGGAGGGTCTTGCCCAGCGTGGTGATGCGGTACTCGACGGCGACCGGCCGTGAGGAGAGGACGTGCCGGACGATGATGCCGTTGCGTTCGAGTCGGCGCAGGGTGGCGCTCAGCGACTTCTGCGACACGGTGGGGATGGCGTGGCGCAGCTCGTTGAACCGGGACGGACGTTCGCAGAGCTGGTTCAGCACCTCCAGGGACCACTTGTCGAGGACCTGGTCCAGGAGTTCCCGGTGCGGTGGGGTGATCTGGAGGCGTTCTGCCGCGAGGGGGTCGGTATCTGCCATGACACCTAGTCTCGTTGAAGTTTCCTCCAGGCACCAGGTATCCATGAGCTACTGAAAGAGGTACGAGCCACCACGAGGAAGGAAACCCGATGGGTGTCCAGTTCTTCTCCCCGCAGGGGATGACGCAGCCCGTCCCCTATCACCACGTCGCGGTCGCGTCGGGGTCGCGCCACGTCCACGTCGCCGGCCAGATCAGCCGGGACGAGGCGGGCCGAGCCGTCGCGGGAGGTGACCTGCGGGGTCAGGTCGCCCAGGCGCTGCGCAACACCGGGCGCGGCCTCGGCGGTGCCGGCGCGAGCTTCGCCGACGTCGTCCGCCTGACGTTCTACGTGACCAACTGGTCGCCGGAGCGGATCGGCGACTTCCTGGCCGGCGTCGAGGACGTCGCCGGCGAGCTCGGCCTGCAGCAGCCGCTGCCTCCGTCGTCGCTCATCGGCGTCGACTACCTGTTCGAGCCCGACGTACTGGTCGAGGTCGAGGCGACGGCGATCCTGGACTGATCGCCCGTCCCGCAACCGTCGCACCGGCTATATTCCTGGAATCGGCTGGCGGAAGATCGGCTCGAAACGAGGAATACCCGCTTTCCGCTCATTCTGAGTCCACTATTTCTGATGATTCTTCGGCTTCCGGTAAGGGTGCGGACGCCCCTGCCGGACACGCCACCTCCGGGCGGATCGACGCGGCCCGTCCCGCCGCGGGCGGCTCCGGGTGAACTCGGCTCGGTGACGGCTGTCGCCGCCGGATACTGGCACAGTCTCGCCCTGCGCTCGGACGGCACCGTCGTCTCCTGGGGATCGAACACCGAGAGCCAACTCGGTGACGGCACCACCATCAACCGTGCCGTCCCGGTCCGGGTGTGCGCGGTGGGCCGGACCGCTCCGTGCACGCGGTATCTCGTCCTGATCAGAGCCGTCTCCGCCGGGGTGTGGTACAGCCTCGCTCTGCAACCCGACTACACCGTGGCTGCCTGGGGCCACAACGACTTCTTCCAGCTCGGCGACGGTACCCATCTCACGCATCCCGTCCCCGTGCAGGTCCTCGCACCCCGCACGTAGCGCCGTGGGGAAGCCCTCCGGGGGTGGGTGCCCGAGGGCACGGCCCGCAACACCTACGAAAAGCCCTGGCAACAGTGCAGAATGACGTACATCGATCTATGGAAGGGTGTGTCGATGGGACGTCTCCGCCACGCCGCTCTGGCGGCGGTGCTCTGCGTACTCGGTGGCCTGCTGGTGGCCGTACCCGCGCGGGCCAACGCCGCCGGGCCGGTCCCGCACTACCTGATGACCGCGTTCACCAACAGCAGCGAGTCCAACATGTACGTCTACGACTCGGCCGACGCCACCCGGTTCACCCTCCAGCGGGCCAACGCCTACACCCCGCCCTCCGGGCTGGTCCGCGACCCCAGCGTCATCCGGCACACCGACGGGTACTACTACCTCGTCTACACCACCGGCTGGACCGGCAACACCATCGGCATCGCCCGCAGCAGCGACTACCTGAGCTGGACGTTCCAACGCAACGTCACCATCGGCGTCGCCCCCGCCAACGGCAGCACCTGGGCACCCGAGTGGTTCGTCGACAGCGACGGCAGCGTGCACATCGTGGTCTCGGTGTCCCAGACCGGCACCGCCGGGCAGTTCCAGCCGTACCGGATCACCGCGACGAACACGGCGTTGTCGGCGTGGAGCGCCCCGGCCGCGCTCAACGGCATCGGCACCAACCACATCGACAGCTTCATCGTCAAGGTCGGCAACACCTACCACAACTTCATGAAGAACGAGACCACCAAGTACATCGAGCACGCCACCGCCACCGCGCTGACCGGCCCGTGGAGCTGGGTCGGCACCGGCAACTGGGCCGGCTGGGGGGCGGGCCTGGAAGGCCCCGCCCTGGTCCGGCTGCCCGACAACCGCTGGCGCATCTACTTCGACCAGTACGGCGCCGGCCGGTACTACTCCGCCGACAGCAGCGACCTGTACGGCTTCACCGGCAAGACCGAACTGGCCGGCCTGTCCGGCACGGTCCGCCACTTCACCGTGCTGCGGGAGAGCGTCGGGGACAGCTCCGCCCCGCCCACCGGCAACCGCTCGCTGCGCTCGGCGAACTTCCCCGACCGGTACGTCCGCCACCGCGACAACGTCGCCCGCATCGACGTGCTCACCGGTGGCAGCCCACTCGCCGACCGGCAGGACGCCACCTTCCAGATCGTCCCCGGGCTCGCCAACGCCTCCTGCTACTCGTTCCGCGCGGTCAACGGCTCCTATCTGCGGCACTGGGACTTCTCGATCCGGCTCGCCGGCAACGACGGCAGCGCCGTCTTCGCCGGGGACGCCACCTTCTGCAGCCGCGCCGGGCTGGCCGGCGGCGGCAGCTACTCCTTCGAGTCGTGGAACCATCCGGGCCGCTACCTGCGGCACTACGACTACGTGCTGCGGGTCGACCCGTACGCCGCCGGCAGCACCTTCGCCGGGGACGCCTCGTACACCCTCACCACGCCGCTGGCCTGACCAGGCCGAGGATCGGCCGGCGGTGGTGGTGCGACCGCCGGCCGACCCGCCGTCAGCGGGTGGCGGGCAGGCCGAACGCCGGGAACAACGCGCCGTCGAGGAACGACGTGAGCTGGGCGATCCGCCCGTTACGCACCGTCAGCACCGTGATCGACCAGGGCAGGTACGGGCCGCTGTCGCCCGCGCGCAGGTAGTTGGCCACCGCCGGTTGGCCGTTGGCGGCCACCGGGACGTGCCGCCACCCGCCGCAGCTACCCAACGGCATCGCCCGCGCGAAGTCGAGCACCGCGTCGAGCCCGGCGTACCAGTGCGGCAGCGGCGGCATCGCCCAGGTGACGTCCTCGGTGAGTAGGGCCACCAGGGCGTCGGCGTCGCCGTTCTCCAGCGCGGTGGCGTACCCGGCGGCGACCGCCCGGAGCCGGGTGTCGCCGAGCGCCCGCAGGGTCCGCTGCTGACTGTGGGCCGGCACCCGGTCGGCGACGACCCGACGCGCCCGCGCCAGCGCCGAGTTGACCGAGGCGGTGGAGGTGCCCATCATCGCGGCGATCTCGGCGGCGGTGAAACCGAGTACGTCGAACAGCAGCAGGGCGGCGCGCTGGTTGCCGGGCAGGTGTTGCAGCGCGGCGACGAACGCCAGCTCGACGGCCTCCCGCTGCTCGTAGCGGACGTCCGGGGCGGCCGGGCCGGCGGCCACGGCGGCATCCGGGTACGGCCCGAGCCACCGGACGTGCCCGGCGGCGGCGCTGTCCGGCACGGCGTGCGCGCTGGCCGGCCCCAGGTCGACCGGCAACGCCCGCCGACCCCGGCCGGCGGCCAGGTCCAGGCAGGTCCGGGTGGCCACGGTGTAGAGCCAGGTCCGCAGCGAACTGCGCCCCTCGAACCGGGGCAGTGCCCGCCAGGCCCGCAGGAGCGCCTCCTGCACCGCGTCGTCGGCGTCGAACGGTGAGCCGAGCATCCGGTAGCAGTGGGCGTGCAGCTCCGCTCGCAGCGGCCCGACCAGCGCGGAGAACGCGGCGTCGTCCCCGCCCCGGGCGCGGGTCAGCGTCACGTGGTGGTCGTCGGTCGCCATGCCGGCGAGAATAATCCGCGCGACCGACGATTCCGCCGCCCGCGGGGAGTCTGTACCGGGTAAGCACCACACCTGGACACCCGGAGGACCCCGAGATGAGCAGTCCCGCCACGATGCCAGTGACCACCGCCACCCTCGACGTCCCGGACGGGACGCTGTACTTCGAGGTACGCGGCAGCGGTCCGCTGGTGGCGCTGGTCGCCGCCCCGATGGACGCGCGGGCCTTCGGCCCCCTGGCCGACCTGCTCGCCACCGACCACACCGTGCTCACCACCGACCCGCGGGGCATCCGCCACAGCCGGCTGCACGACCCCGAGCAGGACTCCACGCCCGTGCTGCGCGCCGGCGACCTGGCCCGGCTGCTCGCCCACCTGGACGCCGGACCGGCGACGGTGCTCGGCTCCAGCGGTGGCGCGGTCACCGTGCTGGCACTGGCCCAGCACCACCCGCAGGCGGCGCACACCGTGATCGCGCACGAACCGCCGTTGCTGCTCCTGCTCGACGACCGGGCCGAACTCCTCGCCCGGGAGGACGAGATGGTCGCCACCTACCGGCGCGGGGACCGGCTGGGCGCATGGCGCCTGTTCCTCGCCAACGCCAACATCACCATGCCGGAGGAGATGATCCAGGGCATGTTCGGTCACACGCCGGACGCGCAGGACGCCGCCGACGAGCGCTACCAGTACCTGCACACCCTCCAGGGCACCACCCGCTACGAACCGGACGTCGCCGCGCTGCGTGACGGCCCCACCCGGGTCCTGGTGGGCCTCGGCGCGGATTCGGCCGGGGAGCTGTGCGACCGCAGCTCCCGGGCGCTGGCCGCCGCGCTGGGGGTGCCGCCCACCATGTTCCCCGGCGGGCACCTGGGCTTCGCCGACGACCCGGCCGGCTTCGCCGCCCGGCTGCGCGAGGTCGTCTCCGGATAACCGTCGGAAGCCGGTGGACGGCCATCGGAACCCGGTGGACGGCCGTCCACCGGGTTCCGGCCGGCGCGGCGGCGACCGATCCGCGACAGTCGCGGGGGATTCCGGGAACCCCGGTCCTAGAGTGCCGGCCATGACGGTGATCGTGCGACTCGGCGCTGGGCTCGTCGTCCTCGTGGCGGCCCTGGCGTCGGGGCCGGCCCCGGCCCACGCCGGGCCGGCCGGTACGGGCCTCGGGCTGGAGCTGCGGACCGCCGCGCCCCGGTACCTGCCGGGCGAGCAGATCCGCCTGACGCTGACGGTGAGCAACGCCACCGGCGCGACCTGCGCGCTGGCCACGGTCGCCGACGGAACGGTGCGGGTGACCTCGGTCCGCCGGGACGGACACGAACTGGTCCCGGCCCTCGGCCGCAGCTTCTACGGCGACGGCATCGCGGCCGCCGCCACCGCCGGCACGGCGACCGTGGCACCCGGGGGGACGGCGACCGTGCCGCTGGTCGGTGTCCGGACGCACGACGGCGACGACGCCGGTGCCGTGGTGCTGCGGTCGGTGGCGGCGACCCCCGACGGTGGCGGGCTGGACACCCGCTGGCCGGTCGGGGCACCCGGACGCTACGAGGTGACGGCGGGCTACACGACCCTGCCGGTGACCGGGCTCGACGACCCCTGCCCGGGGGCGACGGGACTGCGGACCGTCAGCTTCACCGTCGGCGACGGCACCCCGGTGCCTCAGCGGCGGTGGCCCTGGCTGCTCGGCGGTGCGCTGCTGGTGCTGGTCGTCGGGGCGTCGGCGGTGCTGCTGCGTGGTCGCCGCCGCCCGGCCGCCGCCACGGTGGCCCTGGTGCTCGTCGGCGTCGGGACCGTCGTCGGCGGCACCGGCCGACCGGCCCGGGCCGACTACCAGGTCGACCCCACCGCCGGGGTGCCGGTCAGCGGCGTCGACTTCCAGGCGGCCGTGGACGGCTGCCTCCAGGGGTTCGCGGCGGCCGGCGGTGACCCGGCGGGCATCCTGCCCCGGCTCAAGGACGCCACGACACCCCGGGTTCGGATCATCCCCACCCCCGGCGGCTCCGGCTCCTTCGAGACCCCGGACAGCAAGGACGGCAAGGGCTCGTCCACGGTGACCTGGAACCCGACCTCGGTCGAGCCGTACGGCGACGGCGTCGCCCGGGATCCCTGCGCGGCGCTCTACCACGAGCTGAACCACTCCGACGACATCTCCCGTGACAGCGTGCCGAAGGGGGACTGCGGGGGCACCGGGATCAAGGCGGCCGAGGTCAAGGCGACCCTGGCGGAGAACAGGTACCGGGCGGCCAAGGGCCTGCCGCCGCGCACCGAGTACGACGGCAAGACTCTGCCCAAGAGCTTCGACGAGTGCAGGAAGCCGGCGAAGAAGACCCCACCGCCGAAGGGGCCGGTCAAGCTCTGCGAGGACGGGGCGGACTGCGGCGGCAGCAACGGCGACCCGCACCTGGTGACCTTCGACCGGCACTACTACGACTTCCAGGCCGTCGGCGAGTTCGTGCTGGTCGACTCGACGGCGGGGGAACCCCTCACGGTCCAGGCCCGGCAGAGCCCGATGGGGGACTCACGGACGGTGTCGGTCAACACGGCGGTCGCCGTCCGGATCGGCGCGCACCGGGTCGCCCTCACCCTGGTCGACGGCGACACCGAGGTACGCGTCGACGACGCCGTCCTGGTGCCGGCCCCGGGGCGCACCCCACTGCCCGGCGGCGGCACGCTCACCCGCCGTGGCTCCGACACCGGGGAGGCCGACGGGTACGACCTGGGCTGGCCCGACGGCTCCGCCGTCGCCGTCGACCAGATCGGCCCGTACGGCTACCGGGTGCTGGCGAAGCTCGCCCCGGGCCGGGCCGGGAAGGTGCGAGGGCTGCTCGGCGACTTCGACGGCGACCCGACCGACGACGTCGCCACCCCCGCCGGCGCCCCGCTGGCCCAACCGGTGCCGTTCGACAAGCTCCACCCGTCGTACGCGGACGGCTGGCGGGTCACCCGGGACACCTCCCTGTTCAGCTACCCCGACGGCCGGGACACCGCCTCGTTCACCGACCGCGCCTTCCCGGCGGAGGCGGTGAGCGTGGCCGACCTGGATCCGGCGCGGCGGAGTCAGGCCGAGCAGGTGTGCCGGTGGGCCGGCATCACCGACCCGTGGCAGCTCGCCGAGTGCGTCCTCGACGTCGGGGTGACCGGCCGCCCCGAGTTCGCGGTCAGCGGCGTCGGCACCGAACGGATCGCCCCACCGGCCGCCGCGCCGATCGCCGCGACCCCGGTCGCCACCGGGACGCTGATCCCGGGCGGTAGCCCGCTGGCCTTCCCCGGCCGGGCCGGCGACGCCGTCTTCGTCGACGTCACCGCGCCCGGCCTGGCCGACGGGTGTTCCCCGTACCGGCTGTTCGACCCGACCGGCACCGAGCTGGCCAGCGGCTGCCAGGTCGCCGGCCGTGGTCACATCGACCGCACCGACCTCACCGTCGACGGCACGTACACGGTGGCCCTCGACGACGCCGCCGACGGTACCGGGCGGGCCGCCGTGCGGGTCTACCTGGCCCGGGACGTCACCGGTACGCTGCGCCCGGACGCGCCGGCGGTCTCCGCGGCGATCGTCGATCCGGGCGGTCGGGCCCGGTACCGGTTCACCGGGGTCGCCGGTCAGCGGGTCTTCGTCGAGGTGCCGGAGAGCACCCTGCCGGACCAGTGCTCCCCGCTGGAGCTGCTCGGCCCGCAGGGAACGCGGCTGGGCAGCGGCTGTGTCGTCAACGGCAGCGGCGACGTGGACGGCACGGTCCTGCCCGCCGACGGCACGTACACGGTGCTGGTGGATCCGGTGGACCGTACCGTCGGCACGGTCGCGCTGCGGCTGTTCGCCACCCGCGACCAGGTCGGCGCGATCACCGTCGACGGCCCGCCGGTCGTCGCGGCGCTCGACCGGCCCGGCGCGGTGCGGAGCTACCGGTTCACCGGTACGGCCGGCACGTCGGTGACCGTGACGGCCACCGCCGCCACCCTGCCCGACCAGTGCTCTCCGCTGGAGTTGCGCGACGCCGGGGGTGCGGTGCTCGGGGCCGGCTGTGTGGTCGACGGCGTCGGTGGCATCGGGGCGACGGTCCTGCCGGACAGCGGTGTCTACACCGTCGTGGTGGACCCGTCGGGGGCGGCCACCGGCACGGTCACCCTCACCCTGCGGCGGTGACCCGTTGCCGGCCGACGGATCGTCGCCGCAGGTGGCAGGGGTACGAGTGGTCCGGGTGGCGGAGATCGTGCCGCCGTCGGGTCGACCGGGCCGGTACGGCGGACGACCGGGGGACGACGGCTGGCCGGCACCGGCGTCCCCGCGGGGCTTGAAGTCCTATCCCGGGGATAGGAAAATCCATCCATGCTGCTCGTCAGGCGCTCCACCTCCTGCCGGTCGTCGACCTGATGCGGGTCGCCGCGCACCGCTGTCCCGGACCCCCCACCACCGTCTGAACGGCCGTGCCGTCCGATCCGCCCGCAGGAGGCCCGTGAGATGACCGTGCCCGACGCTCTCCCACCGCCGGTCGAGGCCGACGCGGACACGCTGCGTACGGTGCTGCGGCACCAGGCCAGCACCGTCACGGTGATCACCGCGCCCGGCGCGCCGGCGGTCGGCTTCACCGCCACCTCGTTCACCTCGGTATCGCTGACCCCGCCGATCGTGTCGTTCTGCCTGAACCTCGGCGCGTCGAGCTGGGCCACCATGTCCCGGACCCGGCACCTGGCGGTGCACCTGCTCGCCGGCCACCAGCAGGAGTTGGCTCGTACCTTCGCCACCAGCGGCATCGACCGGTTCGCCGCACCGACCCGGTGGCGGGTCGGGCCGGAGGGGGTGCCGATCCTCGACGACACCCTGGCCTGGCTGCTCTGCCGGGTGGTCGAGCGGGTGACCGTCGGGGACCACGCGATCGTGCTGGCCGAGCCGGAGCTGATCCGGCACCCCGGGGTCGGGTCGCCGCTGCTCTACCACCGGGGCCGGTACGCCGGCCTGGCCGGTGTGCCGGAGGGGGCCTCCCGCCGTTCCGCCGCGTGACCACCGGGCCGGCGGGCCGCTCCCGGTGGCGGGTACACCGGTACCAGCTATATTGACGAGAATCGTTCAATGAGCTGGAGGTGCCCGACGTGAGACTCCGTCCGATGGTGGCGGCGACGGTCGTGGCGGGTCTCGCCGTGGCCGGCGTCGGCACCGCGACGCTCGCCGGGGCCGCGCCGGCCGCACCGCCGCCGGGGGTCGCCGCCCTGGCCGTGGGCGACTTCGACTTCACCCGTCCGCAGGTGGTGGCCAGTGGTCTGACGGTCCCCTGGGGGATGGACTTCCTGCCCGACGGCAGCGCCCTGACGGCGTTGCGCAACTCGGGCCAGGTGCTGCGGGTCCGTCCCGGTCAGACGCCCGAGCAGGTGGCCCAGATCGCCGGCGTGAACGCCACCGGCGAGGGCGGGCTGCTCGGCCTGGCGGTCTCTCCCGGGTACGCCCAGGACGGGTACGTCTACGTCTACCTCACCACCTCCACGGACAACCGGATCGTCCGGTTCCGGCTCAGCGCGCCACAGAACCAGGAGCCGGTCCTCACCGGGCTGGCCCGCGCCAGCACCCACAACGGCGGCCGGATCGCCTTCGGGCCGGACGGGATGCTCTACGCCGGCGTCGGTGACGCGGGGCAGACGGCCAACGCGCAGAACCCGCAGAGCCGCAACGGCAAGATCCTCCGGATGCGGCCGGACGGGTCGGTGCCGGCGGACAACCCGACGGCCGGCTCCCTGGTCTACAGCCTCGGCCACCGCAACGTGCAGGGCCTGGCCTGGGACGCCCAGGGGCGGCTGCACGCCGCCGAGTTCGGGCAGAACACCTGGGACGAGGTCAACCTCATCGTGGCCGGCGGCAACTACGGCTGGCCCACCGTCGAGGGCCGGGGCAACGACCCCCGGTTCCGTGACCCGCTGGTGGTGTGGTCGACCGCGGAGGCCTCCCCGAGCGGCGCGGCGATCGCCGGCAACCGGCTCTTCGTCGCCGCCCTGCGCGGCACCCGGCTGTGGACCGTGCCGCTCACCGGGACCGGTGGGGTCGGCACCCCGACCGCCGAGCTGACCGGCGTCTACGGACGCCTGCGGACCGTCGAGTACGGGCCGGACGGCTGGCTCTGGGTCACCACCAGCAACCGGGACGGACGGGGCACCCCGGCGGCGACCGACGACCGGATCCTGCGCTTCCCCCCACGGGACACCACGCCGCCCCCCACCACGCCGCCGCCGACGACGCCCCCGACCACCACGCCGCCGCCGACGACGCCCCCGCCCACCACCACCCCGCCGCCGGTCTCGTGCCGGGTCGGCTGGCAGGCCAACCAGTGGAGCGGCGGCTTCACCGCCGAAGTGTCGATCACCAACCTGGGCACCCCGGTGACCGGCTGGACCCTGACCTGGACGTTCGCCGCCGACCAGCGGATCACCAACGCCTGGAACGCGCAGGTCACCCAGTCGGGTGCCGCCGTCACCGCCCGCAACGCCAGCTGGAACGGCACGGTGCCGCAGAACGGCACGGTCAGCTTCGGCGTCCAGGGCACCTTCGGGTCCGGTAACCCGCGCCCCGCCGCGTTCCAGTTCAACGGGGGCACCTGCCTGGCCCAGTGACGCGACGCGGCCGGGGCCGGCGTCGGCCGAACCGGGGCAATGTGCCGGATTCGCCGACGCCGGCCCCTGTTCCGGTGGAGCCTGCGAGGGAGGCGATCGTGCACGGTGCGGCGGAACGGGGTGGTCGTGAACCGGAGGTTCGCCGGGCTGCTGCTGCTGACCGGCCTGATGCCGATGATCGAGGCCACCGTGCTGGTCGCCCTCGGATTCCGGGCCGCCGAGGGGGTTCCGCCGCAGGTCACCGCCTTGTGGCCCTACGACACGTACCACGATCTGCGGTGGCTCTACGTCTACCACCGCACGTGGTGGGGGTTCGTGCTCTGGCTGGGGTACGTGCTGGTCGCCCGGGGCCTGTTCACCACCGGCCTGGTGGTGCTGGCCTGGCCGGCCGGGGTGCCCCGGCCGTCGCTGGGGTGGCTGCTGCGGCGTAACGTCGCGCTCGGTGTGCTGGTCGGCGTGTTCGTCGCGCCGTGGGCGGCGATCTCGGTCGCGGCGTCGGTGGTGGCGCTGTCCTGGGTGCTGCTGGCGTCGCTGCTGCCGATGTTCCTGCTCGCGCCGTTCCTGCAACGGGTGGCCGTGGTGGAGCACTGGTGGCGGGGGCTGCCGTCGATCTCGCTGGTGGGCTGGTCGCTGTTGAACTTCGTGGTGCTCACCCTGGCCGGTGCCCTGTGCTGGCGTACGCCCGGCTGGTGGACGGTGCCGGTGGCCGGGGTGGCCGGGACGATCAACGGGCTGCTGTGGAGCCGGACGGTCCGGGCGGCGCTGCTGCCGTCGCGGCTGCGCTGGGCACGGGTGCCGGTGACCCCGCTGGCGGCGCTGCTGGCGGTCGCCGTGCCGCTGGCCATCCCCCCGGTGACCGAGCTGGTCCCGGGCAACGAGCAGTGGATCAGGACGGCGGTGCTGGAACGACCGCTGCCGTCCCAGGTGACCCACGCGGTGATCGTGCTCACCGGCTACGGCTCCGACTACGGCGGCGAGCAGCCGTCCGATCCCCGGGTGCAGCGGTTCTCCTACCGGGGGCTCGACCCCGACGGCAGGCCGCTGGCGTACCGGTCGGCGGACACCACCAGATCGATGGCGGACAGCGTGTCGCTGCTCGCCCGGCAGGTGGACGGGCTGCACCGGCGCACCGGGCGGCGGGTGGCGCTGATCGGGGAGAGCGAGGGGGCGATGGTGGCCCGCACCTACCTCGCCCGCCGGCCCGATCCCGCGGTCGACATCCTCGTCATGTTCAGCCCGTTGATCTACGCCGGCCGGGCCTACTACCCGCCTCCGCACCACGAGCAGGGCTGGGGGGTGGTCACCGGGTGGCAGCTGCGGCTCATCTTCGGGCTGGCCGAGGTGGGTGGTGGGCCGGACGAGCCGTTCATCCGCTCCCTGCTCGACGACGCCCCGTTCTACCGCAACCAGCTGATGTGCCCGGTGCCGGGCGTCCGGATCGTCGCCTTCCTGCCCACCGCGACCGCCACCGAGGCACCCCCCGGCGAGTACAGCCGCATCCCGGTCTTCCAGATCCCCGGCGTGCACGGCGGCCTGCTGGACCGCCGGCTGGTCCAGGACCGGTTGATCGATTTCCTGCTCGGCGAACCGATCGCCCAGACCCGGGCCGAGTACCCGCTGCTCCAGAGCTTCGCCGCCGGCTGGCAGGCACCGCCGTTGCCGATCGCGGCGAACCCGGCCTGGGCGGGTAACCGGCAACCCGACCCGGCGTTCACCGGGAAGGTCTGCCTGCCACCCGACTGACCGGCCGTCCGGATCGGCCCGGCCCGTCGCCCGCCGGCCCGACCGGCGACGTCACCCCCACAGCAGCTGGACGACCACCAGCACGGCCACCAGGTCCGGGCCGCGCGACACCTGACGGACCAGGTCGACCGGCACCATCGCGAACGGGGTGTTGACCATCGCCCCGCCGTACCGCATGGGCGGGCGGGTGCCGGCCCAGAAGGCCGCCGCCACCACCCCGGGCAGCAGCACCGCGTCGAGCGGAACGGGGACCGGCCGCAGGGCGGGCAGGGTGGCCAGGTACCAGAGCGTGGCACCGACCGCTGGCACCACGAGGTGCGCCAGCCGCAGCACCGCGTCGCCGCCGCCGAGGGACCGCCGCAGGCCCGGGGAGCGGCTGACCGCCCGGAGCCCGCCGGTCAACCGACCGGTCGCCAGGTACGCCAGGACCACGTGCGCGGGACCGGCGATCGACGGCAGTGCCACCGCGACGGCGTACATGGTCAGCAGCGCCCCGGCCCAGCCGACCAGGGCGCCCCGGCGGCGCGACAACCGGCGTACCTCCGCCTGGAGCAGCACCGGGAACCGGCCACCGGCGCGGAACCGTCGACCGCGCACCAGCCCGACCGAGCGCCACCGGCGGCCCTCCACCAGCGCGGCGAGCAGCGACGGATCCAGCAGCACCGCGGCGGTCGTGGCGGCGTTGGCGAACTGTGCCCCGGTGGTCAGCGCCGCCCGGTCCACCCGCCCGAGCCGGCGGAGCGCGCGGACGGTCGACGCCACAGCGACCGGCAGCAGCGCCAGCCCGACGACGGCGGTGAGCGGCACCGGCGGCACCGGCAGCGACCAGCCGGCGGGGTGCCCGAGCACCACCAGCACCGCGATCGTGGCGGCGACGGAGGGCAGGCCGACGGCGGGCAGGCCCGCCCAGCGGGGCGTGGCGCGGGCGCTCTGGGCGACGACCGCCCACCCGGTCGCGGCGGCCCCGCAGGTGACCCCGGCCAGCGCCGCCCAGCCCAGGTCGGCCGGGTGGTCGGCGCCCCCGGCGAAGGCCGCCGCGACCGCCAGCAGCCCGGCACCGACGGTGCTCCCGCCGGCCAGCCCGGCGAACCGGGGGAGCAGCCACGCCCGGCGGTCCACCGGAGAGCTGACCAGCCAGGCCTGGGTGGCGGGGGTGACCAGCAGGGGTCCGATCAGCCGCAGACCCCACCAGGCGAGCCCGGCGCCCGCCGTCACGGCGGCGACGGCGATCCAGTACCGGTCGCCCGGCTCGGTCCGGGTGACCTGCGGGGTCACCAGGTGGTCGCGGATCGCGGCGACCGCGAACCAGCCGTACAGGGCGACGAAGAGGACCAGCACGTAGGCGTCGGTGAGCACCTCGCCCAGCGAACCCGGATGGTGTCGGCGGCGGGCCTGCCGCAGCCGGGCACGCAGGTGCCGGGGGGTGGGCGCGACCACCGGCGGCGGGGAGATCCGGGTCGAGGTCACCTCAGCCGCCGATCTCGATCCGCCGGTCGGCGACCGCGTCGATGAGGTCGGTGTCGTGCGAGGCCATCAACACCGCCGTGCCGGCCGCCTTCTCCCGCAGCAGCCGCCGCGTCAGCCAGGCCCGGCCCCGGACGTCGAGCCGCTGCTCCGGTTCGTCGAGGACGAGCAGCCGGCGTGGGCGGACGAAGCAGGAGGCCAGGGCGAGGCGGCGGCGCTGCCCGCTGGACAGGGTCGCCGGAAGCTGGTCGCGGGCCGGTTGCAGACCGAGTTCGGTGAGCACCTCCTCGACCGGGTCGGCGGTGCCACCGTGGGCGTAGGCGACCAGTTCGAGGTGCTCGACGACGGACAGGTCCGGAAAGAAGTCGATGTCGTCGAGGGCGGCGGCGACCGCCGCGCGGACCCGGGGGTCGGTCTCGTCGCAGCGACGCCCGTCGAGCAGCACCTCACCCCCGTCGGGGCGGTCCGCGCCGACGACGCAGCGCAGCAGGGTGGTCTTGCCCGAGCCGTTCGGCCCGACGACGACCGCGACCTGCCCGGCGTCGAGGTGGAAGCGCACGTCGTCCAGGACGACCAGCGCGCCGAACCGGCGGGTCAGCCCGCGTACGGCAAGGGTGCTCACAAACAGCCACTGTCGCACGCGGGCCGGTGTGGCCGCCGACCCGCCCCGACCGGGCGGCGCGCGGTCAGCCCTTGACGGCGCCGATCAGCACGCCCTTGATGAAGTGCCGTTGGATGAACGGGTAGACCGCGACGATCGGGGCCACGGTGAGGACCACCACCGCCATCTTGATCGCCTCGGTCGGTGGCATGGACACCCCGGTGGTGCCGCCGGAGGTGTGCGGGGCCTGGCCGGCCAGCAGGTAGCTCTGCAACACCCGCTGGATCGGGTACATGTCGTTGCGGTCGATGAACAGCAGCGCGTCGAACCAGACGTTCCAGTAGCTCACCGCGTAGAACAGCCCCACCACCGCGATGACCGCCCGGGACAGCGGCAGCACGATCCGGACCAGGGTACGGAAGTGGCTGGCCCCGTCGACCCGGGCGCTGTCCAGCAGCTCCTGCGGGATGGCCTGGAAGAAGCCGCGCACCACCACCAGGTTGAACACGCTGATCGCCGGGGGCAGGATCAGCGCCCAGATGGTGTCCTTGAGGCCCAGTCCGGTCACCACCAGGTATTTCGGCACCAGCGGCGGATAGACCAGGAACGGGACCAGGAAGTAGATCAGCAGCCACCGGTAGCCCACCGACCGCGGCTGGGACAACCCGTACGCGGCCAGCACGGTCACGGTCAACGCCAGCGCGCTGCCGATGACGGTGACCAGCGTGCTGATCCACAGCGCCCGGGTGACCGCCCCACCGGCGAAGATCGTCTCGTAGGCCGCGGTGTCGATGCCCCGGGGGATGACGACGATGCCACCGGCCTCGGCGAGGGTCTCCCGGGAGGACAGGCTGGTCACCAGGATCACCCAGAGTGGAAAGAGCACGCTGAGCACGAGCAGACCCAGGAAGGTGGCCTTGAGCCCCTGGCCGATCCGGGTCGGTGGCTCCTCCCACACCGGCCGGCGGTTGCGTCCGGTGCGGGCCCGCAGTGCGACGGTCTCGGTCATTTCGAGTAGATCCCCCGTTCGCCGAGCAGGTGGGCGACCCGGTTGGCGGCCAGGATCAGGCCCAGCCCGATCGCGGCCTTGAACAGGCCGGCCGCCGCGCCGTAGCCGTAGTTCCCGGTGGCGATGGAGAAGTGGTAGACGAACGTGTCGAGCACCTCGGCGGCCTGCCGGCCCACCGCCTCACGTTGCAGCAGGAACTGTTCGAAGCCGACCGAGAGCGCGTCGCCCAGCCGCAGGATGAGCAGCAGCACGATCACCGGTCGCAGGCCGGGCAGGGTGATGTGCCACAGCCGGCGCCATCGGCCGGCGCCATCGGCCGCCGCCGCCTCGTAGAGGCTGGTGTCGATCGTGGACAGCGCGGCGAGGAAGACGATGGTCCCCCAGCCGACGTCCTTCCAGACCGCCTCGGCGGTGACCAGGATGATGAAGGTGTCCGGGTTGGTCATCACGTTCCACGGCTGCATCCCGGCGTCGCGCATGGTCTGCGCCAGCAGGCCGGCGCCGCCGAGCATGGCGACGAAGAAGCTGACCACCAGCACCCAGCTGAAGAAGTGCGGCAGATAGACGACGGTCTGCACGAAGCCGCGCCACCGGCTGGACAGCAGGTTGTGCAGCATGATCGCCAGGAAGATCGGCAGCGGGAAGAAGAAGACCAGCTGGAAGGCGGTGATCGCCAGGGTGTTGCGGAACGCCTCCCAGAAGGCCGAGTCCTCGAACAACAGCTGGAACTGCCCGAAGCCGATCCAGTTGCTGCGCGCGAACGCCTGCAACGGGTTGTCCCCCAGGTAGGGGTTGTAGTCCTGGAAGGCGATGACGTTGCCCAGGATCGGCAGGTAGCTGAAGACCAGCAGGACGAGGAAGCCGGGCGTCACCATGGCCAGCAGCTGCCAGTCCCGCCGCAGCCGGGTGCGCAGCGGCACCCGGCGTGCGCGTGCCGGGCGCAGGCGGTGCCGCGCCCGGGTGGTGGGCCCGTCGGGCCGGGTCCGGTCGGACCCGGCCACGACGGTGGTGTCGCGAGTGGTCATCGCCCGGCCTTGGGCAGCGACCTGGCGAGCAGTTCCCGCGCTTCATCGCCCCCGTTCGCCTTCCACTCCTGCACGATGGCGTCGATGTCGGAGAGTGGCCGGCGGCCCCGCAGCATGTCGGTGATCTTGTCCTCGGTGGGCACCTGGTTGGCCTTGTACGCGGCCGGCATCTCCAGCTTCACGCCGTCCCAGGGGTCCTTCTCCAGGTACTTCACCATGGCGTTGGAGTAGTTCAGGAGATCCGGCACGTAGTTCGGGGTCTCCGGGTACGGGCCGATGGTCGGGTTGCGACCGCTGATGAAGAAGTACTGGTTGGCGATCTCCTTGAACGCCAGGTCGGTCTTGACCGGCCCGTTGGGCGTGCTGGTGTGGTGCTTGCCCGCCACCCCGTAGTCGCGGAGCTGCGCCTCCTGCGTGCCGAGCGGCGCGGAGCACCAGTTCATGATCCGCAGTAGCTCCTCGACCCGCTCCTTGCCCACCCCCTTCTTGACGAAGGTGAACGAGATCGGCTCGTCGTCGCCCCAGACCAGCGGGTCGCCGCCGGTGGCGGAGAAGACCGGCACCGGCTGGATGTTCAGCTTGGCGTTGACCTTCTGGTGCTCGGCCTGGGCGCCCTGCCAGAAACCCACCCCGTTGCGGGTGAAGACGATCGCGCCGTTCTTGGCGAACAACTGGGCGCTGTCCGCGCCTCTGGTGGCGATGATCTCGGGGTGGACCAGGCCGTCCTTGTAGATCTTGGCCATCACCTCGACGGCCTGCCGGTACTCCGGGGTCTCGTACTTGAACTCCGGAGTACCGTCGGCCTTCAGCCGCCAGCCCTGCTTGGAGGCCGGCACCTTGTGGTACATCTGGATCATGTCGAAGACGTTGTCGAACGCCCACACCTTCTTGGCCGGGTCGGTGACCTGCTTGGCCACGGTGAGCAGGTCGTCGAGCGACGCCGGCACCGCCAGCCCGCGCGCGTCGAGCAGGTCCTTGCGGGTGAACAGCGCCCAGGGGAACGGCCCGTCGGTCGGGTTGGGCACGGCCATCAGCCGCTCGTTCCACAGCGAGTTGCGCCAGGCCCCGCTCGGGAACGAGGCCAGCATCGGGTACGCGTTGGCCGCGTCGCCCTTGAGGTGGTCGGTGAGGTCCTCGAAGAGCACCTTGATCGCCTCGGCGAAGCGCGGGATCTTGTCCACTTCCCATTGGGGCACGCAGAGCAGATCCGGGACGTCCCGGGCGCCGAGCATCGCGTTGAGCTTGTCCGCGTAGGTGTTGCCGTCCTGGATGGTGAAGTTGACCGGGGTGCCCAGCTCGGCGTTCACCGCCTGCAGGTAGGCGCTCTGCGCGACCCCGGGTGGGGCCGGACCCCACGCCGGGGTCATCGCGGTGACCTCCTTGCCGCTGGTGCCCGGCCGCTCGGTGATCGCGTCGACCAGCGAGGTGGGGTACTTCGTGTAGCCGTCGGGCACCGGTCGGGTGCCGACGATGTCGGGCTTGATGCTCTGCGCGAGATCCTGCTGCCTCGGCAGCAGGTCGGCGTAGGAGTCCAGGTTCTGTGCGGCGCCGGAGCCGGCCGGCTTCTCGGAGCACCCGGCGAGCAGGGGGCCGCCGGCGATGGCGGCCGTGCCGAGGCCGACCAGGCCGAGGAAGTGTCGGCGCGAGGCTGTCGAGCCGGGTTCATGGGGTGTCATCGGTCCCCCTTCGAGAAGGGTCGGTGGCGGATTCGCAGGTTGGGGCGAGCTAGTTGGTCTGGATGTTAAACAAACTAATGGACGGCGGGAGATTCCTACAAGGGGCATCGATGTCCCGGCCTCGCCCCGCACGGGGCGGCCCCGTCACGACGAGCGGTTCCCGGACCGGCTGCGTAGGCTCCCGGCATGAGCGCACCGTCCCGCATCCTGGTCTACGGGGTGTACGGCGCGGGCAAGTCCACCCTGGCAGCGGTGCTGGCCGACCGGCTGCGACTGCCCTGGCACCCGGTCGACGACCTGCTGTGGCTACCCGGCTGGGTGGAGGTGCCGGTCGACCGGCAGCGCACCCGGATCACCCAGATCTGCCAGGAGGAACGCTGGATCCTCGACGGGGCCTACCACGGGTGGCGGGACGTGCCGCTGGCCCGCGCCGACCTGGTCGTCGCCCTGGACTACCCGCGCTGGCGCTCGTTCGGCCGGCTGCTGCGCCGTACCCTGAGCCGGCTGGTGACCGGGGAGGAGATCTGCAACGGCAACCGCGAGTCACTGGGCAGCGTGCTGTCCCGGGACTCGATCCTGGTCTGGCACGTCGGCGCGTTCGCCCGGGCCCGCCGACGGATGCGGGCCTGGCAGGCCGACCCGACCGCGCCGCCGGTGCTGCTGTTCCGCTCCCCGGCCGAACTGGACCGCTGGGTGGCCACCCTGCCCCGCCGGTGAGCGGGCCCGGGCCGGCGAACCGTCAGGAGCGCGGCGCGGCGCCGTTGTCGACGAACCGGAACACCGTGTCCAGGGTGGCGTCGCCCAGCTCCTCCAGGATCAGGCCGCGCTGGCTGGAGTACTGGAGATAGGCGGAGCTGTTGCTGATCGCGTAGGTCCGCTTGCCACCCTCCGAGCCGCTCACCACGATCGAGAACAACTGGCGCGGTTCCGTCGGCAGGCAGGGGGCCGCCGCGACGGTCAGCGGAGCGGAACCCGCCGACTGGACCTGCCAGCAGGCCCGGTCCCCGTCGGCGTCCGGCTCGGCGGTACGGACCAGATAGTGACCGGACTTCTGCGGCACGAACACGAACAGCCGACGCCCCTCCTCGCCGTCGACCTCTCCGAGACCGCCGTCGTCGAGCAGGGACACCACCGACTCCGCGGCCGACGTCCGGATCAGCACGAACTGCCGCTGGCCCAGCCCCAGCGGATCGGTGCGCGGCGCACCCGACGAGGGACTGCCCGAACTGCCCGTCGTGCTCGGCGGGGGACTGCCCGAACCACCCGTCGGCCCCCCGGTGGCCGGTGCCCGGGAGGTACCCGGGGTCGGCGTGACCGACGGGGTGCCCGGCGGCGGACCCGGCGTCCGGCCGTCCGGCCCGGCCGGCAGGGTGCCGTGCGGGGCGTCGGCGAGGCGGACCGCGGTGACACCGGCCCCCAGCGCGCCCACCAGGGCGACCCCCAGCGCGGCGGTCGCCACCTGCCGACGCCGCCGCCGGATGTCGCCCCGCCGCCGGACCTCGGTGACCGGGGCGAGTCGGCCGGTCTGCCGGGCGTGCCGGGCCAGCCCGTGCAGAGCCCCGTCGAGCGTGTCGTCAGGCTCCATGGCTCCTCCCGCCCGTTGTCTGGTGTTCGCCGCCGGTCAGATAACTGGCCAGCCCCCGGCGTCCCCGGGCCAGCCGGGTCTTGACGGTGTTCGGATTCGTCCGGGTCTCCACGGCGATCTCGGTCACACTGAGGCCGACCAGATGGTGCAGCACGATGACCCGACGCTGCTCGGCGGGGATCCGCCGCAACGCCTCGACCAGCGCGACGTGGTCCACGGAGACCGCCTCGACCTGCTGGCCGACCGCCTCCCGGCGGTGCGCCCGGACCCGGTTCACCGCCTTGCGCCACGCGCTCACCGCGACCCGGTAGGCGACCTTGCGCACCCATGCCTCGGGGCTGTCACACTCCCGCACGGTCGACCACCGCCCCCAGGCACGGGCGTACGCCTCGGCCACCGCGTCCTCGGCCTCGGTGCGGCTGCCGACCATCGCGTACACCTGCCCCAGCACCCGCTGGGCCGAGGAGGCGTAGAACGCGTCGAACTCCTCGGCGTCACGCATTGATCAAGCTCTCCACCTGCCCGGTCGCATCTGGTCCACCTCTCAGCCACCCCGGCCCGGCCGGACCGGTCGGGACCGCCCCCCGTCCGATCCGACCGGCCCGACGTCACCGGCCGACGGGTGCCGGTCCGTTGTCGTTGAACCGGAAGCTGCTCGTCGGCTCGGCGTCGCCCAGCTCCTCGAGGATGAGACCGTACCGGGACGAGTGGCGCAGGAACGCCCCGGCACTACTGATCAGGTACGACGGGGTGGTGCCGGCGGCGGTCATGATCTCGAACTGCTGGCGGGGGTCGTCAGCCTTGCAGGTGGCGGCCTGCACCACCAGCGGCTGCGTGTTGCCCGGGTTGTGCACCCGCCAGCACAGCGGCCCGGCACTCGACCGCGAGTACGCCTTGAGGAGGTACCGCTGCCCGCCCACCGGGGTCGGCACGAAGAGCTGCCGACCCTGGTCGTCGTCGACCTCGGCCAGCCGCCCCGAGTCGGTCAGCGACAGGCCGCCCTCGAACGCGCCGACCCGCACGATCGTGTACTGGCGGTTGCCCGACAACCCACGCGGCGCGGTGCTGGTCTTCGGCGGCGTGGCCGACAACCCCGCCGGCACGGCCACCACCGGCTGCTCCACCGGGGCCGGTGGCACGTCGCCGCCACCCGGCCGGGTGTCCACGGCGCAGGCGGCCAGCGCACCGGTCAGGGCCAGCAGGCCGGCGCCGGTGAACCATCGCTTCATCGACATTGTCCGCTCCTCAGGATGGGTGGTGTGGGCGGCGGGTCGCGTCGACCTGTCGTCCTCGCCGGTGGGCGATTCACCCGTCAGGACGTCCGCCACGGCCACCCGGTTTCACCTCCGCCGAGATTTCTCCGCCGACCCGCCGCCGAGATTTCTCCGCCGACCTGCCGCTGCGCCGACCCGCCGATCCGCCGATCGCCGACCTGCCGCTGCGCCGACCCGCCGATCTGCCGCCGCGCCCGCTGATCCGCCGATCCACCGCCGGGCGTGGGGCGGGTGGGGTGACCAGGAACGGCGCGCGGCGGATGGGCCGGATCCGCGGCGGAGTTTTGGGATGCTGTGATGATCCGGCACGACATCGCCCGACTGGAAGGGAACCTCCGATGGCAAAGGTCATCTCCACCCTGTTCACCTCGGCCGACGGGGTGGCCGAGATCGACCCCGACTGGCACTTCCCGTACTTCGACGACAACATGGGCCGGGCGGTCACCGAGGACTACGGCACCGCCGACGTGCTGCTGTTCGGCCGGGAGACCTACGACAGCTTCGCCGGGGCGTGGCCCGACCGGGAGGCCGCGGGCGGCGACGACGCGCCCTTCGCCAAGCAGCTCGGCGACCTGCGCAAGGTGGTCGCCTCGCGGCAGCCCCGGGAGCTCGCCTGGCGCAACTCCGAGCTGCTCGACGGGGATCTCGTCGAGGCCGTCACCGCCCTGCGTGACGACCCCGGGGTGGGGGGCGTCCTCATCCCCGGCTCGATCTCGGTGGTGCAGCAGCTGTTGGCCGCCGGGCTGGTCGACGAACTGCGGCTGCTGGTGCATCCGGTCGCGGCGCGCAAGGGCCGCCGGTTGTTCGACGACGGGGACACGCCGTACCACCTGCGGGTGACGGCGACCGAGGCCTACCCGACCGGGGTGATCCGGGTGATCTACGCGCCGGCCGGTGCGCCCGCCGCCGCCGACTACGACGCGGCCAAGGAGCAGTTGGCCGCCGGGGAGTAGCCCCCGCCCGCGCGGACCGCCCGGCCCCCGCCGGCCACCGGTGTCGCGTGCCGCCGGCCGCCACCGACGTCGGGTGGCGTCGACCCGGTCGGTGGTCCGCGCGGCGACGCCGCCGACCTGTCAGGCCGGCGGCCGGTGGCCCAGCTCGGCGGCGGTACGGCCGCCCTGGGCACGCAACCAGTGGACCAACTCGACGGCACCACGCCGGACGGCCGCGTCCAGCGCCGTGCGGTGCTCCCACGGTGGCACCCAGTCGAGCCGCGCGCCCCGCTCCCACAGATGGGCGGCGCAGGACTGCCGACCGCCGTGACACGCTCCCCAGAACGCCGCGTCGACCTCGCCCGACGACGGCCGGGTGACACCGGTGAACGCCTGCTCCACCCGGTCGAGCAGGCCGAGCGTGGCCGCGTCGGTGAGGGTGGTGCGGGCACCCCGGACGACGAGCCGGTATCCGGCCCGCCACTGGGCGAAGGCCCGCGCGTCGGCGAGCGGCGTGCCCCCGCCGATCACGCCCCCGGGCGCCTCGATGTCGGCACCGGCATCCAGGAGCGCGTCGATGACGTCCACGTCGTCGCAGCTGGCCGCCCAGTGCAGCGGGGTTTCGCGGTGCGGGCCGGCGAACCGGGCGTCGACGTCGGCACCGGCGGCGACCAGGACGGCCACGGTGGCGGCGCCGTGCGGAAACCGGCCCGGCCAGTCGGTGACCACGTGCAGCAGCGTGCGGGACCTGACCCCGGGGACGTCCGGGCCGGCCGGCCGGTCGACGAGGCGCGCGGTGGCCAGCCCCGGGTGCGCGGTGAGCAGCCGCCGCAGCGTGGTGAGGTCACCGCCGCGGATCGCCCCGGACACCGCGACCGCCAGCGGGTCGTCGACCGGTAGCAGCAGGGATCCACCCGTCACCCGGGCGACCCTACCCGGCGGCGTCCGGAGGCACCGGCCCGGCGGTCAGCCGATGGCCGGTGCGCCGGCTGCGGATCCGACCGGCGGGGCGGTGAACTGGAGCTGCCACCGGGAGCCGTAGCGGCTGAGCCGCACCACCGCCAGCGGGGCGACGTCGAGCCGGAACAGGGCGGCCGTCGGGAGCTGCAACACGTGCCCGACCGCCACCCGGACCACCATCGGATGGGTCACCGCCACCACCCGGCCGCCCCCGCCGAGCCCGCCGTCGAGCCAGGCCCCGACCCGCTCGCGCAGCGCGACGAGGGACTCCCCGCCGTGCGGTGCGGCCTCCGGTGTCTCCCACCATCGCCGCAGCGCGTCCGGCTCCCGGGCACCCACGTCCGCCAGGCTCCGCCCCGACCAGCCGCCGTACCCGCAGTCGGCCAACGCGGCCTCGACGGTGGGGTGCAGACCGAGAGCGTACGCGGTCTGCACCGCCGCCAGCGCCGGGCTGGTCAGGCAGCGTTCCCCGGTGCCCAGCGGCCCGCCCCGTCCCTGCCCGGCCAGAGCGAGGGCGGCCCGCCGGCCGCCCTCGTCCAGGTCATCGTCACCCGCGCCGAACACCGCCCGCCGCAGGGCGGCGGTATGGGCGTGGGCGACCAGCCGCAGGCCGGTCGTCGGGGTCACGGGTGGATCGGTGTTCCCGTGCCGATCATCGGCTCACCGGGCTGACCGACGGCGGACCGCCCGCCGCCGGCCGTCAGTGCGCTGAACAGCAGGCCGAGCGCCGTCCAGAGCACCACCTGGGTGCCGAGGGCGGCCAGCCGGAAGTTCCACAGCAGGGTCGCCGGGAAGTCGTCCGGCACCTCCTGGAAAGCAGGCAGCACGACGTAGCCGACGACGGTGACCAGCAGGAACCCCCCGGTGGCCGCCCCGAACCGCTGCCACGGCGGCGCGTCGGCGCGGATCGACCGGTAGCCGAGCGACCCGGACCAGACCGCCACCAGGCCGAGCACCACCAGGGCCAGGTAGGCCGCGGTGCGCTGGTCGATGGTGTCGGGGTTGCCGACCGCCGGCGGATTGGCCGGGTATTTCAGGAACGGCACGACCACCGCGCCGAGCAGGGCACCACCGGCGAGCAGCAGCGCCGACCGGCCGTCGTCGGTGCCGGGCCGACGGCGGCGCAGGAGCAGGTACGCGGTCGCCAACAGGCCACCCATCGCGGCCCCGAAGAGACCGGTGGCCAGGAACAGGCCGGCGCGCTGGCCGTCCCGGCCGACCAGCTCGTCGGCGTGGTGGTCGTCGGCCACCGGACCGGCATGGGTCGCCGCCTCCTCGATGGCGATGGCCGCTTCGATGCGCGGCTCACCGACGAGGTAGCCGAAGGCCCCCGCGAGCAGGCCGGCGACGAGACCGGCGAGCAGACCGCGGAGCAGGACGCTGGTGAACGTGGGGGGATGACGGACAGGGGTCAGTGGCACGGGACACCGAGCAGGTGCCGGCCGTCGTGCATGAGCTCGTGCAGGTACATGCCGCTGCGCGAGACCGCGCCCTGGTCGAACGCGACCAGGTAGGTGAGCAGCAGGAGTACGGCGACGACGGCCAGGGCCGCCCCCCACACGCGGGCCGACCCGACGGGGTGGACCAACGGCTGGGCGGAAGTGGGACTCGACATGGGACACGAACCTTCCCGGGGATGACGCGTCCCCATCGCAAGGCTGCGGACGACCGAGCGTCCTGGCTCGCGGATCCGTCGACGACGGAACCGCTCACAGTGGCGCGACCGCGCCGGATTCTCACCGGCTTACCTCGCGACGCCGCAGATAGTGGATCGACCGTAACGGCGCGACCCCCGACCGGTCAATCGTCACCACGTGGAATGTGAGCCGACCGGTCGGGAACCGGCGACGCGGCGGGTCGACCGTCCGCGTCCGGCGGCCCATCCCGGGGCGGCCGGACGCGGGTCATCGGCCGGCGGGTGCCGGTGCGGTGGCGGGACGGCGTCGTCGGGAGACTGCACCCAGGACGGTGTCGACGGCGAGGAAGGCGAGCAGGGTGAGCCCGAACAGGGGCAGCGCCCAGCCGACCGCCGCGGTCACCGGCACGCCGACGAGCAGGACCCAGCGCGGTAGGCCACGGACGCCGCCCCGGGCCGGTGGGGTGCCGGCGCGAGCGCGCCGGTCGCTGCGGGTGGGTCGACGTTGCCACCACATGCGGTAGCCCCAGACGATGACGCAGAGCAGCCCGAGGGCCAGCGCTGCGAGCAGGATCTGGTTGACCGGGCCGAAGAGGACGCCCATGTGGGCCTGGATGCCGAGGCCGCTGAGCTGGGCCAGCAGCGGCCAGTCGGCGAAGTCGCTGCGGGCGGTGACCGTGGCCGTGGCGGGGTCGACGGCGACCCGGTCCTTCGCGACGGGCCAGGTGTTGTCGACCTGGGTGACCGTCCAGGCCGAGCCCGGCTCGGGGGCCGGGGCGATCTCGACCGGACCGGCCAGCCCGGCCGTCCGGGCGGCGGTCAGCACCCGGTCGAAGGCGGCCGACTCGACCACTCCGCCCCCTGTGGACATGCCGTGATGGCCGCCGCCGGTGTCGGTCGGGTTGCCCGGCGTGGCGGTGAGGGCGGTGGAGAGCTGCGGGGCGCGGGCGTCGAGCGAGTCGAGGCCGGCACCGAAGTTCGCCCCCGCGTACCGGGACCAGGTCAACCCGGTCGCCGAGAGGAACAGCAGGCCGACGGTGAGCCACACCCCGAGGGTGGCGTGCCAGCCCCGGGTCCGGCGGACGCCCCGGGCGGCGGACAGGTCCGGCACGAGCAGATGCCGCACGGTGGCCCGGGAGGCGCGGCGGCGACGCCACCACAGCACGACCCCGCCCAGCGCGATGACCCACAACCAGCTCGCGGCCAACTCCGAGTAGTGCCGGCCCGCCACCCCCAGGTGCAGGTTGCGGTGCAGGTCGTCCAGCCAGGTGGTGGCCGGCGTGGAGCCGAACCAGGTGGTCAACTGGCCCTGCACCCGGGCCGTGTACGGGTCGACGTACACGGTGTGCTGCTTCTCGCCGTACTCCGGTGCCGAGAACACCACCCGCGTGGTCCGGTCGCCCGTACCGGGCTGCACCGACGTGACGCTGCCCTCGGGGTGGGCGTTGCGCGCCGCCCCGACCTGGTCGGCCACCGGCAGTGGCCGCTCACCCACCCCGGTGACCGTCAACCGGTCGCCGTAGAGCACCCCGTCCACCTGCGGAGCCACCGTGTAGGCCAACCCGGTCAACGCGGCGATCAGCAGGAAGGGAGCGACCAGCACCCCCGCGTAGAAGTGCAGCCGCAGCAGCAGTGCGCCCAACGGTGAACCGCCACGGGTCGGTCGGGTGGGCGGGTCGGCGGGTGGCGCGGGTTCCGGCCTCGGCGGGCCGGACAACTCGGTGACAGACATACTCATCCGATCGGAATAGTCGAAATGAAGCCGTTGGTCGCCCCGTGCCCGCGGGGTGGGTCGGTGTGCGTGGTGCCGGCGTCGCCCGATGAGATAGTCGGAGCGGCCGCCCCGACGGTTCCCGGGAATGTCCCGACCGGCACCGACGCCGGTCGGTGCGGGTGTCCACGCCAGACCGGCACCGGTGCCGGAACCCTCGCCGCGCCGGTCAGGTCCCACCGGTCCGGCCGGGTCGGCACCGCCCGGCGGTGGTCGCGGCTGCCGGCGCTCACCGTGGGGCCGACACCGGAGGGTCCGGTCCCGTCGTCCCGGGGTCGGCCCTCAGCGGCGCGGTGACCGGCGTCGCCAGCGGAGCACACCGACGGCCAGGATGAGGACGACCGCCGCGCCGCCGGCCACGCCCAGGATGGTGCCCCGGCCTCTCCCGTCCCCGGCCGTCACGGCGGCGACGGCCGGGGAGGCCGGCCCGGTCGTGGGCACGGCGGTCGGCGCAGCAGCGCCGGCCGGGTCGGCCACGGTGAACGGGTACGACCCCTGCACCGGGTGCCCGTCGGCGGACACCACCCGGTACGCCACGGTGTACGTCCCGTTGGGCAGGGTGTCGGTCAGCTGGACGGTGCTCTTCGTCCCGGTGACCACCGGATCGCCGGTGGGGACGCGCCGTTTCGTCCCGTCGGTGAGCACGATGGTGGTGAAGGCCGGGTCCAGCCGGGCCAGGAACTCGAGCGTGATCTCGGTGGGCGCGCTGGGCAGCATCGCCTCCCGGGCCGGGGAGGCCGAGGTGAGGCTGTTGTGCGCCCGGGCCGGTGTCGCGGCGACGAGCAGCGCCAGCCCGGCGGCCAGCAGCGCGGCGGCGAGCCGGACGACGGCGGAACGGCGGGACGGTGTGATCATGATGCTCCGTCGGGCCGGCTCATCCGAGCACCTGCTGGCCGATCCAGCCGTCCGGCGGGCAGCCGGGCGGGACGGCGAAGACGGCGGAGCCGATCGGGGTGGTCCACTCGTTGAGCAGGTCCCGCTCGGCCAGCCGGCGTTGGATGGGCAGGAACTGCGCGGTGATGTCGGCCTGGTAGGCGGCGAAGATCAGTCCACTGTCGGCGTGCCCCTGCGGGGTCGGCACGCCGTCGTAGTTGTAGGGACGGCGCAGGATCTTCTGCCGGTCGTCGGTGACGCGGGCCCGGGTGAGGTGGGAGAAGTCGGGGATGACGGTGAGACCGTCGTCGCCGGTGGCGGCGAAGTCGGGCTCGTCGTGTTCGGCGGTGCCGGTGAGCGGCGCACCGGTGTCGAGGCGACGCCCGACGGCCAGCTCGCGGTCGGTCCGGCCGAGCAGGTCCCAGGTCTCCAGGTCCATGCGGATCCGGCGGACCACCAGGGTGGTGCTGTCCCGGAGCCAGGCCGGCCCGTCGGGAACCCACACGGCGGTGTCCAGCGGAGCCCCGGGGCGGGGGTTGGCGGTGCCGTCGAGCTGGCCGAACAGGTTGCGCTGGGTGTGGCCGGCGGGTTCGACGCCGGGGCCGCGCCGGAAGCCCTGCTGCACCCAGCGGACGGTGGCGAAGGGCCTGCTGTCCTTGACCAGCACCCGTTGGGCGTGGGCGACGGTCACCGCGTCGTCGGCGCAGATCTGCAGCAGCAGGTCCCCACCGGACCAGGCCGGCTGGAGCCGGTCGATCCGCAACGACGGCAGGTCGACCACCGATGCCGGCCGCCGGTCGTCCAGGCCGGCGGCCCGGTACAGGCCGGGGCCGAAACCGAAGGTCACGGTGAGTCGGGCGGGCAGCAGCCCGAGCTCCGCCTCGGTGTCGGCCAACGCCGGTCGACCCTGGGTGAGGCGGGCGGCGTCGTCGGTGAGCAGCCGCAGCAACCGGCCCAGCGCCGCCCGGTCGGTCCCCGGTCGCAGGGTGAAGGCGACGAACGCCGCGTGCGCCTGCGGCTCGGTGGCCACCCCCGCCTGCCGGGGCCCGTGGAAGGGCTCCACCAGACCGCCGACGGCCGCCACCGGAACCGGCTGCGCCCCGGGTGGCCGGTCGGCGGCCTCCCCGTCACCGACGGTGGCGACCACCGCGCCACCGGCCAGCGCGCCGCCCGCGGCCAGCGTCCCGCCGGCGAGCAGGCCCCGGCGGCTGACCGTGCGGGTGCTCGGGCTGCCGGTCACGACGTCGGACCGGTGGTCGGCTGCCCACCCGTGCCCGGCGTCGGTGCACCGTGGCCGGGGGCGTAGCTCTCCTGTGCACCGGTGAACGGCTTGGCCACGGCGACGAACCGCTGGGTCCGGCCGTCACCGAAGGTGAGGGTCACGGTGAGTTCGTCACCGGCCCGCACCGGCTGGCTCAGGTCCATCAGCATCAGGTGGTCACCACCGGGCTCCAGCACGTGGACGCCCTTCGCCCGGATCACGATGCCGCCCTGCTTCTGCCGCATGACCATCGCGCCGTCCTTCATGGTCATCTCGTGCAGTTCCATCGGGGACACGGGCGTGGCGGCCGAGGCCAGCGTCACGTCGGTGTCGCCGTCGTTGACCAGGGTTCCGAAGACCGCCGTCATGCCCCTGTCGGCCGCCTTGACCCACGGATCGCGGATACCGAGCACCCCCGCCGGGCTCGCCGCCGCCGACGCCGCCGGGCCCGACCGCGCGGTCGCCGACGGGTCGGAGGGGCCGCAGCCGGCGACGCCGACCGCCAGCACCGCCGCGCAGGCGGTGGCCAGGACGCCGGGCGCACGTCGGCGCTGCCCCAGGTGACCGGTGGTACGCATGGTTTTCCTCCGTTATGTTGGCTTCTGCCCCGTTGGTCGGTCAGCGGCCACCGAAAGTTCCCGGCCGTGTCGATCGGATCCCGACGGCCGATCCGTCCCGTCGGGTCAGGCCCGTTCGTCGGGTCAGGCCCGTCCGTCGGGTCAGGCCGCCGTCCGGTCGTGGGTGTGTGCCGAACCGGGGTGCGGCGGCAGCAACCGCAGCGCCGGCGTGGGGGTCGGCCCGTCCTCCCGGGGCAGCCGCCAGGCGGGGCGGTCGGGGCGACCGCGTCCCGCCGGGCCGTCCGGCCGCAGCCGGGGCCGGGAGAGGGCGACCACGATCAGATAGCCGGCGAGCAGGAAACCGTGGCTGACCAGCCGGGTCGGATCGACCCGTCCGGTCACCAGGTCGTTGGCCGAGAGCAGCACGAGCGCCCCGACGAAGGCGCTCAGGGTCGGCAGTAACCCGCTGGTGGGGGTGCGCCGGGCCGCCACGAAGAGGAAACCCGCCCCGACGGCGATGTTCCACGCGGCGGACTCGTGCCACAGGTGTCCCGACGTCAGGGTGTCGAGCGCGCCGTGGGCGTGGCCGCCGGCCGGACCCCGACCGACCTGGACCAGCCCCAGCACCAGTTGCAGGGCGCCGATCAGGGCCAGGCCGGCGCGCAGGCTGAGCACCAGGCGCTCCCGCCACCGCCGGGGCGCGGGCAGCGTGGCCAGGACGACCCCGGCGAGATCGGGGCCGACGAGCGCGGGGCGGGACCGGTCGGGTTCGGGGCCGGCGGGCGGGGGAGAGGGCTGGGCGGGGGAGAGGGCGACGAGCCCGGGGCGGGGCTGATCCGGGGCGACGAGCGTCAGGCGGGACCGCCGGGTCAGCGTCGCGGCCAGCGCGAACCAGTCCCGGCAGCCCGCGCACCGGCCCAGGTGGTCGTCGGCTGCGGTTCGCTCGGCGGGGGTCTCCTCGCCGTCGAGCTGCGCCGACAGGATCTCACGCCACTGCTCGCACCCCATGTACCGGTAGTCGGTGCGCGGGCGGTCCTGGTTCCCGTGCCGGGCCGGCGGGTGTGGTCCGCGTCCCGGTACCGCTCAGCCGGCGGCGCTTCCCGGCCTGCGGCGGAGCGACCGGGGATCGCCGTCGACCGCGAGGACGAGATCCTCGCGGGCCCGCGCGACCCGGGAGCGGATGGTCCCGACCGGGCAGCCGCAGACCTCGGCCGCCTCGGCGTAGGACAGGCCGAGGACCTGGGTGGCGACGAACGCCTCGCGGCGGTCGGCGGGCAGCGCCAGCAGGAGGTCGTTGAGGACCACCTCGCCGTCGAAGCCGCTGTCCCGGGCGTCGGGCCTGTCGTGCCACTCGGACAGCGGGACGGTCCGCGGTCGGGAGGTGGCGGCGCGGACGTGGTCGACGGCGGTGCGGCGGGCGATGCCGAGCAGCCAGGTACGGGCCGACGAGCGGGCGGCGAACGACGGGAGCGACCGCATGGCCCGCAGGTAGGTCTCCTGGGTGAGGTCGTCGGCCTCGGCCGGGCTGATCAGGTGGGCGACGAACCGCCGTACGTGCTGCTGGGTCGCCCGGATGAACCGGGCCGCGGCCTCCCGGTCACCCCGGCCCGCGGCCAGCGCCCACGCGGTGATCTCCGCGTCGTCGTCGGTCACCTGCCACCTCCGTGTCCGGTGCTACCGGCCGCCATGGTCCGGCATCACCCCGTCGGCCGTCACGACGGGGTGTAGTAGGTCCCGGGTGAGCGTACGGCATACCCGGCGTCACCCCCGCCCACTGGTACGGGTGGGAGCCGTCGGCGGATCACTTCCGCGCCCGGTCGTCGCGCGGGTGCCGCCGGCAGTGGTGGGTGAACCGTCGGCGAGTTTTGGACACCGCGACTCGATGTTGGGTATCGGCGACCAAAACTTTTGCCATCTGCGTAAAAAGTTCGTGAACTGTTGCGTGAAGTCCACGCTTCGTGAGGATGATCCGATGCGCCGTCTCCCTCCGACCCGCGGACTCGTCGGACGTGCCCTCACGGGGCTCCTCGCGTCCGTGCTCGCCTCAGCGACCGTCCTCCTCCCCGCCCCCCGGCCGGCGCAGGCGCACGGCACGCTGGCGATGTCCACCCCCGCCGCCGGCGCCACGGTGGCCGGGCCGCTGACCGAGGTGGAGCTCTACTTCACCGAGCAGGTCGCCGCCAACGCGTACTTCACCGTCACCGCCCCCGGCGGCGCCCGGGTCGACGCCGGCTGGCGGCAGGGCACCCCCCGGCCGCTCGACAAGCCGGTACGGGAGTACCTGATGGTCGACGGGAAGTTCGAGCCCAGGGAGTACAGCACGGGGTTCCCGGCGGTGGTGGCGCTCTCCCACCTCCCGGCGGCGGGGCAGTACGCGGTGAGTTACCTGTCGGTGGCCTCCGACGGCGAGCCGGTGCGGGGCACGATGAGCTTCCGGTACACCGGTCGGGTGACGGCGGCCCCGCAGGGCTGGCGTGCCCCGGTCGACCAGCCGGACCCGGCGCTGGTGGCCGCCGCCGAGCAGCACGCCAGCTCGGGACACACCGCCGGCCCGGCCCCGGGTGGCCCGGCGGCGTCGGCGGTGCCGACCGCGCCCTCGTCGACCGCCGCCCCGGCCTCCCCGTCGGCCGCCGCCACCGACGACGAGGGCGGCCTCGGGTGGCTGGCGTGGACCGGCGCCGTGGCGCTGGTCGTGGCGGCGGTCGGCTACGCGGGTTGGCGGCGCCGCCCGGTGCCGGCCGGGCGACCGGTCGGCCGCTCCGGCGGCCGGCAGCGCGGGCCGGCCACCACCCGGCGGCGGGACGCGACCGCCCGCCCGGGACGGTCCGCGACGACGGCCGGCCGGAAGGGCACCGCCCGTACCGCCGCCACCCAGCGTGCCGCGGCCAGTCCCCGGACCGCCGCCGCGACGCGGGTCACCGCCGCCACACGTGCCACCACCACGGCACGTACCACCACCGCGCGCACTCCCGCCACCACCGCTCCGCGCGTCCCCGCGGCCACCACGCAGACCGCCGCCCCGCCTTCCGGGGTGACCGTCGCCCCGCCGGCCGCCACCACCGCCCCGCCCGCCGGGGCGACCGACCGGGTGGCCGGCGACGGTCTCGCCCCGGCCGGTGCCGACGTGGCGCTGACCGGGGCCGGCGTGGCCCCCGGTTCGCGGCTGGGTAACCGGAACCTCGCGCTGGTGGTGGGCGGCCTGGTGGTCGCCCTGCTGGCCGGCTTCGGGCTGGGACGGATCGGTGCCGACACGCCGCCGGCCACCCGGACCGGCGGGACGGCACCGGCCACCGGGCCGGTCGCCGCGGCGGGGGACGGACACCAGCACGGGCCGGGCACCGGACCGCACACCCATCCCGGCGACGGGGGCGGGGCATCGGGCCAGGTGACCGGGCTGTCGGTCAACGCCGGTGGCTACACCGTCCAGCCGACGACCCGGTCCCAGCCGGCCGGCGTACGGGTGGACTACCAGTTCCGGATCGTCGGGACCGACGGTCGGCCGGCCACCCGGTTCGCGGTCGTCCACGAGAAGCAGTTGCACCTGGTCGTGGTGGGCCGCGACCTGAGCGGCTACCAGCACCTGCACCCGACGATGGCGGCCGACGGCACCTGGAGCGTCCCGCTGACGCTGGCCCGGCCCGGCGGCTACCGCATCTACGCGGACTTCTCGGTGACCGGGGCCGACGGCACCGCCCTGCCGCTGGTCCTCGGCGTCGACCACCAGGTTCCCGGTGCGCAGACGCCGGCCCCGCTGCCGGCGGCCCAGCCGACGGCGACGGCCGGGCCGTTCGCGGTGACGATGACCGGCACCCCCACGGTCGGCGTGACCGTGCCGCTGTCCTTCCGGGTCGACGGACTCGACCCGGCGCGGCTGGAGCGCTACCTGGGGGCGTACGGGCATCTGGTGGTGGTGCGCGAGGGGGACCTGGGCTACGTGCACGTCCACCCGGAGCCGGAACTGGTGGACGGGGCGGTCCAGTTCTGGCTGACCACACCGAGCGCGGGCCGCTACCGGGCGTACTTCGACTTCCAGGTCGACGGGAAGGTGCACACCGGGGAGTACACGCTCGACCTGACCTGACCTGAGCGCCGACGGGGCGGTGGCGGGCGGGGCCGGTCGGAGGGCGGCCCGGGGTCGGCCGTCCGTCCGGCATGATGGGCCGGTGAGAATCCTGTCCATCCAGTCGTCGGTCGCCTACGGCCACGTCGGCAACTCGGCGGCCGTGTTCCCCCTGCAACGGCTCGGGCACGAGGTCTGGCCGGTGCTGACCGTGCACTTCTCCAACCACACCGGGTACGGGGCCTGGCGGGGGCCGCTGCTGGCCCCGGCCGACGTGGCGGAGGTGATCGAGGGAATCGCCGACCGTGGCGTGCTCGGCAGCGCCGACGCGGTGCTGTCGGGATACCAGGGCGACCCGGCGATGGGTGCGGTGATCCTCGCCGCGGTGGAGCGGATCAAGGCGGCCAACCCGGCGGCGGTGTACTGCTGCGACCCGGTGATGGGCGACACCGGCCGGGGGATGTTCGTCCGGCCCGGCATCCCGGAGTACCTGCGTGACGTGGTGGTGCCGCGCGCCGACATCATCACCCCGAACCACTTCGAGCTGGACTTCCTCGCCGGCCGGGCGACCACCTCCCTCGACGCGGTGCTGGACGCCGTGGACGTGGTGCGGGCGACCGGTCCGCGACACGTCCTGGTCACCAGCGTGCTGCACGGCGAGGTGCCGGCCGGCTCGCTGGAGGTGCTGGCCGTCTCGGACGAGGGCGCCTGGTCGGTGACCACCCCGCTGCTGCCGATCAGCCCCAACGGGGGTGGCGACGTGACCGCGGCGCTCTACCTGGCGCACCTGCGGACGACGGGATCGCCGGCGACGGCGCTGGAGCGCACCGTCGCCTCGGTCTTCACCGTGCTGGAGCGGACCCTCGCGGCGGGCACCCGGGAGATCCAGCTGATCGCGGCCCAGGACGCGATCGCCGATCCACCGACCCGGTTCGCCGCCCGCCGGCTGCGTTGACCGCCGGTCGGTCGGATCAGCCGCGTTGACCGCGGGTCGGCGGTGTCAGCCGCGTTGACGCCGGTCGGCGGTGTCACCCGGGCCGGCTGCGCCGGGCGGGATCAGCCGGCGCGCAGGGCACGGGCGAGCCGGTGGACGGCCTCGTCCATCAGGTCGGGCGGGGCGGACGCGTAGCTGAGCCGCAGGTGCGGGGCGGGCGGCTCGGCGGCGTACCAGGGGCGGCCGGGGAAGACGACGACGCCGGCGGTGGCTGCGGCGGCGGCCAGCGTGACGTCGTCGGTCCCCTCGGGCAGGCGGACCCACAGGTGCAGGCCGCCACGCGGGACCGGCTGCCCGGCGAGCTCGGGCAGGTGCCGGTGGAGCGCGGTGAGCAGCGCCTCGCGGCGGGCGCGCAGCGCGGTGCGCAGGGTGCGCCGGTGCCGCTCCCAGGCCGGGCCGCTGACGAACTCCATGGTGGCCTGTTGCAGCGGCCCGGCGACGAAGAAGTCGTCGAGCAGTCTCGCGGCCCGCAACCGGAGGCCGGCCGGGCCGCGGGCGCCGATCGCGGCGATCCGCAGGCCGGGGGCGGCAGACTTGGTCAGCGACCGCAGGTAGACGACGTGCCCGTCGGGGTCGTCGGTGACCAGCGGCGGCGGGGGCGACCCGTCGATGGCGAGGTCACGGGCGTAGTCGTCCTCGATCAGGAAGGCCCCGGCGTCGCGTACCGCCTCGGCCACCCGGGCCCGACGACGCGCCGTGAGCGTCGCGCCGTGCGGGTTGGCGTACAGCGGCTGGCAGTAGAACAACCGCGCGCCGGTGCGGGCGAACGCGGCGGCGAGCTGGTCGGGGCGTACCCCGTCGGCGTCGGTGGGGACCGGCACCACCCGCAGCCCGGCGGCCCGGGCGGCGGCCAGCGCGCCCAGGTAGGTCGGTGACTCGACGAGCAGGGTGTCGCCGGGCGCGGCGAGGGCGCGCAGCGCCGACGACAGGGCGGCCTGACCACCGGAACAGATCACCATATCCTCGGCGCGCAGCGCACCCCCGGCCTCCCGGGCGAACCAGGCCCGCAGATCGGCCCGGCCGTGCGCCGGGTCGCGCTGCCAGGACGCGGGTTGCCGGGCGGCGCGGGTGAGCGCCGCGCCGAGCGCGGCGGCAGGCTGGAGATCGGCGTCCAGGTAGCCGCCGGAGAGCGGGATCGCCCCGGCGGGCGGCAGCGCCAGCAGCGCCCGCATCTCGTCCTCGCCGGGCCGGCCGGGGCCCAGCGCCACGGTCTGCCAGGACAGGTCGGCGGCGGGTGCCGGCCGGGGCGGGACGGCCACGAAGGTGCCCCGGCCGGCGCGTGCCTCGATCAGCCCCTCGGCGACCAGCTGCCGGACGGCGGCGGCGACGGTGACCGGGGAGGCGTGGTGCCGGGAGGTCAGCTCGCGGACCGACGGCAGCCGGGCGCCGGGAACCGCGACAGCCACCGAGCGGCGCAGATCGTCGATAACACGCTCGACTGCGTTATCGTGTTCCATGAGAGCTGAGAGTAACGCTACTGTGCCCGTCGCGGTAACAGCCGACCGGTCGACCGGCCTCGTCCTGGGCGCGCTGGGCGTCTGCGCCTTCAGCCTGTCGCTGCCGGCCACCCGGGTCGCGGTGCAGCAGCTCGACCCGTGGTTCGTCGCCTTCGGCCGGGCTGTCGGCGCGGCGCTGCTGGCCTGGGCGTACCTCCGGTTCACCGGTGCCCCACGACCCACCCGCGACCAGCGCCGGCGACTGGCGGTCGTCGCCCTCGGCGTGGTGGTCGGCTTCCCGCTGTTCACCTCGCTGGCGCTGCTCGACCAGACCGCCGCGCACGGCGCGGTCGTCATCACCGTGCTGCCGGCCGTCACGGCCGTGTTCGCGGTGCTGCGCAGTGGGGAACGGCCGCCGCCGCTGTTCTGGATCGCCAGCGGCGGCGGGCTGCTGACGGTGCTGGTCTTCCTCGCCGTCGGGGGCGTGGTGCGCGGTGCGCCGGCCCCGTCGGACCTGTTCCTGCTCGTCGCGGTCGTGCTCTGCGGCCTCGGGTACGCCGAGGGCGGCGCACTCGCCCGCGAGCTGGGCGGCGCCCGGACGATCTGCTGGGCACTGTGGTACGCGCTGCCGGCCACCGGTGTGGCCACCCTGGTCACCGCCGTGGCCCGTCCGCCGTCGGCCGACGCCGTCGCCTGGTCGGCATTCGGCTACCTGACCGTGGTCTCCATGTTCCTCGGCTTCTTCGCCTGGTACGCCGGACTGGCCCGGGGCGGCATCGCCCGGGTCGGCCAGCTCCAGCTCGCCCAGCCGGTGCTCACCCTGCTCTGGTCGGCGCTGCTGCTCGGGGAGCGGGTGCCGGTCGGCGCGCTCGGCGCGGCCCTGCTGGTGCTGGTGAGCGTCGTGCTGATCCAGCGCACCCGGGACCGGGCCGTGACGCCACACCCACGCCCGCACCCGGAACGCGATCCCGCCCGGGGATAGCCCCCCGGGGGCCGGTCAGCCGTCGCCGGTGGGTCGCGCCGCGCCGGAACGGGACGCCGGAGAGGCGCCTGCCGGCGGTGGTGGTGCCATTGTCGTCTCCGGCGGCCGTGGCGGCGAGATCCAGGTGACCAGCACCACTGAAATGATCATGAGGAGGAACCACGAGGCGAGCTTGGTCGGCGACACGGGATCCCAGCCGGTCACCTGGCCGGGGTAGAGCCACGCCTGCGACCAGGTGGCGATGTTCTCCGCCAGCCAGATGAAGAAGGCGACCAGGAGAAAGGCCACCGGTAGCGGCATGCGCAGCCGGTGCCGGAAGACCCGGAAGTGCATCACGCAGCGGCCGAACACCGCCGCGACGGCGGCGATGAGCAACCACCTGACGTCCGGCAGATAGTGGTTGGTGAAGAAGTTGACGTAGATCGCGGTGGCCAGGACGGCCGTAACCCAGCGCCGGGGATAGCGGGTGAAGCGCAGGTCGAACAGTCGGTTCACCCGGACCAGGTAGGACCCGACCGCGGCGTACATGAAGCCACTGAACAGCGGCACCGCGCCGAGCCGCAGCACCCCCTGCGGGGCGTAGGACCACGAGCCGACGTACGTCTTGAACAACTCCATCGCCGTACCGACCAGATGGAACAGGACCACCACCCGCAGCTCGCGCAGGGTTTCCAGCCGACCGGCCAGCATGCCCACCTGGATGGCGACCGCGGCGACGGTCAGCAGGTCGTTGCGGGCGAGGGCGGCGTCCGGTGGATACCAGAGCCGGGCCGCCAGGATGACGGCCAGCATCGCCCCGCCGAACACGCAGGCCCAGGCCTGCTTGAGCCCGAAGGCCAGGAACTCGGTCAACCAGCCGGCCGGCCCGTGGCGGGGCAGCCGGGCGAGGAGCGCGTGCAGGCGGACGTCGAGCGCGCGTTCCGCCGTGGTCAGGGCGCTCGGTCCGGGCACAGGGGGCATCGGTGGCGACGCTACCGGTTCCCGGGTCGGCGGCTGCCGACGGTCAGGGGGAGGTCGAGAGCGCGCTGAGGAGGCCGATCCCACCACAGCAGAGCAGACCGACCAGGGGCAGCACGACGAGCGCGATGCTGTAGTTCGACCACATCCCGAACTTCGTCACGTCGGTGCCCTGCCCGTCGCGGACCCGGTTGCGCCAACCGCCGAAGTTGAACACCAGCGGGTACGCCACCCCGGGCGGGACGGTCAGCGCGGTGGTGACGATGGGGATACCCATGAAATCGGTGTAACGGACGTCGTGCGCCCCGGCCGGGACGACCACGTACCAGGTGCCCTCACCGGGGATCGAGACCAGCCGACCGTCGATCTTGAAACGGCTGGTGGTCGGCACGGGCACCAGGTAAGGCCCCCGGTTGACCGAGACGACCAGCACCGCGTGGCCCGGCGGCGGCGGGACCGGCTGCGGATAGGCGATCATCGGCGTGACGCCGCCGGGGGCGGACGGGTACGGCTGCTGAGGGGGATACGACACCGGCACATCCTGGCACGACCCCTGACCACGGTCCACGCCGACGCCCTCCGATCGGCGCGGAGGGGGCTGACCGGCGGACGACCACCCCGTGCCGGCAGGTCTGTCCCGCTCGGGTTGAACCGTCGGCACCCCGGTTCGTAGAAGGGGGCCGGGACGGGAGGATGTCGGTGCGACCGAGGGTGTGGAAAGCGATGGTGGGGATGCGGCGAGCCTTTGTCATGGTGCTGCTGGTCGGGATCGCGCTGGTCGTACCGGCGGGACCGGTGGGTGCGGTACCCGCCGAGACCGGCCGGTACTACGTGGTCGGACCCCCGGTCGACGGCCAACGGGAGTACCTCTACGCCATCGCGCTGCGTACCCTCGGTAACGGCAACCGGTTCCGGGAGATCGTCGACCTCAACGTGGGGCGGGTGCAACCGGACGGCGAGACGTTCACCGACGGTGTGGTCCTGCGCCCCGGCTGGCGGCTCGTGCTGCCCCGGGACGCGAAGGGCCAGGGGGTACGGATCGGCCGCCTGCCGCAGGTCGCTTCGCGTCCACCGAGCCCACCGAGCCCGAGCGCGCGGGCCTCGACCCCTTCCCGGCCCACCGCGACCCCCCGTACGGCGGCTGCGTCCACGACGGTCGCGTCCCGGCCCGCCGCCACCCCGGCGCAGGCGGGCACCCGGGCGGTCGGACGACCTCCCGACGCCCCGCAGTCGACCGGCCCGTTGAGCCCGCTGCTGATCCGGGCCGGTGCCGGGATGCTGGCGGTGTTCTTCGCCGCCGTCGCCGTCATGTTGCTGCGTCGGGGCGGGGGCCGCCGGGTGGTGCTGGAGGACGACGGACCCTGGCCGCCACCGCGGCACCACACCCCGACCCCCGCCGAGATCGCCGCCGGACCGACGGTCGACGACCCGGAGCCGCCGCCGGCTCCGGCGACCCTGCCCGCCTCGCCGCCACCGGCGACCCTGTCCGCGCCGCCGCCACCGGTCATCCTGCCGGCACCGCCCCGGTCGACCCACCCGCTGCCCCCGCCGGTGACCCGATCGGCGCCACCGCCGCTACCGGCGCCACCACCACCCGCCCCTGCGGCACCGCAGGCACTACCGGCACCGGGCCTGACGGCACCGCAGACGCTGCCGCCGTCGAGCCTGTCGGCTCCGTCGTCGACCGCACCGGCCCCGCAGGCCCCGCCGTCACCGGCCCCTCCGCCCGGCATCCGGTCGGCCCCTGCGGCACCGGCCCTGCCGGGGGGCACGGCGACGGAGCCGGCCGCATCCGCCACCGCCGCGTCGTCGCCCCCGGCCCCGGTCCGGCCGCCGAAGCCGGTCTGGCCGCCCCGGACACCGCAGTCGGCACCACCCCGACCCACCGCCGTGGGCGTACCACCGCCGGCCACGCCGGTCCCGGCCACGCCGGTCCCGGCCACGCCGGTCCCGGTCCCGGCGTCGGCCGCACCAGCACCAGCACCGGCACCGGCCGTGCCGGTGGAGGCGGCCCGGGACGTCCTGCCGGTGGGCTCACCGAACCCCGCCCGGCCGGCGACCGTAGCCCCGGCCCTACCCGCCGGACCCGCGCTGCCCCGACCGGCGGTGCCGAGTGGGAACGACGTCCCGTACCTGCACACCGAGCTGGAGACCGGGCTGGGGGTGATCCGGGTCAGGCTGGTCGGGGTGGCGGCGGGCCGGGGTGCTCCCGCCTATGCCTGGCTCGGCCCGGACGAGGCCGCCCCACCGGCGAGCCTGCCGTTGGTGCTGGGGCGCAGGGGGCCGTGGCGGCTGCACGTCGACCTGGGGCGGGCACCGGACGTGCTGACCCTGGTCGGCGACACCGACGACTGCCGGCACACCGCCGCCCTCTTCGCCGGGCAGTTGCGCGCCGCCGGGATCGGTGTGGCCACCGTGGGCGGGGTGCTCGGCGGGCAGGCCCCGGAGGGCTGCCGGTCACTGCCGGGACTGCCCGCCGCTGCCGCCCCCGGTGCGGACCCGCCCCCGCCGTACGTGGTGTTCACCCCCGGTCTGGCCGCCACGGAGCTGGCCGGGGCGCGTCGACTCGCCACGGACACCGGTGGACGGTGCGTGCCGGTGGTGATCGGGCCGGTGCCCGCCGGCCGGTGGTCGGTTCAGGTGGGCTCGGCCGACGGGCGCGCTCCGGCGGCCCGGTCGGGTACGGCGGACTGAAGGCCGGCGACGGCGGACGGCAGCGGCCCGGGAGCCACCTCGGTGATCCGCTGCCAACCGCCGGCCTGCGCCCGGTAGGCGCGCTGCACCACGATCCGGTCGTACGACCGGCTGCCGAGGACCAACGGCACTCCGGCCCGGTGCAGCCGCTCCACCCTGGTCCGCACCAGGCGCAGCCCGGACACCATGGCGTGGGTGGCGTCGACGTCGACGGTACGGCCGGCCGGCACCCGTACCTCCAGCAGCAACCGGCCCGGCCGGGCCACGGGCCGCTGCTGGTAGAGCGGTAGCCAGCCCCGGGGCAGCCCCCGCGACCGCGTCGGCAGCAGGGCGTACGCCTGCCGGGTGCCGAATCCCGGCCAGCGGCGGACGTCCTGGGGCAGCCCGGCGACCGACCGGCTGGTCGGCGCGGGACGGATCCGCAACGGCTCGTCGGTGGTCTCCACGGTGGACCGCAACCGCCCGAAGCCCTCGGACCGCAACGCGCCCAGCACCCGTACCCGGTCGAGGCGGGCCGCCGGCAGCAGGTAGGTGTCCGGACCGCCCAGGACGTGTCTGAACCGGGCCGGGACGTGCGAGCGCAGCACTCCCGTCGGGATCGCACCACCCGGCCCGACCCGGACCCGCAGCAGGTCGCCGCCGGTGGGCGCGGACCGGGGGTCGAGGAAGGCGGCCAGGAACAACTCGACGCTCGGCACGCCCTCGGTGACCGCGCTGGCCGGATCGCCCTCGATGAGGACGAACGCCTCGAACACCTCGGCGTTGACCTGCTGGCCCCGCCGTAGCCAGGGCGGGCCGTAGTCCGCTGCGCGACGGTTCTCGGTGACCAGGGCGGGTCGGCGGAGGGAGCCGGTGCGGTGCTCGGCCGTCGCGTCCCCGGTCACCGTGCCGTCGACCGCCGGGGACGCGACGGCGACGCTGCCGGGGGCCGGGGCGGGGAGCCCGGTGCCGGACGGCCGGGCCGTCGGGTCACCGGTGGCCGTGCCGTCGACCGCAGCGGCGGCGTCGCCCACCCCGGCGGTGGGGACGGCCGCCACCGCGACCCGCTGCCGCTCCCGTCGGGACACCAGCAGCCCCTCGGGGGTGGCGTCGAGGGTGGACGCACCGTCGGCGTACCGCGGCCGGTGCGCCTGCCAGGCGGCGACCGCGCCGGCCGGGTCGAACGCGCGCAGGTCACGCCGGTCGTCGACCAGGTCGGCCCGGCCGCCCGCGGGTGGCGTCCAGACGGTTGCCCCGGTCGTCTCGGCCAGCTCCGCCACCTGCGTGCGGAGTCGGGCCTGCTCGTCGGCGTCGGACGGCCAGGTCAGCCAGAGGCGCAGGTCGGCACCGTAGAGCGGCAGGTCGCCGAGGAGTGCGGCGAGCCGGTCGCCACCGTGCACGGCCTGGGTGCCGCTGTAGTCGCCGACCAGGAAACCCCCGGAACGGGCCGTGACGGCGACCGTGACCACCCCGGTCGACGCGCCCAGCCGGTGCGCGGTGGCCCGCCTGGTGACGAAGTCGGCCCGGGTGGCGAGGGCGAGCCCGTCCGGCAGCGGTAGGCCCACCACTCCGGTACGGGGACGGACCAGACCGTCGTCCACCGCGAACCAGCCCGGCAGCGGGGTGGCGAGATCCGGTGGCTGGAGCACGAGCCAGTCCATCGGCTGGCGGGTCACCCGGTCCAACGGCACCGCGTCCAGGGGGACGGCGTCGGTGCCCGGTGGGGTGGTTGCGCCGGCGGTCCGGTCGGTGGCGTGCCGGATGTCGGAGCCGTCCGGGCTGACCAGCACGTCGTGTCCGAGCAGCCCGGCCACCTCGGTGAACAGGTCGAGGTGCCGGGCCCCGTCGTCGGCGAGGATCCGGACGTCCTGGGCGGCGTCCCCGCCCCGGCGGACCAGGGTGGCGACGGCGCGGGCGTCGAGTGGCCGGTCGGGGGCGGTGGGTACCACCAGGCGTCCGCCCGGTCCGGGCGCCAGCCAGAGGTCGAACAGCCCGGCGATCCGGCGGTGGCGGCGTGGGTCGAAGCGCCGGGTGGCCGGCACCCGGTCCAGACCGTGGCCGTCCGCCGGTCCTGTGGCCCGCCCAGACCCGTGCACCATCGCCCCACTTCCGTCTCCACCGGCACGGATCCGTCCGTGCCGTCCGCCCGCCGCCGTCGATGGTGGACGTCCGTCCGTCTGCCGGTCACCCGCTCCCGCCGGGGGGTACGGCCCGAGGAGATCTGCCCGTCATCAGCTGCCGGTACTCTCGGCAGACCTCATGACGAGGATCATGGAAATCTGGTTCAGATTGATTTGAACGGACCGGCCGCAGATCCGCAATAGACGGGTGAGGGCCGGTGACGCTCGGCCATGGTGACTGAAGGAGGACACCCAGTGCTGGCGAAGCGCTCGATCCTTGCCCGCCTGCTCGCGGTGGCGATGGCCGGCTGCGTGCTGATGACGCTGACCGGGCCGGCGGTCGCGCGGGCCAAGAAAGATCCGCAGCCCTACGTGAAGTACTACGTGGTCGCGGCACAGTACCAGGGCCAGCCGGAGAGCCTGACGGAGATCGCGCGGCGGTTCCTCGGCAGCGGTGAACGCTCGGCCGAGATCTACCACCTCAACACCGGGCGGGTGCAGCCGGACGGCTCCCGGCTGACCGACCCGGGCCGGCTGAAGGCCGGCTGGCAGCTGGTGCTGCCCTGGGACGCGGCCGGTGCCGGGGTGACCTACGGCCAGCTCCCGACCGGCAAGAGCCCCACCCCGGGTGCCCGCCCCACCGGGGCGACCGGTCCGGGCGCCACCGCCAGCCCGAGCCAGAGCCCGAGTCCGAGTCCGAGGCCGACCGGCGGTTCACCCGGACCGGGCGGCCCCGGCCCGAAGTGCACCGCCACCACGGGGTCGAGCAGCCGGTCGGACTGGGCGCAGCTGCGGATGGCCGCCGACAGCGCCTGGACCCTGACCCGGGGCAACGGTGTCAAGGTGGCCGTGGTCGACACCGGTGTCGACGCGACCGTCCAGCAGCTGAGCGGCCGGGTCGCCGTCGGCGCGGACGTGACCGTCGGCAACGGGCGCGGGGACACCGACTGCCTGGGCAGCGGCACCGCGATGGCGGGCATCATCGCCGGGGACAGCAGCGTCGACGGCAGCCCGGTCGGCATCGCCCCGGACGCCACCATCCTGCCCGTGCGGGTCGTCCGCGGCTCGGGTGCCGCCCGGCCGGGCGACGCGGCCAACGCCATCGAGGTCGCGGTCAGCGCGGGTGCCTCGGTCGTCGCGGTCGGGTCGCACGTCGACCTCACCGACCCGGCGGTGGCGACCTCGGTGGCCACCGCGCTCGACCATGACGTCCTGCTGGTGGCCGGTGCGCCGACCAGGGCGGTGCCGCCGCCGTCGCCCGCCGGCCGGTCCGGGGGAGGGGCGCTGCTGCTCACCGGTGGGGTCGGAGCCGGCGACCAGCTCGCCGAGCAGTACGCGGCCGGCGCGGTCGAGGTGGTCGCGCCCGGGGTGGACGTGGCGAGTCTCGGCGTCGGCGGCGGCCGGGCGGTCAGCAACACCGGCACCGAGTTCGCCGTCGCGTTCGTGGCCGGGCAGGCCGCGCTCATCCGGGCGGCCCAGCCCGACCTGACCGCCGCCCAGGTCAAGGAGCGGATCCGGGGGACCGCCGACGCGATCGGCGCGGCGGCCCCGGACGACAAGTACGGCTCCGGAATGATCAACCCGGCGGCCTCGGTGTCGGTGGCGGTGGACGACCGCAACCAGGTGGCCAGTCAGCAGCAGGGCAACAACGGCGTGGCGCTCGCCGTCATCCTCGGCATCGCGCTGCTCTGCGGTGCCGGCGTCGTCTTCGGGCTCCGGCTGCGCCGCAACCGGTTCGGCGGCTGACCCGCGCCGCGCGGCAGCCGATCACCGGCCGATGCCCGGTGCCCCGCCGGTACGGGGGGCACCGGGCATCCGGCTGTCGCGGTGGTCGGCTACCGCCGGGTGAAGGTCTGCTTCGGGTTGAACACGCAGATCCAGGACATCATCGGGGCGCCCACCCCGTGGCCGTCGACGTCCAGACACCGGTCGGTCTCCCGGTTGAACAGGGACGTGCGGTCGTTGTACGTGACCCACTCCCATTTCTGGGCCGGGTTGCCGCTGCACACGGCGACCTGCACGGGCGTGCCGTCCTTCTTCTCACCCCAGGCCACGTCGAGGCAGAGGCCGTTGGCCCGGACGCTGCCGTCGGAGCGGAAGTCCCACCACTGCGACTTCTCCTCCTGACACTTGCGCAGCACGGCGCGTACCCCGTCGCCGGTGCCGGCGGTGACGCACAGCCCGGTCTCCTTGCCGACGAGCTGCTTGGTGCCGGCCGGCCGGGTCGGTGCCGGCTTCGGCTTCTTGGCCGGCGGGCTCGCGGGGGTCGTCGTCGGGGCGGCCGGGGTGCCGCTGGGGGTGGGCGACGGCGTCGTGGTCGGGCTGGGCGAGGGGCTTGGAGACGGCGACGCCGCCGGCCGGAGCCGGCCGTCCAGGGCGTAGTAGTCGGTGTGGTCCCGGACGGTCCGCAGGAACGTCTGCGTCCCGGCGTCGAGCTCGCCGCCGGTCTGCCGGACGGCGGCCGGGCCGTTGCGGTACGCGGCCAGCGCCAGCAGCGACGGGTCACCCTCCAGCCCGGACAGTTCCCGGTGCAGGGCGCACAGGGCGGTGCCGGCCGCCGGGATCGCCACCTGCGGGTCCCAGGCCGAGGCGTCGGTCGGGCCGTAGGCCTGCCAGACCTCGGGGCGGAACTGTGCGATGCCCCGCTGCCCCTCGGGGCCGAGCAGGTTGACGTCGAAGCCGGACAGTGCCATCAGCTGCGCGGCGACCAGCGGCGGCGTGACCTCCGGGCAGACCGAGCCGGCCCGGACCACGAGCGCGGTGTAGCCGCCGGGGACCGCCTTGGGCTGCTGGACGCCGCCGCTCGGGCGGGGCTTCCCGGAGCCGCCGAACGCGGTCAGCTTGGCGTAGTAGGCGGCGTACCCGCTGGCCTGGTCGACGTACTCGACGGCGTCGGCGGGCACCCCCTTGGCGTCGCGTACCTCGTCGAGGCCGGTGTGGAAGGCGGCCAGCGAGAGCCGCCAGGCCTCCCCCGGGACGTCCGCCAGCCGGACCTGGCCGTTGAGGTCGCACATCAGGTGGGCCAGGGCGAGGATGTTGGCGGCGGGATCGGAGCGTTCCGCGCCCGGCCACGGCGCCCACGACTTCCACGCGGCGGCGTCGAGACCGGCGATGCCCTGGCCGCCGGAGGCGGTCCGCTTGGCCCGACCGTCCAACCCCGACTCGGCCATCAGCTGACCGGCCAACCGGGCCGGGGTGAGCGTCGGGCAGGAGCGGGCGGCCGCCGTGATGGTCGTCAGGTGCTCCTCCGAGACGGTCCGACCGGTCAGGTCGTCGTCCCGGGCGGAGGCCGCGCCCCAGCCGACGGCGGCCACCACCATGGACGCCACGGCGAGGCCGGCGAGCACGGCGGCGGCGGTACGACGGGGGATCGACCCCAGTCGGGAACGTACGGAGGGATGATCGGATTTCACGGGAGGTGTCCCTTCCGGGGTGGCGACGTCACTGTCGTGACGGACGCGCGATGTCCTCGGTTCACCGGGCTCGGGTCGGATCGGATGATTTTGGTCCGGTCGACATTGAACCGAGGCCGGTGGCGGACCGTCAACGTGGCTACCGCCGGGCCGGGCCGGATGTGCACGGGGTGCCGGCGGCGATGGCCGTACCGTTGATCGGAGCTGTGATGCTGACTCGCCGCAGGGTACTCGCAATGGGTTTGGGCGGCGCCGCCGTGGTCGGTGCGCCGCTGGTGGCGGCCCCGTTGATCTCCCGGGCGCGGGCCTCGGGTGGGCTGCCGCTGACTGTGGTGAACAGCACAGGCCGGTTCGCCGACTCGGCGATCCGGATGTACGTCGTGGGCACCGACCCGACGACCGGCGCGATGGGCTACGTCCGGGAGAGCGGACAGTTCACCCCGGCGGACCCGGCGCACAACGGGCCGGACGGCGCGGCCGACATCGGGGTGCCGCTGAGCGGGTCCGGGACGACCCGGTTCGTGCTGCCGATGATGTCCGGCCGGATCTACTTCGCCATCGACGGCCGGCTGCGGTTCACCGTGGTCACCGACGGCAACGGGCGGCCGGCGCTGCAGTACCCGGTCGGCTGGGTGGCCGACGATCCCAGCTTCGGGGTGCTGCACGACTGCTGCGAGTTCACCTACGACGCGACCGGGATGTACTGCAACACCACCACCGTGGACATGTTCAGCATCCCGCTGTCGATCCGGCTGCTCGGCGACGTGGAGCAGGCCACCGGCAAACTGGTCGACGGCGGCCGGGACGCGATCTTCGCCGAGCTGGCCCGCCAGCCCGGCTTCGAGCGGCTGGTCGTCGGCGGACTGCGGGTCCTCGCGCCCGGCAAGGGCATCGAGACGGGCCGCTTCGACCCGGGGTACTACGACGGCTACATCGCCGAGACGTGGGACCGGTACAGCCGTACCGACCTGCGCGTACGCGGCCCGGAGGGCAGCTACCGGGGCCGGGTGGTCGACGGGCGGCTGGCCTTCGACGGCCTGCGGGCGTTCGACCGGCCCTCCACACTGAACGTGTTCCACTGCGACGGGGCGCTCGCCGCGCCGAACGACAGGTTCTCCGGCCCGGTGGCGGCGATCCTCGGGGCCGGATTCAACCGGTCGGTGCTCGACCAGCCCGACCAGCCGACCACCAACCGGGACGCCTACTACCAGCACCCGGTGACCAACCACTACTCCCGGGTGCTGCACCGGCACAGCGCCGACGGCCGGGCGTACGGCTTCCCCTTCGACGACGTCGCCGACGACGCGTCGTATATCCAGGACGTCGCGCCGAGTGAGATGGTCATCACGCTCACCCCGTTCGGCCCGGGTCCGGCCGAGGTCGAGCCGCCCGGGGCCACCCCCACGACGGTCGTCGCGTCGCTACCGGGGGTGGTCGCCCGGCAGCGGGAGGAGGGGCAGGAGACCCCGGCGGCCGGCGTCGACCGGCACCGGGGGGTGGGCCAGGAGATCGCGGCGGCGGGCTTCGACCGGCAGCAGGGCGTCCGGACCGAGCCGTGCAGCGAGGGCGGTACCCACCTGGGGTTCCTCGCGCACGGCGACTGGGCCGGCTACCGGGGGGTCGACTTCGGCCGCGACCCGGCGACCCAGTTCCAGGTGCGGGTGGCCTCGGGCGCGCCGTCGGGCGTCTCCGGTCTGATCGAGGTACGCCTCGACGCCCCGGGCCTGCCGCCGGTGGGCAGCATCGCGGTGGCCAGCACCGGTGGCTGGCAGAACTGGGTGACCGTGCCGGGGAACCTCGCCCCGGTGACCGGCGTGCACGACGTCTACCTGACCTTCGCCAGTGGACAGCCGCAGGAGTTCGTCAACGTCCGCTGGCTGCGGTTCAGCCGATGAGCCCGACCGCCCTCGCCGCCCGCGCCGAACGGTGGGCCGGGGTGCCGACCGTCGCCGTCGGTCACCCGCGTCACCGGCCGGACGGTCGACGGCCCGGCCAACCGTCCGATGAGCACGGTTATGCTCTCTTCCTAGGCGGGCTCGGCGTTGGGACGCCGGCGCGGCCGTACGGGTGCGACCCGTACGTCAGGGGGAGGCGTTCTGTGTCGGCGGTGCCCAACGAAGCACCCGGGGTCACCGGCGACGCGGCGGTCGAGCGGGCCGACCCCGAGGCCCTGATGCGCTGGATCCACGAGCAGTACCGGGCACCGCTGCTGCGCTTCCTGACCCGGCTGGTGCTCGGTCGGCAGGAACTCGCCGAGGACCTCGTCCAGGAGACGTTCCTGCGCACCTGGCGGAACCTGTCGACCCTGGCGGAGGACCCGCGCCGGATCGCGCCGTGGCTCTACACGGTCGCCCGGCACGTGGCCATCGACGCGATGCGCGCCCGGCAGGCCCGCCCGCCCGAGGTGGTCATCCCCGACCTCAACCGGCTCGCCTCGGCCGACGACGAGATGGACCGGGTGGTCAGCACCCACACCGTCCGGCTGGCGCTGCAACAGATCAAGCCGGAGCACCGCGAGGTGCTCGTCGAGATGTACTACAAGGGCTCCTCGGTCGCCGAGGCCGCGCAGCGACTGGGAATCCCGGAGGGTACGGTAAAGTCCAGAACGTATTATGCGGTACGCGCGCTGCACGCAGCGATCGGCCCGACCGAGTCGTCCTGATGACGCGACGTGTCGATTTCCCGCTCGACCCCCCGGACGGCTGCCGTCCCGGGGGTCGTCACACCGTCACCGGTGTCTCCGGGTCGAGAAGGAGGGCGTGATGCGTACCGGCGGCGAACATCCCACCGCTGAGCACGCCGCCCTGGCCCTCTACCTGCTCGGCGCGCTCGACGAGGCCGACCGGGTCGCTTTCGAGGCCCACCTGGCCGGTTGCGGGGAGTGCCTGTCCGCAGCGGCGGAGATGGGCAGCGTGACCAGCGCCCTCGGCGGGCTGGACGCCGCCGACTGGGGCGACCTGGGTGGCCTGCCGGAGTTCGTGCCACCCGCGGAGTTCGCTCCCCCTGCGGGCCACCCACCGGCCGGCGTCGCCTCGGCCCCCGGCGTGGTGCCCGACGCTTCCGGCCCGGCCCCCGGCACCGACGTCGGAGCGGGGGCGGACCCGCCCCCGGGGAAGGTCGACCCGCCCGCCGGGACAGTGGCGGCCACCGCTGCCGGCGTACAGCCGGGCACGGCGGTGACCCCGGCCGTGACCGCCGGTGGGGCGGCCCCTCGGGGCGCTCGCCGGGGTACCGGCCCGCGTGCCGCCGACGGCGGCCGTCCGGGCGGGAGGCGGCCAGCGGGCAGCCGTCCCGGAGGCGGCGGACCGGGGACGACGTCCACGGCGGCCGGCAGCCGACCCGCCGACCCGGCCCGGCGTCGCCGGCTGGTGCTCTGGAGCGGGGTGGCCGCCGCGGTGGCGGCCGTCGTCCTGGCCGGTGGGGTCGCTGCCGTCACCGGTTTCGGTGGCCGCAGCGGGGTGGTCCTCACCGCCACCGGGGAGGCACCGGCCCAGGGGGTGAGCCTCTCCGTGGCGATCACCACCGACGAGGGGACCGGCTCCACCATCCGGATCACCGCGACCGGCCTGCGCCAGGGCCTGCGCTACCGGCTGTTCGCGGTGACCCGCGACGGCGCCACCCACGTGGTACGCGACTGGACCGCCTCGACCGGGCCGCAGGAGGTGACCGGGGAGCTGTCGCTGCCGGTCGCCGACCTCGCCTTCGTCACGGTGGGACTGGTGGACGGCACCGCGGTCGTCACCGCCCCGATCTCCCGCTGAACCGTCCCGGTGACCGTCCCCGGGCCGACCAGCCCGGACAGTCGCCGGGCGGGTCCGCCCGACGTCGTCAGTACGGCTCGGTGTGCGGGACCTCCTTGGCCCGGTGCGCCCCCACCTTGCACCCGGCGAACGGGCCCGCCGGGTTGCGCAGGCTGTTCAGCACCGGTTCGAGGTAGTCGCGGTGCCAGTTCGCCGGGCCACACAACCCGGCGTCCGGCCCGGTGAGCTCCTGCCAGGCCAGCCACAGGCCGTGTAACTGGGCCACCGCCTCAGGGTGCCGCCACCACTGCCCGCACCAGGGCGCGGCCGAGGAGACCTCCCGCGCGTAGACCGGTACGAGGAGCAACCGGACCCAGTTGCTGAGCAGCGTCAGCTCCTCGGTGTACTCGTCGTCGCGCAGATAGAGGATGAACGGCGAGGTGGCCGGCGGGTCGTCCGGCGACCCGTCCTCGGCGGGGCGTTGCTCCTGCTGCGTCACCGTCATCGGAACTCCTCGTCGGTGTGTCGGTCGGGTCGGGGTCCGCCGGTGTGCTCGGCGGCGGGTCGGCTCAGTCGCCGGTGTGCTCGGCGGCGGGTCGGCTCAGTCGCCGGTGGGTTCGGCGCTGGGCGTCGCGGTCGGCGGGAACGACGGCGGTGGGCCGCCGAGCCCCTGGTACTTCGCGAACAGGGACCGCACCTGGGCCAGGTAGAGCTGCGCCTCGTTGGTCGAGGGGACGCCGCCGGCCCGGCGTACCTCGTCGATGCCGACGGCGTACGCGACGAGCGTCAGATCGAGCACCTCACCGATCGCCTGGCCGTTGTCCAGCAGGGCCTGGGCCTGTCCGGCCAGCGCGCAGACGTGGGCGGCCTGTGCGGCGATCGAGTCCTCCTCGTCGGTCGCGTCGGTGTCGCCGTCGTCGTCGGCGTCCTCGCCGTACCTCGTGAAGACCTCGGGTGGGAGTTGGGAGATGCCCTTCTCGCCGTTCGCACCCACCTTCGCCGGATCCCACCCGGAGGCCACCTCGATCTGCGCGGCGATCACCACGGGACCGATCTGGGGACAGGTCTTCCCGGCCTCCTCGATGCTGTCGGCGAGCCCCTCGGGCACCTGTTCCGGGTCGAGGGCGCCCTTGCCGTCGCCCTGCGCGGCGGCCAGCGAGTCGTCGGCGGCGCGGACCGGGTCGGCCGAGCCCCCGCCACCGAAGAGCAGGATCAACGCGACCAGCGGGGCCAGCAGCACGCCCAGCGCGCCGATCACGAAGACGCCGGCGGCGCCGATCACCCCGGCCACCGGGGTGGCCAGGCAGCTCAGTCCCGCGGCCACGGCCGCGCCGATCAGGGCCGCGGTGCTCCGGTTGGACTTCTGCGTCGGCTCCGCGCCGTCGTTGTCGGACGCTGCCATGTCGCCTCCCAGGCTGGTCGCCACCGCTGTGGAAAAAGTTCGTGCTCGGCGTGAACCGGAGGGCGGGAGCCCCCGTAGAGGCGTCCGTCGACCGCCCGGCCCGCCGTACAGACGGGGCCGGACCCGGGGTGGTTCAACCGGGACGCCGACGAACTGGATCGATATTTCCGAGGAGGTGGGGTGCATGGGGTCCGCGACGACGGGGGGCCTGGCAGCACGGGTGCCGCCGGGGCCGACGTCCGCCCGGCCCGGCCCCGGGCCGGGCGGACCGCCCCGACGGTCGCTGTCCGAGGCGGGGCTGGGCTGGATCGCGGCGCACGGGGGTGCCGGCGCGACGACGCTCAGCCGACTCTTCGGCGGCACCGACCTGGGCTGCCGGTGGCCGGACGCGGCCCGCGCGGAGCCGGCCACGGTGATGCTGGTCGGCCGGACCGACGCCGAAGGTATGCGGGCGGTGTCCCGGGCGCTCAACGCCCTGCGGGAGGGCCGGCACCCGCCCGGGATGCGGCTGGTCGGCCTCGTGCTGCTGGCCGACGCCCCGGGCCGGTTGCCGCCGCCGCTGGCCCGGCGGATCCGGGTGCTGCGCTCGGTCACCCCGGTGCACCGGGTGCCCTGGATACCCGCCTGGCGGCTCGGACAGCAGCCGGCACGGGCGCCCAGGGCGCTGGAGAAGCTCCGGGCGGCAACCGGACTGGCCGGGGACGGGAGGACGTCGTGACCGTCGACCACGGGCTGTTCACCCGGCTGCCGGTGCTCGGGCCGGCCGGGCCCTCCCCGCTGCCGGCCTTCACCCCTCCACCGCCCTACAACCCGGCCGGCGGCGCGGCGGACGACCTGTTGAACCTGCTCGCCTGGGGGGTCAGCGCCGCCGGTGTCGCCGGGCTGCTCATCCTCGGCATCTCGATGGCCGTCCAGCTCAACCGGGGCGTGCCCGGGGAGATGAGCGAACACTTCCGTGGGGCGGCGTTCGTCGCGCTGGGCTGCGTGCTCGGCGCGACCGCCGGACCACTCGTCATGTTCTTCGGCGACCTCGGACTCTGAGCCGATCGCCGCCGGCCGGACAGCGCATCCCGCACTGCCGGCCCGTCCCACCCCGTCACCGTCGGGGCGTCGTCGACGCGTCCGACGATGCCCCCTGCCCGAAGGAGCTGTTCCGATGTCGTTCACGAGCCTGTCCCAGCACGCCGCGGCCTACCTGGTCGCCCGGTTCCCGATGGCCCTCGACCCGACGCCCGCCGGGGGCGGCGGGATCAACCCGACCCCCAACGCACCGGGCCAGCTGACCGGCCTGGTGAACAAGCTGCTCGGCCTGATCGCCTGGGCCGGCACCGCCGCCGGGGTGGCCGGGGTGCTGATCACCGGCACGATGATGGCGATCTCGGTGAAGCGGGGGGAGAGCTCCGAGCACATGTCCCGGCTCGGCCTGGTGCTCGGTGGTTGCATCCTGGTCGCCGTCGCCGGCCCGCTGGCGAACTTCTTCCTCGGCGGCGCCGGCACCACCGCCGGGCAGCCACAGTGATCGGCGGGCGAGGCCGGTCCCCGGCGGACCCGCCGTTCTGGACCGAGCGTGGCTGGCTCCTCTCCGTGGCGTTCCTGGCCGGGATGGCACTGCTGGCGGCCGTGGCCTGGGTGTCCTCCGGCGGGACCGGGCAGACGCCGGTCGACCCGGTGGGCCGGACCACCGCCGAGCAGGTGGCGCAGTGCCCGCCCCGGCCGGTGGTGGCGGCGGGACCGGCGGTGCCGCCGGACGACGTCACCTGGCGGACCCTCGACGGCGGGGACCGGGTGCCGGTCTCCGCGACGCAGGGACCGTCGCGCACCGCCGACGGGGTGCTCGGCTGCTTCGCGCACACCCCGATCGGTGCGGTGCTGGCGGCGCACGCCGTGCCCACCCAGCTGGGTGGACCCGCCTGGCGGGCCGTCACCGACCGGCAGGTGCTGCCGGGACCGGCCCGGGACGTGCTGGTGGCCCGGCTGGAGGCCGCCGCCGGGGTGGTCACCAGCCGTGGTGGCGGCAGCTACGCCGGCTTCGCCCTCGCCCGCTACGCGGCCGACACGGCGCGGGTGCAGCTGCTGGTCAAGACCGGTGCCGGGGGATACGTGGCGACCCTGGTCGAGCTGCGCTGGGACGCCGGGGACTGGAAGTTGGTGCCGTCCCGGGCCGGGGTGGTGCACGCCTCCATCGGCACGGTCACCGGCAGCGCCGGCTACACCCTCTGGAGGAAGTGATGGGCGGGTGTTCACCACCGAGTCCGCTCGACATCATCACCGGCTTCTTCTCGTTCCTCGCCGATCCGATCGGCACCCTGGTCCGGATGATCGCCAACCTGATGCTGGCCGCCGCGATCTCCATCTTCGCCGAGCTGAGCGCCTCGGTGCCGACGCTGGGCACCACGACCGAGGGCGGCCCGGACGACGTGCCGAGCCTGATCAGCGACCAGATCGAGTGGGTCGTCACCTATCTGGCGATCGGGTCGGTGCTGTTCGCCGGTGCCCGGATGGCGATGGAGCGCAAGGGCACCGCCGGACGGACCGCGTTGCAGGGCTTCCTGCGGGTCATCCTGGTCGCCGGGGCCGGCTCGTGGGTGGTGGGCCGCGCGGCCAGCCTCTCCGACGGCTTCTCCGACCACCTGCTCAAGTCGGCGGCCATGGAGGTCGTGATGGGGGTGCCGTGTGTGGACAACGGCTCCACCATCGAGTCGTTCCTGCTGCTGGTGCTGGCCTTCCTGCTGCTGATCGCCGCCATCGTGCACGTGCTGATGCTCTACCTGCGGCTGGGCGTGATGACCATCATGCTCGGCACCCTGCCGCTGGCCGCCGCCGCGTCGATGACGAACTGGGGTGCCGGCTGGTGGCGCAAGCACATCGGCTGGACGGTGGCGTGGCTGCTCTACAAACCCGCCGTCGGTTTGATCATGTTCTCCGGTGCGGAGATGCTCGCCGTCGGCAGCCGGACCCAGAACTCCTCACACATCCGGATCGCCGGCATCGGCGTGCTGCTGCTGTCGGCGGTGGCCCTGCCGGCGCTGCTCAAGATCGTGGTGCCGGCCACGGCGGCGCTGGGCACCGGCGACCCCACCGGGACCGCCGTCTCGGCTGCGGGCGGCATGGTCGCCTCCGGGGCGAAACGGGTCGCGGGATCCGCCCTGTCGCAGGGCGGTGGCGGGGGCGGCGCCCCGTCCGGGGCACGGGGACCGCAGGGCCGGCGGGGCGACACCGGCGGGCGGGGCTCGACCGGTGGCGAAGGGCGCACCGGCCGTACCGGTGGCGGCAGCGCGGCGGCCGCGGGTTCAGCGGCCCGGCTGGCCGGACCGGTCGGGGTCGCGATCGACGGGGCGCACCGCGCGGCCCGGGCCGGTCGGAACATGGCGGCCGGCACGGTGTCGGGCGCGGACGGCGACGCCGGCCACAACTGACGGCGCGGGCCGACGACCGCCGGGGAGAGCCCCGGCCGGGCCGTCGGCCCGCTGAGACGAGGGAGAGTCGATGTCGACGGAAGCCACCATCGAACCGACGTACGGCAACTGGCGCCGGCCCCGCCGGGCCGGGCTGGGTCCACTCGGTCTGGTCGGCACGGTCGGGGTGTTCGGCGGGCTGGTGCTGGTGCTGCTGGCCTCGCTGGCGTCGCTCCAGGCGGCCCTGGTGGTCGGCGCACCGCTCGTGGTGGCCCTGCTGCCGATGGCGGTACGCACCCAGGACGGCCGCAACCTGTACCAGCTCCTGGCGTTGCGCATCGGCTGGTCCCGTCGGGTGGCGCGGCGGGAGCACCTGTACGTCTCGGGGCCGCTGTCGGCCCGCCCGGGTGGCCGGTTCCCCCCGCCCGGCCTGCTCGCCGGGGTGCTCGCCCGGGAGGGCCGGGACGCCTACGACCGGCCGTTCGGGGTGCTGCACCACCGCAGCCGCAACCTGTACACCATCGTGTTGCGCTGCGAGCCCGACGGCGGGTCGCTGGTCGACCCGGAGCAGGTGGACACCTGGGTGTCGCTGTGGGGCGAGTGGCTGTCCCGGCTCGCCCACGAGCCGGGGCTGCGGGGCGCCTCGGTGGTGGTGGAGACCGCCCCGGACCCGGGTACCCGGCTCGCCGCCGAGGTACTGCCCCGGCTGGACGCGGCGGCTCCCGCGGCGGCCCGCGCCGTGCTGGAGGAGGTGGTCGACGACTACCCGTCCGCGTCGTCGGAGATGAACTCGTACATCACCCTCAGCTACGCCCCGGTGGGCGGGGCACGGCGCGATCCGGAGGACGTCGTCACCGACCTGGCGATCCGGGTGCCCAGCCTGCTGACCGGGCTGATCGGGGCCGGCGGGGGCGTCGCCGAGCCGCTGTCGGCCGAGCAGATCGCCGAGGTGGTCCGGGTGGCGTACGACCCGGCCTGTGCCGCCGAGGTGCTCAGCGTCCGGGCCGAGCACGGCCGGACCGGGCTGGAGTGGGCCGACTGCGGGCCGGTCGCCGCGGTCGAATCGGTGGACGCCTACCAGCACGACTCGGGGGTCTCCCGGACCTGGCTGCTCACCCTGGCCCCCCGGGGCACGGTGCGCTCCAGCGTGCTGCGCACCATGCTCGACGCCTCGGCCGGAACCCGGCGCAAGCGGGTGGCGCTGCTCTACCGGCCGATCGACCCGGCGACCTCGGCCCGGATCGTCGAGGCGGACCGGCGGACCGCGCAGTTCATGGCCACCTCCGGGCGGGGCATGGTGCAGGCCCGGGCCGCCGCCGAGGTACGCGCCGCCGAGCAGGCCGCCGCCGAGGAGGCCACCGGTGCCGGGTTGGTGGAGTTCTCGCTGATGCTCACCGTCACCGTCGACGACCGGTCCCAGCTCGACGACGCGTCGGTGCTGGTCCGCAACATGACCGGGGCCACCCGGATCGCGATGCGACCGGCCCACCGGATGCAGGCGGCGGCGTTCAGCTGCACCCTGCCGACCGGAATCCTTCCGTGGGAGCAGACCGTGCTGCCACACGAACTCCAGGAGGCGATGTGACCGGCGTACCGGCACCGCGCGTGGACGGGCTCGGCGCGGGTTGGCCGGCCGGGACCTCGGGGGCGCGGACCGCGCTGACCGGGCTGGTCGGCGACCCGGACGACGGGGCGCCCACCCCGCCGAAGAAGACCCGGCCGCCACGGCCCCGCCGTGAGCTGCCCGTGCCGACCCGGGGCTGGGAGGGTGCCGGTGGCGGCCGGGTCGGCTATCTCGACGCGCCCACCATGTGGCGGGCCACCACCGTCCAGGCGTGCGGGCTGTGGCCGTTCTCGGCCGGCTCGGGTGCGCCGATGTCCGGGGTGCCGCTCGGTCAGCACCTGTTCACCGGTGCCACGGTCTGTGGGGATCCGATCTCCTGGTTCACCCGCGCCCGGTACATCTCCAACCCGTCGCTGTTCATGCTGGGCATGCCCGGCCTGGGCAAGTCGACCCTGATCAACCGGATGGCGGTGGGCCTGGCCGCGACCGGCGTGGTGCCGCTGGTGCTCGGTGACCTCAAGCCGGACTACGCCGACACGGTCCGGGCGCTGGGCGGGCAGGTGATCCCGATCGGCCGGGGCGTCGGCGGGATCAACGTGCTGGACCCGGGGGCGATGGGGCTGGCCGCCGAGCGGATCGGCGGCCGGGCCGGCCGGGCGCTGGCCGCCGAGACGCACGGCCGGGTGCTGAACATGGTGGCGGCGCTGCTGACCATCGTGCGCGGCCGGGCCCTGGACGATCACGAGCAGTCGGTGCTCTCGGCCTGCCTGCGGCATCTGCGGGACCGGACCCCGCAGCACCGGGCGCCGCTGCTGCCGGACCTGCTGCGGGTGCTGGAGGAGGGGCCGGACCGGGTCCGCGCGGTGACCCTGGACCGGGGTCAGGAGAGCCGCTACCGGGACGCGGTGGATCCGCTGCACCGGTCGTTGCTGGGCATTCTCGACGGGGCGTTGGGCGACACCTTCGGCTCGACCACCTCCACCCGGATCGACCCGGACGCTCCGGCGGTCTGCATCGACATCTCCCGGATCGGGGAGTCGGACACCCAGCTCACCGCGGCGGCGATGCTGGCCGCCTGGTCCGAGGGCCTGGGCACGGTCGCCGCCTCGCACGCCATGGCCGACGCCGGGCTGGCCCCGCGCCGCTGGTTCTTCACCATCCTGGACGAGCTGTGGCGACCGCTGCGGGCCGCCTCCGGCATCGTCGACCGGATCGACGCGCTGACCCGGCTCAACCGGTCGCTCGGTCTCGGCGACGCGAAGATCACCCACACCCTGAAGGACGCCGAGGCGTTGGGTTCCGACGCCGACCGGGCCAAGGCGCGCGGCTTCGTGGAGCGGGCCGGGATCGTCGCCTGCGCCGGCCTGCCGGCGGCGGAGATGACCGACCTGGGTCGGGTGATCGGCCTGTCCAAACGGGAGATCGAGCTGGTCTCCTCCTGGTCGTCGCCGCCGGGTTGGGCGAGCACCGGCAGCGACGAGGAACCACCCGGGCGGGGCCGGTTCCTGATCAAGGTAGGTGGTCGGCCCGGCATCCCGATCCGGGTCTCCATCACCGACACCGAGCGGCGGCTGCACGACACCAACCAACGCTGGGTGCAGAACGGGTACGCAGCCCAGCAGGCCGCCGAGCGGGCGGCGGCCCGACAGGCGGTCTTCGAGGCCGAGGCGGAGCTGGGCAACCTGGCCACCCGGCCGGAGCTGGCCCACCTCGCCGACGAGGCCGTCGCGGGCGGTCCGGGGTGGCGGGGATGAGCCGGATGCCGTCGGGTTCCCCCCGCGGGGCCGACCTGTTCTTCTGGGCGTTCTGCCTGGTGGTCCTCGCCAACGCGGCGCTGTTCACGGTCGCCTGGCTGGGCGGCACCCTGGGCGCCGCGGTGACCGGGCACGGCTGGCACCCGCCGCCGTTCACCCTCGGCGCGTACCTGGCGTTGATCTCCGGTGATACCGGCACGCTCTGGCCCGGTGTGTCGCCGTACGCCGTCTACTCCGGGATGCTGGTGGTGGCGGTGCTGGTCGTGGTGCCGGCGGTGACGGTCGGGCGCGGGCTGCTCGACCGGCGCGGGCGGGGCGTCGGGCTGGCCCGGGTGCGCGACCTGGCCCCGCTGACGCCTGCCGGGATCGCCGCCCGCGCCCGGGAGCTGCGTCCCTCGCTGGCCGGGGTGCGGCAGCTGGCCCCGGACGAGACCGGCAACCTGCTCGGCGACCTCGCGCCGAACGGCCCGGAGCTGCGCTCCTCCTTCGAGGACGTGGAGCTGGACCTGATGGCCCCCCGGGCCGGCAAGTCCACCGGCATCGCGGTGCCCCGGGTGCTGCGGGCCCGGGGCGCGGTGCTGCTGACCTCCAACAAGTCCGACGTGTACGCGGTGACCCGGGCCGAGCGGGAACGCGTCGGTACGGTGTGGACCTTCGATCCGCAGGGCATCGCCCACGTGCCCCGTCGGATGTGGTGGGACCTCCTCGCCGACTGCGTGACCATCGAGGGCGCCCGTCGGCTGGCCGGGCACTTCGTGGCCTCGGTCAACGACGACACCGCCAAGAAGGACTTCTGGATCTCGGCGGCGCAGAACACCCTGACCGCGCTCTTCCTGGCCGCCGCCCGGGGGCGGGCACCCGTCGGCGAACTGCTCGGCTGGCTGGCCGACCCGGCCGACCGTACCCCGATCGACCTGCTGCGCGACGCCGGGATGGCGGCGATGGCCGAGCAGCTCCAGGGCACCGTACGCGGGGCGGTGGAGACCCGCGACGGCATCTACGAGACGGCCCGGCAGTGCGTGGCGTGCCTGCTCGACCCGGAGATCCTCGCCTGGGTGTCCCCCGACCCGTACCTGCCGCAGTTCCGCCCGGAGCGGCACGTTCTCGGCCGTGACACCCTCTACCTGCTCTCCAAGGACGGGGGTGGCTCTGCCGCCGGGGTGATCGCCGGCCTGGCCGACGCGACCCTACGGGCGGGCGTGGTGGCCGCCGAGCGGATGGGTGGCCGCCTCGACCCGCCGATGACGGCGGTGCTGGACGAGGCGGCGAACGTGTGCCGGATCTCCGATCTGCCCGACCTGTACTCGCACCTCGGATCCCGGGGGATCAACGTGGTGACCCTGTTGCAGAGCTACCGGCAGGGGTCGCGGGTCTGGGGTGAGGCCGGGATGGACGCGTTGTGGGGTGCGGCCACCATCAAGCTGCTCGGCGCGGGGCTGGACGACGCGGACTTCGTGGAGAAGGTCTCGAAGCTGGTCGGCCAGCACGACGTGAGCACTGTCAGCGTCTCGCGCAGCCGGGACGGCTCGTCCCGGTCCACCTCGTACCGGCAGGAGCACGTGCTGCCGCCGGACCGGATCCGGGCGCTGCCGAAGGGGACCGCCCTGCTGCTGGCCACCGGCATCCGGCCGGCGGTGATCACGCTGCGGCCCTGGTACAAGGAGCCGGACGCGGGTCGGATCTCGGCGCAGGCCCGGCAGGAGGTCGCGGCGATCACCGAGCGGGCCGCCGGCAAGGCCGCCGCGCCGCCGTGGCAGGCCGGCCGGCGAGAAAGTCGGTCTGCCGGCTGAACCGGCCCGCCGGGCCGGGCGTAAAGGGCGTGTCATCCGTTGGTCGAGCACTGAGGAGCGCAGGTGTCGTCACCCCATCAGAGGCCGTGGGGCGGGACCGGAAGTCCCACCGGCAGCGAGGGCAACAGCATCCACTACCCACCCACCGAGAACGAGTACGGGGAGGTCAGCTACACCCCGAGCAACTACAGCCAGACCAGCTACGGGCCGGTCAGCTACACCCCGAGCAACTACAGCCAGGACGCGCCGAGCGGCTCGTCGGTGGCGTCGGGCTACGGCCAGTACGGCGCGGCCGACTACCAGGACCTGGTGGTCCAGCCGTACGGAGCGGCCGATCATCAGACCGACGTGGTCCAACCGCACGGATCGTCGAACTCCTCGGGCCGCAGCAGCCCCGGCCCGGGGGACTCGATCAGCATCCACTGGAGCGAGCAGGAGACCAGCGAGCACTCGTTCGACGGGCAGAACCGGTTGATGACCTGGGCGCAGCAGGCCGGTCAGTGGATCTACGAGAACGACGAGAAGATCGTCAACTTCGTGTCGCTGGTCGCCTCGCCCGGGGTGCAGGGCAGCGCCGGCCTGCGGGGCAACGCGGTGGCCAACAGCGTGGGCCTGGCCCTGGCCGCCGGCCCCGGCATGTACGTGGTGGGCAAGGAGGTGATCAACTCGCTGCGCAGCGGCCAGCAGGGCGACCTGGTCCGGGCCGCCTACGGCGCGGTGGCCGCCGCCGGCGCGCTCACCTGGGGCGTCGGCTACGCCCCGGGTCAGGACGTCACGTCCGGCAACTCCGGGGCCATCGTGCACGGGGTGGGCTCCGGGCTCATGGTCACCCGCGGCCCCCGGGAGCAGCCGAGGCGCTCCCACCAGGACACGGAGTCCCGTGGGGAGATCGCCGACACCGCCAGTTCGCACCGCAGGAGCGGGACCACCTCCCGTGATCAGACCTCGCGCAACCACACCTCCCGGGGCCACACCTCGCGCGACCACACCTCCCGGGGCCACACCTCCCGCACCACCGGCCGCGACAGCGGCTCGTCCCACGAGCCGGCGAGCCGGCGCAACGGCACCGACCGCACCCGTGACCAGAACCGGCGGGGCGGAGGTGGCAACAGCGGTGGCGGTGGGAATGTCGTCCGGTAGCACCCGCCGGTCGTGACCGCCCGTGTCGGGGTGCCGCCGTCTCCCGGGACGTGGACCCGGCGGCACCCCGACGTCGTGGGCGGGTAGGGCACCCCCCGACCCCGGCCCGCCCAGCACCCGCACCGACCGCCGCTCAGCGGGCCGGCAGGGCGAACCGCCAGCGACGTGACCTCAGCACCGGTACGGCCCGGTCGACCGCGGCGACGCTCTGGCCGCGGTCCCCGCCGCCGTCGTGCAGCAGCACCACCGCGCCGGGGGTGACCCCGTCGAGCAGCCGGCGGACGAGTTCATCGGTGCCCGGCGGCTCCCAGTCCCCGACCGCCAGCCGCCAGCCGAGCGGCCGCATGCCCAGCGCGGCGGCCACGGCGGGGCTCGCCCCCCACGCCCCGTAGGGAGCGCGGAAGTACCGGATCCGGGCGTCCGGCACGGCCCGCCGGATGGCCTCGTTGGTCTCCCGCAGGTCCGCCTCGATCCGTCCGGGCGACCAGGAGGTCATGTCGTCGTGGTGCATGCTGTGGTTGCCCAGCCGGTGACCGTGGGCCACGATCCGGCGGACCACCTCGGGGTGGGCCTGCACCTGCTCACCGCAGAGGAAGAACACCGCCGTGATCCGGTGTCGGCGCAGGACGGTGAGCAGCCGCGGGGTGTCGGTGGGGTTCGGGCCGTCGTCGAAGGTGAGACTGACCACCCGTCCGCCACCCCGGGCCGTGTCGAGGATGTCGGCGCTCACCGCCGGGCCTACCGGCGCGGCTTCGGCGTCGCCCGCATCCGCACGTACGGCGGTCCGGCGTAGATCAGGTCGCCCTTCATCACCTGGTACGCCCGCTTGGGCTGGTAGTTCTCGTCGTAGATGGTGGCCAGGCCCTGCGGCGGGTCGTCGAAGGTGCCGGGCACCCAGGAGTGCCGGTCGGTGAAGCCCCAGACGGTGAACGACAGGCAGCGCGGCTCGGCCAGGCAGGCCTGCAACAGCACGTGGAAGTTCGCGGCGGACGCCTGGAGCCGCGGGTTGATCTCCTCGGAGTCGCCGGCCTGTACCCCGTCGGTCAACCGGCTGCGCACGTCGACCTCGGTGAACGCGGTGGACAGCCCCAGCCCGGCGAAGCGGTGCAGCGCGTCGGCGACCTGGAGGGTGTCGTAGTTGCCGTACTGGGTGCCCAGGTGGCCCTGGCTGCCGACCCCGTCGATCGGCACGCCCCGGGCCAGCAGCCCCTTGACCATGTCGTACACGAACTGGGTCTTGTCGTTGGCCGGGTCGCCGGAGCCGAACGCCTCGATGTTGTAGTCGTTGTAGAACAGCAGGGCGGTCGGGTCGGCGGCGCGGGCCCAGCGGAACGCGTCGGCCACGTAACCCGGGCCGAGGTGTTCGGCCCAGAAGCCCTTGTAGTGCAGGGTGGGCGGGGTGTCCCAGGGGTCGCTGACCGCCTCGTTGACCACGTCCCACTGCCAGATCCTGCCCCGGTAGCGGCTGGCAACGGTGGTGATGTGCTTGCGCAGGATCGACCGTAGCTCGGTGTTGTCGATGGATCCGTCGGCCACCCCGTCGGTCAGCCACTTCGGCAACTGGCTGTGCCAGACCAGCACGTGGCCGCGGACCTTCTGGCCGTTGCGTCGGGCGGTGGCGACGAGTTCGTCGGCCGCCGACCAGTCGTAGGTGCCCCGGGTGGGTTCCAGGGCCTCCCACTTCATCACGTTCTCCGCGGTGACCGTGGAGAACTCGTCGCGCACGATCTCCCGGTACCGGGGTTCGGCCGGGTCGGCGAGGGCGGCCATGTCGACAGCGGTGCCGACGTACAGGCCGTGGCGCTGGCCCAGGGCGCGCAGGCTCTGCGCGGTCGGGTCGTACGGTCGCTGCGCCGTCGCCGGCACGGCGTTCAACACGCCGGCGGTCGCGACGGCGACCAACCCGGCAGCCATCCACCGTCTGAGCATCATCCGCGTTCCTTTCCCGGGGCACGTCGACGGGTCGACGGCGGTGAGGTGGGGGAGGGGTGCGGCACCGCCCGCCCAGCGCGCGGGGCCGGCCGCACCGGAGCCAACCGATAGTCAGCGATCAATTTCCGGAAGCCGACTGGAACGTTACGAGCGGGAGCCGGCCGGGTCAACCATCGAAACTTCCGGAGCTCCTGGTCAACGCGGTGGACGATCATCGCAACTGTTTCGGTGGCGGTCGATGCGGCGGTGGGTCGGTCGCCCCCGGGCACGCCGACGACCGGCTCCACCCGGAGCCGGTCGTCGCGCGGTCGGTCAGTGCTCCCGGTAGGTGGCCAGGTCGAAGTCGGCGTACGCACCGTCGCCGCCGAGATCCTGCACCCAGAGCCCGAGGAACGCCCCGGTGAACCCCCAGGCCGCCGGCTCGCCGTCGATGATCAGGGCGGCGTGCTCGTCGGACAGGATGGTCGCGTCCAGCTCTATCGGCAGCTGCTGCCAGCCGGCCCCCAGGTCGTAACCGAAGCGCACCACCGGGCCGTCGAACTCCGCGCGCAGGCCGACCCGGGTGCCGTCGCGGGTGTCGACGGTCAGCTCCGGGTGGGCGGTGCGCCGGCCGTTGTCGGAGCTGAGCAGCTCCAGCACGGTGCGCCCGTCGTCCGCCCGGGTCAGGTAGAGGTGGTGCCAGTTGAGGGTGTTGTAGTAGGCGGTGATGCCGGCCAGCTGGCGGTGGTCGACCGGGTCGAACTCGACCACCGTCTCCAGCGCGCAGCGGCTCGCGCCGACCCGGCGGGCGACCAGGCTGGGGGCCTGCCGGCCCACCGGGGACTGCCCACCGTGCACCCGCAGGTGCGAGGGGCGGCTCCGCAGGTCGATCCAGTCCGCAGTGGCCGGTCGGCGCAGCGTCGACCAGGCCGGACCCAGCTCGGCGGTGTCGAAGTGGTCGGTGGCGGGCTCCGCCGGCCACGGGTGCGCCGGCAGATCGGGTGCGGTGATCTCGTCCGCCGGTACCCCGCCGGGGATCCGGGGCCAGCCGCCCGCGGGCCACTCGACGTGCTGGATCGCCGTCTCCCGGCCCAGCACGCAGCTGCCCAGCGGGGAGTAGGGGCGGCCGACCAGGTGGGCCAGGTACCACCCGCCGTCGGGGGTGCGGACCAGGCTGCCGTGGCCGGCCTTCTGCAGCCGCAGGTCGGGGCGGCCGACCGAGGTGAGCAGCGGGCCGTCCGGGTCCACCTCGTACGGCCCGAACAGCTCCCGGGAGCGGGCCACCGTGACCTGGTGCTCCCAGCTGGTGCCGCCCTCCGCGGTGATCAGCCAGTACCAGCCGTCGTGGCGGTAGAGGTGCGGACCCTCGGTCACCCCGACCGGGGTGCCGGTGAACAGGATGCGGGGCCGGCCGACGAGGCGACGGGCGGCCCGGTCGTACTGCTGGATCTCGATCCCGCCGAAGCGGTCCCGGCCGGGCCGCCAGTCGGCGCTCATGGCCAGCAGCCAGCTCGTGCCGTCGTCGTCGTGGAACAGCGCGGCGTCGAAGCCGCGCCCGTGCAGCTTGACCGGGTCCGACCAGGGGCCGGTGATGTCGGGCGCGGTGATCAGGAAGTTCTGCGGATCCCAGTAGCCGCTGGCGAAGCTGGCCACGTCGCTGTAGACGAGGTGGAACTCGCCGTCGTGGTAGGTCAGGTCGGGCGCCCACACCCCGTTGGAGTCGCCGCAGCCGCGTAGGTCGAGCAGGCGGCGGTCGGTGATGATCCCGCCCAGCGCCCGCCAGTGCACCAGGTCGCGCGAGTGGTGCAGGCGGACCCCCGGGTACCACTCGAAGGTCGAGGTGGCCAGGTAGTAGTCGTCGCCGACGCGCAGGATCGACGGATCCGGGTGGAACCCGGAGAGCACGGGATTGCGGATCGACCGGGCAGCGGTCGCCACGTCAGCGGTGTCGGTCGACACGGGCACTCCTCTGGGCAGCTTACGAAACTTTCGGGATCAGACCCACGTTCTGTGCGGCCCTGCACACGCTAGCCGTTTTCGCCGCGATAGGACAGAGGGCTTGACCCGCGTGGAAACAGCTCGTAGCGTGCCCGCCATCGATCGGTAATACCGGCGACGCACTGGAAGTTCCGGAGAAACACATTTCGAAACCGCCGGCCCGGCCGGCCGCCCGAGCACCTCGTGAGTCCCTGAAGGGATGGATCATGTCAGCGCACCTCTCCCGCAGATCGCTGCTCGGCCTCGTTGGCGCCGGTGCCGGCGCCTATCTGCTCAGCGGTTGTAGTGACGACGCGTCCGACGACCCGGACGCCCCGCAGACCATCAACTGGTGGCACATCCAGAACACCGAGCCGATGCTGCCGGTGTGGGCGGCCGTCGCCCAGGAGTACCAGGCCGCGCACAACAACGTGAAGATCGAGATCCAGCCGCTGGAGAACGAGGCGTTCAAGGCCAAGCTGACCACCGCGACCCAGGCCGGGTCGCCGCCGGACCTCTTCCAGTCCTGGGGCGGTGGCGTGCTCAAGCAGCAGGTCGACGCCGGGCTGGTCAAGGACCTGACCGAGACCGTGGCCCCCTGGAAGGACGGCCTGCTGCCGCTCTCGCTGGAGCCCTACACGGTTGACGGCAAGATCTACGGTGTGCCGTTCGACATCGGCATGGTCGGGTTCTGGTACAACAAGGATCTCTTCGCCAAGGCGCAGATCACCGCGCCGCCGGCCACCTGGGCCGAGCTCCTCGACGTGGTCCGCAAGCTCAAGGCCGCCGGGGTCACCCCGGTCGCGTTGGCCGGCAAGGACAAGTGGCCGGCGCACTTCTACTGGGCCTACCTGTCCATGCGTATCGGTGGGCTCGGTGCCCTCCAGCAGGCCGCCAAGGACAAGAACTTCGAGACCCCCGACTTCGTGGCCGCCGGCGAGCGGTTCAAGGAGCTGATCGACCTCCAGCCCTTCCAGAAGGGGTTCCTCGGTGCCGAGTACGGCTCGCCGGACGGCCAGGCCGCCACGATGGGCAACGGCGGCGCCGCGCTGGAGCTGATGGGCCAGTGGGCGCCGTCGGTGCAGGCGTCCAGCTCCACCAGCAAGAAGGGGCTCGGCGACAAGCTCGGCTTCTTCCCGTTCCCGGCCGTCGACGGCGGCAAGGGCACCGCCACCGAGGTGTTCGGCGGCGGCAACGGCTTCGCCGTCGGCAAGGACGCCCCGCCGGCCACCATGGACTTCCTCAAGACCCTGCTCAGCGCCGACGTCCAGCGGCGCAGCACGAAGACCGGCGCGGTGCTGCCGACGGTCAAGGAAGCCACCGACGCCATCACCGACCCCAACAACAAGGTCGTCGCGCAGACCCTGGCCGCCGCCACCGGCTTCCAGCTCTACCTCGACCAGGCGTACCCGCCGGCCGTCGGCCAGCAGGTCAACGACAGCGTCGCCGCCCTGGTCGCCGGCAGCAAGTCGCCCGCGCAGATCCTCAAGGACATCACCCAGGTGGCGAAGACCCAGTAGGGACGTCCCACCCCCATCGATCACCAGCCGCTGGCGCGAACTGAGTGGAGCAGGCATGACCACGCCATCGATCCTGTCGGGTGCCGGACCCGGCGGCCGCGTGACCGAACCGTCGGGGCCGGGGCCGGGCGGCGTCCGCCGTACCGGCCGCCGGCCCCGGCCGGGACGCCGCCGAGCCCTGGCCGTCTTCCTGGCCCCGTCGCTGCTGCTGTTCCTGCTGCTGGTGCTCGCCCCCATCCTGGTGGCCAGCTACGCCAGCCTGTACAAGTGGAACGGCTTCGGTCTGCCGGAGAACTTCATCGGGCTGGACAACTACACCCGGGCCTTCGGCGACCCGGTGTTCCGGGGCGACCTGTGGCACGGGCTCATCCTGATCGTGCTCTCCCTGGCGGTGCAGCTCCCGGTGGCGATGGGCCTGGCCATGCTGCTCAACCAGCCGCTGCGCGGGCGGGCCTTCTACCGGGTGATCTTCTTCGCCCCGTACGTGCTCTCCGAGGTCACCACCGCGGTGCTGTTCAAACTGGTGTTCTCGCCGAACCGGGGGTTCGGTGACGCGATCTCCCGTTTCCTCGGGGCCGACGCCGGTGCCGTCTTCGCCGACCCGGACACCGTGCTGTACGCCGTCTTCCTGGTGGTCTCCTGGAAGTACTTCGGCCTCTACATGATCCTCTTCCTGGCCGCCCGGCAGAACATCCCCAAGGAGCTCAACGAGGCGGCGGTCACCGACGGCGCCAGCGCCTGGCAGGCGTTCCGCCTGGTCACCCTGCCGCTGCTCGGCCCGACCATCCGGATCAGCGTGTTCCTTTCGGTCATCGGGACGATCCAGCTGTTCGACATGGTCTGGGTGCTCACCGGCGGCGGCCCGATCCACGCCTCGGAGACCATGGCCGTGACGATGTTCCAGTTCGGCTTCCGCCGCTTCGAGGTCGGCTACGCCAGCGCGATCAGCATCATCATGTTCCTGCTGAGCCTCGTCTTCGCCCTCATCTACCAGCGCATCGTCCTGCGCCGCGACACCGAAGGCGCCCTCACCGTCCAAGGAGACCAGCGATGACCAGCCCGGCGAACCCGGCCCAGCGGGCCCGCCGCCTCGTGCTGCACCTCATCTCCATCGCCGTCGGCGCGCTCATCGTGGTGCCGGTCTGGTTCGGGGTGATCGGCGGGTTCAAGGACAACGGGCAGCTCTCCACCAATCCGCTCGGCCTGCCCGACCCGTGGGTGCCGGGCAACTACGTCGAGATCTTCACCGCCGGGGTGTTCTGGCGCAACGTGGGCAACAGCGTCTTCATCGCCGTGGCCAGCACGTTCGTCGTGGTCGCCGCGGCGGCGATGGCTGCGTTCGTGTTCGCCCGCTTCGCCTTCCGGGGTCGGGAGTTCCTGGTCACCCTCTTCGCGATCGGGCTGATGTTCCCGTTCGCGGTGGCGATCCTGCCGCTGTTCATCCTGCTGCGCGGGATGGGCCTGCTGGACAACCCGCTCGGGGTGATCCTGCCGCAGGCCGCCTTCGGTCTGCCGATCACGATCATCATCCTGCGGCAGTTCTTCCGGACCATTCCCGGTGAGGTCGAGGAGGCGGCGACCCTGGACGGCTGTGGCCCGTTCGGGTTCTTCTGGCGGGTGCTGCTGCCGATGGCCCGGCCGGCCCTGGCCACCGTCTCGGTGCTGGCGCTGGTGAGCAGCTGGAACAACTTCATGCTCCCGCTGGTGGTGTTCACCGACCAGAGCTGGTGGACGCTGCCCCTCGGGGTCCAGGCGTTCCAGGGCCAGTACTCCGACGACACCGCCAAGGTGCTCGCGTACGTCGTGCTGTCGATGGTCCCGGCGCTGGGCTTCTACGCCATCGCCGAACGTCAGCTCATCGGTGGGCTGTCCGGCAGCGTCAAGGGGTGACGCCGACCTGCTGCGATAGCCTTCTGCGACCGTAGTTCCCACCAGACGAAAGGGTGACCGTGGGCTCCGAGAACGGCAGGAACGTCACCATCGCGATGATCGCGCGGTTGGCGGGCGTCTCGGTGCCCACGGTCTCCCGGGTGATCAACGGCCGGTCGGACGTCGCCCCGCAGACCCGGGAACGGGTGGAGGAGTTGCTCACCCGGCACGGCTACCGTCCCCGCTCGGCTGCGCGACGTACCCAGTCCGCCCTGATCGACCTGGTCTTCAACGACCTGGACAGCCCCTGGGCGGTGGAGATCATCCGGGGGGTGGAGGACGTCGCCCAGGCCAGCGGGGCCGGCACCGTCGTCTCGGCCATCCACCGGCGCACCTCGTCGGCCAAGCAGTGGCTGGACAACCTGCGCACCCGGTCCACCGAGGGCGTCATCTTCGTCACCTCGATGGTGGAACCGCCGTTGCAGGCCGAGCTGCGCCGGCTGCGCCTGCCGGTGGTCATCGTCGATCCCGCCGGGGTGGCCCCCCAGGAGGCCCCGACGATCGGCGCCACCAACTGGGCGGGCAGTCTGCGCGCCAGCCAGTACCTGCTCGGCCTCGGCCACCGGCGGATCGGCTTCATCGCCGGCCCGCCGCAGCTGATGTGCAGCCGGGCCCGGATGGACGGCTACCGGGCCGCGCTCGACGCCGCCGGCCTCGCCATCGACGACCGCCTGGTCCGGCCGGGCAACTTCTACCACGAGTCCGGCTACACCGCCGGCATGCACCTGCTGGGCCTGCCCGAACCGCCCACCGCGATCTTCGCCTCCAGCGACCAGATGGCGCTCGGCGTCTACGAGGCGGTCCGCAAGCGCGGCCTGCGGGTGCCCGACGACGTCAGCGTGGTCGGCTTCGACGACCTGCCGGAGGTCAGGTGGTGTTCCCCGCCGCTGACCACGATCCGCCAACCGCTGGCCGAGATGGGCATGCTGGCCGCCCGTACCGTGCTCCGGCTGGCCCGGGGCGAGACGATCGAGAGCCCGCGCGTCGAACTCGCCACCGACCTGGTCGTCCGGGACAGCGCCGCCGCGCCGCGCGGTCGCTGACCCCACCCTGTCCGGGACAGCGCCGCCGCGCCGCGCGGTCGCTGACCCCGGCCCGTCGGGAGGTCGACCGGCGCCCCGGGTGCCCTCCGCGGGCGGATCCGTCGACCGGTCGGACGGATTGCATCGACGGCTGTCGAATGCCAGACTGTTCTGGCGTTGTCACGCTCAGGAGCCGGCGTGACCACTCGTGCGCTGGTCCGTCGGACATGCGAGGTGGCCGTGCCACCCCGCGCCGGGCAGTCCGTGACGGCGAATGCTCGGCGGCCTTCGACCCGCCGTCCCGTGGCACGCGGTCGGCCGGTCCTCCGGCAGCCGCCCGTCCATGGTGACCGGCGATGACACGTAGCGACCACCCCATCCACCCCCGCCCGCTGGGCGACACCATCCGGCATCGTCGGCCCGTCCCGGCCGTCGGTGCCCCGCAACCCTTCGGAGGTTCGGATGCTCCGCACGTTCGGCGTGGTGCTGGCGACCGCGACCCTGACCCTGGCCGGCTGGGCCGGCACCCTCACCGGTGCCCAGGCGCAGCCGGTGCTGTCGGCAACACCCACACCCGTGCCCACCCCCACCTACGCGTGCCCCCCGGCGCTGCCGGTCTCCGGTCAGTTCGTGTCGGCCAGCGCCACCAGCATCACCGTCCGGTACTCGATGATCATGACCCCGCCGTGCGGCTACAACCCGCCGATGACCCTGGTCCTCTTCGCCAGCCGGGAGGACGCGACGGCATGGCTGAACCCGGTGGCCTCGGCGGTGTCCGGCCCGGAACGGCAGGGGGACATCACGGTCACCGGGCTGACCCCGGACAGCGAGTACTGGTACCGGTTCAGCGCCGGGGAGAAGCACGACCCGTACATCATCAACGGTCCGGTCCGGACGCTGCCGGCCGGGTCGGCGTCGTGCCGGGCGACGATCACCATCGACAACCGCTGGACCGGCGGGTACGCCGCCACGGTCACCGTGCGCAACACCGCCGAGGAGACGCTCAACGGCTGGCAGGTCACCTGGCGGTGGCTGGGCGACGAGCGCATCTCGGCCCTCTGGAACGGCGTGCTCGTCATCTCCGGTTCCGACGTCACGGTGCGCAACGCCTCGTGGAACGGGACGCTGGCCCCGGGTGGCAGCACGACGTTCGGCATGCTCGTCTGGACCAACTCGCCGGGTGCGCTGACGCTGAACTGCGGCCGGTGACCGTCGGCCGGTAGGCGACGGCCGTGCCGGCGCGCGGGCACACCGCACCGGACCGAGATCCGCAGCGGCGTGCCGCCGCCCACCCGGGTGGGCGGCGGCACGCCGCTGCGGATCTCGGTCCGCCGAAGCGCGATCCGTCAGGCGGTCAGCGCCTGCGTGATCCGCGCGTACTCGGCGGCCATCTCCGGCTCGGCGAGGAAGTCGTCGAGCGCGGCCGAGACCCGGTGGTCGACCTCCTCCAGGGAGCGGATGGCGAGTTCGTACAGCTCGCCGCGCCGGTGCTCCTCCAGGTAGCTGGTCCAGTGCTCGAGGGCCGACAGGGCGACCACCAGACCCGGGTCCATGTCGCCGTCGGCGAGGATGCCCTCGTCGATGCGGTCGAGGTGGCCCCGCAGCTCGGTCGCGTCGGCCGTGGCGATGCTCTCCCGCGCGGCGGTCAGCGCCGCCCGGGCATCCTCGTCCAGGTCGTCCTCGTCGGCCTCGTCGGCCAGGCCGGCCGCCAGCACCCGGGTGACGGTCGCCTGTCCGAAGGCGTGCAGGGCGTCCTCGTCGGCCGCGTCGACCAGCTGACGGATGGCCGCTTCGCACTCGTCGTATCGCATCGCGCCAGGGTAGTGCCCGGCCGGTGGCACGCCGACGCCGGCCGGCGGGACGCCGACGGTGGCCGGTGCCGGCCGGGGGCGGTGAGCCCGGCCGGCACCGGCGACGTCTACGGCCGCCAGCGGATGTTCGGGTTCACCTGACCGGTCCAGTTGAAGATGGCCATGTTGTCCCACTGGTTGCCGGTGCCGTTGATGTTCGCCGGATCCCAGCCGTTGCCGGGCACCGCGTACCAGGTCGGCTCCCAGTAGAAGACCCCGATCGCACCGGCGTTGCGGGCGGTGTCCTGGACCCAGGAGAACTCGGTGGCCTGGCCGGTCCAGCTCGCCTGGTGACCGGCGCAGGGCTCGCCGCCGTTGATCGCGTTCGCCTCGTTGTCGGCGTTCGCGGCGGTGAACGGGTACGCCGTCTCGGTGAGCACCACCGGCTTGCCGTACCGGGAACGGACGTCGGTGATGACGTTGTAGAGGTTGGCCAGCGAGCCGTGCCACATGCAGTAGTACGACAGCGCGGTCAGGTCCCACTGCACGCCCTTGGCCCGGATGCCGTCGTAGAACCAGCGGGCGTGGTCCATGCTGTCCGCGTTCGCGGTGTGGATGATCACCTGGGTGCCGCCGTTGCACTGCTTCGTCGCCTGGTAGCCGGCCTTGAGCAGCAGGCTGAGGTTGGTGAAGTCGTTGTTGACGACCTTGCCGTCGTTCCAGAGCATGCCGACGTTGATCTCGTTGCCGATCTGCACGCTGTCCGGCGTGGTGCCCTGGTTGCGCAGGCTGGTGCAGACGTCGTAGGTGTAGTTGTAGACGTCGGTCTGCAGCTGGCCGATGCCGTGGTTGGCCCAGGCCGCCGGCTTGTACTGCTTGCCCGGGTCGGCCCAGGTGTCGGAGTAGTGGAAGTCGATCATCAACTTGAGGCCCTTGGCCTTCACCGTCCTGGCGTACGCCAGCACCTTCTCCTTGTTGTTCCACCCGCTGGCCGGGTTGTTCCAGACCCGGAGCCGGACGTAGTTGACGCCGAGGCCCTTGAGGATGTCGAGCGGATCCCGGGCGGTGCCGCCGGCGTCGTAGTACCGCGCGCCGAGGTCCAGGCTGCGCTGCACGGAGGAGACGTCCGCGCCGAGCATGGTCAGGGTGTTCGCGGCCGAGGCCGGTGCCGGTGGGCCGAGCAGGGCGGCGGGCAGGGCGACCGCCGCGAGGAACGCGACGGCCCAGGCCCGCAGGCGGGCACGGTGCGAAGTCATCCGGACCTCCTCGGTGGTGGGGTGGTGGGGGCGCTGCGCCGGTACGGTCGACCCGGCGGCATCAATCGATGTTTGTGCATGACTATAGCGGGCCGTGGTGCCCGGGAGCGTGGACCCGACGCGAAAGCGGGCCACCCGGGGACGCCCCGGATGACCCGCCCGCAGAGCCGCTGTCAGAGGTTCAGGCTCCAACTGTTGAGGTAACCGGTGTCCAGGCTCGCCGCGTCCTGGACCCGCAGCCGCCAGCTCCCGTTCGCCGTCTCCGAGGAGAGGTTCACGGTGTACGTCTGGTCGATGTTGTCGGCGCTGCCCCCGGAGCGGTTCTGCAGCGTGTACACGCTGCCGTCCGGGGCGATCAGGCTGACCACCAGGTCACCGATGTAGGTGTGCACGATGTGCACCTCGACCTTGCTCGCGGTCGACGGGGTCGCCGCGCAACCGCTGATCACGATGGTGCTCTCCACCGTCGAGTTGTCGGCGATCGGCACGTCGGTGCCGTTGCTGCCGGAGCAGCCCGGCAGCCCGTTCACCGTCACGTTCAGCGTGGCGGTCCGGGCCACCGAGGGGGCGGTGCCCACCACGGTGATCGGCACCGTGCCACTGCCGGCGGTCGCGGCGGCGGTGACCGTGATGGTGGTCGACCCGCCGGCGGTGACCGAGGACGGGCTGAACGACACGCTCACCCCGGTCGGCAGCGGGCCGGTCGAGAAGGTCACCGTCTCGGCGGTGCCCCGGATCACCGTGGTGGAGACCGTGGCGGTGCCCGAGGTGCCCGGGTCGAGGGTCAGCGTCGCCGGGGCGACCGCGACGGAGAAGTCGTTGGCGGCGCACGACTCGGTGCCGGTCACGTTCACCGCGGTCCAGGCGGCCATCACGGCCTTGTACTCCGTGCTGCACAGGCCGTACAGGTCGGTGGCGGCCGACAGGGTGTGCAGCCGCGCGGTGTTGGTCGGCTGGGCGGTGTTCACGTAACGGGTGTTCGAGACGAAGTACGCGTCCAGCGCCCGGAACCAGATCTTCTCCGCCTTCTCCCGGCCGATCCCGGTCACCGGCGGGGCCGACCCGCACAGCGGCGAGGTGCCGTACGGGGTCACGCCGGAGCCCTCGGCCAGGTTGAAGAAGAAGTGGTTGGCCACGCCCGACGAGTAGTGCACGTCGAGGCTGTTGGTGCTGGTCGACCAGCAGCCGTGCGACGAGCCGTCCAGCGTCGGGTTGTACATGTACCGCAGCGGCGCGCCGGTGCCCCGGATGTCGATCTTCTCGCCGACCTCGTAGTCGCCGGGGTCGACCGGGGTGTCCGCGTAGAACTCCACCATGTTGCCGAAGATGTCGCTGGTGGCCTCGTTCAGGCCGCCGGACTCGCCGGAGTAGGTCAGGCCGCCGGGGACCACGTTCTCGGTGACGCCATGGGACATCTCGTGCCCGGCCACGTCGAGGGCGACCAGCGGCTTGGCGTTGCCCGCGCCGTCGCCGTAGGTCATCTGCGCGCCGTCCCAGAAGGCGTTGACGTAGGCGTTGCCGTAGTGCACCCGGCTCGGCACGCCGGTCCCGTTGCCGAAGATGCCGTTGCGGCCGTGCACCTCGGTGAAGTAGTCGAAGGTGGTGGCCGCGCCGAAGTGCGCGTCGACCGCGGCGGACTGCCGGTTCGACGCCGCACCGGTGCCCCACACGTTGTCGGCGTCGGTGAAGGTGGTGCAGGTCGAGGTGCCGTTGTTCATGTCGCAGGTGCGGCCGTTGCCCCGGGTCGGGTCGATCAGGCTGTAGGTCGCCCCGGACTGGGTGGTGTCGATCGAGACCGGGCCGGCGTAGATGCTGTTGCCGGTGCCGACGACGGACTCGATCTCGTCGTACGCGCCGATCCGCGCGCCGGTCAGGGCGTCGCTGATCACGTGCAGCCGGGAGGGGGTCTGCCCGTCCGGTGCCCACCCGGTGACCACGGTCTCCCAGGCGAGCCGCCCGGTGCCGCTGCTGGCGTCGACGAACAGCTCCGCCGCGCCGGTGCCGGTGACCCGGCCGGAGAACGCGGCGGTCGCCGCCTTACGGGCCTCGGCGGCGCTGACCTTGGCAGTGGTGGCGAGGGTCAGCGGAGCGGCCAGGCCGACCGAGCTGCCGGCGTAGTCGCCGTCGGCCTCGGTGCGGATGACGAAGTCCCCGCCGTAGACGCGGAGCCCGTCGTACGTGCGGGTGTAGCGGACCGCGCCGCGGCCCTGGGCGTCCCGCCTGCTGCTGTGCACGGCGTAGCGGTCCTTCGCCGAGGCCCTGACGGCCCGGGTGTGCTCCTTCAGGGCGGCGTCGGCGGCGGCGACCAACGCCGGTGCGGGGTTGGTGGGCGGGGCGGCGGACGCGCTCGTGGTGCTGACCACGAGCCCGCTGCCGACCAGCACGGTGACGCCGGCCAGCGCTAGGGCTGATCTCAAACTGACCTCCCCAATCCGAGATGCTTTCGCATCCTTCGATAGGGCGATCATCGTCGGCCGGGGAGAGCCTGGGAAGACGGTTGTCGATGGATATTCATACCGAGTCGTCCATCCCGGTGATGCTATGACCTAAGAGTTGTGCCCGGGGTGTTCCGTTCCGGTTAAGGATGGAACACCCCGGCAACGGTCCGGGCCGTCAGCGCAGGCCGGCGAACAGGTCGTCCTCGGGCAGCGCCGCCCCGGTGGTGTCGCGGACCCGCACGAAGGTCTCCAGCCCCATCAGCTCGACGAACCGCTCCTGGCCCATCCGCAGGAAGAAGATGTTCTCGGTCTGGCTGGCATGGGCGGCCAGCGCGTCGAACTTCTGCGCGCCGTGGCTGCTGGTGTCCACCCAGGTGGTGATCTCCTCGTCGGGCAGACCGAGCTGCGGTCCCGGCTCGTCCGCCGCGTCCGGCTCGGCCCAGTCGATGCCGAGCTCCTTCATCACCCGGCCGAACTCAGCGAACGCCTTCCGCGGGACGGTCGTCCAGTACACCTTCGCCGGGACGTCGGTCGTCGCCACCGCGGCCATGGTGATCCGGTGGGCCTGGATGTGGTCCGGGTGGCCGTAGAAGCCGTTCTCGTCATAGGTGACCACCACGTCCGGCCGGTAACGGCGGATCAGCTCCGCCAGCCGGTCCGCCGCCTCCGCCACCGGCGTGGTCCAGAACGCGCCGGGCAGCTCGTTGGTCGGCCAGCCCATCATCCCGGAGTCGGCGTAACCGAGGGTCTCCAGGTGGGTGATCTTCAACGCCGCGCAGCTGGCCTCCAGCTCGCGCTGCCGCATGGCCACCACGGCGGCCGGATCGTGCCCCGCCTCGCCCGGCTTCACCCCGCCGGGTCCGTCGCCGCACCGGCCGTCGGTGCAGGTCACGAGCACTGTGGTGATGCCCTCCGCCGCATACCTGGCCAGCACGCCACCGGTGCTCGTCGCCTCGTCGTCGGGGTGCGCGTGTACCGCCATCAGGGTCAGACCTCGCTCAGCCATGCCCTCACCCTAGGCGTCCTGAGCGTAACCGGGGCGACGCGGGCGGGGAGCGCCGGCAGACAATGGACCCCATGACCACCACCTGGAACGTGCCGGGCCTTCCGTTCGCCGTGTCGCCGTCCCCCGAGACGGCGTGGACGGTCGCCGAGGCCAGCGGCACGGTGACCGCCATGGCGACCCCGCGCAGCGACATCTTCATCGATCCGGGCCCGGGCACCCCGCCCGACGTCGGGGCGACCCTCGACGCGCCGACCCTGCTCGGCCTCCCCCCGGACGGCGACTTCCAGTTCAGCGCGCGGGTCACCGTCGACTTCACCGCCACCTACGACGCGGGGGTGCTGCTGCTCTGGGTCGACGAGCGGCACTGGGGAAAGCTCTGCTTCGAGTTCTCCCCCGACGGCGAACCCATGATCGTCTCAGTGGTCGCCCGGGGGGTCGCCGACGACGCCAACGCCTTCGGTGTCGACACCCGGACGGTCTGGCTGCGGGTGTCCCGGGTCGACCACGCCTTCGCCTACCACGCCTCGGTCGACGGGCGGACCTGGCGGATGGTCCGGTACTTCACCGTGGACGGCGCGGCCACCGCGGCCACGATCGGCCTCGAGGCGCAGTCGCCGACCGGGGACGGCTGCCGGGTCACCTTCGACGACATCCGGTTCACCCGCGACCGGCTGGCCGACCTGCGCGACGGCTCCTGACCACCGGCCGGGCCACCGCCCCGCCCGCCGGAACGCAGCCCGGTGCCGGCACTCCCGCCGGCACCGGGCACACCCGGACGGGCCGGTGTCCGCTCCCTCAGCCGGCCCGGACGCCCAGCGGGTCGGCGAGCAGCCGGGCGAAGCCGAGTTCCGCCGCGCCGACCAGGGTGGCGTCGTCGCCGAGGGCGCAGACCCGTAGTTGGGCCCGGGTCCGGGAGACCGGCAGGACGTTGGCGGCGATCCTCCGCTGGACGTGGGGGGCCGCGCCCCGGTACACCTCGCGCAGCACGCCGCCGAAGACCACCATGCCGGGGTTGAACAGGTTGATCACGTTCGCCACCCCGATGCCCAGCCAGTCGCCGACGGTCCGCAGCGCGTCGCGGGCCGCCGGCTCGCCGCGACCGGCCGCCTCGACCACCTCGCGGACCGCGTCCCGGCCGATCAGGTCGGCGGGCCGACCGGCGGCGTCGAGCAGCGCCCGCTCGCCGACCTCCGCCTCCAGGCAGCCGCGTGAGCCGCACCCGCAGGGCCTGCCGTCGTACGGGTTGACCAGCATGTGGCCCACCTCGGAGCCGTACCCGCCGTCACCGCCGAGCAGTTCGCCGCCCACGATGATCCCGCCACCGACCCCGACGTCGCCGTGCAGGTAGACCAGGTTCCGCACCCCGACGCCCACGCCGCGCTGGTGCTCGGCCAGCGCGCCCAGGTGCGCCTCGTTGCCGACCAGCACCGGCAGGCCGAGATCGAGCCGCCGCTCCAGTTCCGCGCCGAACGCCTGGTCCACCCAGCCCAGGTCCGGGCCGAACCGCACCATCCCGTCGCCGGGCCGGATCATCCCGCAGTACGACGCGCCGACCCCCACACAGACCGCCCCCTCGGCCGCCGACCGGTGCAGCTGACGCCCCAGGTCGGCCAGCACCCCCACCACGGTCTCCAGGTCGACCCCCGCCCGGGCCCGGTGCGCCTCCCGGCGGTCCTGGATCTCCCCGCCCAACCCCACCCGGGCGGCCACCAACCGGTCCACCGCGATGTCGAAGGCGAGCACGTACACCCGGTCGGACGCCGGCCGGACCACCAGGGACGGTCGCCCGGCCCGGCCGGTCAGCTCGGGGAAGCCCTCGCGCACCAGCCCGGCCGCGACCAGCTCCGAGGTGAGCGCCAGGACGGTGCTGCGGTTGACGCCCAGCCACTCGGCCAGCCCGGCGCGGGACACCGGCCCGCCGAGGTGCACCCGCCGCAGCAGCGCCCCCAGGCTCCGGCGGCGGCTGTCCCCCGACGGCTGCCCGTCCACGGTCGGACTCTTCGGCATCACGAGACGGACCCTGTCGATCGGTGGCTGACGGCCCGTCGAGCGTAGTGGCCGGTGCCCCGGTGGGTCACCTCGCGCCCCGGCCCGGGGCCGCGTACCGGTCGCGGCGCGCAGCCCCGGGCCGGGGGAGCGGTCAGCCGTCGATCCGGGTGATGTTGCGGATCTTGTTGGCCGCGTCCAGGGCGGCGACCTTGTACGCCTCGGACAGCGTCGGGTAGTTGAACACCGTGTCGATCAGGTAGTCGACCGTCCCACCGCAGCCCATCACCGTCTGCCCGATGTGGACGATCTCGGTCGCGCCGGTGCCGAACACGTGTACCCCGAGCAGCCGACCGTCCTGCGGGGAGACGAGCAGCTTCAACATGCCGTACGAATCGCCGACGATCTGCCCCCGGGCCAGTTCGCGGTAGCGGGCGATGCCGACCTCGAACGGCGTCGCGCTGTTGGTCAGCTCCTCCTCGGTCTTCCCGACGAAGCTGATCTCCGGGATCGTGTAGATGCCGATCGGCTGCAGCTCCTGGAGTTCGCGTACCGGCTCCCCGCACGCGTGCAGCGCCGCCATCCGGCCCTGCTCCATCGAGGTGGACGCCAGCGCCGGGAAGCCGATCACGTCACCCACCGCGTAGATGTGCTCCACGCTGGTGCGGTAGTGCTCGTCCACCGCGATCCGGCCGCGCTTGTCGGCCTCCAGCCCGGCCGCGTCGAGGGCGAGGTTGTCGGTCTGTCCCTGCCGGCCGGCGGAGTACATGACCGTGTCGGCGACGATCTTCTTGCCGCTCTTGAGGATGCACAGCGCCGCCGTCTGGTGCTTCTCCACCGCGGCGACCTCCTCGCCGAAGCGGAACGTCACCGACAGGTCACGCAGGTGGTACTTGAGTGACTCGACGATCTCCTCGTCGCAGAAGTCGAGCATCGCGTCACGGCGTTCCACCACTGTCACCTTGGTGCCGAGCGCGGCGAACATGGAGGCGTACTCCATGCCGATCACGCCCGCGCCGACCACCACCATGCTGCGCGGCACCGCCTGGAGATTGATCACCCCGTCGGAGTCGACGATCGTGCGGTCGTCGAAGTCGACGCTGTCCGGTCGGGCCGGCCGGGTGCCCGCCGCGATGACGACCTTGTCGAAAGTGATCTTCGACTCGTGCCCGGAGCCGCCGTCCACCCAGATCGAGTGCGGGTCGGCGAACCGGCCGGTGCCGGTGATCAGCGCGACCCGGTTACGGGCCAGCTGGTTGCGGATGACGTCGGTCTGCCGGTTGATCACGTGTTGCGTCCGGGCGGCCAGGTCGCCGACCGTGATCTCCTCCTTGACCCGGTAGCTGCTGCCGTACAGGTCCCGCTGACTGAGGCCGGTCAGGTAGAGCACGGCCTCGCGGAGCGTCTTGGAGGGGACGGTGCCGGTGTTGATGCACACCCCACCGATCATGTCGCGGCGGTCCACGATGCCGACCCGCCTACCGAGCTTCGCGGCGGCGATGGCCGCCTTCTGACCGCTGGGCCCGGAGCCCAGCACCAACAGGTCGTAGTCATACACGGCATCTAGCCTCGCAAGCAGCCGCAACATTCGCCAGTCGTGGTCGCTGCGGTGCAACGCGGTTGCCCGGTGCGGCGCCGCGGGTCGGCGTTACGTTGGCATGGTCGCCCCGGCCACCTGGCCGTGGCCGCGCCCCGACCCGGGACGCGCCGCCGGGCGACCCGGGACGCGACGAGGGGACAGGTGACGGCAGCGTCATGACCGACTACGGACACGAGTTGCTGTTCGGCGCCTTCCTCACCCCCGACGCCCGGCAGCCGGAGCAGGTCGTCGCCCGGGCCAGGTTCTGCGAGCAGGTGGGTCTGGATCTGGTCACCTTCCAGGACCACCCCTACCAGCCGGGTTTCCTCGACACCTGGACGCTGATGTCCTACCTGGCGGCGGCGACCAGCCGGATCCGGCTGGCCGGCAACGTGCTCAACCTGCCGCTGCGGCAGCCGGTGGTGCTGGCCCGCAGCGTCGCCAGCCTGGACCTGCTCAGCGGCGGCCGGGTCGAACTCGGCCTCGGTGCGGGCGCGTTCTGGGACGCCATCGAGGCCAACGGGGGCCGACGGCTCACCCCCGGCCAGTCGGTGGACGCCCTCGACGAGGCGATCCGGATCGTCCGGGAGGTGTGGGCCGCCGACCGGCGGGGCGGGGTGCGGGTCGACGGCGGGCACTACCGGGTGGTCGGCGCGAAGCGCGGTCCCGCCCCGGCGCACCCGGTGGGGATCTGGGTCGGCGCGTACAAGCCGAGGTTGTTGCGGCTGGTCGGGCGGACGGCGGACGGCTGGTTGCCGTCCCTGTCGTACCTGCCGCAGGGGCCGGCGGGGCTGGCCGGCCCCACCGCGCTGGTCGACGAGGGCGCGGCGGCGGCCGGACGGGATCCCGCCGAGGTGCGGCGGTTGCTGAACGTCTCCGGCCGGTTCACCCGTACCGGCGCGGGTTTCCTCGACGGGCCGCCGCAGCAGTGGGTGCGGGAGCTGACCGACCTGGTGCTGGCCCACGGCACCTCCGGGTTCATCCTCGGCGCCGACGACCCGGCCAGCCTCCAGGTGTTCGCCCAGGAGGTCGCCCCCGCCGTCCGCGAGCTGGTCGCCGCCGAGCGGAGCGCGACGGCCGGTCCCGGTCCGGCGGGGTCCGGGTCGACCGCCCGGGTCGACCCGGACGGGGGCGTCCGGGCCGGGTCGGGCGCGGGTTCGCCGGTGGTGCGCTCCGCCGGGCCGGCGGGTGGGCAGGCACGGGAGGTCGTCCGGGCCGGGGGCGCGACCGGACTGGCGGTCACCCCCACCCCCGCCCCGCAGGTACGGCACAGCGACCACCGGCTCTGGGACGAGTCGACCCGGCCGGTCGCCCCGCCCGCCCCGGCCGGGCACGTCTACTCCCCGCAGGCCCGGGCCGCCGGCGGTCACCTGGTCGACGTGCACGACCACCTGCGTCGGGAACTCGGCGAGATCCGCGACCTGCTCGACCAGGTCCGCCGGGGGGTGGTGTCCGCCGGGGAGGCCCGGGGCGTGCTCAACCGGATGACCCTGCGGCAGAACAACTGGACGCTGGGGGCGTACTGCGCCGCCTACTGCACGCTGGTCACCCAGCACCACGGGCTGGAGGACGACGCGATCTTCCCGCACCTGCGGCGGGCCGATCCGGGGCTGGTCCCGGTGATCGACCGGCTGGAGCAGGAACACGTCGTCATCCACGAGGTCGTCGAGGGCGTCGACCGGGCGCTGGTCGCGCTGATCGGCGACCCGGCGCGGCTGGCCGGCCTCCAGCAGGCGGTGGACGTGCTCACCGACACCCTGCTGTCCCACCTGGCCTACGAGGAGCAGAGCATCGTGGAACCCCTGGCCCGGTACGGCTTCTACCCCGGCCAGCTCTGACCGGCCCGGCTGGTCGAACCCGGCCCGGCCCGGTCCACGGGTGACGAGCCGGAGCGGTCGGAGTGTGCCGGCGTTCGGCGTACCGTGCCATAATTGCGGTGGCGCCCGTGGAGTTCATCCCCGGGCCCGGGGGGCCGCCTCCGCACCGCGCGGACGGCGGGGGACACCGACCCCCGGAGGCCACAGTGGATTCCACCTCTCTCGCCGATCTCGTCGACCTGCTCGACGGCCTGCTGCAACTGGGCGCGGCGGCACTCAGCCTCACCACCGCCGTGGTGGTGGCCCGGGCCGACCGCCGGCGCGACGACTGACCCGACCATGACGACCGGTGGGCACCGTGCATCCCCGCCGGCAGCGCGACCCTGCGCACCGGCGGGGCGGGGACGCCCGCGACCCGGGCAGGTCAGAGGAGTGCGCCGACGCGGGGCGTCGCGCCGTCCCAGCGGAAGATCGCCGCGTAGAGCGCCCGGCGGGCGTCGGCCGGCAGTGAACCGTCGGCCCGCTGCCGGCAGGGGGTGGTGCCGGCGCAGACCCATCCGTGCAGGAAGAGCCGCTGCTCGTCGTCGACCAGGGCCGGGACGAGATCCGCGCCGCCCGGGCCGCAGATCCCGGTGCCGGCGGTGGTGAGCAGCGGGTGCTCGGTCTTGCCCTGGAAGTTCCACCGGTCGGTGGAGGTGAGGTAGACGGTGGCGTAGCTGCAGTTGTCGTAGCCGTACCGGGAGGCGAACAGCACGTACGTGGAACCCCGCTGGCGCAGCACCGGGTTCTCGATGATGCCGCTGTTGCGGACCAGTTCGCCGCTGGCGTTGCCGACCCAGCGGGTGCCCGTGTCGTCGAGCCGCAGCATCCGGATCGACGACGGGGTCTGCTGCGTCTTGTAGAGCACGAACCGCTTGCCGTCGGCGTCCTCGAACGGGGACGGGTCGATCACGCCGGCGGCGGCGACCGGCCGCCCCGCCACCACGTCGTCCGCGCCGTGCGCGCCACCCGGGCAGATCAGCGGCGCGGCGCCCACCGGCGCGTACGGCCCGTCGACGGTGTCGGAGGTGGCGGCCCCGATGCACCGCTGCCCGTTCTTGCCCTTGGCGGGCAACGAGTAGTAGAGCACCCAGCCGGTGGCGGTACGGACCGCGTCGGGTGCCCACACCGCGCCGTTCTCGGCCCAGTCCGGGACGGAACCGAGGGTCGTGTCGAGGGCGGTCCACGGACCGGAGGCGGTCTCACCCCGGTGGGCCGGGGCGCGGGTGCCGGTGGCGAACACGACGAAGGTGTTGTTGTGCCGCACCACGCCGGGATCGGCGATCCCGCCCGAGGGGGCGTACACCGGTTGCGGGGTGGCCGCGGCGGCGGGCGCGGCGGCGGTGCCGGCGACGAGCGCCACCACGACGGCGGTCAACGCCGGCAGCCAGGTCCTTCGTGGATGCATGGGGCCTCCCTGGCGTGACAGGCGGACGGGCAGGCCGGCGAGGTCGCCGCCGACCGTGCCCGCCGACGTCGCCGAACATGATCAGCAATTGGTTCCCGACAATGTGGTGCCGTTGTTCAGGGGTTGAAAGTAAGCTACCGTGCCTCCCTTGAGCAAGATAAAATTCTTCACGGCCGGGTCGTGCCGCGCCGTCGTCGGTGATCGGGAGAGGGCTGCCATGTCACGCGGAAAACTCTGGTCGGCGCGCAGGGTGGGTGCCCTCGTCGGCGCGGCGGTGCTGCTGGTGAGCCTGGTGCCGGCCACTCCCGCCGCCGCGAACTCCACCTTCCAGGCGGCGACCCTGAACATCCTCAACGAGCTGAACCAGGCCGACTTCGTCCACGACCTGGAGCTGATCACCGCGAAGGCGGACCTGGTCGGGCTCAACGAGGTCGGCAACCGCAAGGCGTACCTGAAGGACTGGGCGGCGGAGAACGGCTGGTGGCTGTACGCGCCCGAGCCGACGCAGGCGGCGAACGAGGCGCTGCTGGCCAAGAAGAGCATGTTCGACGTGCTGGACAAGGGGTCGAACTTCGTCTGCGACACCAACGGGCCGGGCGAGGTGCCGCCGGCCCGCTACAACAACTGGGTCCGCTACCGGCACAAGGCGACCGGGCGCAGCGTCTACCACCTCAACGCGCACGCCAACGCGAGCATCGAGAACAACGGGCGGCCCGAGGACCTGCCCCGCACCGCCTGCGCCGAGGAGCAGTTCCAGGCCCTGAAGAACCTGGCGGCGGCCAAGAAGGACTCCGGCCAGGTCATCGTCAGCGGCGACCTGAACGTCGACTTCAGCGCCGACCGGGCGTACGGGTACCAGAAGTTCCCCTGGAAGGTCTTCGAGGCCAACCAGCTGCCGAACCTGCGGTCCTGTTACAACCTCTACGGCGAGAAGGGGAACGGGACGCACGGCAACCGGCACATCGACTACATCTACTTCTGGAAGCGCGTCGAGGAGCACCGCGAGATGTGGATGACCGACTACAGCATCGTCAGCGGCACCAACTCCGACCACAACGGCGTGGTGGCGGCGTTCACCATCTCGTCGTAGCCACCCGCCCCGCGGCCTGCCCGGCGGCTCCCTTGTCGACCGTCGACCATTGACACCTATCGTGATCGACTTCATCGTCGGGGGAACCGTCCCCGCGTCGAAGGGTTCGCCTGATGGTCGACACCGCGCACACGTACGTCATCGTCGGAGCCGGGCCCGCCGGCCTGCAGCTGAGCTACCACCTCCAGCAGCAGGGCGCCGACTACGTGACGTTCGAACGTGGGGCCGAGCCGGGGGGCTTCTTCCGGCGGTTCCCGCGCCACCGCCGCCTGAACTCGACCAACACGGTGCACACCGCCAGCGCCGATCCGGAGACCCGGCTGCGGTGGGACGGCAACTCGCTGCTCAACGACTCCCCGGACCTGCTGTTCGCGAACTTCAGCCGGGACTACCAGCCGTCCGCCGACGACCTGGTGTGCTACCTCGCCGAGTTCCAGCGGGTCCACCAGCTGCGGGTCCGCTACGGCACCACCGTCGAACGGATCACCCGGGAGGACGACGGGTTCAGCGTCCGCACCGACCGGGGCGGCGTCCGGGCGCGCTGCCTCGTGGTGGCCACCGGATGGGGCCGACCGTTCGTGCCGGACATCCCGGGCATCGAGCACGCCACCGGGTACGAGGAGATGGAGGTCGACCCCGACCGGTACGCCGGCCGGCGGGTGCTGATCCTCGGTAAGGGCAACGCGGCGTTCGAGACCGCCTCGGCCCTCCTGGGCAGCGCGGCCACGGTGCACCTGGCCAGCCGGCGGCCGGTACGGCTGGCCTGGCAGACCGGGCACCCCGGTGACGTCCGGGGCCGGCACGGGGCGATCCTCGACAGCCACCGGTCCGGCACCCCGCACACCGTGCTCGACGGCACCGTCGACCGGATCCGGCCGGTCGACGGAGGTTTCCGGGTCCGGGTCACCCACGCCGGGGGTGGGAGCGCCGAACTGGACTACCACGTGGTGCTGCGCTGCACCGGCTTCCGGATGGACACCACCGTGTTCGACGCCGGGTGCCGACCCGAGCTGGTGGACGACGGCCGGATCCCCGCGCTGCGCCCCGACTGGCAGTCGAGCAACGTCGACGACCTGTACTTCGCCGGCACCGTCGCCCAGGCGCGGGACCTACGGCACGCCTCGTCGCCCTTCATCGACGGGTTCCGCTACAACCTGCGCACCCTCACCCGGATCCTGCGGGAACGCTACGACGACGTGCCGATGCCCGTCGCGACGACGCCGGGCGAGCCGGCGTCGCTGGCGAAGCTGATGCTCGACCGGGTGAACGGGAGTTCGGCGCTGTGGACCCAGTTCGAGTACCTCGGCGACGTCCTCGTCCGCGACGGGGCCACCGGTGACTTCCGGCACTACGAGGACCTCCCCGAGGACTACGCGCTCGCCCGGTTCGCCGACGCCGCCCACTGCTACACCCTCACCCTGCGCTGGGGCCGCGACGACCACGGCGACGCCCCCGCCGTCGACCGGCCCCCGGCCCCGGGCCGGGTGACCGCCGCCCTGCATCCGGTGCTCCGGCGATACCGCCACGGGCAGCTGCTGGCCGAACAGCACCTGCCGGAGGACCTGTCGGCCGAGTGGCGGCGACCGGACCGCCACGTCCAGCCGCTGGTGGAGTTCCTGATGGCGGAGCTCAACGGCGGATCGTGACGGGTCGGGCGGTCCGGCCGCGCCGCACCCGCGCTCAGCCGCCGCCCGGGTCGGGTGCGGCACCGGCGGTCGACGGCTCGGGCAGGCGGGCCGCCCGGCCGTACAGGTAACGCTGGCGGGGGAGGTTCATCGACCGTCGGGCCGCGTGTTCGTACGCCTCCCGCGCACCGGCCGGATCCCCGGACCGCTCCAGCAGGTGGGCGCGGGCGGCGTGCCACCTCGGGTCGTCGGCGATCCGCTGGTCGGCCGCCAGGGCGTCCAGCAGGCGCAGCCCGACCCCGGGGCCCCGGGCCATCGCCACCGCCACCGCGTGGTTGAGGGCCACCACCGGGTTGTCCGCGATCCGCATCAGCACCTCGTAGAGGGCGACGATCTGCGCCCAGTCGGTCTCCCCGGCGCTCGGTGCCTCGTCGTGCACCGCCGCGATGGCCGCCTGGAGCTGGTACGGTCCGACGTCGCCGCGGGGCAGCACCGCGCTGACCAGGGCCACCCCCTCCGCGATCTGGTCGGCCCGCCAGCGGCGGCGGTCCTGCTCGGCCATCGGCACCAGCTCGCCGGCCGGGCCGACCCGGGCCGGCCCCCGGGCGTCGGTGAGCAGCATCAACGCCAGCAGCCCGGTGACCTCCGGGTCGGCCGGGAGCAGCCGGTGCAGCATCCGGGTCAGCCGGATCGCCTCGGTGGACAGGTCCACCCGGCGCAGATGCGTGCCGGCGGTGCTGGCGTACCCCTCGTTGAAGATCAGGTAGAGCACCTGCCGGACGGCGTCGAGCCGGGCCTCGCGGGTGGCGGCGTCGGGCAGCGCGAACGGCAACCCGCTGCCCCGGACGCGCTGCTTGGCGCGGGTGATCCGGCGGGCCATCGTGCTCTCGGGCACCAGGAACGCCCGGGCCACCTCACCGGTGGTCAGCCCGCCGACGGCCCGCAGGGTCAACGCGATCTGGGCAGCCGGCGGCAGCGCCGGATGACAGCACAGGAACAACAGGACCAGGCTGTCGTCGCCCGGATCCGGGTGGTCGGCCGGCGGGGCGAGCCACCGGCCGGTCGGGACCGCCCGCCCGGCGTCGTCCTCCCGTCGGCGGCGGGCCTGCTCACTGCGGAGCAGGTCGGTCAGCCGGCGGGCGGCCACGGTGACCAGCCAGCCCCGGGGGCTGTCCGGCAGGCCGTCGACCGGCCAGCGCGTCGCGGCGGCCAGCAGCGCCTCCTGGACGGCGTCCTCGGCGGTGTCGAAGTGGCCGTACCGGCGGACGAGCGCGCCGAGGACCTGCGGCGCGAGCACGCGCAGCAGGTCCTCGACGGCGGGTGGGCGCACGGTGCCGACTCAGCCGTCCAGGTCGTCGATGCCGTCGGCGACCGGTCGTACGTCCACGTACCCGCCCTCGGCGTCCGGGTCGACGAACCGGGCGGCGATCTGGGTCGCCCGGTCGAAGCTGGCGCAGTCGACGATGGTGAAGCCGGCCAGCACCTCCTGCGTCTCCGGGTACGGCCCGTCGGTGACCACCGGGGAGCCCTGCCGCAGCCGCACCCGACGGGCGTGCACCGGCGCGGTCAGTCCCTGCCCGTCGACCAGCTCGCCGGATTCGGCCAGCTCCTGGTGCACCGCCGCCATGTGGGCGTGCATCGCGGCGACCTGCTCCGGCGACATCGGCGGCTGCGCGCCGGGCCGCCCGGCCATCGCGTCGTAGTCGCGCTGCGAGCCGTACAACATGATCATGTATTTCATGGTCTCTCCTCTCGACCGGCCGTGGCCCGGCCGGACATCAGAGACGTCGGTGCCGCCGGACCGATCCGGACACCGTCCCCGAGGCTAACCGTCGACCAGCCGGGACGCCGGGGCCGGCGGCGACTACGTATCGTGTCCGTATGATGACGATGTGGCTGGTGCTGGGGGTGGCGGCACTGGTGACGGTGGGCACTGTCGGCTGGGTCGCCTGGCGCGACCGCGCCCGCGCCACCGGGGCCGGGGACCGCGCCGCCGGGCAGGAAGCCCAGGCCCGACAGCAGCGGTACGAGGCGGAGCGGCACCTCGCCCAGGGTGGGACGATCCAGCGTGGTCGGCCGCACCACTGACGGCCGGGCCGGGTCGATCCGGGTCGCCCATGGTCAACCGGACGTCGGCCGGGCATGATCGTCTGACGGTCGGGGTACCACCGACCACAGGACCGGGACGCCTGGGAGGCACACGGTGACGGCAGGCTCGGGACGCCGATCGCACGGACCGCTCGTCGCCGTGCTGACGGCGCTGGTGGTGGCGGTCGGCTGCGCGGCCGGCGGGGTGGGGGAGAGCGGCCCGGAGGCACCCCGGGAACCAGCCCCCCGGCAGTCCTCCCGCCCGGCGGCCCCGCCGTCGCCCGAGGCGCAGACCACCCGCGCCGACGGCACCACCAGCGTCGCCGAGTTCAAGAGCGACATTGAGGACGCGGTCACCATCGCCGAACGCTACTGGGCCGCCCGGTTCCGGACCACCGGCGAGCAGTTCCGGCCGATCCGCCGGATCGTGCCCTACCAGCGGGAGGGCGAGGTCTCCTGCGCCGGGCAGCCGCTGCCCCGCAACAACGCGGTCTACTGCTCCCGGGGCGACTTCATCGCCTACGACGTCAACTGGTCGGTCTCGGCGTTCCGGCAGGTCGGGGACGCGTTCGTGTTCTACCTGCTGGGCCACGAGTACGCCCACGGCATCCAGGTCCGGCTCGGCCTGCGCGCCGACTTCACCATCCAGCAGGAGTTGCAGGCCGACTGCATGGCCGGGGCGTACCTCGGCGACTCGGTCCGCGACGGCACCCTGAAACTGGACGCCGGTGACCTGGACGAGTTCCGTGAGGGGCTGCTCGCCGTCGGCGACGATCCCGACCAGCCGTGGTTCGCTGAAGGCTCACACGGCACCGCCGAACAGCGCACCGACTGGTTCTTCCGCGGCTACGAGAGGTCGCTGGACGCCTGCAACCTCGGCTGAGGAGCAGGTCACGTCCGGATGGCACGGCGGCGGGCGGTCCGGGCCGGGCTGGCAGGATCGCCCGGAGACCACCACCTGACGCCAGGAGGATCCGCTGAGCAGCCCACCCCCCGCCGCTGTGCTCTTCGACATGGACGGCACCCTGGTCGACAGCGAAAAGCTCTGGGACATCGCCCTGTACGAGCTGGCCACCGCGTACGGCGGCACGCTCACCGCAGCGGCCCGGCGGGCGATGGTCGGCACCAGCATGGCCGCGTCGATGCGCCTGCTCCACGACGACCTCGGCCAGCCCGAGCGGGATCCCCGGGTCAGCGCGGAGTGGATCCACGCCCGGATCCTGGAGCTGTTCCGCACCGGGCTGCGCTGGCGGCCGGGCGCGTTGACCCTGCTGCGGGCGGTCCGCGCGGCCGGTATCCCCACCGCGCTGGTCACCTCCAGCGGCCGGGCGCTGGTGGAGGTGGCGCTGGACACCCTCGGCCGGGGCAGCTTCGACGCCGTGGTCTGCGGTGACGAGGTCGACTCGGCCAAGCCGCACCCGGAGCCCTACCTGACCGCCGCCCGGTTGCTGGGCGTGCCGATCGGCCGGTGCGTGGCGATCGAGGATTCGCCGGCCGGGGTGGCCAGCGCGCTCGCCGCCGGTGCGGCGGTGCTGGCGGTACCGGCGGAGGTGCCGCTGCCGCCGACCGACGGCGTGCACCAGGTGGAGAGCCTCACCGCGGCGGACCTGGAGCTGCTGGCGGCGCTGCTCGGCGAACCGCCCGGCTGAGTCGCCCGAGCGGGTGTGTCGCCCGCCCGGGTGGGTCGCCCGTCCGGGTGTCGCCGCCCGGCTGAGCCGCCCGCCTGGTCGGCGCGGTGACGACGAGGGGGATCCCGCCGACCGGCGGAATCCCCTCGTGGCGTAGCGGGTCAGTCGTGCGCGATCGCGCCCAGCACGTTGATCCGGGCCGCCCGGATCGCCGGCAGCACCGCCGCCACCACCCCGATGACGGCCGCCAGCAGCAGGAACAGCCCCATCTGACCCCACGGGAGGATCAGGTCGGTGATGCCGTCGTCCTTGAGCGCCCGGACCACCGCGGCACCGAGGCCGACGCCCACCACGATCCCGAGCAGCGCCCCGAAGACCGAGATCACCACCGCCTCCACGGTGATCATCCGCATGGTCTGTGCCCGGCGCAGCCCGATCGCCCGCAGCAGACCCAGCTCACGGGTCCGCTCCAGCACCGACAGGGCCAGGGTGTTGACGATGCCGAGCACCGCGATCACGATCGCCAGCGCCAACAGGATCTGGATCATGGTGAGCAGGCTGTCCAGGGAACCCGTCTGCTGCGCGATGAACGCGTCCCGGTCGGCCACCGACACCTCCGGGCTGTCGGCGAGCAGCGCCTCCACCTGCGGCTGCACGTCCGCCACCGGGGTGCCCGGGGCCAGCTGGATGAACCCCTGGTTGGGTTTCGGGATGGCGAAGTCCTTCACCGCCTGCGGCGGCAGCTGCACCGGGCTGGTCAGCTCGGAACTCTCGTAGATGCCGCTGACCGTGTAGGTGCGCGGCTCACCCCGGGAGGCCTGCACGGTCACCCGCGACCCGACGGAGATGTTGCGGGACTCCGCGGCGTCCGAGCTGAACAGCATCTGGTCCGGGCCGAGCCGGCTGATGTCACCGGCGGTCGTCTTGGCCCCGAAGATCCGCTGCAAGGCGGTCACGTCGCTGGACGCGGCCAGCCAGGTGACCTTCCCGTCGACCATGCCCATGTCGCCGTACTCGCCGTCGGCCAGCTGCACCCCGGGCAGCGCGGCGACCTTCGTCAGCACCGCCGGGTCGAAGCTCGCCGGACGCGGACCGGTCGACGCCCCGGAGATCACCAGCTCGGCCTTGATGGTGTCCTGGGCCAGCGCGCCGATGCTGCCCTTCGCCGAGTCCAGGATCACCGTCACCCCGGTCACCAGGGCGATGCCGACCATCAGCGCCGCCGCGGTGATCGCCGTCCGGCGCGGGTTGCGGCCGGAGTTGAGCCGGCCCAGCTTGCCCGGCACCGACCAGGCGAAGACCGCCCCCAGCAGGGACACCACCGGGCGGCTGATCAGTGGGGTCAGCAGCGCCACCCCGATGAAGGCGAACAGCACCCCGCCCAGGATGACCGGCAGCGTGTTGTCCCCGGCGTTGCCGCTGAGCCCGAGGAACAACAGCACCGCCCCGATCCCGGTGACCACCCCGCCGGTCACTGTCACCCGGGTCAACGGCCGGTCCGGGTTGGCCACGTCCTGCATCGCCGCGATCGGCGGGATACGCGCCGCCCGCAGCGCCGGCAACAGCGCCGCCACCACCGTGATCACCAGGCCGACCGCGAACGAGCCGACCACCGCCGACGCCGGCACCCCGATCCCGGCCAGCGTCAACCCACCGGCCAGGTTGCCGAAGACGTACGCCAGCAGCGCGCCGATGCCGATGCCGGCGCCCAGCCCCAGCACCGAGGCGATCAGTCCGATCGCCACCGCCTCCAGCACCACCGAACCGATGATCTGCCGGCCGCTGGCCCCGATCGCCCGCATCAACGCCAGCTCCCGGGTCCGCTGGGCCACGATGATCGAGAAGGTGTTGAGGATGAGGAACGTGCCCACCAGCAGCGCGACGGCGGCGAACCCGAGCAGGATCTTGTTGAAGAAGGACAGCCCCTCCTTCAGGCTCGCCGAGGCGTCCGCCGACAACTGCGCGCCGGTCTTGACCTCGAAGTCACCGCCGAGCGTGCGGGCCAGGTCGTCGCGCAACGCGGCGTCGCTGACCCCGTCGGCCGCCCGGACCGTGACGTTGGTGAAGACGTCCTGCTCGCCGAGCAGCAGCCGCTGCGCCACCGGCGTGGTGAAGGCGACCTCGTTGACCCCGCCGATCGAGTCCCGGTCACCGCTGTACCCGAAGATCCCGACCAGGGTGAAGGTCTGCTTCGGCGCCAGCGGGGTCAGCACCCCGACCCGGTCGCCGACCTTCACCTTGCCCGCCTTCGCCAGCGCCGCGTTGACGACGATCTCGCCGTCCGCCCGGGGCTCGTGCCCCTCGCGCAGCTTCACCAGGTCGCTCTCGCCCTGCCAGTTCGACCCGAGCTGCGGCGGCCCGAACGAGGTGACCACCTTGCCGTTGCTGCCGATCAGCTGGGCGCCGTCGGTGGTGACCACGCCGGTGGCCCCGGCGACCCCGGCGACCGCGTCGATCCGCTGCACCGTCGCCGCCGGCACGGTCGCGGGCACCTGCTCACCCTGCATCTCGCTGAGCGCCACCTTGGGCTTGCCGGCGACGTTGACGTCGACACCCTCGTACGCGTCGGCGAAGACCGCGTCGAACGAGCGGCCCAGCGTGTCGGTGAGCACGAACGCCCCCGAGACGAACATGACGCCCAGCACCACGGCCAGGCCGGACAGCAGCAGGCGCACCTTGCGCGCCAGCAGACTCTTGAGGGTGGCCCGCAACATCAGCCGGCCACCTCGACCGGGGTGTCCAGCTTCTTCATGGTGTCCAGCACCGTGTCGGCGGTCGGCTCGATCAGCTCCGAGACGATCTGCCCGTCGGCCAGGAAGACCACCCGGTCGGCGTACGCGGCGGCGGTCGGGTCGTGGGTGACCATCACGATGGTCTGGCCGTGCTCGCGTACCGAGTTGCGCAGGAAGTGGAGCACCTCCGCGCCGGAGCGGGAGTCCAGGTTGCCGGTCGGCTCGTCGGCGAAGATCACCTCAGGGCGGGCGACCAGCGCCCGCGCGCAGGCGACCCGCTGCTGCTGGCCGCCGGAGAGCTGCGAGGGCCGGTGTCCCAGCCGGTCCCGCAGGCCCACCGTGTCGATCACCGTGTCGAACCAGGCCGGATCGGGCTTGCGGCCGGCGATCGACATCGGCAGCAGGATGTTCTCCTGGGCGGTGAGCGTGGGCAGCAGGTTGAACTGCTGGAAGATGAAACCCACCTTGTCCCGACGCAGCTTCGTCAGGCCCGAGTCACCCAGCCCGGTCACCGTGGTGTCGCCGATCTGCACGGTTCCCTTGCTCACCGAGTCCAGCCCGGCCAGGCAGTGCATCAACGTCGACTTGCCCGAGCCCGACGGGCCCATGATCGCGGTGAACCTGCCCCGCTCGAACTCGACGCTGACCCCGCGCAGCGCGGCGACCTGCGCCTCGCCGGTGCCGTAGACCTTCCACACGTCGTTCGCCCGGGCCGCGGCCGGCGATTGCCGGCCTACCGTCTCGGTCACGTCATCTACCTCTTCCGTCTGGCTGTGTCGTCCCCACCGCCCCCGCTGGCCGGTGGGGTTGGTCCCATCCTCGGTGCCGGTCGGCGGGTATCCGTCCGACCACGGGCGGACCCGAGGCGGATTTACCGCTGCGGGTCGGCCCGGAGACCGCCTCAGGGTTGCCCCTGAGTCGACGGTCGACCGCGCTACGCCCCACCGGCCGGCGGGACGTCGGCGTCGACGCTAGGACCTGACGTTCCGTCATGGTCAACCGCGCCGCGCCGTCTTTCGTCACGGTAGGTGAGCACGGCAACGCCGTCGTCGCCCCGCCGTCCCTACTCCGGGTACGCCCTGCGGTGGACCCGGCACCACCCGGCTACGCCTTGGGGCGGACCAGCCCCGACTCGTACGCCAGCACCACCGCCTGCACCCGGTCGCGCAGCCGCAGCTTGGTCAGCACGTGCCCGACGTGGGTCTTGATGGTCGTCTCGCTGACCGACAGCGCGGCGGCGATCTCCGCGTTGGACAGCCCCCGGGCCACCTGGACGAGGACCTCCCGTTCCCGCTCGGTCAACGTGCCCAGCGCCTTCGGCGGGGTCGCCGCCGGGTCGGGCAGTGCGGTGGCGAACCGGTCGAGCAGCCGTCTGAGGATGCGCGGCGCCACCACCGCCTCCCCGGCGGCCACCGTCCGGATGGCGGTGACCAGGTCCTCGGCCGGGACGTCCTTGGCCAGGAAGCCGCTCGCTCCGGCCCGCAGCGCCCCCACCACGTACTCGTCGAGGTCGAAGGTGGTGAGGATGAGCACCCGCACCGGCAGTCGGGCGTCGACGATCGCCCGGGTCGCGGCCACCCCGTCCATCCGGGGCATCCGGATGTCCATCAGCACCACGTCGGGTAGCAGCCGGCGGGACAGCTCCACCGCCTCCTGGCCGTCCCCGGCCTCGGCCACGATGTCCAGGTCGTCCTCGGTGCCCAGCACCATCCGGAACCCGGTGCGCAGCAACGGCTGGTCGTCGGCGAGCAGAACCCGCACCGGCCGGCCCGACGAGGGCCGCCCCTCGTCCCGCGGGAAGGGCGGGGCACCGCCGTGCGTCTCGCCCATCTGCTGTCCCCGTTCCGCCGTCATGCCGGGACCGTCCCGACCGGTTCCACCGGAATTCTCGCGTACACCCGGAAGCCGCCGCCGGGCCGTGGCCCGATCCGCAGGGTTCCACCGTAGAGGGCGACCCGTTCCCGCATGCCGACCAGTCCGTGCCCGATCCGCTCGGGCCCCGGGGCCGGACCCCGGCCCGTGTCGGTGACCTCCACGACCAGGCCGCCCGCGTCGACCCCCAGCCGGACCGTGGCGACGGCCGTCCCGGCGTGCTTGAGCGCGTTGGTCAGCGCCTCCTGCACGATCCGGTAGACGGTCAGCGACACGCCCTCCTCGACCACCGGCACCGGGTCCGCGACCTCCAGGACGACCGGCAGCCCCGCCTCGCGTACCTGGTCCACCAGCATGGCGATGCCGGCCAGACCGGGCTGCGGGGTGAGGTCGGCGGCCGGCTCCGCGTCGGTGCGCAGCACGTCGAGCAACCGGCGCAGCTCCCGCAGCGTGGCCCGGCTGGTGTCCTCGATGGTGGTGATCGCCTCGTCGGCGGCGGCCAGGTCCCGGCGCAGCACCCGCCGCGCCCCGGTGGCCAGCACCCCCATCACGCTGACGTGGTGGGCCACCACGTCGTGCAGCTCGCGGGCGATCCGCCGCCGTTCGTCGGCCACCGCCTGCTCGGCCAGCGAGCGCTGGTTCTCCTCGGCCACCCGGGCCCGCTCCCGCAACGCCCGCAGCGAGATGCGCCGGGACCGCACCGCCCGCCCCACCGCGTAGGCGAGCAACGCGGTGAGCAGGTTGTTGAGCACCAGGTACGCCGGGCCGACGTCGAGCCCGGTCTCCAGCGGAGCGAGCACGTTGAGCGCCGCCACCGGCGTCCAGAGCAGGACCGTGGCGACGACCGCCGCCGACACCGTCCGCCCGACCGCCATCGTGTACGTCAGCACCAGGAACGTCAGGCTCTGGGTGGTCGGAGCGGTCCCGAGCAGCGCCGGCACCGTCAGGGTGGCCAGCGCGGCGGCCACCGCCGGCCACGGGGCGACCCGGCGCAGTGCCACCGGTGCCGCGCACAGCACGCTCCACACCAGCATGGACGGCAGCTGCCGGGGCCAGAACTCGCGCGGGGTGAGCAGGACGAAGAGGGCGTCCAGCACCACCAGCGCGACGGCGAAGAGGGTGTCACCGGCCAGCGGCCGGCGTACCCACCACCGCCCCGGTTCCTCGGTCATACCGCGACGCTAGCCGCCCGCCGGGCCGTGAGGTCGTCGCCGACGACGAACCTCGTCTCCTCCTCGCGGACGAGCCCGCCTCCGCCCCGCGGCTCGGCGGCCGCCGTCACCCGTCGGGGCCCGGAGTGACCGCCACCCGTCGGGCACGGGCGGCTCGTCACCCGCCGGCACCCCTGGTGACCGTCACTCGTCGGCGCCCGGGACGGCCGGTCGGGACCGGGCGTCGCGCAGCGGGTCGGCCGCCGCGGCCCGCTGCGGGAACGGCGGCGGGGTGCCGCCGAAGGCCGGGCAGTGCGCCTGGTGGCTGCACCAGTCGCAGAGCCGGCTCGGCCGGGGCCGGAAATCCTGCCGGGCGGTGGCCTGCTCGATGGCCTGCCAGAGCGCCACCACGGTGCGCTCGAAGCGGAGCAGCTCCTCGGCGTCGGGGGAGTAGTCGCAGACCTCGGCGTCCTTGAGGTAGAGCAGGCGCAGCACCCGGGGCACCACACCCCGGGTGCGCCACAGCACCAGGGCGTAGAACTTCAACTGGAACAGCGCCCGTGCCTCGAACGCCTCCCTCGGGGCGCCGCCGGTCTTGTAGTCGACCACCCGCAGCGCCCCGTCCGGGGCCACGTCGAGACGGTCGAGATAGCCCCGGATGAGCAGCTCGTCGTCGACCACCGCGGAGATCAGGCTCTCCCGCTCGGCGGGCTCCAGCCGGCGCGGATCCTCCACCGCGAAGTAGCCCTCCAGCAGCGCCGCCGCCGACCGGAGGAACCCGGCGGTGCCCGCCTCGTCGGCCGGGTCGAACAGACCGGCCAGCTCGGGCTGCCCGGCGACCAGCCGGTCCCACTGCGGGCCGACCAGGTCACCGGCCGCGTCAGGGGTACGACCGCCCGCCGGCAGGTCGAACAACCGCTCCAGCACCGCGTGCACCAGGGTGCCCCGGGCCTGCTCGATGCTGGGGCGCTCGGGCAGCCGGTCGATGCTGCGGAACCGGTAGAGCAGCGGGCAGGTCTTGAAGTCGGCGGCCCGTGACGGCGACAGCGAGGCCCGGACCGTGGCGGGCAACGCCGCCGGGGAATGCTGCTGGTCGATCACCGGATCCGCCGTCATGCCCCGAAGGTTAGGTCACCGGTCCGACAGGTCCGCGCTCGCCGCACCGGGCATGATCGCCTGGCGCGTAGCATCGGGCCGGTGGAGTCCCGTCCCCCCGCGCCCCGCCGGCGTACCGGCCTGACCGTCGGCCGGGTGTTCGGGGTGCCGTTGCACCTCAACGTGTCGATGCTGCTGCTGACCCTGCTGGTGACGGTCACCTACGCCGAGTTCGCCCGGGACCGGCTCGGGTTGTCCCCGCTCGGCGGCTACCTGATCGGCCTGGGCTTCGTGGTGTCACTGCTCGGCTCGGTCCTGCTGCACGAGCTGGGGCACGCGCTGACCGCCCGCCGGTACGGCATCGGTGTGCGCGGGATCACCCTGGAACTGCTCGGCGGCTACACCGAGATGGAGCGGGACGCCCCCACCCCCCGGGTGGAACTGCTGGTCGCCCTGGCCGGGCCGGCCGTGTCGGCGGTGCTCGGCGGGATCGCCGTGGCCGCCACGCTGGCCACCCCCGACCACACCCTGGCCCGCCAGCTCGCCCTGCAACTGGCGCTGAGCAACGTGATCGTGGCGGTCTTCAACGTGCTGCCCGGCCTGCCCCTGGACGGTGGCCGGGCGCTGCGCGCCGTGCTGTGGCGGATCACCCGGGACCGGCACCGGGCCACCGAGGCCGCCGGCTGGGTCGGCCGGGCCGTCGCGGTCGGCACCGCCGCCCTGGTCGTGCTGCTCACCGTGCAGCGGATCCTGGCCCCGCTGGCGTTGCCGCTGATGCTGCTGGTGGCGGTCACCCTCTGGCGCGGCGCCGGCCAGTCGATCCGGTACGCCCGGATCAGCCGCCGGGTTCCGCTGATCGACCTGCCCCGGCTGACCCGACCGGTCTTCGCCGTACCCACCGGCACGCCGCTGGCCGAGGCGCAGCGCCGGCACGCCGTCGACGGCCCGCCCGCCTCGGCCGTCCTCGTGGTCGACGGCACCGGCCGGCCGGTCGCCCTGGTCGACCCGGCGGCGGCGGACGCCGTACCGCCGGATCGTCGGCCGTGGCTGGCGGTGGACGCGGTGGCCCGGTCGCTGGCCGCCCTGCCGACCCTGCCGCACGATCTCGACGGCGAGCGGGTGCTGGCGGCCGTCCAGGCCCACCCGGGCGCGCGGTTCCTGGTGACGGCAGGCGAAGATGTCGTCGGCGTTCTGCACATCGCGGATCTCGCCCAGGTCCTCGAACCCACACGGAAGATGAACAGGTGACCGCAGCACATCCCCCCACCCTTCCGGCCCGCGACGGCACACCGACGTCCGCCACCACCGCCGAGCTGCCCCCGGTGCACCGGGGGCCGTTCCGTCCCGGCGACCGGGTACAGCTGACCGACCCCAAGGGGAGGATGCACACCGTCACCCTGGAGCCCGGCAAGGAGTTCCACACCCACCGGGGCATCCTGGCCCACGACGCGCTGATCGGGCAGCCCGACGGCAGCGTGGTCAGCACCGCCGGTGGCGGGACGGCGTTCCTGGCGCTGCGCCCGCTGCTGTCGGACTACGTGCTGTCCATGCCGCGCGGTGCCCAGGTGATCTACCCGAAGGACTCGGCGCAGATCGTGGCCATGGGTGACGTCTTCCCCGGCGCCAAGGTGCTGGAGGCCGGCGCCGGTTCCGGAGCGCTGAGCTGCTCGCTGCTGCGCGCCGTCGGCACCGGCGGCGAGCTGCACTCCTACGAGGTGCGCGACGACTTCGCCCAGATCGCCCGGCGCAACGTGGAGGCGTTCTTCGGTGCGCCGCACCCGGCGTGGCGGTTGCACGTCGGTGACGTCGCCGACTGCCCGGAGACCGGTTTCGACCGGATCGTCCTGGACATGCTCACCCCGTGGGAGACCCTCGACATGGTCGAGCGGGCGCTGCTGCCCGGTGGGGTGTTCATCGGCTACGTGGCGACCACCCCGCAGCTGTCCGAGCTGGTGGAGGCGTTGCGCGAGCGTGGTGGCTGGACCGAGCCGCGGGCCTGGGAGTCGCTGGTGCGGGACTGGCACGCCGAGGGGCTCGCCGTCCGGCCGGACCACCGGATGATCGCGCACACCGCGTTCCTGGTCTCCGCGCGTAAGCTCGCGCCGGGGGTGACCGCGCCGCCGCGCCGTCGCAAGCCGAGCAAGGGCGCCGAGGCGTACGCCGAGCGGAAGCAGGCGCTGCGCGAGGCCGCGGCGGCCCGGGAGGCGGCGGCCCAGGCGGCCGCTGCCGACAGGGCCGACGGTGCGGCCGTCGCTGCCGGCGAGGCGGCCGTCGCTGCCGTCGTCGCCGGCGGGGCGGACGGGACGGACCGCTCGTGACGGCGGATCGGAGCGGCCGGGCGTGAACGGGCGGATTCCGGCGGCACGGACGGGCCGACGGCACGACCTTGGGGAGAGGGCATGAGTCAGCCGGGTTTCGGCGGCGGCGAGTTGCCGGCCGTGTTCCCGGACTGGTCGCCGTACCAGGATCTGGAGTCGGCCACCCGTGCCTATCTGCGCGACCCGGACATCGCCCTGGAGGCGCTCGGCGGGGTGCTGCGCGGGGCGTCGGTGCTCGGGTTCACCCTGGAGCGCTTCGTCAACGAGGTCAACGGGGTGTGGCAGGAGGTCGTGGTCTGCGACGGCAGCCGGCTGGTGCTCTGGCACGGTGAGGACGTACCGCCGGGGGAGGGGCCACCCGGGTCGATGACCTCCTCGCTGCGGGTGGTGCCGATCTCCACCGTCACCGAGGTCGGTTGCCGTCGCCGGCTGACCAGGGCCGACAACGGCGAGGTACGGGTCGACAGCATCGACGTCTACCTGCTGCTCACCTCGCTGGACGAGGCCCCGCCCGGTGACGAGATGGTGGGTGCGCCCCGGCACGACGCGCTGCGCTTCGGGAAGACCCTCGACGACGGCGGAGCCGGTCAGATCGCCCGGCTGGAGGAGTTTGCCCGGTTGGTCGCCTCGGTGGTCGGCCGTCCGCTGCTGTAGCCGCTCGGTCGGGTCGTGAGTGACGGTCGTCACGTTGCGGCCCGGCCGTCGCTGCCCGGCGGAGTCGTCTTTCCGACGATCGGCCCCCGGGTGGTCGCCGCGTCGGGGTGCCCGGTCGGCCCCGGGCCGCGGCCCGTCCGGCCCGGTCAGCCCTCCTCGGCCTCGGGGCCGGCCACCTCCACGCCGTCGCCGCCGCGCACCACGTGGATGCACTCACCCGGGCACTCCTTCGCGGAGTCGATCACTTCGAGCCGCAGGTGTTCCGGCACGTCGACCCGGCTACCAGGGGCGAGTCGCAGCTCACCGTCGGTGCCCTTGACGTACGCCAGGCCGTCGACGTCGAACTCAAAGACCTCCGGCGCGTACTGCACGCAGAGCCCGTCGCCCGTGCAGAGATCCTGGTCCACCCAGACCTGCAACTGGTCGGTCACGACGTCGGTCACCCGGCACCCCCCATGTTCTCCCGTCCCACCCCTCGACGGTACCCGAACGGCCGGACCTGCCCCTCGGGCGTCCCTTGGCGATCAAGGTTCGGTGACGAGGGCGTTGCGTGGGACCGAATCGGCCTCATAGCGGCTAGTGTTAGGGCAGAACGTTCAAGCCCCCCGGGGAGGTGGGACGTGGCACGCAGTGACGACGCGGACTCGCGCGCCGCACGGTGGGAGAAGGAGGCCCACGATCTCTCCACGCAGGTCGCGTTCCTTCAGGAGGAACTCGCTCTGGTGCGGCGCAAGTTGACCGAAAGCCCCCGACACGTCCGGCAGCTCGAAGAGCGGCTGGCGGCCACCCAGGCACAGTTGGCGCGGCTCACCGAGAACAACGACCGGCTCGTGAGCACCCTCAAGGAGGCTCGCGCGCAGATCGTGACGCTCAAGGAGGAGATCGACCGGCTGGCACAGCCGCCGTCCGGCTACGGCGTCTTCCTCGCGCGGCACGACGACGGCACGGTGGACATCTTCACCGGCGGACGCAAGCTCCGGGTCGCCGTCTCACCCTCGCTGGACGCCGAGGAGTTGCGGCGTGGTCAGGAGGTCCTGCTCAACGACGCGCTCAACATCGTCGACGCGTTCGGCTACGAGCGGGTCGGCGAGGTGGTGATGCTCAAGGAGATCCTCGCTGGTCCCGAGGGCAGCCCGGGTGACCGGGCACTGGTGGTCTCGCACTCCGACGAGGAGCGCATCGTCCACCTGGCCGACACCCTGATCGGCTCGGCGATCAGGGCCGGCGACTCGCTCATGATCGAGCCCCGCTCGGCGTACGCCTACGAGCGGATCCCGAAGAGCGAGGTCGAGGAGCTGGTGCTGGAGGAGGTGCCCGACGTCGACTACACCGACATCGGCGGCCTCCAGTCGCAGATCGAGCAGATCCGGGACGCGGTGGAGCTGCCCTTCCTGCACGCCGACCTGTTCCGCGAGCACCAGCTCCGGCCGCCGAAGGGCATCCTGCTCTACGGTCCGCCGGGCTGTGGCAAGACGCTGATCGCCAAGGCGGTGGCCAACTCGCTGGCCAAGAAGATCGCCGAGCGGTTGGGCAAGGACCGGCACACCAGCTTCTTCCTCAACATCAAGGGTCCTGAGCTGCTCAACAAGTACGTCGGCGAGACCGAGCGGCACATCCGGCTGATCTTCCAGCGAGCCCGGGAGAAGGCCGGGGAGGGCACGCCGGTCATCGTGTTCTTCGACGAGATGGACTCGATCTTCCGGACCCGTGGCTCCGGTGTCTCCTCCGACGTGGAGAACACCATCGTCCCGCAGCTGCTCAGCGAGATCGACGGCGTCGAGGGGCTGGAGAACGTCATCGTGATCGGCGCCTCCAACCGGGAGGACATGATCGATCCGGCCATCCTGCGCCCCGGCCGGCTCGACGTGAAGATCAAGATCGAGCGTCCGGACGCCGAGGCGGCCAAGGACATCTTCTCCAAGTACATCCTCGCCGGGCTGCCGTTGCACGCCGACGACCTGGCCGAGCACGGCGGCGAGCCCCAGGCCACCGTGGCGGCCATGATCGACGCGGTGGTCCTGCGGATGTACTCGGAGACCGAGGAGAACCGCTTCCTCGAGGTGACTTACGCCAACGGCGACAAGGAGGTCCTCTACTTCAAGGACTTCAACTCCGGCGCGATGATCCAGAACATCGTCGACCGGGGCAAGAAGATGGCGATCAAGGAGTTCCTCACCTCCGGCCGCAAGGGGCTGCGGTTGCAGCACCTGCTCGACGCCTGCGTCGACGAGTTCCGCGAGAACGAGGACCTGCCCAACACCACCAACCCGGACGACTGGGCCCGGATCTCCGGTAAGAAGGGCGAGCGGATCGTCTACATCCGCACGCTCGTCTCCGGCGGCAAGGGCACCGAGGCCGGCCGTTCCATCGAAACCGCCAGCAACACCGGTCAGTACCTCTGACCGGTCGACCGACCGGGTCCGCGACGCCACGCGTCGCGGGCCCGGTCGTCTGCGTCACCCACTGTTAACCGGGCCGCCCCCGCTTCCGGTGGGTGTGCCGCCGGACGCGTCGGTAGACTTCCCCGACCGCGTCGTCAACTCCGAGGAACCGCGTGCCGCCCGAGCTCTCCGTCGTTGATCCGCCGCTGTCCCCGGCGGTGGACCAGACGCCCCCCACCGTCCCGACGCGCCCGCCGGCCCGTCGCTGGCGGTGGATTCCGCTCCTGCTCGTCGCACTGGTCGCCGCGTGGGCCGTACCCCTGGCCGGGCATGCCCTGCACCGGGAATGGCTGCTCCCCCCGGTCGTCCTGATCGCCACGGCGAGCCTGCTGCGCGGTGGCCGTACCCTGCTCGACCGGCTGATGCTCGCCCTCGGGCTGCTGCTCGGCCTGGCCGCCGTCGGCGGTCTGATCTTCCCGGTCTGGCCGTGGGGAATGCGACCGGTGCCGGTCACCGGGGTCGCCCTCACCGTGCTGGTCCTGGCCGCCGCCGCGCTGCGGCGTGCGCCCCGGCTGCCCCGCCCCGGCTGGGCCGACCTGTTCCCGCTGGCCGGCGCCGCCGCCATGGTGGTCTACCTGCGGCAGCCCTGGCAGCGCGCCGGTGACCTCGCCGACCGGCTCACCGTCCTCGGCATGGGCGAGGACAACTGGCGGCACCTCGCCCTGTTCGACGTGATGGGACGCCTCGACGGCTACACCTTCGTCGACCCGGCCGCGGCCCGGGAGCAGATCACCGCGCAGCTCGTCTACTACCCGCAGGGCTGGCACCTGATCACCGCCCTGCTCGACGGCTTCCTGAGCCCCACCGCGCCGCGCGCCGACGACCTGGTCGCCCACTACTTCGGCTGGACCATCGCCGGCTTCGGACTGCTCACCCTCACCCTGATCTGGGCCGCCCAGCGGCTGTCCGGCCCCATCCACCTGCTGCACCGCACCGTGCTCACCGTGGTCGTCGGCGCGGTGGTGCTGGGCACCCAGCTACCCCGGCTGCTCAACGCCGGCTACCCGACCGAGGTGCTCGGGCTGACGCTGACCGTGCTGGTCGCCACCCTGGTCGCCCGGCCGGTCCCGGGCACCCGGGAGCAGGTCGTGCTGCTGTGCGCCCTGCTCGCCGCGGTCGGGTTCACCTACTACCTGTTCCTGCCGGCCGCCGCCGTGCTGGTGCTGTGCTGGGTGCTCACCCACTGGCGGGAGGCGCTGCGCCGGTGGTTCACCGTGCTCACCGTCGGCCTGGCCGGTGCCGCCCTCGCCCTGATCGCCCCGCTGCTCGGCGTGCTGCGGGCCGGGCAGACCGAAGCGTTGGTCATCGGCTCGTCGCAGGCCGTCGAGGGGTGGCGGGCGCTGATCTGGCTCGGCGGCATCGTCGGGGTGGCCCTGCTCGTCCAGGTCGCCCGCGCCGATCCGGCGTGGCGGCGCTGGCTGCTGGTCTGCGTCGTCGGCGCGGCCCTCCCGCTGACCATCGCCCAGCTCAACGTCAACGACGGGGTGCAGCCCGGCTACTACTTCGTCAAGGCCACCCACCTGGCCACCGCGCTGCTCATCGTCGGCACCGCCGCGGTGGTCCGGCTGCTGCCGGTGCCCCGGCCGGCGCTGACCTGGCGGGGGGCCGGCAGCACCGTGGCGGGGGTGCTCGCCGCCGCGCTCACCATGACGGTCGCGGTGGCGCTCTGCGGGGTCACCGGCTGGCACCGCAGCCTGCTGCTGGTCGACGAGAAGACCTGGGCACAGCAGTGGGTCCACCAGGATCTCACCCTGCCGTCCAGAGTGGCCTGGGTGTGTGCCGACGCCCAGCAGCGCTATCCCGAGGTGCCGGGCACCACCACCCTGGTCATCGACCGCGGGCCGATGCGGTCGTACCTCATCTCGCTGTGCCTGTCGGCGCTGCACGGCACCACGGCGGCCACCGACCCGGGCATCTACAGCCTGCCGTTCCTCGAACCCGACCGCACCGACCTCATCGTCCGGCGGGTGGCCGGTCCGATCCGGTTCATCACCTCCGATCCCAAGGGGGAGCGCCGGGTGCACCGGATGCTGCGCGACGAACCGGCGCTGCGGCACCGGCTCAGCTGGGTGCCGCTGACCGTCCCGGACTGCGACGTGGCCCCCTCGGACGAGCCGCCCCCGCCGACGCTGGAGACCGCGACACCCGACCCGGGCGAGGCGGCGTGCCCCCTTCCCCGGTGAGGCGGACTACGCTCGACGTGACGGCGGACCGGGTGAGGCGAGCGGAGCGGGTAGGTCGATGAGCGTCAGAAGGATCATGGGCACCGAGGTCGAGTACGGGATCTCCGTGCCCGGCCAGGCCGGAGCCAACCCGATGGTCACCTCGTCCCAGGTGGTCAACGCGTACGGTGCGCGCCCGGAACTCAACCGGGGCGGCCGGGCCCGGTGGGACTACGAGGAGGAGTCGCCGCTGCGCGACGCCCGGGGGTTCACCTACTCCGGGGCCGCCTACGATCCGGCGGAGGCGCTCGCCGACGAGGATCTCGGCCTGGCCAACGTGATACTCACCAACGGTGCCCGGCTCTACGTCGACCACGCCCACCCGGAGTACTCCACCCCCGAGGTGACCAACCCCCTCGACGTGGTGCGGTGGGACAAGGCGGGGGAGCGGGTGATGGCCGAGGCGGCCCGGCGGGCGGCCACCATCCCCGGCACCCAGCCGATCCACCTCTACAAGAACAACACCGACAACAAGGGCGCCAGCTACGGCGCGCACGAGAACTACCTGATGCGCCGGCAGACCCCGTTCGCCGACATCGTGGCGTACCTGACGCCGTTCTTCGTGACCCGGCAGATCGTCTGCGGCGCGGGTCGGGTCGGCATCGGGCAGGACGGCGGGCAGAGCGGCTTCCAGATCTCCCAGCGGGCGGACTTCTTCGAGGTCGAGGTCGGCCTGGAGACCACCCTCAAGCGGCCGATCATCAACACCCGGGACGAGCCGCACGCCGACGCCGACAAGTACCGTCGGCTGCACGTCATCATCGGCGACGCCAACCTGTCGGAGATCTCCACCTACCTCAAGGTGGGCACCACGGCGCTGATCCTCACCATGATCGAGGAGAAGGCGCTCGGTGCCGACCTGGGCATCGCCGACCCGGTCGCCGAGTTGCGGGCGGTCAGCCACGACCCGTCGCTGACGCACCGGATGCGGCTGCGCGACGGCCGCCGGTTGACCGCTCTGGACCTCCAGTGGGCCTACTACGAGCGGGTACGGTCCTTCGTGGACGAGCGCTACGGCGCGGACGCCGACGCGCAGACCCGGGACGTGCTGGAGCGCTGGGAGCGGGTGCTGGACCGGCTGGGCCGTGACGTGTTCCTCTGCGCCGACGAGCTGGACTGGGTGGCCAAGCTGCGGCTGCTGGAGGGCTACCGGGAGCGGGAGAAGCTGGGCTGGGGCTCGCACAAGCTCCAGCTGGTCGACCTGCAGTACTCCGACGTACGGCCGGAGAAGGGCCTCTACCATCGGCTGGTGACCCGGGGCTCGATGAAGACGCTGCTGGACGATGAGCAGACCCGCCGGGCGATGACCGAGCCCCCGGAGGACACCCGGGCCTACTTCCGGGGCCGCTGCCTGGCGCAGTACGCCTCCGAGGTGGTCGCGGCGAGCTGGGACTCGGTGATCTTCGATGTGGGCCGGGAGTCGCTGGTCCGGGTGCCGATGATGGAGCCGGAGCGGGGCACCCGTAAGCACGTCGGCGCGTTGTTCGACCGGTGCGACACCGCCAAGGACCTGCTGGAGACGCTGACCGGCGGCTGACCCGACCGGGGCCGGTGAGCCCGTCGTGCGTCGGATGCCGGCGTGCGGCGGGCTTTTCGTCGCCTGCGCGAGGTAAGTTCATCGCAGGCGATCGTGGAGGAGGCACCGAGATGGCTTCACAAGAGGGCGGCCAGTCGCAGGCGGGCAAGTCGCACCAGGCCGAGGAGATCGAGGACGTCACCACCGAGGCCAACCCCGAGGTGGCGGAACGGCACGCGGAGATCACCGAGGACGTCGACGACCTGCTCGACGAGATCGACTCGGTCCTGGAGGAGAACGCCGAAGAATTTGTGAGGGGTTACGTGCAAAAAGGAGGCCAGTGAACAAACTGGGTCGAAACGGACATGCCGCTCCCCCTGGATGATCAGGACGGCCGTCGTCGTTGCCGCGACTGCGGGGAATGGAAGCCGCTCGCCGAGTTCTGTGTGAGCAGCAAGCGTCCCAGCGGTCGTGGCAGCTACTGCAAACCTTGCTTCAACAACCGTTCGAAGGCCAGTTACGCCAAACGGGTCGGGGAGAAGCACGGCCGAGAGGTGAGGGCCACCCGGGAAGTTCCGGAAGGTCATCGCTTCTGCGCCGACTGTGGAACCGTCAAGCCCGTGGTCGACTTCCCCCGCAACCGGGCCGACAGTACGGGCTATGCCACGTACTGCAAGCCGTGCCACAACAGCCGCACCAAGGAAGTCAGGCAGCGGCTCTACGGCGGTAGTCGCGAGTACCACCTGCGCCGCCGCTACGGGATCGGCGAGAAGGAGTTCCAGGAGCTGCTCGCCGAGCAGGGTGGCGTCTGCGCCGTCTGCGGCGCGGAAGATCCTCAACATGTGGACCACGATCACCGCACCGGATGGGTGCGCGGGATACTCTGCTTCAACTGCAACGGTGGTCTTGGCCAGTTCCGTGACAGTCCCACGAGGCTGGCCAGGGCGATCACGTACCTGAGAGGAACCACGTGGCAGCGGGCTTTGATCCATCCGGGCGTCTACCAGATGTGTTCACCAACGCGGGGACGTCCTCCTTCACGACCTTCCTGAGTCGGGTGGCCCCCGAGATGCTGCCCGGCCGACGGCCGCTGCCGCCGGGCATGGCCGCCGACCTGGCGCCGCACGCCACCACCATCGTGGCCATCTCGGCCGTCGGCGGGGTGGTGCTGGCCGGCGACCGCCGGGCCACCATGGGCAACCTGATCGCGCAGCGCGACATCGAGAAGGTGCACCCCGCCGACGCGTACTCGCTGGTCGGCATCGCCGGCACGGCGGGCATCGGCATCGAGCTGATGCGCCTGTTCCAGGTGGAGCTGGAGCACTACGAGAAGATCGAGGGCGCGATGCTCTCCCTCGACGGCAAGGCCAACCGGCTCGCCTCGATGATCCGGGGCAACCTCGGCGCGGCGATGCAGGGGCTCGCCGTCGTCCCGCTCTTCGCCGGCTTCGACCTGGCCGCCCGGGATCCGGCCCGCGCCGGGCGGATCTTCAGCTTCGACGTCACCGGCGGCCCCTACGAGGAGACCGGCTACGACGCGATCGGCTCCGGTTCGCTCTTCGCCAAGTCGGCGCTGAAGAAGCGGTACCGGACGGGCGTCTCCATCGACGACGCGACCCGGCTCGCCGTCGAGGCGCTCTACGACGCCGCCGACGACGACACGGCCACCGGTGGGCCGGACCTGACCCGGCGGATCTACCCGGTGGTGATGACGGCGACCGCCGAGGGCACCCGCCGGCTCACCGAGGCCGAGACGGCCACCATCGCCGAGGGCGTCGTCGCCGGGCGGATGGAGAACCCGGGCGGCTGACGCCGCTCACCCCGACCAGCCTCAGTCGTCAGCACAGCGCCAGAAGGAGAACCGCCGCCGTGGCCATGCAGTTCTACGCCTCGCCCGAGCAGATCATGCGCGACCGCTCCGAGCTGGCCCGCAAGGGCATCGCCCGGGGGCGCAGCGCGGTGGTCCTGAGTTACACCGGTGGGGTGCTCTTCGTCGCGGAGAACCTCTCCAGCGCCCTGCACAAGGTCAGTGAGATCTACGACCGGATCGGGTTCGCCGCCGTCGGCCGGTACAACGAGTTCGAGAACCTGCGCCGCGCCGGGGTGCGGATGGCCGACCTGAACGGCCTGAGCTACGACCGGCGCGACGTGACCGGGCGGGCGCTGGCCAACGCCTTCGCGCAGACCCTCGGCGCGATCTTCACCGAGCAGTCCAAGCCGTTCGAGGTGGAGATCTGCGTGGCGCAGGTCGGTGCCACCGCCGACGAGGACGAGCTGTACCGGCTCACCTACGACGGGTCGGTCAACGACGAGCCGGGCCGGATGGCGATGGGCGGCCAGGCCGAGGCGATCACCGGGGTGCTCAAGTCCGAGCACCGGGCCGACATGTCGCTCAGCGAGGCGGTCACGGTGGCCCGCAAGGCGTTGAGCAGCGTCGGCGGTGAGGGCGGCGCGGCCCGGACGATCGCGCCCAACCAGTTGGAGGTGGCGGTCCTGGACCGCAACCGGGTGGGGCGTACCTTCCGGCGGATCACCGGCGCGGCGCTGACCGCGCTGCTGGAGGGCGACGCGGCGGGTGACGTCGCGCCGGCCGGCGGCCGGGCCGAGACCCCGTCGGTGCCGACCGAGGAGGCGCACAAGCCCACCACCTCGGCCGGCTCGGCCGACCTGGAGGGCCAGCCGCAGGAGAAGCCGGAAGCCTGACGGCGACACGCGCAGGGGCCGGGGTGCACACCCCGGCCCCTGCGCGTGGGTGCCATCCGCAGTCCGTGTCGACCCACCCGCCGCTGGTGCCCTGCGGCACGGCGGCGTGCCGGTCAGGCCCTGCGCAGCAGCGGCTTCGCCAGCGCCCAGTAGCCGGCGGCGATGACGTTGAAGACGCTCATGCCGGGCGGCGATTCGACGTTGGACGGGTCGACCTTGGCGGTCATCAGCTCGGCGATGACGCCGTCGGGGACCATCCGCTCCTGCTGGAGCTGCCGGCGTCGGGCCCGTACCCAGGCCCGGTTGGTCCACAGCCAGCCCCAGCCGCGCGCCTTCTCCCGCGCCCAGCCGCCGAGCAGCGCGGCCACCAGCATCGCCGCCTCGGTGAGCAGCAGCATCGGGGCCAGCACCACGAGCGTCCGCGTCTCGTACGCGGTGAGCAGCGAGATCAGCCGGTTGCGTTCCAGCAGGTAGTGCTTGAGCTTGTTGCGGGAGAACTCGTAGTGGTGCACCACGACGGCGTCCGGGACGTACTCCTGGCGCAGCCCGCGCTGCCACAGCCGCAGGCTGATCTCGGTGTCCTCGTGGTAGGCGAAGTACTCGGCGGCGAAGCCGTCCAGCTCCCGCCAGAGCGCCCGGTTGATGACGAAGCAGCAGCCGCTGATCGACGGCACCGTGGTCCGTCGGGCGTGCGCGCTGGCGGGCTGGCCGTTGCCGCCGGCCCAGGAGAGCCCGATGTAGTGCAGCGGATTGCCCGAGGTGTTGATCAGGTCGGGGTTCTCGGCGAGCCGGATCGAGGCCATCACCGCGCCGACGCCGGGCTCGCCGGCCACCGCCACGGTGCGGGCGAGCGCGTCGGGGGCGACGACGGCGTCGGAGTTGACGAAGGCCAGCCACTCGCCGGTGGCCTCGGCGGCGCCGACCCGACAGCCGCCGGAGTAGCCGGTGTTCTCCTCCGGCCGGACCACCCGTACCCCGGCGAGGCCCTTGACCACGTCGATGCCGTCACCGGTGCAGCCGTTGTCGACGACGATCAGCTCGATCTCGACGCCGGTGCTGTCCAGCACGGCGCGGGCCGCGTCGACCAGGTAGGGCTCGGCGCCGTAGGCGAGCATCACCGCGGACACCTGGGGGCGGGTCATCGGATGCCTCCGGAAACTCCAGGGGCCACCACGTCGTCGAGCGGCCGGATGGGGGTGGGGGTGGCCGGGCGGGTGCCCCGGCGCAGCAGCAGGACGGCCATGGTGGCGGCCACCACCACGGAACCCGCCGCGTAGGCCAGCTCGACGCGGAGCGCGACCGGAGCCGGGACGACCGTGACGGCGAGCAGGGCGGCCACCCCGATCGTCCAGGAGACCGCCTGCGCGCGGTGCCGGTCGAGGGCGAGCAGGGCCTGCCCGAGCACCATCGCCCACAGGTAGGCGAGGGTGCCGACGGCCAGCCAGGCGAAGTCGCCGTGGCCGAGGACGCCGGGGGCGTCGAAGAGCCGGCGGACCAGCCAGGGGCCGAGCGCCACCGCGCCGAGGGCGCCGGCGACGCCGAGGGCGGTGACCACGCCGAGCGCCCGGCGCAGCAGCCCGTGGAAGCCGGCCACGTCGCCGGTGGTGGCGGTGGTGGCCAGGCCGGGCAGCAGCGACGCCTGCATCGAGCCGAAGACGAACAGCGGGATGCGGACCAGCACCAGGGCGGAGAGCAGCGCGCCGGCGGTGGCCACGTCGGCCGGGTCGATCAGCCGCGCGTTGATCACGCCGACGTTGACCACGACCTGGGAGAGCAGGCTGGAGACGGTGAGCAGGCCGAGGCCGCGCAGCAGGGTGCCCCAGGCCACGGGGACGCCGCCGCCGACGGCCCGCAGCACCGGCGGCAGGGTTACCAGCACCGACAACAGGGGGGCGACGACCAGCACCGCGCCGTACCAGACCGGGTCGGTGACGCCGCCGACGCCGAGCCCGGCGACCAGCGCGATGCGCAGCCCGCCGTCGACCCCGAGCTGGGTGCCGTACCAGGGGAAGAGTTGCAGGCCGGACAGCACGCCCCGGGTGGTGTAGGCGACGGCCATCGCGAGCAGCGCGCCGATCAGCACGACGACCATCGTGTCGTCGCCGGCGAAGAGCCGGTCGGTGAGCGCCCGGCGGCCGGCCAGGGTGGCCAGGACCAGCAGCGCCAGCACGACGGTGGCGACGGCCGCGCCCCGGGCCAGCACCGGGCCGGGCGGCAGCCCCTGGCTGCGGCGGGCGGCGACGACCCGGGCCACCTCCTGCTCGACCGGGATGAAGACGCCGATGCCGAGGGTGAACACGATCGACCAGAGCACCGACAGCGAGGAGTAGTCGGCGAGGTCGAGGGCGTGCCCGGCCACCGCGAGGTGCACGTAGGAGGCGAGGCCGAGCAGGGCCAGCCCGCCTCCTACGGCGAGGGTGCCGGGCGGGACGAGGTGGAGCAGCCGCCGCATCACCGGCGGATGAGCGCCAGGGTGAGCACCGCGAAGGCCCGACCCAGGTAGATCATCGCCTTGGCGGGGGAGTGGCTGGGGGTGCCCGCCATCCGCTTGCGCATGGCCACCGGCACCTGACGGATCCGGTAGCCGCGCCGGGCGGTGTGCACCAGCGTCTCCACCGTGTCGCCCAGGTACTCCGCCGGGTACCAGCTGGCGAACATCTCGATGACCCGCCGGTTGGCGGCCCGGAAACCGGAGGTGGTGTCGGTCAGTCTGGTCTTGGCGACCCGGGAGAGCACCCCGGACAGCATGACCATCGCCCAGCGTCGGGGACCGCGCACGGAGTAGTCGCCCTCGCCGGCGAACCGGGCCCCGATGACCAGGTCGTTGTCGTCGAGCAGGTCGACCAGCTTGGGCACGTAGCGCGGGTCGTGCTGGCCGTCGGCGTCGATCTGGATCGCCACGTCGTAGTCGTTGTCCCGGGCGTAGCGGTAGCCCAGCCGCATCGCCCCGCCCACCCCGAGGTTGTACGGGAGCTTGGCCACCCGGGCGCCGGCGGCGGCGGCCACCGCGGCGGTGCGGTCGGTGGAGCCGTCGTCGACCACGAGCACGTCGACGCCGGGCAACTCGCCACGGACCTCGCCGACCACGTCGGCGATCGACCCGGACTCGTTGAGCGCGGGGATGATGATCAGGACGCGCTTGCCGTTAACCATCGTGGGACACCAGTTCGTCTCGGTCGGCGGTGCCGGTCTGGGCGGTTTCGGCGAGGCGGGCGACGCGTTCCGCGTCGATCTGCGCGCGGAGCAGGGCGAAGTCCTCGGCCAGGGTGCGGGTCTCCTCCTCCAGCGCGCTCACCTCCCAGCTCAGATGCACGCAGACCAGCAGCAGGAAGACGATGCCGAGGAAGAGCACGAGGCTGACGCCGGAGACCACGCCGAAGAAGCCGGCCACGTTGTCCAGCAGCCGGGGGAACAGCGACAACGGGATCACGATGACCAGGACGCCGAGCCAGAGCATGCCGTACTTCTCGCGGAGCTGGCGGCGGCGCAGCAGCTCGACGATGGTGGCGAGCAGGATCAGGCCGGTCAGACCGGTGACGAGGGTGAGCTTCATGCGACCTTCCACGGGGCGGGTGCACTGGGGGAGTCGAAGGCGTCGGACAGCGCGTCGCGCCAGTCCGGCAGCGGGGACAGGCCGGCCTCGGCCCACCGGTCGTGCCCTAGCACACTGTACGCCGGCCGCGCGGCCGGACGCGGAAACCGGTCGCTGGTGGTGGGCCGGATCCTCTCCGGGTCGAGCCCGGCGTGCGCGAAGGCGGCGCGGGCCAGGCCGTACCAGGTGGTCCGACCGGTGCAGGTGCCGTGGTAGACCCCGGCCGGGGCCCGCCCGGCCAGCGCCGCGTCGACGAGCGCCACCAGCTGACCGGCCAGCGCGTACGACCAGGTGGGCTGGCCCTGCTGGTCGTCGACCACGTCGAGGTGCTCCCGGGTGGCGGCCAACCCGATCATGGTGGTCACGAAGTTGCGGCCGTGTGCCCCGTAGAGCCAGGCGGTCCGCACCAGGTAGCCGGTTTCGGGGAGGAATCGGACCACGGCCCGCTCCCCGGCGAGCTTGCTGCGGCCGTACGCGTTGATCGGGTCGGTGGGGGCGTCCTCGGCGTACGGGGTGTCCGCGTCGCCGGCGAAGACGTAGTCGGTGGAGACGTGCACCAGCCGCGCGCCGTGCTCGGCGCAGGCGCGGGCCAGGTGGGCGACCGCGTCGCCGTTGACGGCGGTGGCCGCCGCCTCGTCCCGTTCGGCGCCGTCGACGTCGGTCCACGCGGCGGCGTTGACCACCACCTGGTGACCGGTGACGGCGGCCCTGACCGCCCCGGCGTCGGTGACGTCGAGGTCGCCGCGGGTGGCGGCGGTCACCTGGAGGTCGTCGCGGGTGGCGAGCACGGCCAGCAGGTCCCGGCCGAGCATGCCGCCCGCGCCGGTGACCAGGATCCGGGTCATGCGCCCGGGGCCGTCTTGAGCGGCTCCCACCAGGCCCGGTTGTCCCGGTACCAGGCGACGGTCCGGGCCAGGCCCGTCTCCAGGTCGATGCTGGGGGCGTACCCCAGCTCGGTGTTGATCTTGCTGATGTCCAGCGAGTAGCGGCGGTCGTGGCCCTTGCGGTCGGTCACCGGGACGACCCGGTCCCAGCCGGCGTCACACGCCTCCAGCAGCCGGCCGGTCAGCTCCTTGTTGCTCAGCTCGGTGCCGCCGCCGATGTGGTAGACCTCGCCCGCGCGGCCGGCGTGCGCCACCATGGCGATGCCCCGGCAGTGGTCGTGCACGTGCAGCCAGTCCCGGACGTTGCCGCCGTCGCCGTAGAGCGGCACGGTCCCGCCGTCGAGCAGGTTGGTGACGAACAGCGGGACGACCTTCTCCGGGAACTGGTACGGCCCGTAGTTGTTGGAGCAGCGGGTGACCACCACGTCCATCCCGTGGGTCCGGTGGTAGGCCAGCGCCAGCAGGTCGGAGCCGGCCTTGGCGGCCGAGTACGGCGAGTTCGGCGCGAGCGGCCAGGTCTCCGTCCAGGACCCCTCGTCGATCGAGCCGTACACCTCGTCGGTGGAGACGTGCACGAACCGGCCGGTGCCGTGCCGCAGCGCGGCGTCCAGCAGGGTCTGGGTGCCGAGCACGTTGGTGGTGACGAACGGCGCGGCGCCGGTGATCGAGCGGTCGACGTGCGACTCGGCGGCGAAGTGCACGATCACGTCGTGTCCGGCCACCACCTCGTCGACCGTCGCCGGGTCGCAGATGTCGCCCCGGACGAACCGCAGCCGGGGGTCGTCGCGCACCGGGAGGAGGTTGTCCAGGTTGCCGGAGTAGGTGAGCTTGTCCAGCACGGTCACCACGGCGGGCTCGACGGCGGGCACCCCGGAGGCGTCGCCACCGGGCACACCCAGCAGCATCCGTACGTACTCCGACCCGATGAATCCGGCTCCGCCGGTGACGAGAATCCTCACGGGGACGGAAGTGTACGCGCATCCGGCGGCCCGGCCGGGGACCGCGACCCCGGTGTCCGGTTCGCGTCGGTCCCGGTAGGCTCCCCCGGTGCGTGGAATCCTTCTCGCTGGTGGCACCGGGTCGCGGCTGTGGCCGCTCACCCGTGCGGTGTCCAAGCAGCTGATGCCGATCTTCGACAAGCCGATGGTCTACTACCCGCTCTCGACGCTGGTGATGTCCGGGATCCGGGAGATCCTGGTGATCACCACGCCGGAGGACCAGGACCAGTTCCGGCGGCTGCTCGGCGACGGCAGCCAGTGGGGGCTGCGGCTGGAGTACGTCGCCCAGGCCCGCCCGGAGGGCATCGCGCAGGCCTTCGTCCTCGGCGCGGACTTCGTCGGCGACGACTCGGTGGCGCTGGTGCTGGGCGACAACATCTTCCACGGCGCCGGCCTCGGCCGGCAGCTGGCCGACAACGGTGACCTGGTCGGCGGGCGGGTCTTCGCGTACCCGGTGGCCAACCCGCAGGCGTACGGCGTGGTCGACTTCGACGCCAGCGGACGGGTGCTGTCGATCGAGGAGAAGCCGGCCCGCCCGAAGTCCCGCTACGCGGTGCCGGGCCTCTACTTCTACGACAACCGGGTGGTCGGGATCGCCGCCGGGCTCACCCCGAGCGCCCGGGGCGAGCTGGAGATCACCGCGGTCAACGAGGCGTACCGGCTGACCGGGGAGCTGTCGGTGTCCGTGCTGGATCGGGGCACCGCCTGGCTGGACACCGGCACCTTCACCTCGATGATGCAGGCCGGCGAGTTCGTCCGGGTGATCGAGGAACGGCAGGGCATGAAGATCGGCTGCGTCGAGGAGGTCTGCTGGCGGGCCGGCCTGATCGACGACGACCAGCTCCGCGCGTTGGCCGAGCCGCTGCTCAAGAGCGGCTACGGTGACTACCTGCTCGAACTGCTGGCCGACAAGCACGACGAGGCGGTGCTGCGCGCCGCGCAGCCGGGAACGGAGAACCCGCGGTGAAGATTCGTCCGCTGAGTATCGAGGGCACCTGGGAGGTCACGCCGCAGCAGCACGGCGACCCGCGGGGCCTGTTCATGGAGTGGTACCGGTTCGACCACCTCGCCGAGGCGGTGGGTCATCCGCTGCGGCTGGCCCAGGCCAACCTGTCGATCTCCGGACGGGGGGTGGTGCGCGGCATCCACTTCGCCGACGTCCCGCCCGGCCAGGCGAAGTACATCACCTGCGTCCGTGGCGCGGTGCTGGACGTGGTGGTGGACCTGCGGATCGGCTCGCCGACCTTCGGCCGCTGGGAGGGCGTCCGGCTCGACGACACCGACCGGCGGGCGGTCTACCTGGCCGAGGGGCTGGGGCACGGCTTCTGCGCGCTGACCGAGGACGCCACCCTGACCTACTTCTGCTCGACCACCTACAACCCGACCGGGGAGCACGGGGTGCATCCCCTCGACCCCGAGCTGGGCATCGAGTGGCCGGTCGAGACGCCGCAGCTGTCCGCCCGGGACGCGGCGGCCCCGTCGTTCGCGCAGGCCCGCGCGGCCGGTCTGCTGCCGGACTACGCGTCCTGCCGGTCCTTCGTGGCCGGGCTGGGGCCGACCGGAATGTCGTACTCGGACGGGATCTGACCGGCCGGACCACACCAGCTGTGCTGTGACAGTGACGAACCGACCCTCCGGGCGGCTAGTGTCACACCATGGAGCGGCGAATCTTCGGCCTCGAGACCGAGTACGGCGTCACCTGTACCTACCGCGGGCAGCGCAGGCTGTCCCCTGACGAAGTAGCCCGGTACCTCTTCCGCCGGGTGGTGTCCTGGGGTCGGTCGAGCAACGTGTTCCTGCGCAACGGAGCCCGGCTCTACCTGGACGTCGGGTCGCACCCGGAGTACGCCACCCCGGAGTGCGACTCGGTCACCGACCTGGTCGCCCACGACCGGGCCGGGGAGCGGATCCTGGAGGGCCTGCTCGTCGACGCGGAGAAGCGGCTGCACGACGAGGGCATCGCGGGTGAGATCTACCTGTTCAAGAACAACACCGACTCGGCCGGCAACTCGTACGGCTGCCACGAGAACTACCTGGTGTCCCGGCACGGTGAGTTCGGCCGGCTCGCCGACGTGCTCATCCCGTTCCTGGTCACCAGGCAGTTGATCTGCGGGGCGGGCAAGGTGTTGCAGACCCCGCGCGGGGCGGTCTACTGCCTGTCGCAGCGGGCCGAGCACATCTGGGAGGGCGTCTCCTCGGCGACCACCCGCAGCCGGCCGATCATCAACACCCGCGACGAGCCGCACGCCGACGCCGAGCGGTACCGCCGGCTGCACGTCATCGTCGGCGACTCCAACATGAACGAGGTCACCACCCTGCTCAAGGTGGGCTCGGCCGACATCGTGCTGCGCATGATCGAGGCCGGGGTGGTGATGCGTGACCTATCGCTGGAGAACCCGATCCGGGCCATCCGCGAGGTGTCGCACGACATCACCGGCCGGCGCAAGGTGCGGCTCACCTCCGGCAAGGAGGTCAGCGCGCTGGAGATCCAGCAGGAGTACCTGGCCCGCGCCACCGAGTTCGTCGAGCGCCGGGGCGGCGACCAGACCGCCAAGCGGGTGGTCGAGCTGTGGGGTCGGGTGCTGAACGCGGTGGAGAGCGGCAACCTCGACCCGGTGGCCCGGGAGGTCGACTGGGTGAGCAAGCTCCGGCTGATCGAGCGGTACCAGCGCAAGCACGACCTGCCGCTGTCGCACCCCCGGGTCGCGCAGATGGACCTGGCCTACCACGACCTGCGCCGCGGTCGCGGCCTGTACGGGCTGCTCGAACGGCGCGGTCAGGTGGACCGGGTGGCGACCGACCCGGAGATCTTCGAGGCCAAGGAGACCCCGCCGCAGACCACCCGGGCCCGGCTGCGCGGCGAGTTCATCCGGCACGCCCAGGAGAAGCGGCGCGACTTCACCGTCGACTGGGTGCACCTGAAGCTCAACGACCAGGCGCAGCGCACGGTGCTCTGCAAGGACCCGTTCCGGGCGTACGACGAGCGGGTGGAGCGGTTGATCGCCAGCATGTGACCCGGTGGGCCGGCGGCGGCACCGCCCCGCCGGCCCACCGGTACGCTGGCGGGGCGATGAACACTTCCGAATCCGCCGACGGTGAGCGCGGCGACACCGAGCGGCTCACCTGGATCGAGCGCCGCCGGGCGAAGATCCGGGACGAGATCGCCCGCAACCGCCGGGGCGAGTACACGGTGCCGACCTGGGTGCTGGCGGTGGCGCTGGTCGCCATCGTGGGCGGCTGGCTCGCGTTGATCTTCCTGGTCGGGTGAGCCGCGGCCCGTGCCGTGCGGGAGGTCCCCACCGGGCCGCCCCGGAGCGCTGACCCCCGGGTCAGCCGGCCAGGCCGGCGGCGTGCCGGCCGGCCGCCGCCGCCGCGAGGAAGTAGGCGTGGTCGGCGTCCAGACCACGGCCCATCGTGGACAGTCGCACCGGCAGGGCGCGCAGCGCGGCGTCCAGCCCGTCGGTGTCGACCCGGACCACGGTGTGCCGGTCGGCGAGCGGGGTCAGCGCGGCGTCCACCCGGGCCGAAAGCTCCGGCGGCAGGCCGTCCGGCACCACCAGCTCCGCCGGGGCCAGTGCCACCCGGCCGTACGCGGTGAGGCTGTGGTGCGACACCCCCCGGTGCCGGGGGCGGGCGTCGGCGTCGGAGATCCGCAACGACCCGACCGGCCGGCCACCCAGCACCGCCACCGCGTTGACCGCCTCGCCGACGGCGACGCCGGAGAACCCCCACCGGGTGCCGGTGCCCAGGTTGCCCGGCCCCTGCGCGACGACCGCCACGTCGGCGCGGAGCACGTGCCGGGCGGCCAGCAGACCGGTGTGCAGGGTGGCCGCCTCCAGGTCCCCGCCGAAAGCCTGCCCGACGCTGACCGTGCCGACCAACGCGTCCCGCAGCCCGTCGAGGGTGCGGGAGAACCAGGCGGGCAGCGCACCGCCGTCGGTGAGCAGGTACGCCACCCGGGCACCGGGGGAGTCGGCGTGGATGCCGGCGAGGATGGCCGGCAGGGCGGAGTGCAGGTCGGCGGTGACCACCGGCAACCCGTCAAGGTCGTCGACGGCGGCGAGCAGCGCGTGGTGCGGCGACGCCTCCTCGTCGACCCCGAGCATGATCGGCTGGAGCGGGGTGTAGCGGGCCTTGACCAGGTGCCCGGCGTCGCGGGTGTCGCCGGCCTGCGGCGGATCGGCGGGCAGCCGGTCGGGCAGGGCGACCACCAGGGCGTACCCGCCGGTGCCGAGGCCCATCAGCAGCGCGCCGGCGTTGAGCAGCACCCGGTCGCCGGGGACGGGGTCGCCGACCAGCTCCGGGTAGGCCAGCGCACGCATGGTGGCCCCGTCGGGAAGGGCGACGTCGATCTCCACCGCGCCGGCCCACCGTCGCCGTACCGTCGTGACCGTCCCGGACCGCCATCGCACCATGCCCGGCACGCTATCGCCGGCCGCCCGGCCGGCCGCGTGCGGGGCCGCCTGCGGTCAGCGCCGGCCGTCGGCCTCCTGATCGGACGGCCCGTCGGTCGCTCGCGCGTCGGCGGCCGGGCCGGGCTCCTGCTGGGTACGCCGGGCGTGGCGGCCGGCGCCGGGCAGTGACCGGGTGGGGTCGAGGAAGACGTACCCGATCTCCGGGTAGCGGTCGGTGAGCCGCCGTTCGGCCTCGTCGGCGTCGGCCTCGATGTCGGCCCCGGTCGCCTCGTCCCGGAAGTCGATCTTGGCGGCCACCAGGATGTCGTCCGGGCCGAGCTGCATGGTCAGCAGCGTGTCGACCCGGTCCACCGTCGGCAGGCCGGCCAGCTCGCGTTCGATCTCGCGGTGCAGCCGTTCGGGGACCGCCCGGCCGACCAGCAGCGAGATGTTGCTCCTGGCCAGGATGGCGGCGACGACGAGCAGCAGCAGGCCGATCAGGATCGAGGCGACGCCGTCGAACAGCTCGTCGCCGGTCCACTGCGACAGGCCCAGCCCGACCCCCGCGATGAGCAGGCCGATCAGGGCGGCGCTGTCCTCCAGGAACACCGCCTTGACGGTGGTGTCGGCGGTCAGCCGCAGGAACCGACGCGGGGTGGTCCCCCAGCGGCGGGACTCGCCGCGCACCTGGCGTACCGCGCGGGCCAGCGACACCGACTCGATGACGAACGAGACCGCCAGCACCACGTACGAGATCAGGTAGTCGCCGCTGTGCTCGTGCACCAGGATGGTGGTCACACCGTGGGTGATCGCGAAGCCGGCACCGGCCACGAAGGTGAACAGCGCGGCCAGGAACGCCCAGACGTAGCTCTCCTTGCCGTACCCGAACGGGTGCCGGACGTCGGCGGGCCGGGCGCCCCGGCGCAACGCCAGGTAGAGCAGCACCTCGGTGGTGGTGTCGGCGACCGAGTGGGCCGCCTCGGAGAGCATCGCCGCCGAGCCGGACACGATCCCGGCGACCAGCTTCGCCACCGCGATGGCGAGGTTCGCCGCCCCGGCCACCACCACCGTGCCGACGCTCTCGCTGTTGCCTTCGGCCTCCGCCATGCGGTCACCGTAAGTCCGCCGGGCCGCCCGCGCTGGACGGTGGGGTGTCCGTCACGCCACACCCCGCGTGGATGCACGGGTATCCCGCCCGGGCTGCTAGCGTTCACCCCGTGTCGCGGAGTCGTACCGAACGCCTGGTCAACCTGGTGATCTGTCTGCTGTCCACCCGGCGGTTCCTGACCGCCGCGCAGATCGCCGCGACCGTGCCCGGCTACGAGCACGATCCGGAGGACGCCCGGGAACACGAGGCCTTCCAGCGCAAGTTCGAGCGGGACAAGGCGGAGCTGCGCGAGCTGGGCGTGCCGCTGGAGACCGGCACGGCCAGCGTCTTCGACACCGAGCCCGGTTACCGGATCGCCCACCGGGAGTACGCCCTGCCCGACATCCCGCTCGAACCGGACGAGGCCGCCGCGGTGGGCATCGCCGCCCGGTTGTGGCAGCACGCCGGGCTGGCCGCCGCCGCCTCGTCCGGGCTGGCCAAGCTGCGGGCGGCCGGGGTGGACGTCGACCCGCAGGCCACCCTGGGGCTGGAGCCGATGGTCACCGTCGACCCGTCCTTCGCGCCGCTGACCGCCGCCGCCCGGGACCGTCGGGAGGTCACCTTCGACTACCGGGTGCCGGACGGGGACGCCCCGACCCGCCGCCGGTTGCAGCCGTGGGGCGTGGTCTGCTGGCGGGGCCGCTGGTACGTCGTCGGTCACGACCGGGACCGGGCGGCGACCCGCTGCTTCCGGCTCTCCCGGGTGGTGGGCGCGGTCCGGCTCACCGGTGCGCCGGGGGCCTACGAACCGCCCCACGGGATCGACCTGATCAGCCACGTGGCCCGCTGGTCCGGGCCGGTCGAGCGGACCGGCCGGGCCACCGTGCTGGCCGCCGCCGGTCGGGCGGCCGGCCTGCGCCGGTGGGCCGTGCAGAGCGTGCCCGGCCCGGACGGCGACCGGCTGGTGCTGCCCTACGCCGATCCGGAGTCCCTGGCCGGTCAGCTCGTCGGCTACGGCCCGGACGTGCGGGTCCTGGAGCCACCCGAGGTGCGCGACGCGGTGATCCAACGGCTCAAGGAGATCGCCGCCCGGCACGACGAGCTGGCCGTTACCGGGGGTGCCCGGTGACCCGCCCGGCTGCCCGGGGCGGCTCCCGTACCTCGGCCGACCGGCTGGCCCGGCTGCTCAACCTGGTGCCCTACCTGCTGGCCCGGCCGGGTATCGAGGTGGCCGAGGCCGCCGGCGACCTGGGGGTGACCGAACGGCAGCTCCGCGAGGACCTGGAGCTGCTCTGGGTCTGCGGGCTGCCCGGCTACGGCCCGGGTGACCTGATCGACATGGCCTTCGACGGCGACCGGGTGACGATCACCTACGACGCCGGCATCGACCGGCCCTTGCGGCTCACCCCGGACGAGGCGCTCGCCCTGGTGGTGGCGTTGCGGATGCTCGCCGAGACACCGGGGGTGGCCAACCGGGAGGCCATCGAACGCGCCCTTGCCAAGATCGAGAACGCGGCCGGTGACCTGGTGGGCGCCCCGGTGGAGGTTCGGCTGCCCGGCGAGAGCCCGCGGGTGCAGGAGCTGCGGGCCGCGGTGGAGCGCCGTCGGGCGCTGCGGATCACCTACTACACCGTGGCCCGGGACGAGAGCACCGAGCGCACCATCGACCCGCTGCGGATGCTGATGGTCGACGGCCGGGCGTACGTCGAGGCGTGGTGCCGCCGGGCCGAGGCGGTCCGGTTGTTCCGGGCCGACCGGATCGACGCGGTGGTCGAGCTGGACGAGCCGGCCGTGGTGCCGCCGCAGGCCCGACCGCACGACCTGCGGCAGGGGGTGTTCCGCCCGGCGCCGGACCTGCCGCTGATCACCCTGCGGATCGGCCGGGGGGAGCGCTGGATCACCGAGTACTACCCGTGTGAGCGGATCGAGGTCGACGGCGACCGGTGGGTGGTGTCGCTGCGGGTGACCGACCTGGGCTGGGCCCGCCGCTTCGTGCTCGGGCTCGGGCCGGACGTCACCGTGGTCGCCCCAGCCGAGCTGGCCGTCCAGGTCCGCGCCCAGGCCGCCGCCGCGCTGGAGGCGTACGCCACCCCGGTGCTCCCGGCGGGCGCGGGGACCGCCCGGTAGGCTGACCGCCGTGGTGAAGTGGATCGTTCTCGCGGTGCTGCTGTTCGCGCTGGTCGTGTTGGCCCTGGCGGTCCGTCCGGTGCTGGTGCGGCTGCCCCGGTTGCGCCGCGCGGCGGTGGCGTTGCAGCGCCGCCAGGCCGACGCGGAGGCGCTGCGGCTCAGCGCCGAGGCGTTGCAGGAACGGGCCGAGGCGCTGCAGCGGCAGACCGACACGACCCAGCAGCGCCTGGAACTCATCAGGGCCAAGCGCGGGCAGTGATCGACACCGGTCGGTGCGTGTTGCGTCCGCAGCGCGTCCGGCGTCCGGTTTCCGCAGCTCCGCACCCGTCCAGGTGGTTGACGGGACAGTCAGCGGTGGTCGAGACTTCACCGGCCGGGCCGCATCAGCGGTGGCCCGGCGGGTGGCGGCAGCCCGTCCCGCACGTACGATGGGCTGCGACACACCCTTCGACACAGAGCGACTGGAGCTTCCCATGGGTGCCCTCAAGCCGTGGCACATCGCCGTACTCGTGGTCGTGCTGATCCTGCTGTTCGGCGCGAAGCGGCTTCCCGACGCGGCCCGTTCGCTCGGCCGTTCGCTGCGGATCATCAAGGCGGAGACCAAGAGCCTGGCCGACGACGACCGCGACCTGGCCGAGAAGGCCGACGCGCAGGCCGGCTACCAGCCGCTGCCGCCCCAGCAGCAGCCTGTGCAGCAGCAGCCGTACGCGCCGCAGCCCCAGCAGCAGTACGCCGCCCCGCAGCCGCAGCAGCAGTACGCCCCGCAGCAGGCTCCGCAGCAGCCGGTCGCCCCGCCGGTCGACCCGGTGCAGCGCGTCCGCGACAACTGACCGAAGGGCCCGATCACCGTGGCCTTCGCGCTCCGCAAACGCGGCCCCAGCACCTTCGAACGGGCCGCCGACGGCTCCATGACCCTCATGGAGCACATCCGCGAACTGCGCAACCGTCTGTTCCGCGCCTCGCTGGCGATCGTGGTGGGTTTCGGGGTGGGCATCTGGCTCGCGGGCCCGGTGCTGCACCTCCTCCAGCAGCCCTACTGCGACCTGCCCAAGGCCCGGCTGGCCAACGGGACGTGCAACTTCGTCCAGCTCGGTCCGGCGGACCTGTTCCTGCTCCAGCTCAAGGTGGGGCTCTGGGTCGGCCTGATCGTGGCCGCCCCGGTCTGGCTCTACCAGCTCTGGGCGTTCATCGCCCCGGGCCTGCACCGGCACGAGCGGCGGTACGCGTACGTCTTCACCGGGCTGGCGGCACCGTTGTTCGCCGCGGGCGCGGTGCTGGCCTACTTCGTCACCTCCAAGGGCCTGGAGTTCCTGCTCAACGTCTCCGGTGGTGGTGACATCACCACCACCCTGGACATCACCCGCTACATCTCGTTCATCACCAACCTGATCCTGCTGTTCGGGGTGGCGTTCGAGTTCCCGCTGCTGGTGCTGATGCTCAACTTCGTCGGGCTGGCCAGTGCCCGGAAGCTGCTGGGCTGGTGGCGGGTGGCGATCTTCGTGTTCTTCGCCTTCTCCGCCGTGGTGACGCCCACCCCGGATCCGTTCGGGATGACCGCGTTGGCGCTCTGCCTCTCCGCGCTCTACTTCGCCGCGGTCGGGGTGGCGTTCCTCAACGACCGGCGCAAGGGTCGGGGCCGGAAGGCCTACGCGGGGTTGAGCGACGACGAGGTGTCGCCGCTGGAGCTGGACGACGACCCGGTGGTGGCCACCCCCGAGCTGGAGCTGTCCGGTCCGGTGGGCGGCGTCGAGCCGGTGGCCCCGCCCCGGCCGATCGACCGCCGCTACGACGACATGACCTGACCGTCCCGGTCCCGCGTCACCCGACGCCGCTCCCGCCTGCCGGGAGCGGCGTCGGCCGTTGTGCCCCGCTAGGGTGGGTGCGGGTCGGTCGGTGACCGCGGGGCGCGCCGGAGGCCACCGGTTCCCACCTGTTCACTCTCTATTGGTGTGTTGCAAGCTACAAGATGTCTGCTCTCTCTCGGGAAGTATTGCCACCCCGACCCGCGTTGCCCGGTACGACAGCAGTACCGAGCCGAAGGAGTGCGAGATGTCCGTCGTCGTCACCGGGGCCACCGGCCACCTGGGCCGCCTGATCGTCGAGTCGCTGCTGCGTCGGGACGTGCCCGCCGCGCAGATCGTGGCCCTCGGGCGGGACGTGGGCCGGCTCACCGATCTCGCCGACCGGGGCGTCCGGGTGCGGGCGGCCGACTACCACGATCCGGACTCGCTGCGGGACGCCTTCACCGACGCCGAGAAGCTGATGTTCGTCTCCGGCAGCGAGGTCGGCCAGCGGGTTCCCCAGCACCGCAACGTCGTCGCCGCCGCCCGGCAGGCCGGTGTCGGTCTGGTCGCCTACACCAGCATCACCCGGGCCGACACCTCGGACATGGTGCTGGCCGGCGAACACCGGACCACCGAGGAGGACCTGCGCGACTCCGGTCTGCCCCTCGTGCTGCTGCGCAACAGCTGGTACCTGGAGAACTACACCGGTCAACTGGCCACCTACCTGGCCCACGGGATCGCCGGGTCGGCCGGTGACGGTCGGGTCAGCGCCGCCACCCGGGCCGACTACGCCGAGGCCGCCGCCGAGGTGCTCACCACCGAGGGGCACGCCGGCCGGGTCTACGAGCTGGGCGGTGCGGCGTTCACCCTGACCGAGTTGGCCGCCGAGGTGTCCCGCCAGAGTGGACGCGAGGTCCGCTACACCGACCTGCCGGAGCCGGCGTACACCGAGCTGCTGGTCTCGGCCGGGGTGCCCGAGGCGTACGCCGCCGTCCTCGCCGACGCGGACCGTGGCCTGGCCCGGGGTGAGCTGTACGCGCCCGTCGAGGACCTGGAGAAGCTGCTCGGTCGCCGCCCGACCAGCCTCGCCGAGGCGATCCGCGCCGCCCTCTGACGATCCTCGTCGGCCCGTCGCGCGACGGGCCGGAGCGCGGGCGCGTCGCCGCCGGCCCGGCCCACGACGGGTGGGCCGGGCCGGTCGGCTCAGCGGGGCGGGGGTGCCCCGGTGAAGGACGTGGCGTGGTCGACGGCCCACTGGCGGAAGGTCCGCGCCGGTCGGCCGAGGAGGTCGGCGACCGTCGAGGTGACGTACGCGGGGCGGCCCGTCGCGGCGCTCCAGGCGGCCAGGAGCATGTCCACGGCCGGCCGGGCGTCTTCCGGGGCCTGCCGCCGGAACTCGTCGGGCGGCAGCTCCTCGAACGTCAGCCGGCGGCCGAGCGCGTCGCCGAGGAGGCGTACCTGTTCGGCCTGGGTGAGCGACTCCGGGCCGGTCAGCACGTGGTCGCCGGCGGCGTCTCCGTCCGCGCGCAGGGTCCGCGCGATGACCGCGGCCACGTCCCGGTCGTCGACCGGTGCGGTCTCGGCGGTGCCGTAGGGCCACCGGACCACGCCGTCGCCCCGGACCGCGGCGGACCACCAGTGCAGGGCGTTCGACGCGAACATTCCGGGCCGGACGATGGTGGCGTCGAGGCCGGCGGCCGCGATGAGCCGTTCGATCTCGGCGTGCCGGGCCGCCATCGGGTTCGGCTGCTGGAAGAACGGGTGCGGGGTCCGGTGCGGTGCGGACAGGTAGACGACCCGCCGGGGCTCGGCGGCCAGCCGGTCGACGACGGCCGCCGCGGTCCGCAGCGGGGCCGTCCAGACCAGGAGGACCGTGTCGACGGCGCGCAACGCGGGGTCGAGTGAGCCCGGCTCGGTGAGGTCGCCGGTGACCGTCTCGACGGTGTCGGGCAGGTCCGTCGCCGCGCCGGGGCGGCGGACCAGGGCCCGGACCGGCACGCCCGCGCCGGTCAGCAGGTCGACCACGGCGCGGCCGATCCGCCCGGTCGCCCCGGTGACGAGCACCGGGCGGCCTCCCGTGGCGGTCATGGCAGCCTCGCCGGCGTCGAAGGGGCACGGCGGGTGTCGGTCTGTCCCATGGAGACCATCATTTCGTTACCGAGTTAAAAAAGCAACCTGGTAAATAATGTTACCGTCGGGTGGTGAGTGAGCCGGTCGGACTGCGGGCCCGCAAGAAGCTCCGCACCCGGGACGCGATCGCCGACGTGGCGATCACGCTGTTCCTGGCGCGCGGATTCGACCAGGTGTCGGTCTCCGACGTCGCCGCTGCGGCCGAGGTGTCGAAACCGACCCTGTTCCGCTACTTCGCCACCAAGGAGGACCTGCTCCTGCACCGCTTCGCCGACCACCTCGGCGAGCCCGCCCGGGTGGTTCGCGACCGGCCCCCCGGGGTGCCGCCCGTCGAGGCGCTGCACCGGCACTTCCGGGCCGGCCTCGACCGCTGCGAGCCGGTCACCGGCCTCAACGACCACCCCGAGGTGGTGGCGTTCCACCGGCTGGTGTTCACCACCCCGAGCCTGGCGGGACGGCTGCTGCGGTATCTGGAGGACGACGAGGACGCCCTGGCCGCCGTCCTCGACCCGGGTGTCCGGGGCCGGCTGCTGGCGGCCCAGGTGATCGCGGTGCAACGGGTGCTGGCCCGGACCAACTGGCAGCGGATCGCCGCCGGGCGCAGCGCACGCCAGGTGCTGCCCGAGGCCGTCGCCGACGCCGACGACGCCTTCGCCCGGCTCCGCCGCTGCACCGACGACCACTGACCCGGCGCACCCGTGTGGACCCCGCCACGGCCGGCGTCGCCGGGCGGTTCCCCGCCGCCGCGGGTATGGTGCGGGAGACGTGTCAGGCGGGACGGGCCGGTGGGTGTGCGCAGGGCCGACCACCGCCACGTCGAGGGCCGCCGTCGACCACCGCCACCATGGAGGACCGCCGCCGACCACCGCCACGGTGGAGGACCGTCGCCGCCTCGCGGTCCCGCCGCCGCCACCGGACGCCCGCCGGGAAGGAGCCGCGCGATGAGACCTCTGCCGCTCACCCCGCACGACGCCCTGGCCGAACTCGGTCGGCTCCGACTCGACGAGACCGGCGTGGACGAGGTGCTCCGGATGGTCGCCGACCTGGCCCGCAGCAGCCTGCGCGGCGCGTCGGAGGTGTCGGTCACCCTGCTGCGCGGCAGCAGCCCGCAGAGCGTCGCGGTCACCGGCGACGTCGCGCTGCTGCTCGACGAGTGGCAGTACCGGCAGGGGCACGGGCCGTGCCTGGACGCCTCGATCACCGGTGACACCCTCACCGTGGTCGACACCGGCACCGAGGAACGCTGGCCGGCCTGGGCGTCCCGGGCCGTCGACGCGGGTGTCGGCAGCGCGGTCGCCATCGGCCTGCCGATCCAGGAGGCGGTGGTCGGCGCCCTCAACCTCTACGGCACCGCCCGGCACGCGTTCGACGCCGAGACGGTGGAGTTGGCCCAGACCTTCGCCGCGTACGCCGCGGTGGCGCTGGCCAACGCCCACCTGTATGCCAGCGCCACCACGCTGGCCGCGCAGATGCGTACGGCGATGGAGAGCCGGGCGGTGATCGAGCAGGCCAAGGGGATCATCATGGGTCAACGCCGGTGCACCGCCGACGAGGCGTTCGGCATCCTCGCCACCATCTCGCAGGACACCAACCGCAGACTGCGCGACGTCGCCGCCGCCCTGGTGGGTCGGGCCACCGCGGGCACCCGCTGAACCCCCGTGTCTCAGCGGTCGGCGGCGGTGGGCTGACCGGGCACCGGTCGGACGACCTGCTGGACCAGGGCGTCCGCCACGTCCCGTAGCTTGCGGTTGGAATTCTGCGACACCCGGGCCAGCATGCTGAACGCCTCGTCGGCCGTGCACCGGCGTTGACCCATGATGATCCCCTTGGCCTGCTCGATCACCGCCCGGTTGCGCATCGCCTCCTGCATCTGTGCGGCCAGCGTGGCGGTGCTGTCGTACAGATGGGCGTTGGCCAGCGCCACCGCGGCATGACCGGCGATCGTCCGGGCCGGCTCGGCCACCCGGCCGAACGCGTCCGGTCGGGTGCCGTAGAGGTTGAGGGCGCCGACCACCGCCTCCTGGATCGGCAGGCCGATGGACATGCAGGAGCGCACCCCGGCGGCGTACGCCAGGGCCGACCACTCCGGCCAGCGCCGCTCCCCGGTCGTGTCCGCGACGATCAGCACGGCACCGGTGGCGGCCGCGTCCAGGCACGGGCCACGCCCCTGCTCGTACTGCCAGGTGTCGAGCTTGAGGGCCAGCTCACCGGTGTGGGCGGCGGTCTTCGCCTCGGTGCCGTTCACCAGGGTCACGGTGACCTCGGCGGCGTCCGGGATGCTGTCCCGGGCCACCTCGGTGATCCGGGTCAGCACGGCGTCGAGGCCCATCTCGTCGTGGCGGATGGACCCCAACCGGAGGACAGCCCCGGTGATGTCGAGTGGTGACTGCGGCATGCGTCTGGACGTCCTTGCGAACCGGCGCGAACCCACCGGTGCAGCCGGCGGCGCGTGACGATCGGTCCGTTTCGGTGGGCCGTCGCTGCGGCTCCACCGGGGACGGACCGGGGACCGCGCCACTGCTTGACGCTCGCTCACGACGCCGCCAGGGGCGTCGGACGCGGAGTACCACTGTACCGGTCGGCCGGCGGCGACATGCGACGGACACCGCCGCGGCGGTCGTTTCCGAGGTGGTGTCCGGGCCGGGCGCCGGGGGATGATGGCAGCCGACGACGACAGGGGGAGCGGACGGATGACGGTGGAGATTCCGCGTGGGGGCCGGGTGTTGTTCATCGGCGACAGCATCACCGACGCCGGACGGGACCGGGCCGACGGCGCCGACCTGGGCGTGGGCTGGGCGATGATGGCCGCCGCCTGGTTCACCGCGTGGCACCCCGGCCACCGGGTGGCGTTCCGCAACCGGGGCGTCGGCGGTGACCGGGTACGGGACCTGCGCGCCCGGTGGACCGACGACTGCCTGGCCTTGGCCCCGCAGGTGGTGTCGGTGCTGATCGGGATCAACGACACCTGGCGGCGGTACAGCAGCGACGAGGTCACCACGGCCGAGGAGTTCGGCACCGACTACCGGCACGTGCTGGCCGCCACCCGGGACGCGCTGCCCGACGTCCGGCTGATCCTGGTGGAGCCGTTCCTCATCCCGCTCGACGACCCGCAGCGGCGCTGGCGTGAAGACCTGGACCCGAAGGTCGAGGTGGTCCGCAAGCTGGCCGCCGAGTTCGACGCGACGCTGGTCGCGGTGGACGCGGTGTTCGGCTCCGCCGACGCCGACGACCGGGTGTGGACCGACGACGGGGTGCACCTGACCCCGCCCGGCCACGCCCTGCTGGCCCAGCGGTGGTTGGCCGCGGTCACCCCGGCCACCTGATCCCGCACCCCGTCGGCGGCCCGGGCCGAATGCCCGGGTCCGGGCGTTGCCACGGCCCGGGGTGATCCTCTACGGTCGGTCCAGCGGTTGGCGGTGCGGTCCTTTCCAACCATCACCGCCGAGCGGCCCCGTGACGGGCCGGGGCCGGTGGGGCCCCGGAACGCCCCGCCGGTGGCCCGTCGGTGGTCCCGCGTGTCCTCCTGCCCTCCCCGGTCCGCGCCCTCGCCGCGTTCGGAGTCGGTACGGTGGGAAACACGCCGAGCCGCCCGGGAGATCCCGTGTTCCTCACGCCCCACGAGCAGGACCGCCTGCTCGTCCACGTCGCCGCGGACGTCGCCCGTCGACGACGCGAGCGCGGACTGCGCCTCAACTACCCCGAAGCCGTCGCCATGATCACGGCGTTCCTCCTGGAGGGCGCCCGGGACGGCCGCTCGGTCACCGATCTGATGGCCGCCGGCCGTACCGTGCTCAGCCGCGACGACGTGCTCGACGGGATCCCCGAGATGCTGGGGGAGGTGCAGGTGGAGGCCACGTTCCCGGACGGCACCAAGCTGGTGACGGTGCACCACCCGATCCCGTGATCCCCGGGGAGATCCTGCCCGGCGACGGCCCGGTCGAGATCAACGCGGGCCGCCCGGTGACCACCCTGCTGGTGGTCAACACCGCCGACCGGCCGATCCAGGTCGGCTCGCACTACCACTTCGCCGAGACCAACCCGGGCCTGAGCTTCGACCGGTCCGCCGCGTACGGCCAGCGGCTCGCCGTACCGGCGGGGACCTCGGTGCGGTTCGAGCCGGGGATCAGCCGCACCGTCGACCTGGTGCCGCTGGGCGGCGCGCGGATCGTGCCGGGGCTGCGCGGCGAGGTCGCCGGCCCGCTCGACCGGGAGCCCGATCCCTCCGCCGGAGAGCCCGACCCGGCAGCCGGCAGGCCCGGCCCGGGCGTCGGGGAGGTCGGCCGGTGAGCGCGGTGGACCGGCGACGCTACGCCGACCTGTACGGCCCGACGACCGGCGACCGGATCCGGTTGGCCGACACCGACCTGCTGATCGAGGTGGAGGTCGACCACTGCGTCGGCGGGGACGAGGCGGTGTTCGGCGGCGGCAAGGTGATCCGCGAGTCGATGGGCCAGTCCCGGGCCACCCGGGCCGAGGGCGCGCTCGACACGGTGATCACCGGTGCGGTGGTGCTGGACCACTGGGGGGTGGCCAAGGCCGACGTCGGGCTGCGCGACGGGCGGATCGTGGCACTGGGCCGGGCCGGCAACCCGGACACCATGCCCGGCGTCCACCCGGACCTGGTGATCGGCCCGTCCACCGAGGTGATCGCCGGCAACGGGCGGATCCTCACCGCCGGGGCGGTGGACACCCACGTGCACTTCATCTGCCCACAGATCGTCACCGAGGCGCTCACCTCGGGCATCACCACCCTGGTCGGTGGGGGCACCGGCCCGGCCGAGGGCACCCGCGCCACCACGGTCACCCCGAACGCCTGGCACCTGGCCCGGATGCACGAGGCGCTGGACACCCTCCCGGTGAACGTGCTGCTGCTGGGCAAGGGCAACACGGTCTCCACCGAGGCGCTGTGGGAGCAGCTGCGGGCCGGGGCGGGTGGCTTCAAGCTGCACGAGGACTGGGGGACCACCCCGGCGGCGATCGACGCCTGCCTGCGGGTCGCCGACGCGTCCGGGGTGCAGGTGTCCCTGCACACCGACACCCTCAACGAGGCCGGTTTCGTGGCCGACACGCTGCGCGCCATCGCCGGCCGGGCGATCCACTCGTACCACACCGAGGGGGCGGGGGGCGGACACGCGCCGGACATCATCACGGTGGCGGGGGAGCCGAACGTGCTGCCGTCGTCGACGAACCCGACCCGGCCGTACACCCGCAACACCCTCGCCGAGCACCTCGACATGCTGATGGTCTGCCACCACCTGAACCCGTCGGTGCCGGAGGACCTGGCCTTCGCGGAGAGCCGGATCCGGCCGTCCACGATGGCCGCCGAGGACCTGCTGCACGACCTCGGGGCGATCTCCATCATCGGCTCGGACGCGCAGGCGATGGGGCGGGTCGGTGAGGTGATCACCCGGACCTGGCAGAGCGCGCACGTGATGAAGCGTCGGGTGGGTGCGCTGCCCGGCGACGGGCGGGCCGACAACCACCGCGCCCGCCGGTACGTGGCGAAGTACACCATCTGCGCGGCGATGGCCAACGGGCTGGAGCGGGAGATCGGCTCGGTGGAGCCGGGCAAGCTCGCCGACCTGGTGCTCTGGGATCCGGCGTTCTTCGGCGTCCGGCCACACCTGGTGATCAAGGGCGGGATGATCGCGTACGCGCAGATGGGTGACGCGAACGCGTCCATCCCCACCCCGCAGCCGATGCTGCCGAGGCCGATGTTCGGCGCGTACGGCGTGGTGCCGGCCGCGACCAGCGTGGCCTTCGTCGCGCCGGCCGCGCTGGAGGCGGGCCTGCGGCTGGACGTGCGCCGCCCGCTGGTCCCGGTGGCCGACGTGCGGTCCCGGGGTAAGGCCGACCTGCCCGAGAACGGCGCGCTGCCGCGCATCGAGGTCGATCCGGACACCTTCACCGTCCGGATCGACGGGGTGGTGGTCGACCCGGAGCCGGTCGCCGAGCTGCCCATGGCGCAGCGGTACCACCTGTTCTGATGACCCCGTCGAGCATGGTGCTGTTGCTGGCCGACGGCAGGTTCCCCGCCGGGGCGCACGCCCACTCCGGTGGCCTGGAGGCGGCGGTGGCGGCCGGCCTGGTCGCCGATCCGGCCACCCTGGCCGGGTTCCTGCGCGGCCGGTTGGCCACCGGTGGGCTGGTCGCCGCCGCGTTCGCGGTGGCGGCGCACCGGGTCGCCGCTGCCGCCGACCGGCGGACGACGCTGGCCCGGCTCGACGCCGAGCTGGACGCCCGGACCGCCGCCCCGGCGCTGCGGGCGGTCTCCCGCCGGCAGGGCCGGGCCCTGCTACGGGCCGGGCGGGAGATCTGGCCCGGCGGCGGGTTCGACGCCCTGCCCACCGACCCGTCCGGGCCGCACCAGCCGCTGGTGCTCGGTCTGGTCGCCGCCGCCGCCGGCCTGGACCCGGTGGCGGTGGCGACGATCGCCGCGTACGGGTCGGTGACCGGCCCGGCCAGTGCGGCGGTGCGGTTGCTCGGCCTCGACCCGTACCGGGTGCACGCGGTGCTTTCGGGGCTGGCCGGCGACTGCGACGCCACGGCGGCCCGCGCGGTCGCCACCGCCGACGATCCGCCCGAGCGGCTGCCGGCCCCGGCCGCCCCACTCACCGACATCCACGCCGAAGTCCACACCACCTGGGAGGTGCGTCTCTTTGCGTCCTGAAACCGTATCGACGATCCCGCACGAGCAGATCGCGCACGACGAGTCCGTTCCGCACACCCACCCCGAGCCGGGGGTCGACCCGCACGCGCCGCTGCCGTCCGGTGTCCGCCCGCTGCGGGTGGGCATCGGCGGGCCGGTCGGGTCGGGCAAGACCGCCCTGGTCGCGGCGCTGTGCCGGGCCTTCGCCGACGAGCTGCGCCTCGGCGTGGTGACCAACGACATCTACACCACCGAGGACGCCGACTTCCTGCGCCGGGCCGGGGTGCTCGACCCGGCGCGGATCCGGGCGGTGGAGACCGGCTGCTGCCCGCACACCGCTATCCGCGACGACATCGGCGCCAACCTGGACGCCATCGACGAGCTGGTCGACGGCGTCGGACCGCTGGACCTGGTGCTGGTGGAGAGCGGCGGGGACAATCTGACCGCCACCTTCAGCCGGGGCCTGGTCGACCGGCAGATCTTCGTGGTCGACGTCGCCGGGGGCGACAAGGTGCCCCGCAAGGGCGGCCCCGGGGTCACCGCCGCCGACCTGCTGGTCATCAACAAGACCGACCTGGCCCCGATGGTACGGGCGGACCTGTCGGTGATGGACCGGGACGCCCGTGCCCGGCGGGGGGACCTGCCGACGGTGTTCCTGTCCATCGTGGCCGATCCACTGGCCGGCGCGGTGGCCGACTGGGTCCGCCACGAGCTGGCCCACCACCGTGGCCGGCTGGTCGTCGGTTGATGCGGGCGGTCGCCCGGTTGGTGGCGGTGGCCGACGGCCGGGGCGGCACGGTGCTGCGCGAGCTGCGGAGCGAGTCACCGCTGCTGCTGCGGCAGGCCGCCGCCACCGACGACATCCCGACGGTGTACGTCGTCGGTGGCGCGGCCGGTCCGCTGGCCGGTGACGACCTGCGGCTGACCGTCGAGGTGGGGCCGGGGGCGGCGCTACGGGTGCGTACCGTCGCCGCCTCGGTGGCCCTGCCGGGCCGGGCCGGGGCGGTCTCCCGGATGCGGGTGGACGCGGTGGTGCACGCCGCCGGCACCCTGCTCTGGTCGCCGGAGCAGCTGGTGGCGGCGGCCGGCTGCGACCATGTCGCCGAGTCCCGGGTGGAGCTGGCCGGGGACGCCCGGCTGAGCTGGCGCGAGGAACTGGTGTGCGGCCGGTACGCCGAGCCCGCCGGGAACGTCGTGGTGACCACCTCGGTCGACTACGCCGGCCGGCCGCTGCTGCGGCAGTCCCTGGCGGTCGGTCCGGCGGCACCCGGCTGGGCCGGGCCGGCGGTGCTGGGTGGGGCGACCGCGACCGGCTCGCTGCTGCTGGTCGACCCCGCCTCCCCGCCCGGGCCGGTCGTTGCGGACGCCACCGGCGGCGTGACCCGGGGCCGGGTCCTGCCCACCGGTCCCGGTGCGGCCGCCGCCTGGCTGCCGCTGGCCGGTGGCCCGGCGGCGCTGCTCACCGCCACCGCCGCCGATGCGCAGACCCTCCGCGACCTGCTCACCACGCCCGCCGAGGCTACGGCCGGGGCGACCGCCACCGGTCGCCGCTGACGCCGCTGCGAGCCGGTGCCGAGCCGGCCGCTGTGGACCGGTGTGGAGCCCGGGCGGTTCGAGCCGGCCGCTTCGAGCCGGCCGCTTCGAGCCGGTGCGGAGCCGGCCGCTTCGGACCGGTGCGTAGCCGGGCGGTCCGAGCTGGTGCGGGAGCCGGTCAGCCGGTGCGGACGGGGTGCCGGCGCGGGCCGAGCCGGGCGGCGAGGTCGACGAGCTGACCGGTCAGCGCCGCGTCGTCGAGGACGCCGGCCAGTTCGGTGCGGACGAGGGCGTCGATGCGGCCCTGTTCGCGGTGGCCCCGGGGGGTGAGGTAGGCCCGGATGCGCCGCCGGTCGAACGGATCGATCCGGCGGTGGACCAGGTTCTGGTCGACGAGCTGGTCGACGATCTTCGTCAGGGTGCCCGGTGGCAACGACTCCTCGGTGGAGACCTCGCTCATCGGGTGGCCCTGCCCGTCGGCGAGACGGCACAGCACCCGCCAGGCCTCGACGGTGAGGCCCTCGGTGGCGAGGACCGCGCCGATCCGGCGGCCGAGCAGCCGTTCGGCGCGGGTGAGCGCACGCATCAGGTCGACGGGCGTGGTGGGATCGTCGGCCATGTCTCTCCCCGTTCGGTGGGTTGCCATGTTACCGAAGCGTCCCGGTTTTCGGTCTGCTCTGGTGGCCCGCCAGGGTTGCCGGCAATCATGTCAGCATGTCCGTGCCGGTGCCCGGTCCCCGCGGCGTGCCGGAGCCGTCCCCCCACCCGGGCGGGACAGCGCCCTTCCCCGACCCGGGCGGTGGCGTGCCCTTCCCCGACCCCGGTGGGACCGTGCCCTTTCCCCGCCCGGGTGGGAGCGCGGGCGGGGTGTCCTGGCTGACCGTCGACCGGTCGGTGGTCAGCGTCGCGCTGGTGTTCCCCATGCGGGGGCCGGCGGGCATGTTCGGCCCCACCTGTGAGCTGTGCGCCCAGCTGGCGGTCGAGGAGGTCAACCGGTCCGGCGGGGTGCTCGGCCGGGAGCTGCGGCTGGTGCCGGTCGACGGCGGGGCGGCACCGGCGGAGGTGGCCGCCGAGGTGGAGGCGCTGGTGTCCACCGGGGCGGTGCAGGGGGTGACCGGCTGGCACATCTCCTCGGTCCGGCAGGCGGTGGCCCCGCGGATCGCGCACCGGGTGCCGTACGTCTACACCGCCCTGTACGAGGGCGGGGAACGTACCGAAGGGGTCTTCCTGACCAGCGAGACCCCCGATGCCCAGCTCTGGCCGGCGATGCGGCTGCTCGCCCGGGAGCAGGGGGTCCGCCGCTGGTTCGTGGTGGGCAACGACTACGTCTGGCCGCGCCGTACCGCGCGGGCGGCCCAGCGGTACGCCCGCGACAGCGGGGCACGGGTGTGCGGGCGGGCGTTCCTGCCGTTGGGCACCGAGAACTTCGGGCCGGTGCTGCGGGAGATCGAACGCGCCGAGGTCGACGGGGTACTGATGCTGCTGGTGGGTGCCGACGCGGTCCGGTTCAACCGGGCCTTCGGCCGGTCCGGGCTGGACCAGCGGTGTCTGCGGTTGAGCACCCTGATGGACGAGAACATGCTGTTGGCCAGCGGGATCGGCGGCACCCGTCGACTGTTCAGCACGGCCGGGTTCTTCGCCGGCCTGGTCACCCGGGAGAACCTGGACTTCCACGGCGCGTTCGCCCGCCGCTTCGGGGTGGACGCGCCACCGCTGGGCAGCCTGGGGGAGTCCTGTTACGAGGGGGTCATGCTGCTCGCCGCCCTGATCGCGCGGGCGCGCACCCTCGACGTGCGGGCGATCGGCGCGGCCGCGGACGCGGTCACCTACCACGGTCCGCGGGGTGAGCTGCGCCTGCGCCACCGGCACGTCCGCCAACGCATCTACCTCGCCGAAGCCCACGGCCTCGACTTCACCGTCCTCTCCGAACTCTGACCCCCACCCACCCCACCCCACCCCACCCCGCCCTCCGCCCTCCGCCCGCCTCTGCCCCCGGTGATCAAGAGGTTTACGTCACCGGACAGCCGACGGATGACGTAAACCTCTTGATCACCGGGGAGATCGGGGCGGTGGAGAGCGGGGCGGGGAGATCGGGGCGGTGGGAGGGCGGGGCGGTAGGGGAGGGCTGGGGGAGGGCGGGCTGGGTGTGGGAGGGGGAAGGGGAGGGGTGCAGGAGGGTGGTTGACAGGGGGGTGGGTGGGGGTTCTAGGATGCTTCCTGCGTGAAGTAACCGCTATTCCGCCCATTGTCGAGGGTGGGTTCCGGCGGTGCGGCACAGGCCTGTCCCAAGGGGTCGACGGGTGTGCGTCACGCATTTATGTCGGGTCATCGTCCGTTGTGGCGGTGGTCCTTTTTTATGCGCCGTGATCGATGCGGGAAACAGTCAATTAAGGGCTGGGAAACATGGCGGCAAACAACGGGGCAGAGTCTTTCCCTGCCCAGAAGTCCACTGCGGACCGCCAGGGATGACGTCCCACCCGTCATCCGGTGGGCCCGCTGACGAGTATCGCCACCGCACCGCATCAACCATTGACAGTAATACCTGCCGGCCAGTGCGGGTCGGCACGGAAATCATTCGGCGAACATCGCTCCGCAGGGAGAATGAATGTCACAGTTCCGGGGCCGCCGCATCCTGGCGGGCGCCATGACCCTGATCGCCGCCGCCGCACTCGCCGGTTGCGGCAGCAAGACCTCCGACGGGAAGTCGACCGCGGGTGTGAGTGCCGACGTGTCCGGCGACACCGTCAAGGTCGGGCTGCTCAACTCGCTCTCCGGCACCATGGCCATCAGCGAGGTCACCGTTCGGGACTCCATCATGCTGGCCGTCGAGGAGATCAACGCTGCCGGTGGCGTGCTGGGCAAGAAGATCGTGCCGGTCGGTGAGGACGGTGCCTCCGACTGGCCCACCTTCGCCGAGAAGGCCGAGAAGCTGATCTCCCAGGACCGGGTCGCCGCCGTCTTCGGCTGCTGGACGTCGGCCAGCCGCAAGGCGGTCAAGCCGGTCTTCGAGAAGAACAAGGCGCTGCTGTTCTACCCGGTGCAGTACGAGGGGCTGGAGCAGTCGCCCTACATCTTCTACACCGGGGCCACCACCAACCAGCAGATCGTGCCGGGCCTGGACTACCTCAAGGCGCAGGGCAAGAAGTCGGTCTACCTGGTCGGCAGCGACTACGTCTTCCCGCGTACCGCTAACAAGATCATCAAGGCGTACGCGGCGGCGAACGGGATGACCGTGCTCGGCGAGGACTACGCCCCGCTCGGCTCCACCGAGTTCGGCACCATCGTCAACAAGGTCCGCTCGGCGAAGGCCGACGCGGTGTTCAACACCCTCAACGGCGACAGCAACGTGGCGTTCTTCAAGGAGTACACCTCGGCCGGGCTCACCGCCGCGGGCATGCCCGTGGTGTCGGTGTCGATCGCCGAGGAAGAGGTCAAGGGGATCGGCACCCAGTACCTCAAGGACCAGTTGACCGCCTGGAACTACTACCAGACCACCCCCGGTGCGGCGAACCAGAAGTTCGTCGCCGCCTACAAGGCCAGGTACGGCGCGGACAAGCCGACCAGTGACCCGATGGAGGCCGCCTACGTCGCGGTGTACCTGTGGAAGGCGATGGTCGACAAGGCCGGCACCTTCGAGGTGGAGAAGGTCCGGGCCGCCTCCGGCGGTATCACCTACGACGCCCCCGAGGGCCTGGTCACCGTGGACGGCCCCACCCAGCACATCGCCAAGACCGCCCGGATCGGCAAGGTCGGCGGCGACGGGCTGATCACCGAGGTGTGGAACTCCGGCAAGCCGATCACGCCGGACCCGTACCTGAAGAGCTACCCCTGGGCGAGCGGCCTGAGCTGACCGATCCCGGCCCGGACGGGAGGCACCCCCGTCCGGGCCGACCCACCACTGCGGAGCGCGAACGTGACAGTCCTCTTCGGCCAGCTCTTCACCGGCATCAGCATCGGCGCGGTGCTGCTGCTCATCGCCCTCGGCCTGGCGTTGACCTTCGGTCAGATGAATGTGATCAACATGGCGCACGGCGAGTTCATCATGGCCGGCGCCTACACCACCTACGTCCTCCAGCAGACCGTGACCGCCGCCGGCTGGTCGCTGCTGGTGGCGCTCCCGGTCGCCTTCGCGGTGGCCGGCACCATGGGCGTGCTGCTGGAGGTGCTGCTGATCCGTCGCCTCTACGCCCGCCCGCTGGACACCCTGCTGGTCACCTGGGGCGTCTCGCTGATGCTCCAGCAGCTGGCCCGGGACGTCTTCGGCAGCCCCAACGTGCAGACCCGGGCCCCGGCGCTGCTCACCGGCAACGTGTCCCTGCCCGGCGGGCTCACCGTGGCCAACAACCGGTTGTTCATCCTGGCCCTCGCGCTGGCCGCCGTGCTGGCGCTGACCCTGGCGCTGCGGCTCACCCCGCTCGGGCGGCGGATCCGCGCGGTGGTGCAGAACCGCGACCTCGCCGCCGTCTCCGGCATCCCCACCGCCCGGGTCGACCGGACGACCTTCTTCATCGGCTCCGGGCTGGCCGGCGTCGCCGGGGTCGCGCTGACCCTGCTCGGGCCGATCGGCCCGACGATGGGCACCAACCTCATCATCGACGCCTTCCTGGTCGTCGTGGTCGGCGGCATCGGCCAGCTCAAGGGCAGCGTGATCGTCGCCTTCGCGCTGGGCGTGCTCCAGGCCACCGGCGAGTACCTCACCACCCTCAGCGTCGCCAAGGTGATCGTCTTCGTGGCGATCGTGGCGTTCCTCCAGTGGCGGCCCCAGGGGCTGTTCACCCTGCGGACCAGGAGCCTCGCATGACCGCCGCGCCGCTGGTCGGCACCGATCCCGCCGCCGTGGCCGGCACCCCGCCGGGCGGCCGCCGGTTCGACGGCCCGGCCCGCACCGCCGCCGGGTTCGCCCTCGGCGCGGCGCTGCTGTTCGCCGTCGCCCCGCTGACCCTGTCGGACTTCCGGCTGTCGCTGCTGGCCAAGTACCTGTGCGTCGCGATGGTCGCGGTCGGCATCGGCATCGCCTGGGGCCGCGGCGGCATGCTCACCCTCGGCCAGGGGGTCTTCTTCGGCCTGGGCGGCTACGCGATGGCCATGCACCTCAAGCTCGCCGACGCCGGCCCCGGCCAGCTGCCCGACTTCATGCAGCTCTACGGTCAGCTCGACGAACTGCCGCTGTGGTGGCGGCCGTTCGCCAGCCCGTGGATCGCGTTGCCGGCCACCGTGCTGCTGCCGATGGCCGTCGCGTTCGGCCTCGGCTCGCTGGTCTTCCGCCGCCGGGTCCGCGGCGCCTACTTCGCCATCCTCAGCCAGGCCCTCGCCGCCGCGATGGTGATCCTGCTGGTCGGCCAGCAGGGCACCACCGGCGGCACCAACGGCCTCACCGACATCCAGGGCTTCTTCGGGTACGACCTGGACGACCCGGTCAACCAGCGGATGGTCTACTTCATCATCGCCGCCAGTCTGCTCGCGCTGCTGGCCCTGGCCCGCCAGCTCATCCGCAGCCGGTACGGCGAGCTGCTGGTGGCGGTCCGCGACGGGGAGGAACGGGTCCGTTTCCTCGGCTACGACCCGGCCGGCGTCAAGCTCGTCGGTTACGTGATCGCCGCCGGCATGGCCGGGCTGGCCGGGGCGCTGTTCGTCCCGGCGGTGGGGATCATCTCGCCCGCGCTGATCGGGATCGTCCCGTCCATCGAGTTCGTCATCGGTGTCGCGGTGGGTGGCCGGGCCACCCTGCTCGGCCCGGTGCTCGGCGCGGTGGCGGTGGCCTGGGCACGGACCGCCCTGTCGGAACGCTTCCCGGGCACCTGGACCTACCTGCAGGGGCTGCTGTTCGTGCTGGTGGTGGCGTTCCTGCCGGGCGGCCTGGCGTCGCTGTGGGTGCTGGCCCGACAGCGCCGGTCGGACCCGGCCGGCGCGCGGTGGTGGCGGCGGAGCCGGCCGGTCGAGCCGGCCGAGAACCGGACGGAGGTGTCGGCGGCATGACCGGCCCGCAACTCGACGGCCTGTGCGTACGCGACCTACGGGTCACCTTCGACGGGTTCACCGCCGTCGACGGGGTCGACCTCGACGTGCCGCCCGGCGACATCCGGTTCCTGATCGGCCCCAACGGGGCGGGCAAGACCACAGTGGTCGACGCGGTGACGGGGCTGGTCCGGGCCACCGGCTCGGCCCGCTTCGGGGACCGGGAACTGCTCGGCCGGGACGTGCACCGCATCGCCCGGCTCGGCATCGGCCGCACCTTCCAGACCGCCTCGGTCTTCGAGGAGCTGACAGTGGTGCAGAATCTCGACATCGCCGCCGGGGCGACCCGGAGCTGGTGGACGTTGGCCCGGCGGCGTGGCCGGATCCCCGACGAGGTGGCCGCCGCGCTGGAGACGATCGGGCTGACCGACCGGGGTGACCAGCCGGCCGGCGCGCTGGCGCACGGGCAGAAGCAGTGGCTGGAGATCGGCATGCTGCTGGTCTCCGACGCCCGGCTGCTGCTGCTCGACGAGCCGGTCGCCGGGATGAGCCACGAGGAACGCGACGCCACCGGCGCCCTGCTGGAGACGGTCAGCCGGGACCGCACCGTGGTGGTCATCGAACACGACATGGATTTCCTGCGCCGCTTCGCCCGCAGCGTCACGGTGCTGCACGCCGGCAAGGTGCTCAGCGAGGGCACCGTGGCCGAGGTCCAGGCGGACCCCCGGGTGCAGGAGGTCTACCTCGGCGTCGACACCGCACCGGAGGCATGATGTTGGAGTTGCGCGGCGTGCGCGCCGGCTACGGGCGCAGCGAGGTGCTGCACGGGGTGGACGTGGCCGTCCCCGTCGACGGGGTGGCCGCCGTGCTCGGGCACAACGGCGCGGGCAAGAGCACCCTGCTGCGGGTCGCGGTCGGGCTGCTGCGCCCCCGCGCCGGCACGGTCACCCTCGACGGTGAGGACGTCACCCGGCTCGCGCCGCACCAGCGGGTCGCCCGGGGGCTGGCGTACGTCCCGCAGGGGCAGCAGTGTTTCCCGCACCTGACGGCGGCGGAGAACCTGCGGCTGGTGGCCGACGGCCGGCGCGACGGGGCCGCCGCCACCGCCGAGGCGCTGGACCTGTTCCCGGCGCTGCGTCCTCTGCTGCGGCGGCGGGCCGGGTTGCTCTCCGGCGGCCAGCGGCAGCAGTTGGCCATCGCCCGCGCGCTGGTCACCCGGCCCCGGCTGCTGCTGCTCGACGAACCCACCGAGGGGATCCAGCCGTCGGTGGTCGCCGAGATCCAGGACCGGATCGTCGAGCTGGCCACCGGGGCCGGCATCCGGGTGCTGCTGGTCGAGCAGCACCTCGGCTTCGCGCTGCGGGTGGCGACCCGGCACTACGTGCTGGAGTCCGGTCGGGTCACCGCCACCGGTGCCGGGGGTCGGGCCGCCGAGCAGTCGGTCCGCCGGGCGCTCGCGGTGTGACCGTTCCGCCGTCCGATGGCGTACGGTGATCAGTCGTGTTCATCGAGTAACATAAATTTCGATCGATGAAGTGGAGTGTGGTCCAGCCGCCCTGGAACAGGGGAGTGACTGTGCGGAACCTGCCGGCCCGGATCCTGGGCATCCTGACCGCGATCTCCCTCGCCGCCGTCGGCGGCCCGGCGCCGGCCGCTGACCGGCCGGCCGGGCCGCCGGGGAGTCCCGCCCGGGCGGCGGACCCATCCGGCGGGCTGACCGGGGACATCGTCTTCTCCGTCCCGAGCGGCACCTTCCGGGACGAGCTCGCGGTCGCGCTGGGGACGGCGGTGGCCGGTGCCGAGATCCGCTACACGACGGACGGCACGCTGCCCCGGGTGGACTCCCCGCGGTACGACGGAACCCCGCTGCTCCTCACCGACACCACCCAGCTGCGGGCGTGGGCGTTCGTCAACGGGGCGGCGACCGGTGACCCGGGCACCGCCCTCTACGTCGAGCGTGCCGTGGACGTCAGCCTCGACCTGCCGATCCTGCTGGTCGACGGGTACGGCCAGGGGGCACCCGGGCGGGAGTTCGTCGACGCCGCCGCGCTGCTCTTCGCGCCGGTCGGGGGAGAGGCCTCGCTCTCCGCGCCACCCACCCTCGCCACCCGGATCGGTTACCACCTGCGCGGCACGTCGAGTTCCCTGTTCGACAAGGCGCCCTACCGGGTCGAGTTCCGCGACAACGAGGACGACGACGTCGACCTGCCGGTGCTGGGGATGCCCGCCGAATCCGACTGGGTGCTGCGCGGGCCGTACACCGACAAGGCGTTGATCCGGGAGGCGTTGACCTTCGACCTGGCCCGCGAGATGGGTTTCCCGGCCCCCCGGTACGCCTTCGTCGAGTTCTACCACAACGTCGCCGACCGGCCGGTGGGCGCCGAGGACTACCAGGGCGTCTACCTGATCGTCGAGACCATCAAGAACGCGAAGAACCGGCTCGACCTCAAGAAACTCGATCCCGACGACGTCACCCTGCCGGCGATCTCCGGCGGCTACATCGTCAAGTTCGAGTGGTTGACGGCCGAGGAGCCCACCCTGCCGTGCACGGGCCGGCCCGCGACCTGCTGGCACTACCTGGAGGTGGTGGACCCGTCGCCGCTGGCCCCGGAGCAGCAGGCCTGGCTCACCGGCCACCTCCAGCAGTTCAACGACGTGCTGCAGTCCCGCGACTTCGCCGACCCGACGACAGGCTATCCCGCCTGGATCGACGTGGGCTCGTTCGTCGACTCGTTCATCCTCAACGAGCTGACCCGCAACTTCGACGCCTACGCCCGCAGCTCGTACTTCTACAAGGACCGGGGCGGCAGGATCAACGCCGGGCCGCTGTGGGATCTCGACCTCACCTACGGCGTCGGCGGCGGGGACAACCTGGACACCGCCGGTTGGCAGTACGAGCAGCAGCGGTGGCCGAGGCCCAACAACTGGATGAACCGGCTGATGACGGATCCCGCCTTCATGGCGGCGGTGCGGGCCCGCTGGGCCGAGCTGCGCCAGGGGCCGCTCTCCCCGGCCCAGCTCGACACCCGCGTCGCCCGGCTCACCACGCCACTGGCCGGCGCGGCCGACCGGAACTTCCAGCGGTGGCCCAACCTGACGACCGAGAAGATCGGCCCCATCGTCACCCCGACCGCGGACACCTGGCAGGGGCAGGTCGAGTACCTGCGGGACTGGCTGGACCGGCGGATGGTGTGGCTGGACGCCGCCCTCTAGGCCAGCCGCACCTCGTCACCGTCGACGGTCACCGCCCGGGGCGTCAACGGCCGACCGGCCGGGCCGCTCTGCACGGCGCCGTCGGCGATGCCGAAGACGCTGTTGTGGCAGCCGCAGACGATGGTGCCGTCCTTGACCGAGGTGACCGTGCACCCCTGGTGGGTGCAGGTCGCCGAGAAGGCCTTGATGGTGCCGGCGGCCGGCTGGGTCACCACCACCCCTCGGCCTTGAAGATCTTGCCCCCGCCGACCGGGATGTCCGCCACCGCGGCCAGCGCCGCGGGCGCGGGCGGCTGCCCGCCGCCACCGGCGGGGGAACCGCTCGCCCCGGCGGACGGCCCGGCCCCGCCCGGGGACGCCCCGTCCGAGGTGGCCCCGCCCGGGGACGCGGCGGCCGGTGCACTGCCCTGCCCGGCGGCCGTCGGCGCGGTCGACTCGCCGTACGTCTGACAGCCGCTGAGCAGGGCGGCGACACCCACCCCGCCGGCTCCGGCCAGCACGGTCCGTCGGGACGGACAACCCGCCCCACGTTCGTCGCACATCGACCCGTCGTTCCTCTCCCGTGTTCCGTAACCGTCCGGTGTCGCGTGCCCGTCGGTCACGTGCCCACCCCGAAGGTGGTGAAGTACCACAGCGACGAACTGACCCAGATGCCCATCAGGACGGTGAAGAGCAGCCCGCCGACCACCGGCAGCACCCAGCCGGCCAGCCCCCGCTTGGGCAGCGACAGCATCTTCGTGGTGAACACCCCGAAGAACAGGCAGCCGAGCAGGGAGTGCGTCAGGGTGCGCAGGTCGTAGTCGGCGAAGCCCAACGCGTACAGGCAGTGCACCGCCACCGGCACGGTCAGCAGGAAGGCGATCCGCCCGCTCCACCGGTGCAGCCCACCCGCCCAGGAGGGCGAGAAGCCGCCGAGCCGGCCCCACATCGACAGCGCGGTGAGCAACTGCACCACGGCGAAGAAGGCCGCGCCGCTGCCCAGCCACACCTTGACCGCCTGCGGGCTGGAGAAGCCGGCCACGTTGACCGCGATCCCGGTGGGTTGGTGCACCCGCGCGTACGCCCCGATGGCGACCGCGACCGCGGCACCGACCAGCAGCGGCACCACCACCGAGGCGGGCGGCGCACCGGTCGGGGCGGGTGGGGCCACGGCGGGCTGGGGGGCGAACATGTCCCGGTCGGACATGTCGCGGTCGGACATGTCGCGGCCGGACAGGTCCCGGTCGAACATGTCCTGGTCGGGCAGGACCCGGACCGACGGACCGTCGTCCGGACCGCGTCCCACGTCGGTTTCGAACCTGCGGCGGGCCGTCGTCATTCACCGGCCCCCGGGTCGGCTGTCACCGGCGCGGCGGTGAGGGTCCGGCCGTCGAGGATGGTGGTGCCGAACGCCGGGTCCAGCGGCGGTGCCGACACCGGTTCGCCGTCGCGGGTGACCACCCCGATCTGGCTGCCGTCGGGCAGCATGATCCAGCCGCCGTCGACACCGGAGCGACGCTGCTGCGACGTGGCCCGGTACAGCACCGGGTCGGGCTTGCCGGTCTGCTTGGCGGTGAACTTCCAGCGGCGCTGGCCCACCACCATCTCGCCGGAGGCGACACCGTCGCCGAAGGAGCCGGTGAGCACCTCGCCCTTCTTGCCGGTCAGCTTCATCCGGCCGTTGGCGGCGGTGCCGTTGAGCCACACCTCCAGCTTCTTGCCGTCGCAGACGTACGCCACCGCCTTGCCGTCGGTGACGGTGATCGCGATGGTGGCACCGCCGTCGAGCCGTCCGGTCCAGTTGGAGTCGGCCCCGGCCGCCGGTGGGGCGGCCGGTGGGGAGGTCGGCGACGGGGCGGGCTGGCCCCGCTGTTCGGCGGGCTCGGCGGGCTCGGCCGGGGCGGCGTCCGGTGGTGGCTCCGCCGGCACGGCGGGCGACTCGACGGCGGCCCCGGGCGAGGCCGCCGCGTTCGTGGCCGTCCGGGGGTCGACCGTACGCGGCGCCGCCTGGGCGCTCATCGCGAACAGGACGGCGGCCATGCCCGTCCCGGTCAGCAGGGTGAGCAACGGGGTCATGCGCTTCATGAGCAACTCCCTTCACCCCGGATGTACGAAGTCGGGGCGCAGGTCGTTCAATCCGTGACGAGATCGCTGTGCCGGGAGCGGACGGGCGGTCGAACCGTCACCGTCGGTGACCGTCCGGTGGGGCCGATAGGGTGTCGGCATGGCCGCCCTGTTCCCGTACCGCCGCGGGACGGGGTGACCGGTGCCCTCCGCGTCCCCTCCCGCGCCCCGGAGGTCCCCCGATCCCGGGGCCGCCCGCCCGTCCGGCCTGGCCGGGTGGTGTGCCCGGGTCTCCCGGTCGCGTCCCTTCGAGGCGGCGATCGTGGTGCTCATCATGGCCAACGCCGCGGTGCTCGGGGTGGAGACCTACCCCGATCTCGGGGTGGCCCGGCCGGTGCTGCACTGGTTGGAGCTGAGTTTCCGGGCCGCCTTCGTCGCCGAGATCGCCGTCCGGGTGCTGGCGTACGGCCGCCGGCCGCAGGACTTCCTCCGGCACGGGTGGAACGTGTTCGACCTGGTGGTGATCGCGGCGATCTTCCTACCCGGGCTGCACGGGGACTCGGCGCTGCTGCGGGTCGTCCGGGTCGCCCGGGTGCTTCGTCTGGTGCGGTTCTCGCCCGGCCTGCGCACCATCGTGGCCGCGTTGTGGCGCAGCCTCCCCGGTGTCGGTGGGTTCCTCGCGCTGGCCATGGTGACGCTCTACGTCTACGGCATGGCCGGTTGGTTGATCTTCGGCCGGGCCTATCCGGAGCAGTACGGCGACATCGGCCGGTCCCTGCTGACCCTGTTCGTGCTGCTGTCCCTGGAGACCCTGCCGGATCTGGTCGAGCAGGGCCTGGCGCTGTCACCGTGGACGCTCGTCTACTACGTCAGCTACGTGATCATCACGGTCAACCTGTTGCTGAACATCCTGATCGCGGTCATCGTCAACTCGATGGAGGAGGCCCGTCGGCTGGAGATGACCGAGCGGCTGGCGCCCGGGTACGACGCCGACGGCGACGGGGTGCCCGACGAGGTGGACCGGATCGCCCTCACCCAACGGCTGGACGACCTGCGGGCGGTCATCGCCGAACTGGAACGGGAACTGCGCATCGACCGCGACGATCCGCCGAGCCGGCACCGGTCCGCCGAACGCACCGACGCCCGTTGAGGCGTGCGACCGCTGGGTCCGGCAGCCCCGCACCGCCCGCCGCCGAGGCGCCGCCGACGTGCGGCGTTCCGGGTGCTGGGACGGCGGGGGTGGGCGATCACGCCCTGATCATGATAGGGATGAAGGGGCGCGCGGCCGTTACCGGCCGGACGCCCCTTCGGTGCGGGGCGAGGGAGGTAGGCATGCGGTTCGAACGGACGGTTCTTCCCGGGGTCGGACTCTGCCAGCGCTTCGCCACCACGAACGGCCAGTGGGCCAGCGTCATCTCCCACCCGGGCGGCCGGCGCGACATCGTGATCTACCACCCGGAGGACGGCGACACCGCCCTCGGCACCCTGGTGCTCGACCAGGCCGAGGCGCAGGCCGTCGCCGCCGTACTCAACCAGGCGGTCACCGTCGACCACCTGGCCGAGCTGGAACGCCAGCTCCCCGGCGTCACCGTGGTCCGAATACCCGTCGCCGTGGACAGCGTCGGTGACGGAAAGCGCTGGCGGGACACCGGGTTGTCCGGCCGGCCGCTGTCGCTGCTGGCGGTGGTCCGCGCCGGCCGGGTCGTCCCGACCCCCGGTGACGACTTCGTCCTGCTCGCCGGGGACGAGGTGGCCGTCGCGGGTACGGAGGCGGCCACCACCACCGCCGCGGACGTGCTCGCCGGTCACTGACCGGACACCACGACAGACCGAACGACCAACCAGGGTTACGCCACCGTCGCGGTGGCCGTGCGACCCGGGGACGCCCGTCCCCGCGCCGCCGGTCCCACGCAGCCCCGAGCGGGCGGGGGAGACCCGACACCGATCTTCGAGGAGGGTATGTGCTGGTCCTGGTGGCGGTCCACGCCCTGGCAGCCGTGGTCGCCCCCGGGCTGGTACGCCGATTCGGTCGCCGGGCGCTCTACGCCGTGGCGCTGGCCCCGGCCGCCACGCTGGTCTGGGCGCTGACCCGTACCGGTGGGGTGCGGTCCGGCGAGCCGGTGGTGGAGACCTGGCCGTGGGTGCCCCGGATCGGCCTGGAACTGGCCCTGCGGATGGGCACCCTGTCCTGGGTGATGGTGGTGCTCGTCGGCGGGGTCGGCGCGCTGGTACTGGCGTACAGCGCCCGGTACTTCCGTTCCGACGACCCCGGGCTGGGCCGCTTCGCCGCCGTCTTCGTCGCGTTCGCCGGCTCGATGCTCGGTCTGGTCGTCTCCGACGACCTGCTGCTGCTCTACGTGTTCTGGGAACTCACCACCGTCTTCTCGTACCTGCTGATCGGGTACGACCCGGCCAAGCGGGCCAGCCGGCGGGCCGCCATGCAGGCGCTGCTGGTCACCACCCTGGGCGGGCTGGCCATGCTGGCCGGTTTCGTGATGCTCGGCCAGCACGCCGGCAGCTACCGCTGGTCGGTCGTCGCCACCGCCCTGCCCGACGGCGGTTACCTGGTCACCGCGCTGATGCTGATCCTGCTCGGCGCGCTCAGCAAGTCGGCGATCGTGCCGTTCAGCTTCTGGCTGCCCGGTGCGATGGCCGCGCCCACCCCGGTCAGCGCCTACCTGCACGCCGCCGCGATGGTCAAGGCCGGGGTGTTCCTGGTCGCCCTGCTCGGCCCCGCCGTGGCCGGGGTCACCGCCTGGCGGGTGGTGCTGCTCGCCGCCGGCCTGGCCACCCTCCTGCTCGGCGGCTGGGTGGCACTGCGCCAGACCGACCTGAAGCTGCTCCTCGCCTACGGCACGGTCAGCCAGCTCGGGCTGCTGATGGTGATCCTCGGCGCCGGCACCCGGGACGCCGCGCTGGCCGGTGCGGCGATGGTGCTGGCGCACGCCCTGTTCAAGGCCACCCTCTTCCTCGTCGTCGGGATCGTCGACCACACCACCGGTACCCGGGACCTGCGCGAACTCAGCGGCCTCGGCCGGCGGGCACCGGTGCTGGCCGGGGTCGCCGTGCTGGCGGCCGCGTCGATGGCCGGGCTGCCGCCGACGGCCGGCTTCGTCGCCAAGGAGGCCGCCCTCGACGCCTTCCAGCACGGCGGTACGGCGGACCTGCTGGTGCTGGCCGGGGTGGTGACCGGCTCGGCGCTGACCGTGGCGTACACGCTGCGGTTCCTGTGGGGGGCGTTCGCCGGTAAGCCCGGTGTGCCGGCGGTCGAACCGCACCCGGCGGGCCGGTCGTTCCTCGCCGCCCCGGCGCTGCTCGCCGTCGCCGGGCTGGCCGTCGGTGTCGCCGCCCCGGCCCTCGACGGGCTGCTCGCCCCGTACGCCGACGGGTTCGCCTCCGGCGGGCCCGGCTACCACCTGGCGCTCTGGCACGGCCTGACCCCGGCGCTGGGGCTGTCCGCCCTGGCGGTGGCGGCCGGCGGCGGCCTGTTCCTGCTGCTGCACCGGGGACGGGTGCGGGCCACCCGGTGGACGCCGCTGGACGGCGCGGCCGGCTACGAACGGCTGGTCGCCGGGGTGGACCGGCTCGCGGTCGAGCTGACCGGCGCCACCCAGCGGGGCTCGCTGCCGTTCTATCTCGGGATCATCCTGGTGGTGCTGGTGCTGCTGCCCGGCGGGGCGTTGCTCACCGGGGGGCCGTGGCCCCGGCAGTTCCGCGCCTGGGACACCCCGTTGCAGGCCGTGGTCGCCGCCCTGGTGATCGTCGCCGCCGTGATGGCCGCCCGCGCGTTGCGCCGGCTCACCGCGATGATCCTGGTCGGCGTCGCCGGCTACGGCACCGCCCTGATGTTCGTCCTGCACGGCGCACCGGACCTGGCGTTGACCCAGTTCCTGGTGGAGACCGTCACCATCGTCATGTTCGTGCTGGTGCTGCGCCGGCTGCCGGTGAAGTTCTCCGAACGGCCGATCCGGGCCAGCCGGCGCGGCCGGATCGCGATCGGGGTCGCCGTCGGCGCGGTCGTGTCCGGGATGGCCTGGGTGGCGGCGAGCGGCCGGCTGGCCACCCCCATCTCCGAGCGGTTCCCCGACGAGGCGGTCTCCTACGGCGGTGGCAAGAACGTGGTCAACGTGACCCTGGTCGACATCCGGGCCTGGGACACCATGGGTGAGATCGCCGTGCTGGTGGTGGCCGCCACCGGTGTGGCCAGTCTGATCTTCCGCCGCTCCCGGGACCTGGACCGGCGCAGTGCCTTCCCCGGCCCCCGACCGGTGACGACCGGCGGTCCCCGCTGGCTGACCGCCGGCTTCGAGGCGCACCGGCACTCGGTGATCCTCCAGGTGGTCACCCGGCTGCTCTTCCACGCCATCGTGCTCTTCTCCGTCTACCTGCTCTTCTCCGGCCACAACGCCCCCGGGGGCGGGTTCGCCGCCGGCCTGGTCGCCGGCCTGGCCCTGGCCGTGCGCTACCTGGCCGGCGGCCGCCGGGAACTCAACGCCGCCGCGCCGGTCGACGCCGGGGCGGTGCTCGGCGCGGGGCTCTTCCTCGCCGTCGGCACCGGAGTGGTGGCGATGCCGCTGGGCGGGGAGTTCCTCCAGAGCGCGGTGGTCGACCTGCACCTGCCCCTGCTCGGCAAGGTCCACTTCGTCTCGTCGGTCTTCTTCGACGTCGGCGTCTACCTGATCGTGGTGGGCCTGGTGCTGGACATCCTGCGCAGCCTCGGCGCCGAGATGGACCGCCAGCAGGAGGACGCCCGCGACGACGTACACGACAAGGAGCTGGTGTGACCCCCAACCTCACCTACATCGTGGTGGTCGGCGTGCTCTTCGCCGCCGGGGTGACCCTGCTGCTGGAGCGCAGCCTCACCCGGGTGCTGATGGGCGTCATCCTGCTCGGCAACGGGGCCAACCTGCTGCTGCTCACCGGTGGCCGGGCCGGTGGCCCACCGATCGTCGGCACCACCGACGCCGGGGAGATGAGCGATCCGCTGCCCCAGGCGATGGTGCTCACCGCCATCGTCATCACCCTCGGCATGACCGCGTTCCTGCTGGCGCTGTCGTACCGCAGCTGGCACCTCAACGGCCACGACGAGGTGCAGGACGACGTGGAGGACCGCCGGATCATGGACCTCGCCGACCGGGACGAGGGGCCGGGCACCGACGACGCCGACCAGTCCGACTCCGACGACCAGCCCGACGACGACCAGCCCGACGACGGCCGGCCCGATCAGGACGGCCGGCGGCCCTCGGCGGCCCCGGTGGCGGCAGCGGCCGGCGAGCGGGGGAGGGACGCGTGAACTACCTCGTCCCGCTGCCGGTGGTGATGCCGCTGCTCGGCGCGGCCCTGACCCTGCTGCTGGCCAGCCGGCCCCGCGCGCAGCGGTGGGTCAGCCTCACCGTGCTCACCGCGACCGTGGCGGTGGCGGCCACCCTGCTGGTCCGCTCCTCGATCGACGGGCCGCTCGTCGTCGAGGTCGGCGGCTGGGTCGCCCCGCTGGGCATCGTGCTCGTCGCCGACCAGCTCGCCGCGCTGATGCTGGTGGTGTCCGCCGCCGTCACCCTCTGCGTGCTGGTGTACTCCATCGGGCAGGGCATGGCCGACGGGCACGAGGACACACCGCTGTCCGTCTACCACCCCACCTACCTGGTGCTCACCGCCGGGGTGTGCAACGCCTTCCTCTCCGGCGACCTGTTCAACCTCTACGTCGGGTTCGAGATCCTGCTGGTCGCCAGCTACGTGCTGCTCACCCTGGGCAGCACCGAGACCCGGATCCGGGCCGGCACCACGTACGTCGTGGTCAGCCTGCTGTCGTCGCTGATCTTCCTGGTGGCGATCGGGCTGGTCTACTCGGCCACCGGCACCCTCAACCTGGCGCAGCTCGTCGACCGGCTCGACGCCCTCCCCGACGACCTGCGGCTGGTGCTCCAGGGGATGCTGCTGCTCGCCTTCGGCATCAAGGCGGCGGTCTTCCCGCTGTCGGCGTGGCTGCCCGACAGCTACCCGACCGCGCCCGCGCCGGTCACCGCCGTCTTCGCCGGCCTGCTCACCAAGGTCGGCGTGTACGCCATCATCCGCACCGAGACACTGCTGTTCCCCGGTGGCCGGACCGCCGACCTGCTGCTGGTGGTGGCGGCGTTGACCATGCTGGTCGGCATCCTCGGCGCGGTCGCCCAGTCCGACATCAAACGACTGTTGTCGTTCACCCTGATCAGCCACATCGGCTACATGCTGTTCGGGGTGGGGCTCAGCTCGTCGCTCGGGTTGGCCGCCGCGATCTTCTACGTGGTGCACCACATCACCATCCAGACCACCCTGTTCCTCGCCGCCGGTCTGGTCGAACGCCGGGGCGGCAGCACCGCGCTGGACCGGCTCGGCGGGCTGGCCCGGCTGTCGCCGCTGCTCGCCGTGCTGTTCTTCGTGCCCGCGCTGAACCTGGCCGGGATCCCCCCGTTCTCCGGGTTCCTCGGCAAGCTCGGCCTGGTCCAGGCCGGCGTGGACGACGGCGGCGTGCTGGCCTGGGTGCTGGTCGCCGGTGGGCTGCTGACCAGCCTGCTCACCCTCTACGCCATCGCCCGGGTGTGGAACCTGGCGTTCTGGCGTCGTCCGCACCCGGAGATGCCCGAACCGCAGGACAGCGTGCACACCGTCCGCACCGACGGGGTGGAGCAGCCCTACCGGGGGCCGGACCGCGACGCCCACCCGGGCGCGATGCTGCCCCGCCTGATGATCGCGCCGACGGTCGCCCTGGTGGTGCTGGGGCTGGGGCTGACCGTGGTGGCCGGGCCGCTGTTCGACCTCAGCTCCGACGCCGCGGACGACCTGCTGCGGCGCACCCCGTACGTCGAGGCCGTCTACCCCGGGGGTACCCCGTGAGCCACGATCCGCCGCCGCCACGGTCCACGGACCCGCCACCCGGTGCGCCGCCGTCGCCGCGCGCCGGGGAGCCGCCGGAGCATCCCGAGGACCTGCCGTTGACCCCGGCGGCCCGCCGCCGCAACCGGGCCGTCGCGATGATCGTGCTGGTCACCGTCTGGGTGCTGCTCTGGGGGACGCTGAGCTGGGCCAACGTGCTCGGCGGGCTGGTCGTGGGGCTGGTGGTGCTGACCGTCTTCCCGCTGCCCCCGGTGACCTTCGCCGGGCGGTTGCACCCGCTGCCGCTGCTGCGGTTCGCCCTGCGCTTCCTGCGCGACCTGGTGGTGGCCAGCGTCCAGATCGCGGCACTGGCGCTGCGGTTCGGGCATCCGCCGCTGGGCGCGATCATCGCGGTGCCGCTGCGGGTCCGCTCCGACCTCAACCTGACCCTGACCGCCGAGGCGCTGTCCCTGGTGCCCGGCAGCCTCATCGTCGAGGTCGACCGGGACGCCGGCATCCTCTACGTCCACGTCCTCGGAGTGCGCGACCGCGCCGAGGTCGAACGCTTCCGCACCGGCGTGCTGGAGTTGGAGGCCCGGCTGATCGCGGCGATCGGCTCGGCCGAGGAGCGACGTCTGATCCGCGAGCACACACCGCCCGTCATGGAAGGGACCTCGACATGACCACTGTCGCCGTGATCGTCACCGTGCTGCTGGCGGTGGCGGGGGCGCTCACCCTCACCCGGATCGTCCGGGGGCCGTCCGTGCTCGACCGGGCGGTCGCCACCGACGTGCTGCTGGCGATCGTGGTGGCCGCCGTCGCCACGGAGGCCGCCTACAGCCGGGACGCGACCGCCCTGCCCATCCTCGTGGTGCTGGCCATCCTCGGCTTCGTCGGGTCGGTCAGTGTCGCCCGGTTCGCCAGCCGGCGGGACGACCGGTGAGCGTGGACACGGTGCTGGACGTGGTAGCCGCGGCCTGCCTGCTGGGTGGCGCGCTGCTGAGCCTGGCCGCCGGGGTCGCCCTGGTCCGCTTCCCCGACCTGCTGTCCCGGATGCACGCGGCGGCCAAGCCCCAGGTGCTCGGCCTGCTGCTGGTGCTGCTCGGCTGCGCGCTGCGGCTGCGGACCGGGGTGGACGTCACCACGCTGGTGCTGGTCGGCGCGTTCCAGTTGGCCACCGCGCCGGTCGCCGCGCACATGATCGGCCGGGCCGGCTACCCGCACGACCGGATCCGCACCGACCTGCTGATCACCGACGAACTCGCCGCCCACCTCGACCGCCTGCACGCCGACCGGCGCGCCTGACGGCGGGCTTGACCGGCGGGGTGACCGCCGCGCCTGACCGGCGGGTGGGCCGGCGGCGCGGCGGCCGCGCCGGTCAGGGGGCCTCGACGACCTCGCGGCCGAGCGGCCAGAACGCCGCCGGGACCAGCTTGAAGTTGGCGATGCCGAACGGGATGCCGATGATCGTGACGCAGAGCGCGATCCCGGCCAGCAGGTGGGACAGCGCGAGCCACCAGCCGGCCAGCAGCACCCACAGCACGTTCGCCAGCCCGGACGGCACCCCGGCCCCGGGCTTGGCGACCAGGGTGCGGCCGAACGGCCACAGCGAGTACCCGGCCAGCCGCAGCGACGCGACCCCGAACGGGATGGTGACGACGAGGACGAAGCAGATCACCGCGGCGACGAAGTAGCCGAGCGCCAGCACGATTCCGCCACCGAAGATGAGCCACAGGACGTTCAGGACGAAGCGAATCATTCTCCCATGATGACCGGTGCCCGCCACCGTGCCGACCGGCCCGGCGAGGGCGGTGGTGCGCCACCGGATGACGACGGCGGCGCGGCGCGCCGAAGGTTTCCTTCAGTCGTACCAAGATTCATGATTTTATGTACCGGTGATCACTCCCACTCCTCTCATGCGTCTCGTCGGTGGTGTCTGGGCCTTCAAGACCCTCGCCGTCGGGGTCGAGTTCGGCCTCTTCACCCGGCTGGCCGGCGGGCGCACCGTCACCCTGGCCGAGGCCGCCGCCGAGTTCGGGCTCGACGAACGCCCGGCCGACCTGCTGCTGGCCGCCAGCGCGTCGCTCGGCCTGCTGGAGAAGGTCGGCGACGGCTACCGCAACTCCGCCCTGGCCGAACAGTTCCTGGTCGAGGGGCAGCCGTACTACTTCGGCGCCCAGGTGCGCTACTCCGACCTGCGTACCTACCTGCCCTGGCACCGGGTGGGCGAGGCGTTGCGGGGCAACCGGCCGCTCACCTGGGATCCGCAGCAACAGGACTCGCTGTTCGACACCACCGACCCGCAGCTGGTCGCCGAGTTCTGGGACGCCATGTTCGCCACCTCGCGGTTCACCGCCCGCGCGCTGGCCGACGCGTACGACTTCGGCGCGCACCGCCGGCTGCTCGACGTGGGCGGTGGCGCGGGGGCGTTCCCGATCGAGTTCTGCCTGCGCCTGCCGGAGCTGCGGGCGACCATCCTGGACCTGCCGCACGTCTGCGTCCGGGCCGGGGAGCGGATCGCCGAGGCGGGGCTGACCGGCCGGATCGACGCGGTCGCCGGTGACTTCCTCGCCGACCCGGCCCTGCCGGACGGACACGACGTCATCCTGCTCAGCATGATCCTGCACGACTGGGACGAGCCGACCAACCGGGGGCTGCTCGCCCGGTGCCACGCCGCGCTGCCGCCCGGCGGCGTGATCGTCATCAGTGAACTGCTGCTCAACGACGAGCGCACCGGTCCGGCGGAGGCCGCCCTGATGGGGATGAACATGCTCGTCGAGACCGAGGGCGGCAAGAACTACTCCGGTGCCGAGTACGCCGCCTGGCTGGCCGACGCCGGTTTCGTCGACATCCGCACGGTGCCGTTCGAGGCCCCCGGCGCCAACGGCGCGGTGCTGGCCCGCCGACCCTGACCCGGCCCCGCCCGGCCCGCCCCCGCCGGCCCACCCGGCGCGGGCGGGCCGGCGGTGTCGACGGTCCGGTGTGGACAGGTCAGGGCCGGTGTCGACGCGTCAGGGCCGGTGGCGGCGGGTCAGCCCGGTTTGTACGCGGTGACCAGCTCCCAGCCGCCGGGCAGCACCGCCACCCGGGTGAAGCCGACCTCGGCGAGCAGCCCGGTGTAGAACTCCACCTCCCGCAGCCGGCTCACGCAGCTGTCCACCCCGATCAGGAAGTAGCTCCAGAAGAACTGCACGGCCAGCCGGTCCGGGGTGCGGAACTCCTCACCGATCAGCAGCAGCCCACCCGGCTCCAACGCCGCGTACGCCTGCTCCACCAGATGCCGGGCTACCTCGTTGGGCCAGTCGTGCAGCACCCGGACGAACGCCATCGCGTCGTAGCCCGACGGCAACGGCCCGGCGAGGAAGTCGCCGCCGACGAAACCCAGCCGGTCCGGATGCCCCCGGTCGACCCGGGTGGCCGCCACCAGCGGGGCCACCGGCGGCAGGTTGAACACGTCGGCCCGCAGGCCCGGCGCGGTGTCGAGGATGTGCGCGGCGAGCGTGCCGTCCCCGCCGCCGACGTCCAGCAGGCGTCGCCGGTCCGGCCAGAGCAGGTCGGCGTGCCGGCGCAGCGTCTCGATCACCGGGCCGAGCCCGGCGGCCATGCTGCGCTCGAAGTCGGCGGTCTGCGCGGCGGTCTTCGGCGGCCAGGCGAAGTCGTCGTCGGTCATCCCGACCTCGCCGCGCAGGCTCTCGGTGAGCCGGCCATGCAGCAGCCGCCACGGGTAGCGGTCCCGGTCGCGTTCGATCGCGTCCGGGCCGACCACGGCGAGCACGGCGTCCCGCAGCCCCGGCACGGCCCGGTAGCCGGTCGTGGCGATGTCGTCGCCGGACTCGTGGCGGGTGACGCAGCCGAGGCTCTCCAGGCAGTCGAGGAACTTGTAGAGCCGCAGCGGGCGCACCCCGAACCGGTCGGCCAGCGCGTCCAGGCGTACCGGGCCGGCCTCCAGCGCGTCGAGCAGGCCGAGGGTCAGCGCGGTCTCCAGCACGTCGACGGCCTTGGGGCCGTTGACGAGCAGGCTCATCAGCGCCCGCGGCGACAGGGTGACGGTCACCGGCCCAGCTCCTCGACCAGCGCGTCCATGAACGCGTCCACCTCGTCCGGGGTGTTGTAGACGTGCGGCCCGACCCGCAGCCAGCCGCGCCAGCTGCAGATCATGTTCCGCGCGGCCAGCCGCCGCTTGACCGCCTCGCCGTCGGGGACGTCCAGACACACCACCCCGCCCCGGCGCTGCGGGTCGGTGGGGCTGACCACCGTGATGCCGGCCGCCGCCGCCCGGTCCAGTACCCGCTGGGTCAGCGCCAGCGAGTGCGCCCGGATCGCCCCGGCCCCGACGCCCGCGAGCAGGTCCAGGCCGACCTGGGAGATCAGCGAGGTCAACGGGTACGGCGTGCCGCCGGCGAAGCGTTGCGCCCCGGCCGCCCATCCGGTCGACACCCGGAAGGTCAACGCCCGGTCGCCGGCCTGCCACCCGGTCGCCGCCGGTGCCAGCCGCTCCACCAGATCGGGACGGACGTAGAGGAACGCGGTGCCGGCCCCGCACAGCCACTTGTGCGCCCCACCGAGGACGACGTCGACGCCGAGCGCGGTCACGTCCAGCGGGACCACCCCGACGGTCTGGAACGCGTCCACCACCACCAGCGCGCCGACGTCGTGGGCGCGGGCGACCAGCCGGGGCAGGTCGACGGTGGCCCCGGAGGAGAAGCTGGCGTGCGGCACGCAGACCAGCAGCGTCCGTTCGTCGACCCGGGCCAGCAGGGTGTCCTCGTCGACCGCGGGCCCACCCGTGCCGACCACGTCGAGTCGCGCGCCGTAGCGGCGGAACGCGGTGCCGATGAACGGCACCGTCGGGTACTCCAGGTCGGTGGTGACGATCCGGTCGCGCGGCGGACGGTAGTCGAAGCAGGAGAGCACCCGGGCCAGCAGGGTGCTCAGGTTGGCGTCGGTGACCACGCTGCCCGGGGGTGCGCCGAGCAGCGCGGCCACCGAGTCGGCGTACCGGTCGAGGCCGACGTGCCAGTCCTGCCACACGTCGTCGCGCCAGCCGCGCAGGGTCCGCCAGTAGTCGGCGAGCACCCGCTCGACGCCGCGGGGTGCCGCGCCGGTCGAGTTGTTGTTCAGGTAGACGCACGTCTCCAGCAGCGGGAACTCGGCGCGCAGGGCGGCGTGTGCGACGGCGTCCAGGCAGCGCGCCGGGAGGGTGTCGGATTCGCTCACTCGGGGTGTCCTCCCATCGGGTCGGTCGGGGTGGGCCGGGGATCGGTGGACACGGCGGTGAACACCGGCACCGAGCGGACGGCCGCCAGGTAGGGGGTGCCCTCGGTGTAGCCGGTGCCGGACCGGGAGCCGAGCATCCGGACCGCCAGCCGGTGGTGGGTGCGTCGCCAGGTCAGCACGGCCTCGGCGAAGGCCGCCATCTGCTGCCGGACCAGGGTGTGGTCGGCGTCGCGGAGCCGGCCGTCGCGGACCGCCGCCCGGTAGGCCTGGTCGATCGACTGATGGCCGGCGCGCACCAGGTCACGCACCTCCGGCACGGACCGGTACGCGGTGGAGTCGAGCCGGGCCGGCTCGGGGGTACGGCACAGCGACTCCATCAGCTTGTAGGAGCGGGACTGGATCGCGCTGGCCCCCTCGGTGTACTCGCGGAACGTCCGGAACGCCGCCGGCTGCATGGTGGCCAGCAGCGAGAAGAGCGCACCGGCCCCGCCGATCAGGTCCCGGGCGTACGCCAGCCGGGCGGCGGCCGCGCGGGACCGGCCGGTGGCCAGCTCGGTGATGGTGGCCCGCAGCTCCTCGGCGACCCCGACGAAGAGACACTCGTACGCCTGGAGCACCCGGATGAACAGGTACTCGTCGTGGGAGACGTAGACCGGCAGCATGCTCAGCCGCAGGGCCAGCTCCCGGGCGGGATCCCGGTCGGCGACGGCGAGCCGGTGCAGCGCCACCGCCGCGGTGACCGGGTCCGGGTCGGTGACCGTCGCGGCCAGGCCGAGCCGGGTGAGGGCGGCGAACACGGCCCGGACCGCGAGCCGGCACCGCTTGGTCACCAGGGTCGGCCCCGGCCGCTGCTCGGGCAGCAGGTCGGTGACGCCGGCCGAGGCGGCCAGCTCGAAGGCGACGGCATCGGCGACGAGGTCGACCAGGAGCCGGTCGCGCTCGCGCCGGCCGCCGTCCCCCGCACCCGGCCCGGCCAGGCCGTGCTGGCGGTCCGCCCCGGCCGGTGCGTGCTGGCTGTCCGGCGTGGCCGGTGCGTGCTGTCCGGCGGGCACCTGGTCCCGGGGGCGGGCGGGGGCGGTGGTGGGCAGGGGGAGCAGCGGCAGGGCCAGGTAGCTGCGGTAGTCGTACCGGGCGTCCCACTTGTCGAGCGCCACGTCGAGGAAGGCGGACAACGGGTGGGCGGCGGGCGTCCGGGCGGTCACCTGGACGCGGACCCGGGCCAGCCGGGCCAGCAGTTCTTTGTCGACGAAGTGTTTGCCGACCCGGTTAAATTCGGCGACCACCACGTGGTAGGGGAATTGTTCGGGGTCGGCCGTACCGGACGACCAGCTCGTCAGCTCACGCACGGACCGCACCTCGGATGGGAATGTGTCAGGGACAGCGCCGACGATTCTTCGAGTGGCGCGGCTCGTCATGCCTCTGCGGTGTGGGAACGGGCCGTCGCCGGGCGGTCGGCCGCCGGCGGACCCGGTCGTAGCTCGGGGAAGAACCGGTGCTCGAGGAGCTTGGCGAGCACCGTCGCCGGGCTGCCCGGGGAGCCGTCCGCGGCGTGCCCGCCGACCTGCAGCGCGACCTGGTAGTGGCGGGCACGCCACCGGGAGACCTGCTCGTCCCAGGCGGCCATCGCGTCGGCCAGCCGGCGGGTCGGGTCGGTCGGCGGCAGCCCGTCGAGCGGGCCGCCCCGGCTGCCGAGGTGCTCGGCGAACGCCCTGCCGAGGTGCCGGCTCGCCAGCGTGACCCGTCGCCAACCGGGTGACTCGGCTCCGGAACCGTTGCCCAGCGCCGGTTGCATCGTCTGGAAGTCGACCGGCGAGAGGTGGCGGAACATCGCCAGCTGGTCGGTGACCAGACGCACCGCGAGCGTCGCGCGGGCCAGCAGTGCCGCCGCCGCTGCCGGGTCCGCCGCCGTGACCCGGGCGACGGCGGCGGTCACCTCGGCCTCGGCCAGTTTGAGCCACAACTCGGCGGACTGGTGCACCACCTGGAAGAGCAGCTCGTCGCGGTGCAGCATCTCCTCCGGGCGGCGTTGCAGATCGAGCAACTCGTCGGTACGCATGTAACGGGCGTAGTCCGTGGTGCCGTCGCCCGGCAGCACAGGTGACTGGTCACGTTTCACGGGTGTCCCTCCGGTGAGCGCCGGCGCGGCGCGGGTGTCGGCGCTCAAGGGTGACAATTATCCAACGACGATTGGCAATGTGTCACCCCCTGTTTTGGGGGCATGGCTTGGTCGGTTTCGGGGGTGGACACCCCTTATTATCCCGTGATGTGAGCGCTAACACACCAAATTGTTTCCGTCAATGCCTGGCGCGTCACGGCCGCTCGACGGCGACGGGTGGCCGGGTGTGTCGCCGCCCGGCGGTGCGGTCCCGGTCCCGCCGCCCCGGTCACCCGCCGGTCGGTGCGTGGAGTGTTCGGTTGCCTACCGTGCGCAGGCATGGTTAGGTCGTCCTCACTGGTCGGTCGACGCGCGCGGTGGTCGACGGCGGTCGCCCGACCGACCCCGGAAGGAGTGCCATGACGGCGGTGCCGACCTCTGCCCGGCGTCCGGTCGAGGGCTTCGGTGAGGTCTCCATCCGGCCGGTGGAGCCCGACCGGGACGTCGAGGTGATCCACGACTGGGTGACCCGGGAGCGGTCCCGGTTCTGGGGCATGCGTGACGCCAGCCGGGAACGGGTCCACGAGATCTACACGTACCTCGACTCGCTGACCACCCACCACGCCTACCTGGTCCATCGCGACGGTCGGCCGGTGGCGCTGTTCCAGACCTACGAGCCGGCCGCCGACCCGGTCGGGCGGTGTTACGACGTGCGCCCCGGCGACTTCGGCATCCACCTGCTCATCGGCCCCCCGGACGGCGGTGTGGAGCCCGGCTTCACCGGGGTGCTCCTCGACGCCTTCCTCGCGTTCGTGCTGGCCGATCCGACCCGGCTGCGGATCGTGGCCGAGCCGGACGCCCGCAACGCGCGGGCCGTCGACCGGCTGGTCCGGGCCGGCTTCGTGCCCGGCCCCCTGATCGACCTGCCGGACAAGCGCGCCCGGCTGCTCTTCCTCGACCGGGGCGCGGTGTGTCCCGCCGGTCGACGGCCGGACGGTGTCACGGGCTGAGCGCGGGGTGGTCCCCCGATCGGGGGTGTGGGGGGCCGGGTGGCCATTCATCTCGTTGCTTAGGTTAGCCTCACCTACGTGCTTAGTGATCGAGTTCGCCCGGCGGGGGAGCCCCACCACGCCACCGGCACCGCGACCCTGCCCGTCGCCCCCTGGCGGCTGTTTGACGTGCAGGTGCGCGCGACACGCCGGCTCAGCCCGTCCTTCCTGCGGGTCACCTTCACCGGCCCGGACCTCGACCGGTTCGCCGACAACGGCTACGACCAGCGGATGAAGCTGGTGCTGCCGCTGCCCGGCCGACCCGGGGTGCACCTTCCCGGCGGCGCCGACTGGTACGCCCACTGGCGGGCGCTGCCCGAGGACGAGCGCTGCCCCATCCGCACGTACACCGTCCGCGCGGTCCGGCCCCACCTGGCCGAGGTCGACGTCGACCTGGTGCTGCACGGCGACAGCGGGGCGGCCGGCCGGTGGGCGCTGCGCGCCCGCCCCGGCGACGAGGCCGGCCTGCTCGGCCCCGACGCCGGCTACCACGGCGACCACGGCGGCATCGAGTTCCGGCCGCCGGCCGCCGGCCACCTGCTGCTCGCCGGCGATGAGACCGCCGTGCCGGCGATCTGCGCCATCCTGGAACGCCTGCCCCTCGACGCCCGGGGTCAGGTGCTGTTGGAGGTGCCGGACCCGACCGACGTGCTGCCGGTCGTCACCCCGCCCGGCGTGACGGTCGACTGGCTGGCCCGCGACGGCGGCGGGCACGGCAGCCGGCTGCTCCCCGCCGTCGCCACGGCGGCGCGACGCCTGCTCTGCCCCACCGACGCGGTCCCCACCGGGCCGATCGCCGACATCGACGTCGACCGCACCCCGCTCTGGGAGGTGCCGACCCCGACCGCACCGGTACCGGTGTACGCCTGGCTGGCCGGCGAGGCCGGTGCCATCCGCGCGCTCCGCCGGCACCTGGTCGCCGAACGGGGCATGGACCGTCGCGCGGTCGCCTTCATGGGGTACTGGCGGCACGGCGGCCCGGACCCGGCCTGAGGCGTGAGCTGCTGTTGTGACCCGCGTTACCTCTCGGCGGAGCGGGAATCAGCGCGGCGGATCCGGATTTGAAGCCAGGTGTGACTGTCGCCCTGACTCCCGCCCGGCCGCGCCGTGACCGGGCGGTGTTTCCCCGATGACCGATGTCGCCCACGAGCCGCTGGCGAAGGTGGCGCCGACCCCCGGTGAGCTGATGACCGGCCGGCAGCGGGTACGCCTCGTCCTGGTCCTCGGCTCGCTGCTCGCCGTCGGCCCGTTGACCATCGACATGTACCTGCCGGCGCTGCCCGCCATCGCCGCGGACCTCGCCACCACCTCGGCGGCGGTCCAGTTGACCCTCACCGGCACGCTCGCCGGGCTGGCCCTCGGCCAACTGCTGATCGGACCGCTCTCCGACGCCGTCGGACGGCGTGGTCCGCTGATCGCCGGCCTCGCCCTGCACATCGTGGCGTCGGCGCTCTGCGTCGTCGCCCCCAACATCGTGGTCCTCGGCGGCCTGCGGGTGGTGCAGGGCCTCGGGGTCGCCGCCGCCACCGTGGTCGCCATGGCGGTGCTCCGTGACCTGTTCAGCGGCACCGCCTTCGCCACCCTGCTGTCCCGGCTGCTGCTGGTGATGGGCGCCGCGCCGATCCTCGCCCCGACGCTCGGCGGCGGGGTGCTGCGCTGGACGGACTGGCGGGGCGTCTTCGTGACGCTGACCGTCCTCGGCGTGCTGCTCGTCGTGCTGGCCGTGGTCGGCCTGCCGGAGACCCTGCCGGCCCGGCGTCGCCAGCGCGGCGGCGTGTGGACCACGGTGGGCCTGTACGGCTCGCTGCTGCGCGACCGGGTCTTCGTGGGGCTCGTCCTGGTGGCCGGCCTGGCCATGGCGGCGCTGTTCGCGTACGTGGCCGGCTCCTCGTTCGTCCTCCAGGAGCGGTACGGGCTCGACGAGCAGCAGTTCGGGCTGGCGTTCGGGGCGGGCGCGGTGGGGCTGATCGGGGCGGCCCAGTACAACGTACGGCTGCTGCGTCGCCACCCGCCGCAGCGGATTCTCGTCACCTCGCTGACCATCGGCACCCTGGCCGGGCTCGCGCTGCTGGCCTTCGCGGCGACCGGCTTCGGCGGGCTGCCCGCTCTGCTGGTGGCGCTCTGGGCGGTGCTGGGCTCGGCCGGGCTGGCGATGCCGAACGCCCCGGCGCTGGCGCTGTCCCGGCACGGTGAGGCGGCCGGTACCGCCTCGGCCCTGCTCGGTGCCGTGCAGTTCGGTGTGGGTGCGGTGGCCGCGCCGATGGTGGGCGTGCTGGGCAACGGCGCGGTGGCGATGGCGCTGGTGGTGACCGGCGGCATGGTGGCGGCGCTGGCGGTGCTGTTCCTCGTGGTGCGGCCGTCCCGGCTCGCCGGCCTGGAACCGCCGCCCTCGGCGGTCGTGGTGGTGCACTGACCGGCGTCGTGGGTAGCGGCGTGCCGGGCGGTCGTGGGTAGCGGCGTGCCGGGCGGTCGCCGGCACCCCTGGACGGGGACAGGGCGGGTCCGGATGGACCCGCCCTGTCGGCAGTGACTACCAGAGGATTTGAACCCCTAGACCACATCGGTGGTCCGCAACCGCGCTAAGTGGCAGTCACCGAAAGCGTAGCCCCGCGCACCGGGCCGCCGCAGTCGGCGATGCGACAGCCCGACCGCAGTCGGCGAGGCGACAGCTCAACTGACGTTGCCGGAGCTGCGGGCACCCCCGCTCACCTGGATGGCGCCGTTCGACGAGACGTTGTCGGTGACCGACCACAGCCGCTTCGCCGGCGCCCCGTTCCAGGACGGGTTGCACAGGATCGCCGGCTCGCAGTTCTGCACCAGGTTGTCGCGGATCGCCATGATCGGCCCGCCGGCGGCGAAGGCCCAGATGCCGACGCCCGTCCCGGCGGTCACCGAGATCCGGTTGTCGGAGACGAACACGTGCCGGATGCTGCCGATCTTGATGCCCCGGATCGTGCCCGGTTGACGCCACCACGCCTTGTACAGGTGGATGTCGTTGCCGGTGACCCGGATGGTGCGCCCCTGGATCGGCGGTCCCTTGTGGTAGGAGACCCCGATGTGGACGCCCTCGGCGACCTGGTCGAAGCGGCAGTCGGAGACCTCCACGTCGCCCACCGCCGTCCCTCCGCCGATCACCACCGCGCAGGCCCCGACGGAGACCTCCGCCGCGGCGGTCAGCTCCTGCCGGTACCCGCTGGCGTACTTCTCGCCGAAGGCGGGCTCCAGCAGGATCCGGTCGGCGACACTGCGCAGGTGCCGGGCCGCCGCCGACGGGGTCTGCACCGGGCGCGACGGCGGCGACGCGGCCACCGCCGCCTCCCAGGCGCCCTGGCTCAACGCCGAGTCGAAACGCAGGCTCGCCCCGGGCACCGGCAGCGCCACCTCCCGGCGGTCGCGGGCGATGTCGTCGGCCTCCCGCACGTCGATCCCCTCACCGACCAGGTAGTCGCGCAGCGTCTGGCGACCCTCGTCGGTGTCGAAGATCCGCCCGGCGTTCTGCCCGAGCCGCCCCTTGAGCGAGGCCAGTTGCCGCTTGTACGAGGGCAGCTGCGCCGGGTCCTCGGTGGCCAGGTCCGCCAGCCGCAGCACGTACGCCTCGGCGGCGTCGGCGGTGCGCTGGTCCTCGGCGGAGGGCGGGCGCAGGGTGGTCAGGGTCTTCCACTCGCTCTGCGGGACCATCGAGTTCATCCGCACACCCCACCGGCCGACCCGGATCGCGGTGTTCCACTCGCCCGTCTCCAGCCGGTCGTCGCGGTCCAGGGCGAGCCGCCCCACCAGTTGGGTGGCGAGCTGGCTGCGGAACTTCTCGTCCTTGACCAGCTCGGCCAGGGTCAGCGACGCCGGTCGGGGCGGGCAGGAGAACCGGCACCTGGTGATCACCGCGTGGTCCGGGTTCACCAGCAGCACACCCTGCTGGCCGTGGCCGATGAGGAAGTCCGAGTCGAGCACGCGGACCTTCCCGGGCGGCGTGCCCTGGTCGTTGCGGACGGTCAGACAGGTGCTCTGCGGCGACGCGCCGGCCACCCCGGTGAGCTGGCAGTGTTCGATCGTCACCTCGGCGCAGTTGACGGCCGATACGGGGCCGAGCCGTCCCTCGGCGGCGGCCGGTCCGGGGGTCTCCACCGCCAGGTGCGACACCGAGACGGTGCCGCAGTTGACGAACATCAGCGCGAACTCCTGGCCCTGCACCCGGACCCGGCTGGCCGGCCCACTGCCCAAGAGCCGGATGTTGGCCCGGCCGGTGAAGGTGACCGGCACGGTGCTGGTGTAGAGGCCGGGGGCGAAGCAGACCAGCACGTCCCCGGCGGGCAGGGTGTTGAGCGCCTGCACCCAGTCGATGCCGGGCCGGAGGGTGATCGTCGCCCAGCCGCCGGTGGCGGACGCGGCGAGCTGGTTGATGGCGGCCTGCACGGTGGTCGCCCCGGCCAGCGACGGCCGCCCGGTCGGGTCGTACGACACCCGGTCGGCGCGCGACAGCGCGGCGGTGAAGGTCACCGGCAGGTGTACCGGCTGCCCGGCCTCGTCGAGGAGCTGGGCGGTGACCTCCTGGGTGGCGGCGGCGGAGTCGAGCTGCCAGCCGCAGCGGGCCCGGCCGTCGGTGCCGGTCTCCACCGTGACGGTGGTGGCGGTGACCGCCCCGGCGGTGACCCGGCCCGCGCCGCCGGTGACGGTGAACCGGACCCGGGCCTTGGCGACCGGCTGGCCGCCGACGGCCACCCCGGTGACCAGGTCGTGGCCGAGCGGCACCAGGGCCGCCGGGTTGGCCGGCACCGGCACCGCCTCCTGGCCGTCCCCGCCGAGCAGGCTCAGGGTGGCCTGGCCGGTCAGCGGGGCGAACACCGGCCGGCAGTCGCGCAGCACACTCCACTGGCTGCCGTCGAAGCTCACGACACCGATCCGGCCGTGCGCCCGGCGCGGCCCGTGCGGGGTCTGCGCCACCGGCGTGCTGCCGACCCGGGGCCACTGGACGTCGTGCAGCGCCGACCGGGCGGGGAACGACCACCAGTCGCCGGTGCGGAAGCTGCCCACCGCCGAGAACCGGATCTTGATGCCGAGTTCCAGGTCCAGCTCCACCCCACCGGCCGGCACGGTGCCCCGGCCGTCCCAGCGGCGGACCCGTGGCCGGGACGGGAAGTCGGCCCGGTCCAGGCTGCCGGTGGCGGTGCCCGGCCGGATCACGATCCGGTCCCCCTCCACCCGGTCGACCTGCACCAACGTGCCGGGCAGACTGTTGAGTTCCCGGCCGTCGTCGGTCAGCTCCACCCAGGAGCCGTTGGTGAAGCCGGCGCTGCCGTCGCGGCCGGGCACCTTCACGGTCAGCACGTCGACGTCGATGCTCTCCCAGCTGGCCACCGTGGCGGCGTTGTCCCGGGACCAGACGAAACCGGCCGCCCCGGGAGCCCCGCCGGTCAGGATCTCCACCCGGTAGAACTGGTTGTCCAACCCGGTGTACGGCGACCCGGTCGGGATCACGCAGTCACCGCCGGCGCTGCCCGTCGGGTCGGCGCGCACCGCGAGGGTGCCGGTGGAGGCGGCGGTCAGCTCCGTCCAGCCGGGTGGGGTGTCCGCGCAGCCGACCGGGGTGTTCGGCGGCCCGGCCTGCAACAACCGCACCTGCCACACGGTCCGCAGCCGGGTGGTGGTGTCCGGGCCGCCGAGGGCGACCTCCCGCAGCGTCGGATCCTCGATCGCGGTCACGTGCTGCGACCACACCTGGAGCCAGGCGGCGTAGACCCCCGGCGGCACCGGGGCGCCGGCGGCCAGCCAGGTGCCGTCGAGCTTACGCACGAACGGCCCGGTCGCCGGCAGGTCCGGCTGGCCGAACACGGAGACCGCGGTGTCGTTCTCGCAGAGCACCCCGTCGAGGTAGTACCGGCCCGCCGACAGCGTGAGGCCCGTCCCACCGGTCAACCCGAACGCCCCGCCGACCACCGGCGCACCGGCCGGGCCGACCACGTCGGTCAGCGCCGTGGCCCGCAGGTGCGCCTGGATGTCCTGCTGTTCGTTCCAGTCCGCGTCCAGGTCGACCCGGCCCTGCTGCTTGCGGACGCTCGTCGCGTGCCGCCGCTGGTCGAACGTGACGCGGCTGATGTCGCCCTTCATGGTGTGGTTCCTCCGGTCGGCAGGACGGGCAGGGCAGCGGCCACCCGCCCCAGCGGGAGGTACTCCGCCAGCGCGAGGGTGAGGTTGTTGAGACGTTGCGGGGTCAGGGCGCGGCGGAACGCGCCCAGCTCGGCGCCGGACTCCGCACCGGTGCGCAGCTCGACGGCGGCGGTGGCGGCGAGCCGGCCGTAGGTGGCGTCGCCGTAGCGGGTGCTCGCCCACGCCGGTCCGACCCGGGTGGCCACGTCCGGGTCACCGGGGTGTGCCTGCTGGGCCAGGTCCGGTTGGCAGCGGTAACGGCGCGGCGTGACCGACCCCGGGCGCAGGTAGCTGAACCGGACGTACCCCTGCTGCCGGCGGGCCACCGTCACCGGCTGGTCGAACAGGCAGTCGGTGGCGGTCAGCACCCGCGCCGCGGTGGTGCCGAGCACCGTCACCCCGCCCAGCTCGGCCGCGGCCTCCCCGGCGGCGACCGGGCCGTGCACCAGCGTGTCCGTCACGGTCAGCGGGCCGTCGGTGGTGCTCAGCGCGCCGGTCACGCAGCGGTGCACCACCACCCGGGTCCGGTCGTTGCCGGCGGTGACGGTGAGCCCGGTCGCCGCCGGGCCGACGGTGCAGTGCCGCAGCTCGACCAGGCCCAGGCCGGGCCCGCCGTCACCGGGCGCGGCGACGGTCACCGCCCCGACCACCAGCAGCCCGTCGACCACCAGCTCACCCGGGCGGTCCCCGACGCCGACACCGGTCACCGTCACCCCGCCGAGCAGGCAGGGGCGCACCCCGACCGGATCGAGGTCGCCCTGCCGGCGGGGCCGGTCCGGCGGCCGGGGCCACTGCGCGGCCAGCACGCTCAACCGGCTGCCCTGCCCCACCCGCACCGCCAGGTCGTCCCGGTAACGGTGGCTGTCCAGCACCACGATCCGACCGGTGCTGCCGGGGTGCGCGGCCTGGAAGTCGTGCCAGGCGGTCACCGCCTCACCGAGCGAGGCGACCACCTCCCCGGCGCGCGGCGGCTCGGTCACGCTCACCGCGAGCTGCCAGTCCACCGGGCCGTCCGCCGTGCCCAGGTCACCCCGGCGCGGGTACGGGCCGGCGCCGACGTCGGCGCTGAACGCGTACCACCAGGAGAGCGCGAGCCGATGCACCGGCCGGCCGGCGGCGACGGTGACCCGGCCGCGCACCGGGTCGACCCGCACCACGCTGCCGGTCGGCAGCTCCCAGCCGGCCAGGTCGCAGATCCGCAGCAGGTCCAGCGGGACCGGCCGCAGCTCGTCGGCCGGGGTCGGCTGGATCCACACCACGAACGACGGGTCGTCGTCGCGGAACCAGCGCCGCTGCTCGGGTGGGGGCGGTGTGTCGGAGGCGAGCGCCACCAGCTCGTCGCGCAACGGCCGGCGGCGCAGCGGGCCGGGCACGTTGGCCTCGTCGGCCCGGTGGTCGATGTCCGGCTCGGTCACCGTCGGGCCGGTCAGCTGCCGGCCCACCCCCACCGGGTCGATCCACCACCGGCCGTCCGGCGGCACGACCGCCGGGGCTGCGGTGGCCCGGTCCAGCCGGTACGACGGCAGCGGCCACACGTACAGGCCGATGTTCCCGATGGTGGGGCGGCCCTGCCCGGTGTCCATGGCCCGGACGTCCACCGTCCGGCAGACCGTCTCGAACGGCCCGCCGACCAGCTCCAGCGGCGCGGCGGCCCGGATCGACGCGGTGGCCGGCGCGGACCGGACGTGGTTGACGTGCTGGGTGACCACCAGCCGTTCGAAGAACTCGACGACCGCGGCGCTCCAGCCGGTGTTGGCGCGGGTCAGCTCCTCCAGCGCGGCGGCGGTGCCCTTGCGCCGCCGGAACCGGATGGTGTCGGCGACCCGGGCCCGGTCGGACAGCCCGGTGCCGTCCGCCAGCGGATGCAGCCGGCCCGCCCCCACCAGCTCACCCAGGTAGGGCACCACCCACTCGGCGCAGGTCTCCACGAACCAGTCGTCGGTGAGCTGGTCGATGTCCGCGTCGAGCGCGACGGCCTGCTCGGCCAGCACCTCCACCAGCGCGTGCAGCACCCCACCGGCCGCCTCGTCCTGGCTACGCAGGGCGGCCGGCAGCAGGTTCCAGATCTCCTCGGCCCTCACGATGCCTCCAGCAGGGTGACGTCACCGGTGTCCACGGTGAGCAGGTCGGCGGGGAGCAGCAGGTCACCGACCCGGCGGCCGGGGGCGGCGGGGATCACGTCGAGGCGCTCCGGTGGCTGCTCGGCGTCGTGCAGCAGCTCCAGCACCACCGCCGCGACACCGGGCACCCCGTGCAGCAACGCCTGCACCTCGCTGGCGCGCACCGGCCGGGCGTAGTCGCGGGCGTCGAAGCTCAGCCCGGTGACCACCGCGGCGCGGGCGGCGGCCGCGACCAGCGTGAAGCGGTGCCCGGGGGCCAGCAGCAGCCGGGCGGTCACCGCCACCCGCCGCCGGTGGTGGCCGAGGATCCGCACCGGCACCGCCGCCTGGCGGGCGGCGTCCAGAGCCCGCAGCAGGTCGGCGTGGACCGGGGCGCTCGGCGGGATCTCCGCGCCGTCCGGGCCGGCGACGGTGAGCAGGACGACCTGCCGGGCGTCGTCCCAGACCAGGTCCGCGCGGGCCTTGCCGATCCCGGCGAACGCGCGGGCGAAGTCGGCGTAGTCGTCCAGTGAGACGACCCGCCCCAGGGTCCGGACGGCCAGCGGCGCGTTGCGGCGGGCCCGGTCCACCCCCTCCGGGTCGTCGGCCCCGGCGGCGGGCACCGGGTTGTCCACCTCCATCAGGCCCAGCGGCCGGGACAGCGGGATCGTCAGCCGGCCGGGCGCCAGGTCCGCCAGCCGCCCGATGCCGCTGCGGTAGGTGGCCACCACGTTGTCCTGCCCGGTGGGCAGCCGGGCCCCGGTCAGGCCGTCGCCGAAGGTGACCGTGACGGTGCCGTCGTCGGCGCGGCGCACGGTGTAGACCCGGGCGGTGGGGGCCTGCCCGAGCAGCGCCGGCACCTCCTGCCAGCGCACCCCGTCGACCCGGACCGCCAGGGTGGTCCGGGAGCCGCTGGCGGTCGCGGCGGGGACGTGGGTCAGCGGCACGTGCCGCAGGGTGAACCGCTGGAACGCCCGCCGCGCGTCACCGCCGCCGAGTACCTCCGCCCGGCTCTCCCCGTGGGTCGCCGACGTGACGTTGCCCAGCACCCGGACGCTGTCGCGCCGGTACCGCCGCGCCACGTTCGCCGTCAGGTCCACAGTGGTCGCATCCCGGACCCGCAGCACGGTCACCACCTCGCCGACCGGCTCGCCGGCCGGGTCGACACCGGTGAGCACCAGCGGCCGGCCCGGCTCCAGGCCCGGCGTCGGCCGGGCCAGCTCCAGGGTCGCCGTCGCGGCCAGCGGGGTGGTCAGCGGCGGGTCGGCCGGCGGCAGCAGCCGGCTGTCGCCGAGCACGGTGGTGGTGCGCCGGGAGAAGGTGCTCGAGTCACCGCCGGCCACGGTGACCCGGGTGGTGCGGGCGGCGATGCCGAAGTCGGCCACCGGCAGCTCCGCCACCGCGTCGACCCGGCGCAGCTGCGGCACCCCGGCGGTCTCCAGCACCAGCCACGACCCGGCCACGATCGACGGGTACGACTGGTCCAGGTGCAGTGCCCGCTCGTCCTTGCCCAGCGGGGCGTCCACCCAGGTGTCCTTGCGGGTGGCGTACGCCCCCGGCAGCACCTGGTTGGTGCCCGGGTTCAGCTCGCCGACCCGCAGCGCCACCGGCAGCGCCGACCACGGCTGCGCCTGGTGCCCGAACAGCGCCGCCCGCTGCGCCAACAGGTGCACCTGCACCTCGCGCCCCGGCTGGTGCAGCTCCGTGCCGAGCGGCCGGGCGGTCACCGCCGCGTCCAACCCGACCACCGTGTACGCCGGCACCACCGCACCGCCGTCCAGCGCGGTGGCCACCGCCGGCAGCACCGCGCCGGCCGCGCGCACCCGGCGGACGTCGAACCAGTCGGGGCCGAGCACCAGCAGCACGCTGCCCGGGACGAGGACGGTGTCCGTGCCGGCCAGGTACAGGGTGGCGTCGCCGGGGCGGGGCGCGCGGGGCGCGGTGACCCGCAGCCCCACCGCGTTCAGCTCCGGGCGGGCCAGCAGCGGCGTCACCGTCTCGAAGACCTGCGGCAGCTCGCCGGGGCCGGGCACGCTCTGCGCCTGGCTGCCCGCCGGGATCGGCACCCCGTCCGGGGCGCCCGGGGTGGCGGTGACGGTGAACGACAGCCACGTCGTCGCGGCCACCCCGGGGCGCAGCTCGTAGCCGATCGCGCGGGCCAGCATCAGCACCGAACCGCGTTCGGTGGCGGTGCCGAGGAACCCCTCGTTGGCGATCCGTTCCTGGTAGAAGGCGAGCACGTCCAGGGTGGTCGCCCAGGCGTGCAGCAGCGCCACGGCCGGGTCGTCGACCTCCCGGGTGGTCAGCCCGGCCAGCTCCGGCCGGCCTCCCAGCCGGGCCACCAGGTCGGCGGCGAAGTCGGCCTGCCGGCCCAGCCGGTACGCGATGCCGCTGCGGCCGGGTGGGTTCGGCCCCCGGCCCACTCGTGCCGTCACAGTCCACCTACCAGGTCGAGGTGCAGGATGCCGTGCTCCGGCACGCTGGGGTCGTTGTCGAGGCGGATCACCTCGGTGTCGCCGGCCCGTAGCACCCGGTCGGCCAGCTCCCCGCCGGCCGCCACCCCCACCGGGTGCAGCTCGGTGACCCGTACGTCGGTGACCCCGGGGACACCGACCGCGGCGGCCAGCAGCTGGCTGACGTAGAGCGGGGTGCCGAAGCTGAACCGGTCGGGGTGGAAGAAGCCGCGGGCCCCGCCCGGCAGGTCGCGGGCGGAGAAGAGGTTCAGCAGGGCGCGGCGGACGTCGGAACGGAACGCGCCGGGGGTGACGCACACCCACAGCCGCAGCTCCACCGGCAGGTCGACCGGGTCGCGCAGTTGCAGGTCGTACCCGGCGACGCGGAACCGGTCGAGCCGTCCGGCCAGCCGGCGGGCCAGGTCCGGCTCGTCGGTGAGCCGCCGCCCGCCGGTCAGGTCGAGGGTGAGGAAGACCGTCCACCAGGAACCCGTCCAGCGGACCCGGGCGGTGGCGTTGGCCACCTCGGGCAGCCGCCGCGCCGCCGCCACCCAGTCGGCGGTGGTGACCGCCCGTTCCTGGACGGCGAAGGCGACCGGGGCGTGCTGCCGGGCGTGCTCGATGTCCTCCGGGTCGGTGCCGCCGACGGCGGGCAGCGGGTTGGTCGCGCCGAGCAGCCCGACCCGGTCGGTGACCAGGGTGGTCAGCGCGTCGTGGCCGAGGTTGCCGGCCGCGCCGCCGCCGCGCCACCAGGCGACCTGGAAGACCGTGCCGGCCGGTGGCCGTCGCCCCGACACGTCGTCGCCGAACCGCAGCGCCACCCGGCCGTCGCGTTCACGTTCCGGGACGAAACCCTGGTCGAAGCGGTCGGCGTTGAGCAGGTCCCGGCGGGGCCGCCAACTGCCCTCGGTGGTCTCCAACCGGATCAGCGGCACCGCGGCACGGGGATCCTGGTCGAGGGCCTGGCTGGCCGGGGTGTCGGTCCGGAACGGCACCGCCGAGGCCACCGGATCGGCGGTCAGCACCGGCCGCCACCGGTGTTCGGCGGCGGCCGGGAGCTGCCCGGACACCGCGATGGCGTGCTGCACGGCCACCAGGTTGGCCCGCGCCACCGCGCAGGTCACCAGGTGGTCGGTGCCCGCCCCGGCGACGGAGGCGGTGACGGTCAGCGGGAAGGCCAGCCGGTCGGCGGCGCTCCACTCGACCTCCAGCACGGCCACCCCGGTCACCGGGTCGGTGGTGGGCCGTACCGCCACCAGCCGGACCACCTGCCGGTGGGTGGGATCCGCGTCGGCGTGCCGCCCCGTCCGTGGGGAGAGCACCTCCTCCAGCAGCAGCAGGTCACCGGCGGCCAGCCCGGTCGCCGGCAGGTCGACCAGGGTGGCCCGGGTCGCGCCGACGGGCAGGCCGCAGTCCCGGCCGCCCCACACGTACAGGGCGATCTCGTTGCGGGCGGCGCGGGGGGCGAGCGGGGTCAACGTCTCGAAGCCGGTCGCGCCGCCGGCCAGCAGCGCCGCCGCGTCGGCGGGCCGTACCGCCGGGGTGGCCCGGTCGGCGGCCAGCACCGGCGTCCCGGCAGGCACGCCCCGGCTCTCCACGTCGGAGCCGGCGGCCACCCGGACGCTGAGCCAGGCGCGGGCCGCGCACCCGTCGTGCACCGCGTAGTCGAGCAGCCGGGCGTGCCGGCGTACCGAGATCCGGCTGCGGGCGGTGCCCAGGTACGCCTCGGTGCCGGCGGCGTCCTGCCGGTAGGACAGCCGGTCGGCGACGTGCGCCAACGCCTCGACCACCGTGGTCAGCGGGTCGGCCGGGTGCCGTGCGGATCCGCCGGGCAGGGCGGCGAGCCGGTCGAGCATCAGCCGCCGGAACCCGGCGTAGTCCTTGGCCAGGTAGTCGGTCGGCGCGGTGGTCGCCGGCGGCGGGGCCACGGTGGGGGCGGCCGGGGCCGGGTCCAGGTCGCTGGGGCAGTTGGCCTTGAAGGAGAAGGTCTGCGCCGACAGCACCGGGTCGAAACCGGGCGGCACCCGGTCGTCCACCGCCGAGCGCACCAACCGCAGGGTGTACGGGGAGAAGTCCCCGGCCCGGTCCACCCGGACGGTCAGCTCCGCGCCGGTGGCGGCGACGCTGAGCACCCGGACGCCGGTGATCCGGACCCCGCCGTCGACCAGCACGTTGCCCACCGCCAGTGCCGCCCCGGCGGGCACCTGACCGGGCTGGCCGGGCAGCGGGTGCAGGAAGCCGACGCGCAGCAGCCGCTGGTCGGCGGCGTCCACCTCGACCCAGTCGATGCCGTTGAACGCGCTGCCGGGCCGGGCCACCTCGGCCCGGCGTTCGTCGTCGTCGCACCGCACACTCATCCGTCGCCCCTCTCCACCGACACCTGCGCGGGCCGGCCGGTGGCCCGTAGCCGGTACCCGACGTGCACCCGCACCGCCGCCTCGGCCAGGTCGACGCGGACGTCGTCGACCTCGATCAGCTCGCCGAGCCAGCGCTGCAACGCGCTGCGGGCCTGCAACTCGGCGGTGCCCACCACCGCGTCGTCGACCGGGGCGAAGAGCAGCTGGCCCAGGCCGGCGCCGAAGTCCGGCCGGTTGACCCGCTCGCCGGGCGCGGTGAACAGCACCGCCTCCACCAGGTCGGCGACGTGCCGTTCCGGGTCGGCCAGGCCGGAGCGGCCCCGGTTGTCCGGCCGCCAGGGGAACGCCGGGTACGTCATGTCGCCACCGCCCGCACCTGGACGCCGGCCACCGTCGGCGGACCCTGCGGGACGCCCTCCGCGCTGACCCCGAGCCCGACGCTGGTGCCGAGCACCGGCGGCTGCCCGTTGACCAGCACCCGGGCCGCCGGGGTGGTCCACTGGAGCTGGACGCAGGGCTGCGGTTTGGTGCCCGCGCCCACCGGCACCTGGAACGGGCATCCGGTGACCGGGTAGGCGTCGGTGGCGGTGACCACCGGCAGGCCGTTGACCAGCACCCGCGCGTTGCCGGTCTGCGGGGTGACCGGGCCGGTGTGCGGGCAGGTCAGCACCGCCCCGACGTGCAGCAGCGGGCCGGGCATCAGGTCACCGTCAACGCGGTCTGGTTGACCGCCACCGTCGGGCCGACGAGGGTGATCGAGGCGCCCTTGCCGTTGGAGATGATGATTCCGGTGTCGTTGATCGAGATCATCGCCCCGGTCAGTGTCTTGAGCAGGATGCCACCGGTCGGGCCGGGGGCGTCGGAGATCATCAGGGTGGCCTGGCCGGGGGTCTGCAACACGATCGGCGGGGTGGGCGGCGGGGCGGACGACACCAGCGCCGGGATCTCCGCCTTGGAGCCGTACCAGCAGCCGGTCCAGATCGGATGGTCGGCGTCGCCCTGCTCGAACTCCACCCACACCCCGGTGCCCGGCAACGGCACGGCGAACATGCCCGCCTGGATGCCGGCCAGTGGGAAGCAGGGCATCGCCCAGCTCGACGGGGGGAGCGTGACGTCGGGGACGGTCACCTGGATGCGGCCCTGCTGCAACGGGTCGAGGTGGTTGACCACCGTGCCGCGATACTTGCCGTAGTACCTCGTCGTCATGGTTGTGCCCTTCCGGAGCGGGAGATCTGGGCGTTACGGCCGAGGGTGAACCGCTGCTTGACCTCGCCGGCCTTCACCGTGGTGGTCACGCTGCGCACCACGTACTCGCCGTCGTAGGCGCGGCCCGCCCCGCGTACCCCGACCAGCCGCCGGCAGCGCAGCAGGCGGCCGTAGCGCAGCACGTCCAGCGACCCGGACCCGCTGATCACGTTCGCCGACTGGGCGGCGCGGGCCAGGCCCCGGGCGAGGGTCTGCACCACGTCCATCCGGGCCGTGGCGTCGTCGGTGCCGCTCGGGTCGGACCGCCCGACGTTCATCCGCCGGTACGACAGCGGGATCGGGATCTTGCGGCCCAGCGGCGGGTTGAGCGGGCTGACGTCCGGGACCGGCAGCGGGATCGGCACCCGTACCTGCTCCGGGAACGCGGTGAGCAGGTAGACGGTCTTCTGCACCCCGTCGAAGGAGAACGACAGCGACTCCACGTTCGCGCCGGCGTCGGCGTTGACCGTCAATGCCGGCTGCGGCTGGCCGGCGCGTACCTCCGGCCCCCAGTAGGCGGTGTTCATCCCCGGGGTGGGCCCCGGCTCGACGTAGAACGTGTAGCCCACCTCGTCGGCGAGCTGCGACACGTACGCGAAGCTGGTGCCGCGCACCGCCGGGATCCGCTGCACCGGGTTCGGCGCGAACACCAGCACGCTGGGCACCACCATCGGCACCACCCCGTACGCGGCGAACGGGGCGAGCAGGGTCAGCACCCGGGCCTCGGCCGGCATCGGCATCGGCAGGTCGGACAGGTCGATCAGGTCCATCATCTGGCTGACGTCCACCCCGGTGAGGGTCAGCGTCGACGCGCCAGCGTCGTTGCTGCGGGCCACGTCGTGCCGGGTGACCACCCCGTCGGAGAGCACCTGCGGCCGGCCGTCGACGTGCAGCACCAGCAGCATCCGGGTCGGCGGGTCGAGGCTGCCGTCGGCGAGCATCCGCTCCACCAGCGACCCGCGGCCCAGCGCGAGACGCAGCTGGAACCCCGAGCGCTGGCCGGCGTTCTCGGTGACCTGTGCCTCCTGCACCGCCGCCACCAGCTCCAGCGGGGCCGGTCGGAAGGTCAACGGCCCGGTCAGCACCTGCAACCGCACCCCGCTAGGCATCGCCACCTCCCGGGAACCCCTCGGGCAGCGCCACCCGGACCACCCGGCCCGGCTGCTCCAGCTCGGCCGGGTCGAAGACACCGTTGGCGTCGCAGAGCTGCCAGAAGGCGGTCGGGTCGCCGACCGTACGCCCGGCCAGCAGGTCCACCCGGTCCCCGTCGGCGACCGGCTCCCAGCCGGCGGTGGCGAGCCGCTCGGCGGGGGGCACGAACCGGCGGCGCAGGTGCACGATCTCCTCGCCGGTGTCCGGGTCGACGGTGACCGTGGTGCCGACGGCGGCGTACCGGCTGTCCGGGGCGACCGCCCCGGGGGCCGGCGTGCCGACGCCACCCGCGCCGGTGGCGGCGAAGAGGGTCTCCGCGACCCGGCTCTGCGCGGCGACCAGGGCCGGGTCGGTGTCGGTCGGGTCGCTCATGGCAGCCGGTCGATGCCGAGGTCGGCCAGCCGTCCGCCGCGGGCCCGGCCGGCGAGCTGTTCGAGCTGCTGGTGGGCGGCCATGGCCAGGCCACCGGCCCGGCCGTCGGTGCCCACGTCGTTGACGGTCAGCACCCGCAGACCGAGTCGGATCTTGGCGCGGATCGGGTTCAGCATCGGGTCGAACGCCTCCTCGGTGATGGTCAGCTCGGTGATCCGTACCGGCCAGAGCCGGCGTCGTCCGAAGGCCAGCAGCACCAGCGGCGCCGGGGGTGGCACCACCTCCAGGGTGCCGGCGGCCAGCAGCGCCGCCGCGTCCTGCACCGCGGCCAGGCTGGGGTAGGCCAGCGATTCCAGGGCGGCGAGCTGGGCGGTCAGCCCCAGCTCCACCGTGTCCGGGTCGGTGAGCTGGTCGGCGGCGTCGAGGTCGGCCTCCAGGGTGAGCGTCTGCACCGGCGGGCCGGTGATCCGCAACGCCTCGCCCCGCGCCCCGCCCTCGGCCCCGGCGGTCTTGAGCTGGAAGCCGCGGGTCAACGAGTCCGGGTTGTACTGCAGGGTGATCACCCGACGGCTGCGTCCGCTGTCCGGGTCGAGCACGACCAGGCCGGCGCGGAGCAGCCGAGGGCTGAGGGGACTGGTCACGGGGTGCCTCCAGAGGTGGGACGCCGCCAGCGGATCCGCTCCGCCACGGCCCGGGTGATCCGGCCCTGCATCAGCAGCGGGTCCAACCCGCTGAAGTCGACAGTGCAGTCGGTCAGGTCGGTGATCCGGATCTGCCCGGTGGACAGGCCGAGCCCGTCGAAGAGCAGGTTCACCCGGGCCACGGTGGCGCTCTGCAACGACACCGGTCGCAGCCGGCCCGGTCGGCCGACGCCACCGGCGGCCCTCCGTACCCCGCCGCCGACGGCGAGGTGCAGCAGCGCGTCCGGGGCCAGCACGATCTCGTTGCTGCCGCCCAGCGGCAGGGTGATCTCCCGGGGGTTGTTGACCGACAGGTCCACGTCGACGTTGCTGATCGCCAGCAGGCCGGGCGGGCCGGTCGACGGCTCGTCGCTCTGCACGTCGGCGATGGTGTGCAGCAGGTCGTCGCGGGAGGCGGCGGTCGGTCGCAGCAGCCGGTTGAGGCGTACCAGGTGCGCGGTGCGGGCCTGGGCCACCTCGCCGGTGTCGAGCTGCCACCGCAGCAGGTCGATGTCGCTGTCCGGTGGGGGAGCGCCCTCCGCCCCGAAGCTGGGCAGGTGCACCCGGTAGACCAGGTCGTCGCCCTCGACGATGAACCGGCCCGGGGTCCACCACGGCAGCGCGCCGGTGAGCCGGCGGTAGTCGACCGCCCCGTCGCGCAACGTCAGCCGCACCTCCCAGCTCCGTTCGCCCCACAGGAAACCGTCGTGGGTGACGTCGAAGTCGATGTGCCCGTTGAGGCTGTCCAGCACCTCGCCGATGCGGTAGGCGTCCAGCACCCGGACCAGCGCGTCCCACTTCCCGGCCAGCGCGGCCCGGCGCTGCGCGCTGGTGGTCCGGGCGGGCGGCGGGGCCGGGATCGGGGAGCCGCCGCCGAGCATGGTGGCCAGGTCCAGCACGAACCGGGCGTTGCGGATGTCCAGCGACGGGAGTTCCCCCGACCCGCTGGTCAGGTCGTGGGTGAGGTCGCCGAGCAGCCCCTGCTCGACGAAGATGTACAACCCGAGCCCGCTGTCGGCGAAGCTCAGCCCGGTCACCTCGCCACCGCGTACGGCGATCCGCTTGCCCGGGGCCGTCGTGCCGTCCGGTGCGGCCGGGTCCTGCTCGTAGCCGATCGAGGTGAACCGCAGCCCGTACTCGGGGCGGCCGGTCGGTGCGCCGAGGAACAGCAGTTGCCGACGCGGGTCGGCGGTGACCTGGGCGCTGATCGCGGTCAGCGTGGGCTGCGCCAGGTTGAGCCGCAGCCCGCCGTGGTCGAGGAAGTCGACGCTGAGCCCACCGGCGGTGAAGTCGGCCGTGCCACCGGACAGGAAGGTGCCGATGTCGAAGCCGACCCGGGCCGCCTCGATCGCCCCGATCCGCAGGCCGCCGAGGATCCGCATCCCCTCCGCCGTGCGGGTCGCCTCCACCAGGAAGCCGTCCTGCCCGGCGGCCGGCACCAGCCGCAGCTCCCCGAGCACCGCCTCGATGTCCGGGTTGAGGCGGATGGTGACGCCGTCGTGCAGGTCGACCAGCAGCCCGCTGGCCCGGGTCTGCTGCACCACCAGCTCCCGCAGCAGCAGCCGGCGGAACCGGCCGCCGGGGGTGCCGGCCGGGTACAGGTCGACCCGGGCCCGGGCGCTGATGCCGAGCAGGGTGATCGCCCCCGCCCCCGACGGGATCCGCAGGCCGAGCGCCGCGCCCTGCCAGTTCAGCGCGTCCACCGAGATGGTGGCCAGGCTCAGCCCCGGCTGCCCGTCCGGGCCGATCTCGATGTGGTCCGGGCCGACGGTGACCACGCCGGTGTCCAGCCCCTGGATGCTGACCTGCTGGTCGTGCTCGCCGGGGCGGGGACCGACGCCGAGCTGAGCCTCACCGCCGACCACCCGGGCCTGGATCCGGCCGCCCCGGCCGAAGGCGAGGGTGAGCTGGGCGGCCCACAGCGCGCCGTCGACGTGCAGCGCGGCGTCGATCCGGCCGGCGATCTCCACCCGGGTGGCCCCGGTGGTGAGCCGTCCGGCGGTCAGCCCCGCCGCCGCCGACCAGCGCAGGCCGCGCAGGTCCACGTCGAGGATCTCCAGCGGCGGCCGGTCCGGCTCCCCGGCCGGGAGCGGTTCGGGCCGGCCGAGGCCGACGTCGAGCACCCCGTCGCGGTAGCGCAGGTCCCGGCCGGTGACCCGGGCGATGTGCAGCCGCTCCAGGTGCAGCGCGGCGGTGGCCGGGACGACCCGACCGGCGGCGTCGCGCTGCTCCGGCGCGCTGTCCCAGCGTCCGCTGGCGGTCAGCCCGTCCAGCACGGTCGGCCCCCGGGAGACGATCCGCCCGTCGCCGGCCCGCCAGTCGATCGCGCCCAGCTCGATGCGGGCCGGGCCGACGTCCTCGAAGCGCAGCCCGCCGGCCCGCTCGGTGACCAACCGCCCGCCCAGGCCGGCCCGGCGTACGGTGACCGCGCCGTCCGGGGTCCGCAGGGTGGTGTCGGTGAGGGTGAGCCCGTCGAGCTGGAGGCGTTGGCTGTCGGTGGGGTCGCTGACGATCCGGCCGGTCACCGGGTCGACCTGGTGCGGCCCGGCCCGGATCAGGTCCACGGTGACCGTGGCGGCGTTCGGGGTGGCCGCCCGGCCATCCACGGTGCCGGTGATCGTGGTGGGGCCGCCCTGCACCGCCCGGGAGATCACGCTGAACCGCAGCCGGTCGAGCTGGCCGACGGTCAACCGCCCGCTGTAGGTCAGCTCCGCGCTGGTGAGGTCCACCTCGAGGTCGCGCAGCCGCACTCCGATCAGCGCGCCGGAGACCACCTCGACGCTCATCCCCGGTGCCGGGTCGGTGACGTCCATGCCGATCCGGTCGGCGTCGATCCGGTCGATGACCAGGTTGCGGACCAGCGCGCTGCGGACCTGCCGGCCGGTGGCGGTCGCGCCGGTGCGGACCCGCACATCGAGGCTCATCCGGCCGATCCGGGTGCTGCCCCGGGAGTAGAGGCTGCGGCCGGGGGAGCTCATGGTCAGCCCGGTCAGCTCGGTCTGCTCCACCACCAGGTCGGGCAGGCGCAGGTCGTCGCCGTCGGGCAGTACCCGGCCGTGGATCGCCTCGCCGGGCGTGCCGTCGGCGCGGGCCGGCGCGGTGAAGGCGATCCGCTGGGCCTGCATGCCGGGGCCGGAGAACCCGGTCACCGCCAGCTCGCCGACGCCGAAACCGACGGCGGTCCGGCCGACCGGCAACCCCTGGGCGGCGGCCGGGCCGGCCAGCTCGGCCGGGAGCCGGCCGCCGCCGACGGTGTCGAGGTCGGCGCGCACCCGCAGCCGGGACGCCGCCAGCCGCTCCACGGCGGTGGCCCCGGCCCGGACGTCGGTGGCGGTCAGCTCGGCCAACCGCACCTCCACCCCCAGGGTGGCCGGGTCCAGGGCGACGTCGAGCCCGCCGACGGTCAGCCCGCCGACGGTGACGCCGAAGTACCGGCCGGCCCGCTCCCGCAGCAGCTGGAGCTCCTGTTCCTGGGCCCGGGTGCGGTGCCCCGGCAGGTACCGGCCGACGGGGTCGACCGGCTCGGCGGCCAGCGACTCCAGCTCCCGCAACCGGTCCAGGTCGGTCAGCCAGCGGGTCAGCTCGGCCCGCCGGTCCGCCCACCGCGGTTCGTCGGGCAGCGCGGCGAGCTGGGCGGTGACGTCGGCCCGGGTGGGCAGGGCGCCGGCGGTCAGCCGCAGCGCCGGTGCGCCGGCCGGGCCGGGCAGCAGCCGTACCCCGGCGAGGGTGGCCGACCCGGTGCTGCCCCGGGCCGTCGTCGCGGCGTCGGTGGGCCGGCGGTCGCGGCGGAAGCGGGTGATCAGCTCGTCGTCGGGCAGGTACTCCCCGGCGCGCGACGGCAGGGACGCCTCGGCGTGGATCGGATCGATCTCCACGCCGACGGCCTCGACCCGGCCGGTGAGCCCGGTGACCCGGATGCCGCCGACGTCGATCGCGCCGCCGACGGACTGGCGCAGCTGGTCGGAGAGCTCGACCAGCCGGCGACGTTCGGCCTCCGACAGCGACTCGGCGTGCCAGCGGTGCCGGGCCTCCAACCGGTGCAGTTCCCGCTCCGCCGGCTCCAGCGCGGCGAGCTGGCTGTCGACCGCGCGCAGCCGCTCGTCGAGGGCGGCGCGGGCCGTCGGCGGGGCGGTGTCGCGCCGCAGCCGCAGCGACTCCTGTTCGGCGCGTAGCCGGGCCGGCAGGCTGGTGGCCACCCCGATCAGGGTGCGTTCCACCTCGATCCGGCCGATCTGCTGCAGGCCGGCGAAGGAGAGCCCCTCGGCGGTGGCGCTGGAGAAGCTGACCCGCAGCGAGTGCATCATCTCGACCGCGTCGGTGACCCGTTCGCCGACCCCGCGGGGTGGGCGGAACACCCCGTCGGTGAGCAGGCCGATGGTGGCGTTGGCCAGCGGGGTGAAGATCTCCCCGGCGGTCAGCGAGGTGAACTGCTGGGCCAGGAAGGGCGCCCCGGCGGTGTACGGGGCCAGCAGCGCGTCGCTGATCTTGGACAGGAACGGCAGTCCACCGTAGAACGAGATGACGTTGTGCAGCAGGTGGATCAGCGGATCGATGATGGGGATGCCGACCCAGCCCTGCCGGCCCGGTTCGGTCAGGTTCTCCTGCCCGGTGGCCCCGGCCCGGAAGGCCAGCGTGGACAGCCCGAACCGGCTCAACCCGAGCAACCCTCCGGGCAACCCGTCGCTGGCGTACACCACGTCGGAGACGCTCAACGCACCCATCCCGGCCTGCGCGCCGACCGGCCGGTCGTAGCCCCGGTCGGAGAACGACGCGACGATGTCCAGGTCGGTCAGGGTGACCCGGCCGGTCCGCAGCGAACTGCCGGTGAAGGTGCGGTTCACCCCGTCGAGTTCCAGCCGGGGCAGCCGGACCCGCAGCACCCCCTGCCGGGCGTCCACCGACAGCGACAGCCGGTTGGTGCGCTCCCGGTCGGTGTCGCGCAGCCGGGCGCCGCCCAGGTCGCCGCTGATCCACTGGGCGTCGTGCAGGTCGAACTCGTCGACGGTCACCTCGTCGGTGAACAGGCTCAACCCGGTGCGGCTGAGGAACAGCAGCTTCAGCCCGACCGCGACCAGCCGGGCCAGGTCACCGACCACGGTCGGCAGGCCGTCAGTGCGCAGCGCCTCCGGCTCGAACGAGGGCCTTCGGGTGGCGTGGTAGAGCCGCAGCTCCGCGACCAGGGTCGCCAGGTCGGGCAGCAGGTCCGCGCGGACCTCCCGGGAGCGCAGGAACACCCACCGCCGGTCGTCCAGCGCGTACGCCTGGATGATCAGCGAGCGCAGCTCGGTGGCCCGCTCGGCCCGCCAGATCCGGTCGTCGCGCAGCCGGTCCCGGAGCTGGTCGCGGGCCTCGGCGCGGCGCGGACCGGAGATCGCGGTGGTGGCGAGGGAGGCCCGCATCTGCGGGGTCATCCCGGACTGCATCCGGGCCCACCGGTCCGGGTCGTCGGCGGCCAGCCGGGCCTGGTCGGCCACCGGCAGGTTCCGCACCAGCTGGAACGCCAGCCACGCCTCCCGGGGGTTGACCGCCCAGTCGGTCAGCCCGATCGCCAGCAGGCCGCGGGCCTGCCGCTCCAGGTGCGCCGGGTCGCGCAGCGCGAGCAGGTCGAGCAGCTCGGCCCGCCACCTCTCGTCAGTCAGGTACGCGTCCGGCAGGGCGGCGAGGATACGGTCCAGGTCGCGCAGCGCGTCCAACCGGTGCACGGCGGTCCGCAACGCCTCCCGCCCACGGGCATCCGGGCCGGCGGTCGCGCCGGTCGGCCGGTCGTAGCCGATCAGCCGGCGGACCAGCTCCACGGCGTTCACCCCGTCCAACCCGCCCTGCACCACCCGGTGGACGTCGGCGACGAGCCGTTCGGCGTCGACCTGCCCGGCGCTGCGTCGACGGCGGTCCCACGGCTCGGCGAGGGTGCCGACCCCGGTGTAGCCGCCGCCCAGCACGTCGGCGGCGGGGATGTTCTCCTCCAGCCGGTCGAACCAGCTGCCCTGGTCCAGCCGTCGCCACCGGTCCTGGGTGGCCAGCGGGAGGCTGCGCAGCAGCAGGTACGCGAAGCGGGCCTCGTGGTCGCGGATCGCCCAGTCGAACAGCCCGTACGACAGCAGCCCCTCCACCCGGGCCAGGTTCCGGTGCTCCGGGCGGGCGGCGAGGACGACCAGCAGCCGGGGGCCGAGCGGCGCGTCGACCCGCTTCTCCTCCCACGGCAGGTGGTCGAGCAGGGTGTCGACGTGACCGCTGTCGTCGAGCCGGCGGACCACGTACCGCAGCCGTGGCCCCGGCTCGGGCGGTCCCGCGCCGGCCGCCGTGGTGGTGGTCGGGGCGCCGGCGGTGGGTGCGGCGGGGGCCAGCTCGGCCAGCAGCCGCAGCGCCTCGTCGCCCTGCCGGTCGCCGACCAGCCGTTCGATGCGGCGCAGCCGCGCGCCCAGGTCGGTGTCGCGGTCGAGCCGGGCGTCGTCGGTCTGCGCGTCCCGCAGCGCGGTGACCTGCTCCCGCAGGGCGTCGGCGTCGCTGCCCGCCGGGGGCCGCTCGGCCAGCAACGCCCGGAAGTGCGCCCTGCGGTCACCGCCCAGCAGCTCCCGCAGCACGCTGGTCCGCAGCGCCCGCAGCACGTTCAGCGCGGTCCGCCGCTGCACCGGGTCGAGCCCGTCGGTGGCCAACCCGTGCACGTTGTCGGCCTCCAGCACCCGCAGCAGGTAGGGGGTCTGCCCGCCGAGGGCGGCCAGCGCGGCGCGCGGGTAGGCCCGGTGGTGGTCGTCGTCGAGGTTGCCGGCCAGGTCGGTACGCCGGGCCGCGGGCAGGCTGTGCACCAGGCTGCGGGCGACCACGAACGGCAGGGTGTCCAGGATCCTCAGGCACCCGCGCACGTCGTCGCCGGAGACCCAGAGACCGTCGAGCAGGTCGACCAGCCGGGACCGTTCCGCTCGGTACCGGCGGTCCACCAGCGCGCCCAGCTCCGCCTCCAGCGGCCCCGTCCCGTCCTCGCCGGCCGGTGCCCGGTCGGCGGCCGGCGGGGTGGCCGGTCGCGGCGGGGTGGCGACCGCACCGGTGTCGGCGGCGACCGCACCGGCCGGCAGCCACGCCACCGGCGTCCACAGCGCCCGCCCGGCCGCGGCGGCGTCGGCCAGCGCCCGCGCCTCGGCCTCCGGGTCGGTCGCCCGCCTCCCGGGGTACGCCGGCGCGGCGTCCGCCTGGGCCAGGTGCCCCAGCTCGTGCACCAGCAGGGCCCGCCCGGCGGCCCGGGACGGGTCGAACCCCGGGGCGAGGTGCACCGCGCCGTCGGCCAGCAGCCCCCGCGCGCCGTGGTTGGCGGCCCGTCGGCCCGCCTCGCCGAGGCGCACCCGCACCGCGTCCGGCCGTAGGCCCAGCGCCGGGGCGTACCGGTCGACCAGCTCGCGGGTCAGCGCGGCGAGGGCGTCGTCGCGGTGCGGCGCGGGAGGCCCCGCCGGCCGGGCGGCGCGGTCGACGGCCGGGTCGGCGGCCGCCCGCGCGCCGGTGGTGTGGTGGGCGGCCCGGCCGGGTCCGCCGGGGGTGGTCATCGGCCCACCGCCGACGGACCCAGCCGGATCCAGATCGTCTCGGCCAGCACGGTCGGCAGGTCACCACCGGTCGGCGGGCCGGTGGTCGGGGTGCCCGCCGCCGGCAGGCCACGGTCGGCGACCAGCCGGCCCAGCCGCTCGCCCACCTCGGCCGCCAGCGTGCCGTCGACCGGCCCGTCGACGCCGGTGAGGACCAGCCGGCGGATGTCGACCTCGATGGCGGTGACCTCGACGTTCATGACCACAACCCGGGGTCGGCGGGCCGGTCGTGCTTGGCGTACTCGGCGGCGACCGCGTCGAGCACGTGCCGCATCCCGACCGGGTGACCCTCCCCGGTGGCGACCAGCGCGGCGCGCAGCGCGACGGTGTGGATGTCCCCGCCGGTGAGGTCCAGCGCGGCGAGGCGGGGCAGGTCCAGCTCGACCGTGGCGACCCCGGCCGGGAAGGCCCGCCGCCACAGGTCGGCCCGCTCGACGGGGCCGGGGTGCCCGAACGGGACCACCACCCGCAGCCGGCGCAGGAACGCCGGGTCGATGGCGGTCCGCATGTTGGTGGTCAGCACCGCCACGCCCCGGTACTGCTCCATCCGTTGCAGCAGGTACGACACCTCGATGTTGGCGTACCGGTCGTGGCTGTCACGCACCTCCGAGCGGCGGCCGAACAGGGCGTCGGCCTCGTCGAACAGCAGCACCGTGCCGCCGCGTTCGGCAGCGTCGAAGATCCGCCGCAGCTGCTTCTCGGTCTCGCCGATCCACTTGCTCACCACGGTCGCCAGGTCCACCCGGTGCAGGTCCAGCCCGAGCACGCCGGCGACCACCTCGGCGGCGAGGGTCTTGCCGGTGCCGCTGGGCCCGGCGAACAGCGCGGCCACCCCGAGGCCCCGACCGGTCCGACCGGCGAAGCCCTGCTCGGCCAGCAGCGCCCGGCCGGCCGCGGCGGCGGTCAACTGACGCAGCTGGGCCAGCGCCGGGGCGGGCAGCACCAGGTCGTCCCACCCGGCCCGCACGTCGATCCGCTCGGCCAACCCGTCCAGGTCCCGCCGGACCCGCTCGCGGACCAGCCCCCGGGCCAGCGTCACCGGGTCGCCGGCCGGGCCGGGGGCGGCGGCGTCCAGGATCTCCCGGTGCGCCAGGTCGAACTCCCGGGCCAGCACGGCGGCGGCCTGCCCGGTGCGGCCGGGCAGCAGCTCCCGCCAGAGCGCCCGCTGCTCGGCCCGGGTCGGCCGGTCCACCGTCGGCCCGGGGGTCACCCCGTCGAGGGCGACGGCGCGGGGCGTGCAGACCACCACGTCACCGACGAGCCGGGCCAGCAGCTGCGCCACGGCGGCGCCCACCTCGGGCGGTTCGTCGCCGGTCAGCTCGACGACCAGCACCGGGTCGGCGAGCACCACCTCGCGGTTCCACAGCCGGGCGAAGGCGTCCCGGTCGGTCACCGCGCGGGGCAGGTCGGCGGCGGCCACCCGGTGCCCGGCCCGGCCCACCGTCGCGCAGGCCGCCGCCAGCACGTCGACCCTGTCGGCGTGGTCCGGGCCGCAGACCCGCAGCGGGTGCCGCCCGGCCTGCCAGGCGGCGCAGAGCTGCTGCGCGGCGCGGCGGCGGCTGGCCGGCAGCACGGCCGGCGGCGGGGGCAACGCCACCAGGTAGGGCCGCAACCGTTCGTCGAGCCGCCCGACGCCGCGCAGCTCGTGCAGGATCCGTTCGTCGACCCGGATCGGGGCGTGCGGCAACGGCCCCTCACCCAGCTCCACGAGCCGGGCCGCGCGCAGCGGGCGGTCGGCGGCCAGGGCGTCCCAGTGCCCGCCGGGCAGGGCGTCCAGGCACCAGGCGAAGGTGGCCGGCCGTTCCAGCAGGCCCAGCTCACCGGCGACCGAGGCGACCAGCACGTCGCGTTCGAAGGCGGTCAGCCCGAACCCGGTGGCGATCCGGCCCAGCGCCGCCCCGTCGGCCCGGTGCCCGGGTGCCGGTTCGCCCTTGAGGAGCAGCTGGATCCGGTCCACCTCGGCGGCCAGCCCGTCGTCGTGCCCGGTGGCCGGCGGTGGGGCGGGCCAGCGGGCGGCCGGGCGCGGGGCGGGCATCACAGCACCACGGCGGGGCCGTCGTACCGGCCGGTCGGGTCGGCGTGCAGCGGACTGTCCACCCCGTCCACCCGCAACCGGGCCAGGTAGGTGCCGGCGGGCAGGTCCTGGAAGGCGAAGCCGATCCGCCCGGTGCGCTGCCCACCGGGCGGCACCCCGTTGTCGGCGGGCGCGGCGAGCACCGTGCCACCCGCCCCGGTCAGTCCGAGGGTGACCTGCTGGCCGACCTCGACCTCGGGGACCACGTCGACGGTGACCGTGCCGGTGCGCAGCAGCACCCCGTCGACCGTCCGGCTGGCGGCGACCACCACGTCGCCGGGGGCGACGGCGATGGTCGGGCGGTAGCTGACCGGCACCGCGTCGGAGCTGATCGCCGGCCGGGGCGTGGGCGGGTCACCGAGCGCCACCGAGTGGGTGACGACCAGACCACGGATCCCGGCCGCGACGGGCCGGTCGAAGGCGGACAGCGGCAACCGCAACTCGCCGGCCGAGGCGGTGACGGGGCTGGCCGAGGCGGTCCCGATCCGGACCCGGACGTCCGGCCCGGCCAGGTTGCGGCCGGTCACCACCAGGGTCGCGCCCGCCGTGACCGGGGTGCCGGTCGGCCCGTCGGCCCGGACCAGGTCGACCTCGGGGCCGTCGACGTCGACGGTGCCGGCGGTGACCGCACGCACCGGCAGGGGCTCCCGGGCACCACGCAGCGGGTCGATCAGCACCACCGACACGTCGAAGAAGACGCTGCTGCGGTACGGCGCGCTGAACGCCGACCAGAGCCGGAAGCTCTCCTCCCCGCCGGGGCTGTTGGTGACGCTGACCCGCAGCAGTTCGACCTGCTCGGCGAGGCGGGAGTCGGCGACCGCGGCGGGTAGCGTCGGGTCGGGCGGGTCGGGGGCGAGCGACCGGCGGATCGCCGCCCGGGTGAGCACCGGCGTCTCGTGCAGCATCGCCAGCAGGTGACCGAGCAGGATCTCCCCGGTCAACGGGTCGTGACCGTAGACGCTGGCCACGTAGTGCAGGTCGACGCCGAGCGGCGGCGCGGCGACGTCGTCCCCACCGGTGCTGCGCGGCGGCGGGCCGAGGTTGGCCCAGGTCGGGTTCCGGGTCACCCGGCTCAGGAACAGGTTGACCTGGTTGCCCTCCTGGTTGCCGACGGTGACCCGGTCCGGTGGGCCGGCGGAGACGGAGACCCCGCCGACCGCCGACGAGGCACCGGTGGCCCGCAGGTACGCCATCAGCTGCCCGCGCAGCACGGCGGTGACGGCGGCCAGGGCGTACCCGGTGCTCATCGGGTCGCCCCCGGCCCGCGCAGGTACGACTCCAGCTCCGGAGCCGGCCCCGGGGCGACGGTGGGGGTGGTGGCGGCGACCGGCACGGCGGTCGTCGGGGACCGCCGGTCGCCGGTGAGGCGTACCTCTATCCGGTCGATGTGCACGTGCACGGTGACCGGATCCGGGGTCCGGGCGGTGGCCCGGGTGACCGGGGGACGGTATCCGGGTGGGGCGGGCGGCCCGGGGGGCGGCACGGTGCCGACGAGCACCGGCGCGACGGCCGGCGGCGGGACGACGGGGTGCGGGTCGGGGGTGCGGGCCGGCGGCCGGTCCGGGTCGTCCCGGCGGGGCGGCTGCGGTGGCCGGTCCGCGGTGGCCGGGACGGTCGGCGGTCGGGGCGGGGTGGCCCGGCCCGGCGGCGCGGTGGCGGGGGGCACCCAGGCGGGAGGGGGAGGGGGCGTGGGTGCTGGCGGGTGGGTCGCCGTCGGTGGGGTCGGCGCGGCGGCCGGGCGGTCCGGCCCTAGGTCATGGTGGGCACGGGGGCCGGGCGGCGGGAACGGCGGCGGCGGATCGGCCACCGGCATGTGGGCGGCCGGTGCGGCGGGTGTCCCCGCCGGGGAGGGCGGCGGTGGTACCGCGGCCCGGGGGCGGGGCGTCGGCGGCTGTTCCGTCGTCTGCGGGACGACCGGCCGGCTGGCCGGCGGGGGCGTCGTCCACTCCTGGTCGTCGGTCACGAAGCCGCCCGCCTCGGCCGGGTCCGGCTCGAACCGGCCGTGGCCGCGCGGGCGCAGCCGGGGCGCGGTGCCGACGGCCAGCGCCGCCAGGGCGGCCAGGTAGCCGGTCACGGCACCCGCTCCAGGTACGCGGCCCGCCGGTGCGGACCCAGCCCCAGCACCTCCGCCTCCGACCAGCCGTAGGCCCGGGCGAGCCGGTGCACCTCGTCGAGCAGCCGGCGGACCCGGGTGTCGGCCGCCTGCCACGCCCAGGCCGGCACGTCCAGCAGCGCCTCGGTGGTGCCGGCACAGCCCGGACAGGTCAGCGCGACCGCGACGACGCCGAGCGGGTCGCGGTCGGCCAGCGCGGCGGACACCGCCGGCAGCGCGGCGGCCGGGTCGGTCAGCGGCGGGGTGGCGTCGAGCAGGCAGGCGTCGAACAGCCACCGTTCGGCCGTCGCCGCGTCGCCGGCCCGCGCCGCCCCGGCCAGGTCGGCGGTGGTCGGCAGCCGCAGGGTGAGCAGATGCCCCTGCCAGCTCAGGGTGAACGACCGGCCGGCGCGCTCCGGCGCGGCGGCCCGGTCGGGCGCGGCGGCCAGCAGGTCGGCGACGGTGAGGGTCACCTCCAGACGCTCCGCGCAGGACGGGCAGTCCACGGTGGCCGCCACCCGGCCGCCCGCCCAGCCGCCGGCCACGGCCAGCAGCAGCGCCGTCACCTCACCCACCGGCAGCCGGTCGGCGTCGGCCCGGCCGAGCAGCGACAGCCCCCGGACGCCGTCGGGCTGCTCCAGCGCCAGGTCCCAGGCGTGGACCAGCTCCACCTCGGTCAGCGGCGGCCCCGCGCTCACGACCCGAGCCGGGGTTCGGCCGGCTCGGGCACCGCCTCGTCGCGTTCCCAACCCTCGTTCTCCAGTTTGAGATGCTCGATCGCCACCGCGTTGGCGTTGGCGTCCAGCTCCGGCAGCGCCTGGTACTCCGAGACCCAGCAGCGGAACAGCCGGTACGACAGCGCGACCTGACCGGCCTCGTTGAGCAGCTCGATGGTGATGTCCCGGCGGAAGTCGGCCAGCGACACCTCCGACCCGGGCCCGGCGTTCAGCGCCCAGATCCGGCCCGCCCACTGGGCGAACTCGGCGTCGTGGGTCAGCCCCCGTTCCAGGGTGACCGCCTCGAACTCGGTGCGCCCCGGCGACTTGTGACTGGTCGAGGCGTTGCCGCCGTCGCGGTGCTTGACCACCTCGGTGGTCCGCTTCAACGCGCTGACCTTGCTGACCCCGGCCACGTAGCGGCCGTCCCACCTCACCCGGAACTTGAAGTTCTTGTACGGGTCGAAGCGCGTCGGGTTGACCGCGAACTGCACCATGACTCACACCTCTCAGGACGGACTCTGGCCGGCGAGCTGCTGGATCCGCACGATCACGAACTCGGCGGGTTTGAGCGGGGCGAACCCGACGACCACGTTGACCACACCGCGGTCCCGGTCGTCGCTGGTGGTGGTATCCGCGTCGCACCGCACCAGGTACGCCTCGCGCGGCGTGCGCCCGGCGAACGCGCCCTTGCGGAACAGGTCCTGCATGAACGACGTCAGGTTCAGCCTTAGCTGCGACCACAGCGGCTCGTCGTTCGGCTCGAAGACGGCCCACTGGGTGCCCCGGAAGACGCTCTCCTCGATGTACAGCGCGAGCCGCCGCACCGGGGTGTACTTCCACTGGCTGGCCAGCACGTCCGCGCCGGCCGTGGTGCGGGCGCCCCAGTTGACCGTGCCGATCACCGGGAAGGTGCGCAGACAGTTGAGCCCCAACGGGTTGAGCACCCCGTTCTCGGCGTCGGTCAGCGGATACACCAGGCTGGTCACCCCGCGCAGCTGCGCCTCGGTGCCGGCCGGCGCCTTCCACACGCCCCGTTCGGTGTCCTGGCGGGCGTACAGGCCGGCGAGGGTGCCGCCGGGGGCGACGGTACGGGGCCGGAACCCGTCGGTGGGGTCGGGGACGCGCAGCCGGGGGAAGTGCGCCACCGCGTTGGGCCCCTTGACCCCGAGCTGGTTGATCCAGTCCAGCGCGCGGTCCGGGTCGTCCACCCCGGGCGGCGGGTCGACCAGCAGGACCGCCCGGCGACGCTCGCAGACGTCGTAGGCGGCCGACCAGACCGCCTCCGGGTCCAGCCCGGTGTCGACGACCCCGGGGTCACCGGGCCGGGCGCGGGTGGCGTCGGGGATGCAGAGCAGGTTGAACAGGTCGGTCTTGAGCAGCGCGTAGATGCCGGAGTAGGCCGCCTCGCTGCCGATCAGCGCGGCGGTGCCGGGCAGGGTGGTGCCGTCGGATCCGGTGACCAGGTCGCCCTGACCGAGCCGCTTGGCGCCCACCGGACTGAACCGGCCCACGTTGGTGGTGGCACCGGACAGACCCAGCAGGGCCGCGCCGTCGGCCACGTCACCGGCGGGGGCGACCCCCGCCACGGTGAAGGCGGCGTCCACGGCCGCCGGGGCGACCACCGCGTCCACGTCGCCGAGCAGGCGCAGCCCACCGGCGGCGGTGGGGACCACCCGTACCCGCAGGCCGGCCGCGCCGTCGGCGGCGCCGAGCGCGGTGTTGACCTTCCGTTGCAGCAGCGCGGCCACCCCGGCGGGGGAGGACGGCAGCCGTTCGCCCTTCTCCAGCACGGTGACGGTCACCGCGGCGACCGCCGGCACGGTCTTGGTGGGGTCGTTCGGGTCCGGTTTGGTGGGCCGGTCCGGTTGCACGGTGAGCCGGTAGTTCTTCGCGGCGTCCACCGTGGGCGTACCGAGCGCCGCGCCGACCGTACCGCTGGGCACCGGTCGGCCGGCCCCGGCGGCCCCGGCCCGCGCCCGGACCAGCGCCGAACCCCGGTCCGGGTCGTTGAGCAGGGCCACCGCGTACGCGGCGCTGGCCGGGTCGGCGGACAGGCCGGTGAACCGTTCGGTCTCGCCGGTGGCGGTGTCGGAGACGCTCAGGTTGAACGACTTGGCGTCGGCGGCACCGTCGTGGTCGACGTCGACGAGCAGCCCGCTGCCCCACGCGCCGGTGCTCGCCGCGTCCAGCAGCAGCGCGGACTTCGCCCCGGCGCCGATCTTGTCGAGCAGGGTCACCGAGGCGGCCCGGGCGTCGGCCCGGGGCACCCGCACGACCAGGGCGGCGGACCCGCCGTTGCGGAAGAACTGCTGTACGGCCAGGCTGAGTTCGGAGTCCCGGTCGACCCCGCCGAACCGGCGTTCGAACTCGCCGAAGGTGTTCACCCGGACGGCACGGTGCTCGGGTCCGGTCCGGACGTACCCCACGAAGGCGGTCACCCCGGTCGCCACCCCGATGGTGGGGCGGACGGAACTCGCGACTTCCTCGATGTACACGCCGGGATAGCTCGGAGTGACGGGCATGACTACCTCGTCTCGCAGTGGCGGGTCGGCTGATGTCACCCTCCGCTCACACCGCACCCGCCTCTAGCGGACACCCGACTACGCCGCGTCAACTACCCGACATCCCCGACCACCCTGTCCCGGTCGGACATCGATGCACCGGACCGGTCCGGTACCCCGGCTGTCGCGGGTGGCCACGTCGTGAGGTGCCCGCCGACAGCCGCGGTGCCCTCCGCCGACGAGGCAAGCCAATTTCCCCCGGCCGGGTGGGGCCGTCGTCCACCGCCGCCCGGGAAACGGCCCGTCCGACCTCCGGCCGGCCGTCCGACAGGCCCCCTCTCAGCGTGGCCGCCCGATCCCCACCGGACGTGCGCCCCCGCTGCCGGTCCGACAGCGGGGGCACCAGCTGCCCGCCTACCGGGTCACGGCAGGGTCCATGTCTGGTTGGCGGCGGACAGGCAGGTCCACAGGTGGACGGCCTGGCCGTCGGTGGCGCTGTTGTTCGACACGTCCAGGCACTTGCCCGACTGCGGATTGCGCAGGGTGCCGTCGGCCTGCGCCGACCAGTTCTGCGCGCCGCTGCCGTTGCAGGTCCAGAGTTGGATCTTCGTGCCGTCGGCGGTGCCCCCACCCGAGATGTCCAGGCACTTGCCGAGTGCCTTGACGGTGCTGTTCGGGGTGACCGACCAGGTCTGGGCGGCGCTGCCGTTGCAGGTCCAGATCTGGATCGGGGTGCCGTCGGCGGTGGCCGCGTTGCGGACGTCCAGGCACTTGCCGCCGAGCCCGACGACCGGCCCGGTACCCGGGGTGCCGGGGGTGCCGCCGCCCCGGACCAGGGTGAAGTCGTCCACGTCGAACAGGCCGGTCCCGGAGCCGGTGAAGGTCAGGTACACGGTCTGCGTACCGGTGGGCACCCCGGTCAGGGTGGTGCCGACGTCGGCGTACGTGGTCCAGCTTCCGGTGTTGGGCACCGCCACCTGGCCGAGTAGCGGGCCGGTGGCCGAGCCGGTCCGGATGCCGATGGTGCCGCCCGGTCCACCGGAGACCACCCGGGCCCGTAGCGAGGTGACCCCGGTCAGGTCGAGCCCGGGGTAGGCGGCCCAGTCGCCCGGGTCGACGTAGCCGAGGGTCTGCCCGCCGTTGGCCCCGGCCTTGGTGAACGCGCTGACCCCGTTGGCCGAACCGAACGCCTCGGCCGGCACGGTGGTGGTGCCGCCCAACTCCTTGATCCGGACGTTGCGGAACGACACCTCGTCGCCCGTACCGTGGTTCTGTAGCCCGACGTGGCCGGCGAGCGAGCGGGCCGGGTCGGTGTTGGTGAAGTCGTTGATCTTCCGCCCGTTGAGGAGGACCTGGAGGCGTTCCCCCTCGACCAGCAGTTCGTAGGTGTTCCACTCTCCGGGCGGGTTCAGGGCGGCGTCCCGGGCGGCCAGGTCGGCGGACTGGAAGGTGTAGACCGCTCCGGTGGTACGGTCGGCGGCGTCGGTGGCGTCGATCTGGATCTCGTACCCGTTGTCCACCGCCGACCAGGGGTCGGTCGACGGCGGGAAGCCGATGAAGACGCCCGAGTTGTCGTCGCCGGCCATCCGCCAGTCCAGCTTCAGCGAGTAGTTGGTGAACTGCCTGGCGCTGTACCAGTACAGGCCCATGCCGCCGACGGAGGTGAGGGTGGCGTCGGCGTTGCCGAAGCTGCCCGGACCGGCCTGCGACCAGCCGGTCGTCGACCCGTTGTAGAGGCTGCCGTAGCCGGCCTCCGGGCGGCAGTCGGCCTTCGCCCGACCGGCCGCGTACCGGATGCCGCCGAGCAGGTGGCTGCGGAACGCCGCCTCCGCGTACGACGCCTGGGTGTGCCCCAGGCCGGTGTAGAACGAGCGGCCGGAGCTGACCGTCTTGCACCAGGAGATCGGATGGTCACCGCCCATCGAGCCGCCCGAGTACGACGACTCGTCCAGGGTGGCGAGGACGCGGGCGCCCGCGCGCGGGTTGGTCTGGTAGTTGTACCACTCGTCGGTGCGGGTCCAAGTCTGCGGCAGGTGCCCGGTGGCCGGGTGCGCCCGGTTCTCGACGCGGACGGTCGCCTGCTGGATGGCCGGGTGCGAGGCGAAGTAGCCCCCCACCAGGCTGCCGTAGTACGACCAGCCGTACTCGGTGTCGGCGGCGGCGTGGACACCGACGTACCCGCCGCCGCCGTTGACGTACGACTCGAAGGCGGACTGCTGTGCGGCGTCCAGGACGTCACCGGTGGTGTTGAGGAAGACCACCGCCTCGTACTGGGCCAGGTTCGCGGTGGTGAACCGGGACGCGTCCTCGGTCGCGGTCACGGTGAAACTGTTCGCCGTACCGAGTTCCCGGATCGCCTGGACACCGACGGCGATCGAGTCGTGCCGGAACCCGGCGGTCTTGGAGAAGACCAGCACGTCGTACGGGGCGTCGGCCGCACCGGCCGGCGTCGGGACGGCGAGAACCGCGGCGGCGGTCACCGCGCCGAGGACGGATCGAAGGAGTCTGCGCATGTCACTCTCCCGAACGGGTGGAGGAGGGTGCCGGGTGCCCCGCTTGCCGGGTCACGGCAGGGTCCATCTCTGGTTGGCGGCGGCCAGGCAGGTCCAGAGGTGGACGGCCTGGCCGTCGGTGGCGCTGTTGTCGGACACGTCGAGGCACTTGCCGGACTGCGGGTTGCGCAGGGTGCCGTCGGTCTGGGCGGACCAGTTCTGCGCCGCGGTGCCGTTGCAGGTCCAGAGTTGGATCTTCGTGCCGTCGGCGGTGCCGCCACCGGAGATGTCCAGGCACTTGCCCAGTGCTCTGACGGTGCTGTTCGGGGTGACCGTCCAGGTCTGGGCAGCGGTGCCGTTGCAGGTGTAGATCTGGATCTGGGTGCCGTCGGCGGTGGCCGCGTTGCGGACGTCCAGGCACTTGCCGCCGAGCCCGACGATCGGCCCGGTGCCCGGGGTGGTGCCGCCGGTGACGAACGTGAACGTGTCCAGGTCGAACAGCGCCCCGGTGCCCCCGGCGAAGGTGAGGTAGAGCGTGCCGGTGCTGGCGGGTGCGCCGGAGAGGGTGCCGGTGACGGTGGTGAAGGTCTCCCAGCCGCCGGTGACCGGGACGGTCGCCTGGCCCAGCACGGTGCCGGTGGGCGAACCCGTCCGTATCTGGAGGGTGCCGCCGACGCCGTTGGAGGAGGCCCGGGCGCTGAACGAGGTGGCCTTGTCCAGCCGGTACGGCTCGAACGCGATCCAGTCGCCGTTGTCGATGCTGCCGACGGTCTTGCCGCCCTCGGCGGGGGTCTTGTCGTAGACGGTGATCCCGGAGGAGGTCTTGAAGTGCTCGGCCTGGCGCTTGCGCGGCTGGAGGGTGTGCTGCTTGTGGGTGGTCAGCCCGCCGGTGTCGGTGTACTCGGCGTCGAAGACCGCGAAGATGTTCGCCGCGTCGTCGTGCTCGCCGTCGACCGGGATGGTGATCGTGCCGGAGCAGCCGTTCTTGGCGGTGATCTGGTGACCGTGCTGGTCGTGGCCGAGCACGTAGGTCATCCTGACCCGGGCGCAGTCGATCGTGCCGTCCTCCGGGTCGGTGACGGTGATGCTGAACGGCACCGTGTCGCCGTAGGAGAAGAGCGAGCCGTTCGCCGGGCCGGTGATGGTGACGGTCGGGGCGGTGTTGCCGACGCCGATCTGCACGCTGGCGGTACCGGTCGCGCCCTGCGGGTCGCGGACGGTCAGGGTGACGTCGTAGGTGCCGTTGGCGGTGAACGTCTTGCCGGGGTTCGCCGCCGTGGAGGTGGTGCCGTCACCGAACGCCCACGAGTAGGTGAGCGCGCCGCCCTCCGGGTCCGACGACCCGGCCGACGAGAAGGTCACCGTCAGCGGTGCCGCCCCGGAGGTCTTGTCGGCGGCGGCGACGGCCGTCGGCGCGCGGTTGCCACCGCCGACGTAGTCGTACCGGTACAGCGCCGAGTTGGCGTCACCGTTGAAGTAGCCGGTGCCGTAGTCGAGGACGTACAGCGCGCCGTCCGGGCCGAACGCGGAGTCCATCACCTGCTTGCCGTTCCAGGGGAACGACGCGTCGATGGCGCCCCGGGAGCCGTCGGCGTTGACGTGGATGGGCTTGATCCAGCCCCGGCCCAGCTCGGTGGCGAAGAACTGGCCGTCGAAGGACTGCGGGAACTTCGTGGTGGACGGGTTCGACGCGCTGTACCGGTAGACCGGGCCGGCCATCGGCGACTCGGAGCCGGCACCGAACTCCGTCGGGCTGCCGGCGTCACCGGCGTACCGGATCCAGGCCGGTTGCGCCCCGGGCAGGGTGGGCAGGCCGGTGTTGCGGAACGAGTTGTTGGTCGGCCCGCCGGTGCAGTTGTACTTGGCCCCGGCGGTGCCGGCGGCGAAGTCCCACTCCGCGTACGTCTCGGCGGCGGTGTTGGTGCCGGTGCAGTACGGCCAGCCGTAGTTGCCCGGCCCGGTCACCCGGTTGAACTCGACCTGCCCGCTGGGGCCGCGCGCTCCGGTGGTGCCGGCGTCCGGGCCGTAGTCGCCGACGTAGACGACCCCGGTGGCCCTGTCCACGCTCATTCGGAACGGGTTGCGGAACCCCATCGCGTAGATCTCCGGACGGGTCCGCGCGGTGCCCGGGACGAACATGTTCCCGGCCGGGATCGAGTAACTCCCGTCCGCGTTCACCCGGATCCGCAGGATCTTGCCGCGCAGGTCGTTGCTGTTGGCCGCGCTGCGCTGGGCGTCGTACGCGGGGTTGCGGTTGGTCCGCTCGTCGATCGGCGCGTACCCGGCGGAGTCGAACGGGTTGCTGTCGTCCCCGGTCGACAGGTACAGGTTCCCGGCGGCGTCGAAGTCGATGTCCCCGCCGACGTGGCAGCAGATGCCCCGGTCGGCCGGCACGTCCAGGATGGTGACCTGGCTCGACGTGTTCAGCGTCCAGTTGGCGTTGAGGGTGAACCGGGACAGCCGGTTCACGCCCTGCCAGGCGGAGAAGTCCGTGCCGGTGGCCGGGGCGTCCCCGGCGGGGGTGGACAGCGGCGGGGCGTAGTACAGGTAGACGTGCCGGTTGGTGGTGAAGTTCGGATCCACCCCGACGCCCTGCAGGCCCTCCTCGTCGTGGGTGTAGACGGGGATCGTGCCCACCACGGTGGTGGTGCCGGCCGCGTCGGTGCGCCGCAGCGTGCCGTTGCGGGCGGTGTGCAGCACCGACCGGTCGGGCAGCACCGCGATGGTCATCGGCTCGCCGACCTCGGGCTCCCCCTTGGCGAGGGTGACCTGCTGGAAGTCGGTGGGGTTGATGGTGTGGGCCTGGGCGGGGGCCGGGTTGCCGAGGGCGACCAGCCCGGCGGCGACCAGTAGTAGTGCGGAGCTGACCGACGCCGTTCGCCGGCCGACCGTGCCGTCGTGTGTGGACACTGGCTGTCCGTCCCTTCCTGACGTGGGAATGCCAGGCGGGGCGCGCGCCGTCGCGCCGGATGCCGTAGCGGGGGAGGGGGCGATGGGTCACCGCGCCGCCGGTTCACCTCGCTGAAACACTTTCGTGATGGCGAAGACATTAAGCTGTTTCAATCCCGCTGTCCATACCTTCTGTCGAACCATGGCGGACTTTCGCTTGAACCGCGAAAAGCCCCCGCCGTCGATGCCGCGCGCCTGCGTGACCGGTTCCGGCGCGCTGTCGGCGAAGGGGGCCTGCCGCCCGACGCTGATCCCGCCCTGCTGGCCCGGTGCCTGATGACGGTCGCGAACGGCATCGCCGTGCAGGCCGCGGGTGGTGTTGACGGTACGCATCTGAGTGGGGCGGCGGTCGCTTACCGGACGGATCGGTGCACCACCGCCGTTGGGTGGTGGAGAGGACCCCGGCCTGGCTCACCACCCACCGTCGGCTGGCCCGCGACTACCGCCGCACCCTCAACACACCCGACTGACAGACATGCGAAACCCTCACTGAGGGGCAACCAGCACCTGGCAAGGAGCAGACACTTTTGCCAATGCAGACATCATCGTCTATGTGGTTTTCCGACAGTCATGCTGTCGGATGGCCGCACGGGACAGGGATTGTCTCGCAATAAGCTGCCACCGACAGTTTGAGGTAGAGAGGTGTCCATGAGAATTCGTTCAGTCGGTCGTGCCCCGCTGTCCTGGCTGCGGGCGCTTGCCTCGGTGGTCCTGATGACAGCCCTGCTGGCAACGGTGTCACTGGTTGCACCTGTCCGTTCCGCCCTCGCCTCCGAGATGCCGACATTCAGGGTCGACCAATCCACCAACGCCGACTACCGGATATGGTTGAACGTCATCGGCGCCTACTTCGCCGACCGCCTGATTCCCGACTCAGACATTGGCATGACAGAGTACGGCAGCGCGGAGATCTTCGCGATCGAGGTGGCGCACGGCGGCGAGAGCATTCACCTCGTCTTCAGCCGCGACGACCTTTACCTGGTCGGCTATTACCGGCCATCCGATGGCGTCTACTCGTACTTCAACGACCGTAACAACCGCTCCAACGCCTACCGACCGCCAGGGCTGCTCGCCTCGTACGAGATGTCCTACGGCGGCAGCTACAAAGATCTCCAGCGGGTGGCGGGTGTGCAGCGCAAGAACCTGCGGCTTGGGCGAGCGCCGCTTGGCGCCGCGATCGACATCCTGTCGGAAGGCAGTACCACCCCGGACGACGAGGAGGCCAGAGCACTGCTGCTGGTGATCCAGATGCTCGCCGAAGCAGCGCGCTTCACGCCGATAGCGCAGGCCGTCGCCGCAAGCTGGAACACGCCGGCACCACTTGGTGCCGACCTGATCGCCATCCAGGTCAACTGGACGGAGTTGTCCCGACTCGCCTACCACGGGACCGTCGCGCTGTCCGACGAGAACGACATGGTGCCCCAGGACTATGGCGGTGTCGACCCGTTCACTGTTGGCACGTTGCGCTTCGACTCGCAGCGCGACGCGCAGGACGTCCTGACCATCGCCCGCGGCTGTGACGACATGCCGCCGGAGGGGTTGACGGCCAGCCGGAGTGAAACTGTGGAAGGGGATCCGGCCGACTGTGCGTTCACCCCGAACACCTATGCCGTGACCGTCAAGAGCGTCACCTTCGCCAACCCTGGCGACGCCGGTGGGGATCCCGAGCCGTACGGCTATCTCGACGTCAGCTACGGCTACACCCCCGCAGACCCGAAACGTACCCACCAGTGGAGCCGCTTCTGGAGTGTCGACGCCGACTCGACGGAAACCGTCGGTGCCGCGACGATCAACTACGATCACATCTTCACCGGGATCAGCGGGCAGGTCTGCTTCTCCGGGTGGGTCTACGACCAGGACAGCAGCGGCGCGGACGACAGGCTGACCCCCGAATGGGAGCTGCCGAATCCGGAGGAGGAGTGCGGGGTCGACGGCACCTGGACGCTGTGGGGACCAGAGGGCACTGTCACCATCGACTACGAGGTGAACCAGATCTTCGACTGCACCAACCAGACCGTGTACTCCCAGTGCGTCGACTACCACCGGGACTTCTACGTCGTCACCAACCAGATCAGCTTCACCCAACCCGGTGACGCCGGCGAAGGGCCCGAGCCGTACGGCGCCATCACACTGGAGGAGCCCGGCGCCACCACCACGGCTGGCGACACGGTCTGGTCTGTCGACCCGGACGACGCGCGGGAACTTGAATACTACACCCAGGTCTATGTCGAGAAGATCGAATTCGGCGAGCGGCCGCAGACCTCCGCACCCTGCCTGAAATTCGACGTCAAGGACGAGGACGGCGCCGGCAACGCCGATGACCAGATCGCCGGTCCAGGCGTCGCCTGCGGAAAAAATGGAAAGTTGATCATCGGCACAGCTGTGGGCCGGGTAAGTCTGATCTACCAACTCTTCCGAATTCTCGTCAGCCACGACGAACTCTGAACACACAGCGCGCCGAGGCGGGGTGCTGCCGGTAACCGGAGTGCCACCGGAAGATGGTTGAGCGTCCGGCACCGCTGCGAGCCGCAACGACTCGGCGCCGACCGCAGGGAGCAGCGGTGGCCCCAGCCGCCAAGCCCGACAACGTTTCCGGGGCCGGTTCAGAACCCCATAGACAAACGCGAAGCCCTGACCAGGGTTCACCCTGTTCAGGGCTTTGGTCTGTCGGGACGGCCGGATGCGAACCGACGGTCCCTTGAACCCCGGCTGGGGGCGTTTCGTCCGCCGCGTATCTGCCCGCGGGCACCGTGTCCTCCCCGGATACGAGACAGCAACTGCGCTCATCCAGCCTGCCCCGCGACTTGCATCGACATCCGCAGCTACCCGGCGAGGCGGGGACAGCGTCAATCGCGGCGATGAATGTTCACGGCTGGTGCATGATCCCCGTAGTACGGGAGGCGCCGCTCAAACTCGGTGGGCACCCGAGCCGATCTGCAGCCCGCTTGACGCCGACGCGACACCGACCGGTGCTGAGCCGTCCCACCGCTTCCTGTGCCGGGCACGCCGACTGCCGGTGCCGTCGGCTGGCGTCTGAAGCGGTCAACGGCCCGGGCCGCGCGGAGGTGGTTTCCGGCTATGCCCGACCGTTGACGGAGACCGACGCGGAGCCGCCGTAGTCGTCGGTCATCAGGGCGTTTACCGTGACCTCCCGGAAGGAGTCCCAGCCCTCGGAGATATAGACGGTGACCTGCCAGGCGACCGGCCCGGCCGCGCAGGGCACGTCCACCCCGCCCGCGCCGAGCCGGAACGGCATCAGCTGCACCACGGTGGAGAGCAGGTGGGCGGTGCCGGTGGGCTGGGTGCAGGTCGCCGTCCCGTTCACCTGGATCTCCCGGTCGGAGACGGCGTAGAAGCTGGTCACCGTGATCTGTGCGGTGGTGGTGATCTGCCGGGCCGGTGACGCGGGGGCGGCCTGCGCGGGCGGGGCCACGGTCAGGCCCGCTGCGGAGACGGCGGCGGTGATCAGCAGAGCGCGGACGGACCCACGAACCATGACGTCGACTCTCCCGGACTGGTGCGGTGCCGACCCGACGGCGGTTGCCGCCGAGAGGTCCGATTCTCGCAGCGCAGTGTCACCGTATGCAATCACAGCGTGACTTTAATATTGTCATTCCTCGATCAATTCGGGGTCACTCCGGTCGCTACCGCCGCAGGCCGGCCTGTCCTGCGGGCCGCTGCTTCCCGATCTGCCACATGGCGTGCACGAGCTTGCCGGTCACGAGCTGGACGTGGCCTCCGTCGGCTGTCCCGGTCGGCACGTCGAAGTAGACCCGGCCGTGGGACGCCTGCCCGGCCGTGGTGAAGGCTGTGGACGCCAGTTGGGGTGCGGCGACCCGGGCGCTGACCTGTGCCGGGTGCAGGGCCTGGGCGTTGTCCCGGAAGACGAGGTTCTCCGGCCCTCCGGTGACCGGTTTCCCGGCCTTCAGCAGCCTGATGTCGACGGTGACGACCAGGCTCTCCCGGCCGGCGGCCGGCGGGGACAGCTCCGCCGCGGTCACGGTCACGCCGGCCTGACCGTTTCCCCGGAGGTCGATCGCGGCCTGCTGGCCGAGCCGCAGGACGGCTATCGGCGGGGCGGCCGTTTCCGTCGGGGCGGACTCCGGGGCGGCAGCCTGTGGGGTGGCCGGGTCGGTGCATCCGCCCAGCGGGGTGAGTGCCACGGCGAGCAGCAGGGGCAGGCAGGTTCTTCTCATGTGGATCCCTCGTGGTCGGGCCGGGCGGGCGCACCGCGTCGGGTGCGTCCGCCCGACGGTGCAAGATCAGCCCACACCGGTCCAGCCCGCGTACGGGGCGCCACCGTAGTGCAGGTTGTGCTTGTACACCTGGTTGCTGAAGTTGCCGGAGACCACCTTCTGGGTGCCGTTGACCACGCCGACGTAGACGCCGACGTGGTCCGCGTCGACCGTCGGGTCGCCGGCGGAGTTGTAGGTGACCGCGGCACCGGGGTAGATGCCGGAGGTGGTGCCAGGTGCCGAAGAACTTCCCGTACCGCGCGGCGGTGCCGGCCTCGGAGTCCAGGTTCTCCCAGGCGTAGACGCCGGCGTTCTTCCAGACGTACTTGAGGAAGTCGGCGCACCAGGCCTGGCAGCCCTTGCCCCAGTGGTTGGAGTAGAAGTTGCAGTTGGAGCCCATCGGGGTTTCGAGCGTGTGGTTGCTGTTGAGTTCGTCGTAGGCCGCCTGGACGACCCGGTCGCCGGTGGTGGTGTTGACGCCGACCTTCAGAACGTTCTGGTTTCCGCCGCTCGACTCGTCGGTGACCGCCGGGGCGGCCTGCGCCGCGCCGGCGGGGGCCAGCGCGGTGAGGATCCCCATGGTGACCATGGCTCCGAGGGTCCGCTGCCGGACACTGTCAGTCCGCATGTCCCACCTGCCTTTCTCTGTGTTGTCTGCCGGTTCCGCAAAGGAGTCCGTCGCCGGTGACGTCCTCCGGATACAGCGCGCAGATGTACTTGTCCCAGAGGCGGCCCGCGTAGTAGTCGTGCTCACGCAGCACCCCCTCCACGTGGAACAGGTGGTTCTGCCCGCTCTGCACCTGTGGCCAGTTGACTCCCGGTATCTCCAGGTAGATCTTGTTGAGGGGGAACGTGTGGAAGAGGTGGCGGGCGAACAACGCCACCGCCTGAGCGGCCAGCCCGGTACCGGTGACGGCCGGGTGGAACACGGCACCGATGTAGGTGTGTCGCAGGCTCAGTTCGTCGCCGTAGGCCACGACCTGCCCGACCGGTTCGTCGTTCTCGATCCGGCGTACCACGAACTGCAACAGCACCTGGTTCCACAGCTCGGCGTTGAAACGCTCTATCGGCGGCACCGATCCGCGGTAGCGCCAGCGGAAACCCGTCTCCGGCCGCACGGCGAGTGCGTAGAGGAAACCGACGTCGTCCGGGGTGACCGGCATCAGGCGGAACACCGGTGTCTCCAGGACCGGCACCAACGGGTCGGGCGGGGTCGTGCGGGCAAATCGGGTGGGAAGTCCTGACATCCCGCCGCCGCCACCGATCTGCACCGAGAACCGGGGCGCCCTGTCCACGAGCGCCAGCAACTCGCCCACCGTCTTGGGTAGTCCCGCCTCGACGGCGATCCGGACGCCCCGGCTCTGCAGCCAGGTGAGCACCCGCATCTGGGCCAGGCTGTCGAGGGCCAGTTCGTCGCGGAGCGAGACCCGGTCGATGAGCGACTCCGCCGGTACGTCCAGCAGTGTCGCGAGTTCCGCGCGGGCGGGTACGACGTTGTCGCCGGTCGTCATCGGGTGCTCCTGTCCACGAGGGATGCGGGGGGTGCGGGGGTGGCGGGGTGGTCGCCGGTGCCGGTGAGGTCAGGTCCGGTGAGGTCACCGGCGAGGTAGCGGCGTCGGGTCTCGGCCCGGCGCAGCTTTCCCGACGATGTCCTCGGCAGTCCGCCGGGGCTCAGCGTCACCACCTGCGCAGGGGTGACGCCCACGTGGGCGGTGACGGCGGCGGTCACCGCCCGGCGTACGTCGAGTGAGGAAACGTCGGGTGGTCACCGGGTCGATCGGTTCGGCGCCGGAGAAGACGTGACGCAGCGAACCGAGGTCCGCCCCGGTGCCCGCTTCGAGCAGGTGGGCCATCAGCCCGAAGGCGAAGTTGGGCGCCCCCGTGCAGACCGCCCGGTGCCGGCTGATCAGGTCGAGCCAGCTGGCCGGTCGGGCCGCGAAGGCCGTCGACGGCTGGAGGACCAGCGGGCACCCGCGGGACATCGGCAGGGCGAGGAAGCGGGTGGAGGCGCTGGTTCCCAGCGAGGAGGCTGTCTCGATCCGTCGGCGGTTGGCGGAGGCTAATCCCGCCGCCTACCTACCCGACCTCGCGATGTCGTTGTGGGCGTACGGGTGGGTGTGCGTGAACGTGAAGGCGAACTTCGTCGAGGCGCTGGAAGCGACCACCGAGGCGATCACCATCTACGGGCCTCTGGCCGAACAGCTGCCGGCCGTGTTCGCCGAGCGGCTGTTCGCCGCCTACCGTACTCTCGCCGATGTCCTCGACGGACTGGGCCGGACCGACGAAGCCGCAGAACTGCGTCGGCAGCTCGATGAGGCTACCGGCGGCGGCACGGACCCAGGGTGACGGCTGCCTTGAGAGGTCTCGTCTGTCAAGGCAGCCAAACGATGAACCGGTGACCACACCCGGAAAGTCGACACCGACCAACCCCAGAACCCGGCCCGACGGACACTGCCGCAGATTGCCTCCCCCGCGCCCGATCTGCCCCAACCAGTTGTACGCAGTCCGACCCAATTTAGAGATCAATCTCGTCGTCGTTCTCGGGTGCCGGAATCCAGTAAGGTTCCCTTTCAACCGGCACAACGAGGGCCGCTGCCGGACGCGATCTCGCCCACCCCAGAACCTCGCCCCGGGTGCCCTCGAATTCCTCGACGCCCGCCGATTGGCCGTCAGGCATTTCGTCTACCCATTTCGCGGCCCACACAATGCGCCGATCTAGGCCACGACTCTTGTGAATATAGACAGTGCCGAACCCTGGGCGGGGGGCAGGCATGACCTGTTGAGGCGCAATTTTGCTGTCGCGCATCTCCTCAGGTAGGTAGAAGGCGTTCGTTCGGCGGCGGAAGTCCCCCATGAGCGGATGCTACCCAACTCGCGCCGGCTGGGGCCGGAAAGCGGATCGAGCGCGCGGCTTGCTCGTTCGGGAAGCGCCCACGAGCCTGGAAGGCCTTGCGGATCCGGGCGTTGACGAGTTCCCCGTGGCACGGGGAGGTGTGGGCGTTCGTAGGGTGGGAACCTGATCGATGTGACGTATGCCCGCCTCGGTGCTGAGACTGCTGCCCGGTTGCGTGATCGGCATCGATTGAGACGGTAGTGTGAAAGCGGGCGGTGCGATGTCGCATCACACTTCGGTCATCGGTAGAGGCCTGGCCAGCAGGTCCATAGGGGGCCCCAGGGTAACGTGGACGTGGCGACCTGCCACCATCCTGTCCGCTGGTAGATCCTTCGGGCGTTCGAGGTGGGGTTGGCGGCGAGGGTCGCGTACCGCTCCGTCCGCTGCGAGAGCAGTTGGTGCATCAGCTCGGTGCCGATTCCGGACTTTCGCCGGTCCGGGTGCACCATCCACTCCAGCACCGCGAACTTATCCACGTCGCGGATCTCCGATGGTGGGTCCTGGTCAGAGCGGGACCACCAGGTGCCGGCCGGCATGGTCCATCCGTACGCGGCTCCGACCAGCAAGCCGTCATCCTCCGCAACGATCATGCTGAACCCAGGCCGGGCGGCCTCATCCGGGAGACTCTCGCGGAACCTCGCCACCTCCTGAGGCCCCTCCTCATAGGGCAGCTCGGCGTACACGACGGCGTACAGGTCGACGAGGGCCGTAAACAAGCGGGCTGCCGAGGTGGCGGTAATGATGGTGTAGAGGACCATGACCAGATTATGTCTTGGATCGAGCCGGGTGGACCTGACGACATATTGGGCGCGAGGGTGGAACCGAAATCCTGTTAGCAAGATGGAAGTGATCTCAGCGGGTGGCAGCGAGCGCGTGAACCTCATCGAGGTAGGCGACAGTCTCGGCTTCGTGTGGATACCGTTCGCGTAGAAGTGTGGCCAGTTCCTTGGAGCACATCAGCAAAGAGGGAAGAGATTTCCGTTCTCCGCTGAGGGCGTCGCGCCCATAAGCGACGGCACGTTCTAGGTCTCCTGACCGGGCTGCGACCACGCCGAGCGTTACCCGCGCTTCGGCATTGCGCATAGGCTTTTGCTCTGTGCCGTCAGGGTTCGTTGACGAGCGAATGACTTCCTGTGCGTATACTTCCGCCAGACGGTCTTCGCCCACTATTCGATAGCAATCCATAGCATAGAAGTCGAACTTTGCTGGGTCAACCACAAAGTGGTGATCGGTGTCGTCGGGGTACGGCAGTGACTCCAGCACGCCTCGACCTCGATCTAGGGCTCGCTCAACCTGTCGTCTGTCCCCGAGGCGAGCCCATGCCTTTGCTTGTTGGGCCGCAAGCTGAACAGCCGCTCCACCGCTGGGAGCGATAGCTTCCCCTGCCTCTGTTGCTGCGATAACTCCACGGTAGTCACCCTGGGTGAGCGCAAACCAAGCGCGCATCTCGTATGCCCAGCCGGTGATCGCCGCGTTGCCTGCTTCTTGGCCGAGTGTCAAAGCTGACTTGCGAGTTCCCTCCGCGATACGGCGATCCCCCATATCGTATTCTACGCACCCTACGAGAAGGGCAACCCATCCCGCCAGGCTGAGAACCTCCTGATGCTGAGCAAGCGTAAGCCGATGGTCCAAGAGGGCAGTGATACGACGAAGCCAAGCCAGCCCCTCGATCCGAAGTTGCTCGGGGGGTAGGTGTGGATACTCGCAACAAAGGCGATCTGCCGTTATGCGGAGAGCATCTAGCGTTGCGACGGAAACGTCGGAAGCGCGGAGGCGGGCGAGAATTTCGACCGTCTCCATCCCGTTGCCCGTGACAAGTTCCGTATCTGCCCTGCGGCCACCGGTCGTAGGTGGGAAGAACGCCCCAGTCACAGTGCCAAATGTTTTCGCGATCAGCGTCTTGTAGAAGCTGTCGGGCTCGGAACTACCTGCTTCCCACCGCTTCCAGTTGCGGAGCAGGGTGTTGTCCGTTGGCAGTGACGTGCTTGCGTGGGCTCGCAGTGCTCGCACTGCCTGCCCCTGCGACCAGCCCCTGGCAGTGCGTTCTGTTCTCAGCCTCATCGCCCACGCGGGCCGATCAACATCGGCAGCTATGTCAGCCATGCCGCCAGTATGACCCCCGTCTGGGGACGCGGCGAGGGGACGAGGGCCTGTCACCAACGTGACACCTGGTGTACGGACAGTAGTGGCCCGATGGTGGTGAGCAGTGCATCTTTCCGTAGAGCCCACGTTCGGTGGTCTGAGTTCCTTCTCCAGTTCTCACGACCCGAAGAACCATGACCGAAGGAGGCCAAATGTCAGCAGCAGTCGATCCCGTAGGCGATCAGACAGGCGTTCTGGCATCCGTTGATGCTGATCATGAGCGGGCAGCGGCGTACTTCTGGTCGTTCCTGTTGCTTCGGGGTGTGCGGTTTCTGCCGGAGCGGCTTGTGCCGGTGTTCTTCTCGACGGTGGTGGAGTTGATTGTGCGTGGGGGTGATCCTGCTGCGTATCGGGCTGGTCTGGTGGTGTTGGGCCGGTTGTACCAGCGGTTTGACCTGTGTCCGGGTGATGGGGCTGTGGTCACGGCGGCGGTGGTGGATACGGTGCGGCGGTTCGCGGGGGAGTCGTGGGGGCCGGAGTTGGCCCGGGTGTGGGAGCAGGGTTGTCTTCGGGTGTTGCGGTTGGCTGAGCGGTCGGCCGAGATGCTGGGCGATGGTCCGCTGGTGACGTTTGGTGTGGTGGAGTCGGTGGTGTCGGCGGGTGTGGATCTTGCGGTGGTGTCGGTGCGTCCGGTGGGGCGGCTGGACTTCGTGGCGGGGGAGGCGTTGCCGGTGTGTTCGCCGCGGTTGCCGGGCCGGTGGCGGTGGTTGTCCCCGGCGAACGCGCCGCGTGCGGACGGGACGGTCGAGTTCCATGTTCGTGCCATCACCGGTGGTGCCGTCTCACCGGTGCTGGTCGGGCAGGTGGCGGTGGGGGAGTCGCTGTGGTTGGGGCCGCCGTGTGAGGTGGGCCTGTCGGCGGCGGTGGCCGGTGACGCGGATCTGCTGTTGGTTGCCGGGGGTACGGGGCTTGCGCCGTTGCGGGCGGTCGTGGAGCAGCTCGCGGTGTCGCGGGTGCGGCGGCGGGTGACGGTGGTGGTCGGTGCCCGTGACCTGCCGGCGCTGTGTGAGATGGCGGGGTTGGAGGGGTTGCGGCGGGCGTATGGCGGCTGGTTGACGGTGGTGTCGGTGCCGGGTGATGAGGGTGTTGATCCGTTGGCGGCGGGTGGTTTGTTGGGTGCGGTGTTGCTCCACTATGAGCCGGGTCGGTTGGTGGTGGTGTGTGGTCCGCCGCAGTTGATCGAGGAAGCGCGGACCTGGCTGCTGGTCGGTGGCATTGCCCCTGACGATCTGCACGTGGCGGTGACGTTCCGGCACGGCTTCGACGCCGTGTCGTGGGCGTCGCGGCAACGTCACGCTGACACGGTGGTCGCTGAAGTGGCCGGCGGCGAGGCCGGGGAGGATCGTCGGGCGGGGGACGTGCCGTGACGCGGGTCGTGGTGTGCCGGGCGTCGGAGGCGGACCTCGATGTGCTGGCGCCGCTGGTGGCGGAGTCCCTGTCGGTCGGGCCGGTCGGTGGCTGGTTGGTGCCGGAGGCCTCCGCGCGTCCGCTGGTGCTGGGCTCGTATGCACGGTTGTTGGTGTCGTGGGGGTTGCGGCACGGCCAGGTCGACACGACGGGGGATCGGTCGGTGGTGGCGGTGTGGTTCCGGCGGGTGGAGGTGCCGGTGCCGTCGGCGGGGTGGATGTATGACCTGCACCGGACGCTCGGCGCGTATGCGTCGCGGTTTGCGTTGTGGCATGCGTATCTCGATGCGGTGGTGCCGCCGGTCCCGCATGCGTATCTCGCGCACCTCGCCATCCGTCCTGGTCGCGAGGATGCGGTGCGGGTGTTGTTGGCCGCCTGTCACCGGGTTCTCGACATTGAGGGGCTTCCGGCGTTTGCGGAGTGCCTGGGTGGTCGTCCTCGGGAGGGGGTGTTGGCCGGGTGTGGCTATGCGCCGAGGTTGCCGATCGGGCTGGAGCCGGGTGGTCCGGCCCTGTGGCGGATGTGGCGTCCTGCCCCCGACGCCGGCCGGTCGTGTGGTGGGTTTCCTCCTCGGGTCCGGTTGCGTCGTGGGGTGACCTTGCTGCGTGGCCGGCGTGTTTCTTCACTGCCTGGTCCTTGCTGAGCGTGCCCCGGTAGGGCGCTTTCCCGATTTGTAGCTGGTGTTGGCCGTGTGGCCCGCCGGTCGGCTTTGTGTACCCGTTTCTCAAGGAGGGCTTGTCTCATGGTGGTTGTTGTCGATCGTCCGGTGGTCATGTTTCCGCCGCGTCGGCGTGAGTTGGGTCGGTGGTTGCCGCCCTGGTTGACTCCCGCCCGTTCCCGGCCTGTCACCCTCGACAGTGGGGAGGGTGTGGGGTCGGAGGCGGATCTGTGGGGGTATGCGATCCGGCGGGAGTGGCCGGATGGTGTGCATGATCTGTTTGGGTTCACGTCGCGTGCGGATGTGGCGTTGCGGCGGTTGGATCGGGATCGGGGTTACTGGCGGGGTGGGCCGGTGCGTCCGACGGCGGTGTTGCTGGTGACCGCGAGCGCCGACGAGGTGGTGGCGCATCCGGTGCGGGGTTGTCGGAAGTCGTCGTGCCCGAACTCGTTGCAGTGGCGGCAGCGATGATGCCCCACGCTCAGGTGGCGCTCGCCCGGCGGACGATGACCCCGATCGGCTTGTCGATCTTCGGGGCGGCGGCGTCCGCGCCGATGGTGGTCCTCACTGGTGGTCTGGTCACCACGTATGCCACGACCCGGGTGACCGCACTGCCCCTCACCTTCGTCCTGGTGGCCGGGGTGGTGGCGTTGCTGATGGTCGGCTACACCGCGCTGGCCCGCCAGGTCGGCCATCCGGCGGCCTACTACGGCATCCTCGCCCAGGCGGTCAGCCGCGGCTGGGGTGTGGCCGCCGGCTTGGTCGCGCTGGTCGCGTACACGGCGATCCAGACCAGTCTGTACGGCCTGTTCGGGGCGACCCTGGCCGCGCAGCTCGGTGGCACCTGGTGGGTGTGGGCGGGCATCGCCTGGGCTGTTGTCGGGGCGCTCGGGGTGCGGGCGATCGTCCTGTCGACCTGGGTTCTCGGTGGGGTCCTCGCGGTGTCGCTGCTGGTCGTGGGGCTGTTCGTCGTGGCGGGTCTCGGTTCCCCAGCCGACGGTGCCGTGTCGTGGGAGGGGTTTGACGCTTCCGGTCTGGCGGTCGGGGGGATCGGTGGGGCGGTGGCGTTGTGTGTGGCCGCTTTCATGGGTGTCGACGCGCCGGGCTCGTTCGTGGAGGAGGCGGTGGATCGCCGGTCGATCGGCCGCGCGACGATCATGGCGGTTCTTGTCCTGGGTGGCGTGTATGCGGCTGCGGCGTGGGCGATGGGTGTCGCTGTCGGCCCGCAGACCGTCGCGGCCCGCGCTGCCGATCCGTCGGCCGGGCTGCCCTTCAGCATCCTTGAACCCGCCGGTGCGGCGTGGGTGGGTGTCGCCGGTGTGGTGCTGGTGTTCGCGATCGTCACGTCGATGCTGGCGTTCCACAACGTGATCGCCCGGTATGTGTTCGCGATGGCCCGTGAGGGTGTCCTCCCGGCCGGTCTTGCCCGCACGGGCAGCGTGACCCGGGTCAGCGCCCCCCGTGGTGGCTCTTTCACCCAGACGTCGGTGGCGGCCCTTGTCGTTGCCGCGTTCGCGGTCGCCGGGGTCGACCCGGTGGCGGTGATGTTCACCTGGCTGTCGACCCTCGGCGCGTTGGGTCTGCTCTGCCTGCTGCTTGCCGCTTCGGTCGCCGCGCTGGCCGCTCCACCTGCCGTGCGAGGTCAACGGGCCGGCATCTGGCAGTGGAAGGTCGCACCCGCGTTGGGGGTGCTCGGCGGGTCGGTGGTCCTGGTGGCGATGGTCGGCAACGTCGGTTCCCTGCTCGGGGCCGTGCCGGGGTCGCCGTATCCGTTGCTACTGCCGGTGGTCCTCGCCGCGACCCTGTCTGTCAGGGTGAGTTGAGGCCAGCGGCTCATAGCAAGTCCGTCGAACAGGGCGAGTTCAGGATCGAGAAACGTTGAATACTGCTGTTGGCGTGGTCACGGCCCAGGATGGGGTCATGAGTCGCAAGAAGGGGCCGCGTTCGGACGGTCCACGGGCACGTCGGTCGTTCACCCCGGGGCAGAAGCTGGAGCTGCTGGCTGGCTACGAGCGGGCCGTCGCGGCCGGTGAGGGCGGGGGGTTCCTGCGGCGGGAGGGTTTGTACTCGTCGTTGATGTCGGAGTGGCGTCGTGCTCGGGACGCGGGGTTGTTGCAGGGTAAACCGGCTGGTGAGACGGTCGGGCGGCCGTCGGCGGAGCAGGCGGAGATTGCCCGGTTGCGGCGGGAGTTAGCCCAGGCGCAGGCGAAGCTGGCGCGGACCGAGACGGCGTTGACGATCATGGGAAAAGCGCGAGAGCTCTTGGAGGACATCTCCAGGAGCGAGCCGGAGAATCCGGACGTGTTCGGGCTCGGCAGGCGCTGATGGAGGCGTTTGAGGAGCTGACCGGTGCGGGGACCACGACCCGGGCCGCAGCGGCGATGACCGGGATCGCCCGGTCCAGCGTCGATCGGGACCGGCGTCGGTCGGGCCCGTCACGCCGGCCGCGTCCGGCGCCGGCGAACGCGTTTTCTCCGCAGGAGCGGGAGCGCCTGTTGCGGCTGCTGGACGGCCCGCAGTTCGTCGACGCCGCTCCGGCGCAGATCTACGCCGCTCTGCTCGACCAGGGCGTCTACGTCGGCTCGATCGCCACGATGTACCGGATCCTGCGGGAACACCGGCAGATCCGCGAGCGTCGCCGGCTGGCCCGGCATCCGGCCCGTCAGCGTCCGGAACTGGTCGCCGACGCGCCGCGGCAGGTGTTCACCTGGGACATCACGAAACTGGCCGGGCCGGTGAAGGGCTCCTACTTCGACGCGTACGTGATGATCGACATCTACTCCCGGTACATCGTCGGTGTGCGGGTTCATGCCCGCGAGTCGGGTCCTCTGGCGGCCTCGATGATGCGGGAGGTCGTCGACGTCGAAGGCGTCCCGCACGTGATCCACGCTGACCGAGGCACGTCGATGACCTCGAAGTCGGTGTCTGACCTGCTCGAAGACCTGACCGTGACCCGGTCGCACTCCCGGCCGAAGGTGTCCAACGACAACCCATACAGCGAGGCGTGGTTCAAGACGTTGAAGTACGCGCCGGTCTTCCCGGACAGGTTCGCGTCCCTGGCCGCCGCACGGACGTTCATGACCGACTTCGTGACCTGGTACAACAACTGCCACCGGCACTCCGGGATCGGCCTGCACACCCCCGCAGAGGTCCACCACGGCCGCCACCACGCCGTGCGCGCCGGCCGCGCCGACACCCTCGCCGCAGCCCGCAGGGCACACCCGGAACGCTTCGGCACCAACCAGCTCCTGCCGAAGATCCTCGATCTACCCGACCACGTGTGGATCAACAAACCAGAACCGGAACCTCAGGCCGCATAACTCCCGCTGGCCTCAAATCCTTGACACGTTCCGCGACCGCCACCGTGGGCGGCTTGTGGGCGGGGCGTCTGCGCCGTACCAGGCCGGAGGTCTACGCCGGCATCGGGCACGGCACGCCGAAGACGCACGCGGTGCCCGACGCCATCCATATCTCCATCTGACCCCTGAGGGAAATCGGATCATGAAGACCTACACCGCCCACACACGCAACCATCGCAGCAGCAGTGATCCGCTGGACCCGGCCTGGCGACCCGAACCTCCGCGACTGTCGGCACCGCCCGGCCCTCGCCGACCGGCAGACCACCAACCCCCACCAGATCCCCGCCTGATCCAGCCGCCGCCACCGGACTACCGGATGCCCGACGAGCGACCATACCGCCGGGACGTCCCCGTCCACGCGGCCCCACCCGAGCACACCCCGTCACCACCCCCACAGCAGGGGGAGCCCGACGGCGGGGTGCCGGCCGACGCCCGGTGGTGGGCCGACCTGCGGCAACAGGTGGTCTACCGGGCGAAACGCCTGAACACCGGGCACATGATCGAGGCGGACCAGCGGTACGGGCAGCGTGATGCGCTCGGTCCGCACGGGGTGATGCTGTTCTTCGTCTCCGAGGCCCCCGCGCAGCCGCACGGCTACCAGCTGCACACCGCCTACCGGTTGTGGCTGGCCTCTCCGGAGTCGCAGCACCTGCCCCGTCTCCTGGTCGACCTGACCGAGGTCGTCGCCGACAGCATCACCCGCGCCGGGGCGGTGGGCCGTCGGTGGCATCCGGTGGGGCCGCAGGGGTCGATGGTCAACGGCGGTGACATGACCCTGCCCTCCAGTGCGGTCTACGTCGGGGTGGGGGTGACCACCCTCGACTCCGATCAGGGCCGGTGGCAGCAACTCGCCCGGACCCTGCGCCACCCCGACGACCGCCGCCGTTCGGTGTTCGACCTCAAGGGCCAGTGCTACGTGCTGCTGACCGATGGGACCGCTCTGCACGTCGACCGGGATCCGCACGCCCCGATCGGCGTGGACGGTGTCCGCTGCACCAAACCCCTCGACCCCGACCGCATCACCTACTACAACCCGCACGAACACCTCACCGACCAGGGCGACCCGATCACCCGGGACACCTGGGCGCAGCTGACCCGGCTACACCGCACCCTCGCCGGGCACCTCCTCACGGGACACCCCGCATGACCCACACCCCGGTGCCCGCTCGTCGGTGTGGGCTGGCCGATGCCGCGGATCTCGGCCGTACCCCGGTCGACGTCACCGCCGTCCTGGACCACCTGGTCGCGCAGGCGGACACGGCCGCGCCGACGAGCATCGGTTTCCCCGGCGCGGTGGATCTGGACCATCGGGAGGTGATGGCCCGGCTCGGCCACCGCCTGTGGAACAACATCGGTGACCCGACCGATATCGGCGGCACCGCCCACACCCGGGTCCTCGAACAAGCCGTGATCGCCTGGCTCGCCGACACCCTGGCCATGCCCGCCGACGACCGGTGGGGGTACGTCACCACCGGCGGCACCGAAGGCAACCTGTCCGCCCTGCACGCCGCCCGCCGTCGTCTCCCGACCGCCCGGGTCTACTACTCGACCGCCGCGCACTACTCCATCCCGAAGATCCTCGACATGCTCGGCGCCCGTGGGGTGGCCGTCGAGGCGGGTGCGGACGGGGAGATGGACTACGCGCATCTCGCCGTCCGGGTGCGCCGGCACCGCCGGTGGCCGGCCATCGTGGTCGCCACCGCCGGCACCACCATGACCGAGGCGGTCGACGACACCACCCGCATCCACACCATCCTCGACGAACATCAGGTGCCGGGCCGGCACGTGCACGTCGACGCCGCCCTGTCCGGGATCCCCCTCGCCCTCGACGGCCGACTGCGCCTCGACGACGACAGCGGCATCGGCAGCATCGCCGTGTCGGGGCACAAGTTCCTCGGGGTGCCCACGCCGTGCGGGGTGGTCCTCATCCGCGACAGCCTCCGCCGCCACGCCGCCCCCGTCGCCTACACCGCCACGCTCGACTCCACCATCACCGGCTCCCGCTGCGGGCTGGCCGCCGCCCTGCTGTGGCACGCCATCGCCACCCACGGCCGGGAAGGACACCGGTGGCGGGTCAGCGAAGCCCGCCGCCTCGCCACCTACACCGTCGACCAGCTCACCGCCGCCGGCTGGCCCGCCTGGCGACACCCCCACGCCTTCACCGTCGTCCTGGCCACCCCACCCGCCCCGGTACGGGCGAAATGGCTCCTCGCCACCGACGCGGACATCAGCCACCTCATCTGCATGCCCGGCGTCACCCAAGGCCAGATCGACGCCTTCGTCACCGACCTCACCGCATTGAGGGGAGGTCCCGACCCGGGTGACCCCCACCTACCGAGGCCGATTCCCCGCCCCCGCCGAGCGCCTCCACCCACCGCCGGCATCAGCACCCCCTGACCCGCTGCCTACCACCCCGACGCGCTGACTTCCCCGCGCCCCACCATCGTCGCCGCCTACACCAGCGAACCCCTGCGTCCGCACCAACAGGACGCCATCGACACCGCCACCGACCTCGTACCCCGTATCGCCGCGCCTGTCACTGCGCAGGCCCTGACCACCAATCGGGCCTGGTGATTGCTGTGGCCGGGCCGTTCGGTGTTTCCCCTGCCCACCTGTCTTGCCGAGGACCGACCTTCCAGATGGCCCGTACCTACACCCCCGAACTCATCGCCGCCGCCGTACGCCAGGTCGAAGCCGTCCGCGCGACAGGGCAACGCGGCCCGATCAGCACCGTCGCCCGGGAACTCCGCCTCGACCGCCGACTCCTGCAGTCGTGGGTGACCAAAGCCCACGCCCATGCCGCCGCAGCACCCGCTGTCCCGGCCACCGACGTCCCGGTCCTGCTTCCTGACGGGCTGCTGCACTGCGGGTTCTGCCGGCAGCCGATGTCGGCGGTGTTCACCTGCGCCGGGCTCGTCTACGACTGCCCACCCCCATGCCGCCGACCCGCACTGAACGCGACCGCCGTCGCCCACACCGTCGGTGCGGTGGTGTTGCGGCATGCCGCGCACCTGGTGCCCGCGCTCGCCGACCCGAAGGGGGCGAGTGCCGCCGCCGGTCACGCCCACCGGCTGATCACCCGGATCGTCGCCGGCAGCGACCCCGGGGATCTGCGGATCACCTGGCCCACCAGCCGGCCACCTCGACGCGTCCCACCCGGACACCTCCATCTCGCTCGCAGGCTCACGGGTAGCGATCCGCAGCGCACCCGCACCATCCTGCGGAACATCCTCGCCGGCATCGACCCCGCCGGCACCGCCACCGAGGTGTTCCATGCCGACGCCGCACACCTGCTGGCCCCGCTGTTGCACGGCCAGGCGGCGGTCCGCTGGGCCGACTACGCCCACCGCAGCTTCACCCATCTGCACGGCCCGACGGATCCGCTGACGCTGGCCGCCGCGCATACCCTCGCCACCGCCCACCGCCGGGTGGGCCATCACCAGCGCGCCTACCACCTGTTGCGGGAACTCGCCGAGCACCTGGCCGCCAGCGCCGGACCCGACGCGCATCCGACCCTCGCCGCCCGGGACGGCAGGGGACAGGTGATCGCCGCCTGCGGGACCGGGAAGACGTTGATCGCTGCGCATGCGGCGGTGCGGTGCTGCCCTGCGGGCCTGGTAGTGATCGTGTGTCCGTCGCTGGCGCTGGTCGGCCAGACCCTGCGGGTGTGGCGGCCGGTCGGCGTCCACGCGGCGGCGGTGTGCAGCGACACCTCCGTCGCCGACGTCGCCGGTCACACCGACCCGATGACCTGCCCGGTGCTGGCCGGCACCGACGAGGTCACCGCCTGGCTGCACCGTGCCCCGCCCGGGCGGATGCGGCTGCTCGCGGTCACCAACACCTCCGCCACCCGGGTCGGCGCCGCACTCCACGCGGCCGGCATGACCGCCGACCTGCTGATCGTCGACGAGGCGCACCGCACCGCCGGCCTCGCGGGTAAGACCTTCGCCCGCGTCCACCACGACACCCGCCTCCCCGCGAGGGTGCGGCTCAACATGACCGCGACACCCCGCATCATCACCGCGCACCGCCGCAAGGAACAGCCCCACGAGGTGCTGTCCATGGACGACCCGACCGTGTTCGGACCCGTCTGGCACCGCTACCCGTTCGGCCAGGCCATCACCGACGGCTGGCTCGACGACTTCCGCATCGTCGTCGTCGGCGTCCGCACCCACGACGCCCTACGGGTCCTCCAGAACACCGACGACGACCAGATCACCGCCATCGGCGACGCCCCCCTACGCACCGCCGTCGTGCAGACAGCACTCCTGCGCGCCGCCACCGAGTTCGGACTACGCCGGGTCCTCGTGTTCACCCCCCGCGTCGCCGACAGCCGAGAATTCGCCCGCACCCTCGCCCACACCGCCACCCGCCTCCCCGCCACCCAACAACCCCAGGGCCGACTCACCACCGGTCACGTCGACGGCCAGCAGAACCTGCGTCAACGACAGATCCACCTCGACCACCTCGCCGAACCCCCCGACGACGGATGGACCGTCATCTCCTCCGCCCGCGCCCTCACCGAAGGCGTCGACGTCCCCGCCGTCGACGCCGTCGTCCTCACCCGACCCATGCGCTCCACCGTCCAAGTCGTCCAAACCGTCGGACGAGCCCTCCGCCGCAACCCCCACGGCAGCGGCATCGCCACCATCCTCGTCCCCCTGCTCCTGCCCGACGACCCCGCCCGACTACCGCACGCCGACGACGAGTGGATGGCCGCCCTGCAGGTGCTGTGGGCGATGCGCGCCCACGACGACACCCTCGCCGCCGACCTCGACACCCGCCACCGCCACGCCCGCACCACCACCGGTGCCCGGCAACCACGGCTCCCCGAACGGGTCCTGCTGCGCATGCCCGACGGATACCTCACCGACACCCTGCTGCGGGACATCACCATCCGCGTCCTCGACCACGCCACCACCGGCAGAGCACCCACCCCACCCACCGAAAGCTGGACAGCAGGCATCACCGCCGCCCGCACCTTCCGACACCGCGAAGGCCACATGGACGTACCCCGCTACCACCGCGAAGACGACATCGACCTCGGCGGGTTCATCCACAACTGCCGCAGCCGATACCGACGCGGCGAGCTCACCCCCGACCAGGTACTCACCCTGGAACAGTGCGGCATCACCTGGCGGGTCTTCGACGCCCGCTGGCAGCGGTACCTCGCCGCGTTCACCGCCTTCCAACGACGTGAGGGACACCTACGGATACCCCGCCACCACCACGAAGGCGACATCAACCTCGGAAACCTCGTCCACAACCTCCGCAAACAACGCAAACGCAACCTCGTCCCCCGCGACCGCATCGACGCCCTCAACGCCCTCGGCTTCACCTGGACGCACCCCACCAGCAGAAACAACCCGTGATGCCACCGCCATCACCGGCCACCACCCAAGACACCGCAACCGGGAGCACCCGATGAGCGTCGACCTCGACCTGTCCCTGTTCAACTACGAAGCCGGCGGACTCCAACCCGACGGCACCTACACCTTCACCCCCCTCGCCCACGCCTTCCTCAACGGACCACCCCCCGACCTCCTCATGCTCTGCGAAGCGAAATTCTGGCATGCCCGGGGCAGACGACCCCTGCATACCGCCATGGCACACCTCACCGAGGTGACCGGACGCCCCTACGTCGGGGAACTCCACACCGGAGCACTCGCCACCGCGGTCATCTACGACCCGCGTGTCCTGCGCCTCGACGCCGCCGAAGAACCCGAATTCCCCGACAAACGCAACCTCACCCGCTTCAGCCTCCGCACCGACCCCACCTACCAACTCCACGTCTACACCGAACACTGGCCCCACGCCGACCCGGAACAACGCCTCGCCCGCGCCCGACTCCTCGCCACCACCGGCACCAGCCCCACCCCCACCCTCATCGCCGGAGACCTCAACTCCACCAGCTCCGGCCCCCACCTCCCCACACCCGACTGGACCCACATCCCCACCAGCACCCGCGACCACAAAGCCCACCACCACCACGGAACCTGGCACGCCGACACCCGCGCCGTCGACCGACTCATCGGCACCTGGAACACCCCCACCAACCAGCGCGTCAATGGCGCCGGATACCACCACCTCGCCGAACTCGACCCCCACACACCCACCCCACTACCACCCACCACCAACGGCCCCCACGGCCTCCACATCGACTACATCCTCGCCAACGATGCTCTCCTCAACACCGCCACGGTCGTACCCGGCACCTACACAGTCCACATCCCACCCGACGACCCCACCACCTGGCCCTCCGACCACCGCCGCATCAGCTGCACCCTCCGCATACACCCCACCCACACCACCAGAGAACAGTGACGACGGACCTCCACGACGAACGCCTGCCCACCTCGCGGCAGGATCGAGACGGACGTGCCGGCCGGGCGGAAGCTCAGGTGCCAGCCGCGATGCCGATGACAGCGCAACCGCCTCCTGGCTGTCGCTTCCCAGGCCCCGGTGGGCCCAGTGCTGATGACGGCGGTCGTTCCCACTCACCGCTGCGGGGGGCGGTCCCGGATTCCCACCGGGTTCCCTCTGCCGACGCCCGGACGTGACTCCGCCCGGGCGAACCAACGCCAGGAAACAGCCTGTCCACGCCAGGTCAGTCCGCCGGTCGCACCGCATCCCGCCCTCGGCCGGTAGGTGAGGCCACGCCTACGGCGGAACCCGTCACGCCCTCCGCTGCCGCCACCGGCGTCCCGGGTGGCGGCAGGGTCGTTGACGGAGCCGGTGTCAGCACGGGGGCGGCGAAGGTGACCGGGGCGTCGAACGCGGCCCGCCGGGCGGCCCGCCGCAGCGCGGCGAGCACCGCCGGGCCGGCCAGCACGACCGCCACGGCGGTGGTGATGGCTCGTCCGGTGTCCCAGCCGAACGTCGAGGTGACGGCCGTGAACACAGCGAAGCGGTGCAGATTGTCCAGCACCGGCGCACCGGCGACGTAGGAGAGTTGAGTGTCCGCGCCCAGGCTGAACGGCCAGAACCACAGATTCATCAGCAGGCCGTAGCCGTAGGCGGCGAACGCCCCGTACCCGGCCAGGACGGCAACCTCAGCCCGGCCGCGCAGCCGCGCGGGGAGCAGACCAGCACCGAGACCCACCCAGGAGGCGCACAACATCTGGAACGGCAACCACGGACCCACCCCGGCGGTGAGCAGCGCGGAGGCGAACAGCGACGTCGAACCGAGGAGAAAACCGAAACCCGGCCCGAAGACCCGACCGGCGAGGACGAGCAGGAAGAACACGGTTTCGATGCCTGCGGTGCCGGCGCCCAGGGGGCGCAGCGCGGCGTTGACGGCGGCGAGCACGCCGAGCATCGCCAGGGCCTTGCTGTCGATGCCACCGGAGCTGAGTTCGGCCAGGACGAGCGCCATCAGCACCGGCAGCATGACGAGGAAGACCAGCGGGGCTTCCCCGGTGCGGGCGGTGCCCTCCGGATGCGCGGGAATGAAGAACGGCCAGGTGAAGGTCGCCAACGCGGCGGCGGAGGCGAGGGCCAGCACCACGGCGGTGCGCGGCGCGACCCGCAGCACACTCATGCCGGCTCCCGGGGCGGACCCAGCGCGGCGGTGACCTGCTCGACCGTCAGCCACGGCGCCGGGGCGAGGACCTTGGCCACCTGTGGGGCGAACGCCGGTGAGGCGAGCATCACCTCGGCCGTGGTGCCGTCGGCCACGATGTCCCCGTCGGCCATCACGATCACCCGGTCGGCGAGGATCGCGACAAGCTCGACGTCGTGCGTCGCGACCACCACCGCCCGGTCGGCCGCGGCCAGCCCGCGAACCAGGTCCACGAACTGTCGCTTGGCGAGATAGTCCAGACCTCGGGTCGGCTCGTCGAGCAGGACCACCGGTGGGGCGGCGGTGAGCTGCACCGCGAGTACGAGCGCCAGCCGTTGCCCCTCGGACAGGTCACGGGGGTGCCGGTCGCCGGGCAGACCGGGGGTGAGCCGGTCGAGCAGGGCGCGGCAGGTGCCGGCCGCCGCGCCGGTCTCCCGATCGGCCTGGTGGCACTCGCTGTCCACCGTCTCCAGGTAGAGCAGGTCTCCCGGGGTCTGCGGGACGAGTCCGACGTGCCGGCGGGCCTGGCCAGCCGACAGCTGCTTCGGATCGACAGGACTCCGCCCCTCACCGGCATCGACGGTGACGGTGCCCCGGTGCCGCGGGCCGCTGCCCTGCACCGCCCAGAGCAGGCTCGACTTACCGGATCCGTTGCGACCCATCAACGCGACGACCCGGCCGCGATGCAGGTCGAGGTCGACGCCGGCCACGGCCACCGTGCCCGGATACCGCACGACGACCTTCCGGGCGGCCAGCACCGGGGGAGTATCCGGGGTCGACGTCGGGTCGGGAGGTGCCGTGCCGGCGAGCCGTCGACGCAGGAAACCGGCCTGTCGGCGGGCGTCGCGGACCGACAGCGGCAGCGGCGTCCACCCGGCCAGCCGGCCCAGCTCGACCAGCGGTGGTGCGAGGTCGACACCGGCCAGCACCGTCGCCGGCTCCCCGTCGACCACCCGGCCGTCGCCGGGCAGGTAGAGCAGCCGGTCGGCGTACTGCACGACCCGTTCCAGACGGTGTTCGGCAAGCACCACGGTCACGCCCAGGTCGTGCACCAGCCGGGTGACGGCGGCGAGGACATCCTCGGCGGCGGTGGGGTCCAGGGCGGAGGTGGGTTCGTCGAGCACCAGCACCCGGGGGTGGCTGGTGAGGACCGCGCCTATCGCGACCCGCTGCTGCTGCCCACCGGACAACGTCCGCAGCGGCCGGTGCCGCAGCTCGGCGATGCCGAGCAGGTCGAGGGTCTCCTCCACCCGCTTACGCATCACCGCCGCCGGCAGGGCCAACTGCTCCATGCCGTACGCCAACTCCTCTTCGACGGTGTCGGTGACGAACCCGGACAGCGGGTCCTGGCCGACCACACCGACGACGTCGGCGAGATCGCGGGGCGGGTGCCGGCGGGTGTCCCGGCCGTCGACGGTGACGCTGCCGTACAGGGTGGCGCCGGTGAAGTGCGGCACCAGCCCGTTGATCGCCCGCAGCAGCGTCGACTTGCCGGCCCCGGTACGGCCGGCGACCAGGCACAGTTCGCCCTCCTCGACCCGCAGGCTCACCTCCCGCAGCGGCGGTGGACCATCGTCGGTGTAGCGGACGGTCACCCGGTCGAATGTGATCACGGGTGACCTCCGGGTACGGGTGTCGCCGGGTCGCTGACACGGGTGGGTGTCGAGACGGCGCTGACCGGTGTGTCCGCCATCGGCGCCCGGGTCGACGGCGACCCGGGCGGTGGCGGTGCCAGCCAGGCCGGCCCCGCCGCTGCCACGACGGCGAGCAGCATCAGCGGCGTCAGCTCGGGCCAGGTGAGCGGGCTGACCGGAGGATAGAGCAACTCCGGGGCGACGGAACCGGCGAGCAGGGTCAACGCGGCAGCGGCGACACCACACCCGGCCACCAGCAGCTCGGCGGGACGCCACCGGTCCGGGCGGTAGCGGCTACGCCGGACCCGCCGGCCGGCCAGCAGCATCCCGGTCACCGCGACGGCCAGGCCGGCAAGGAGCATCGGTAGACCCAGGTAGCCGGATCCGGTGGTGTCGAGCAGCCCGTACGTGCCGGCGCAGACACCGACCAGCCCACCGAGCACCAGCGCCCCCGTCACGGCACGCTGACCGGCCGGCACCGCCGCGGTGCGGCCGTAGCCGCGCGAGTCCATCGCCGCCGCGAGCGCCAACGACCGGTCCAGGGCGTCGGCCAGCACCGGCAGGGCAATTCCCCGGAGCGCACGCATGCCCCGGCCGGCCGCGCCGCGCAGCCGACGCGCCCGACGTACCCGCAGCACGCTCTCCACCAGTTGCGGCGCGACCGACAGCGCCACCACCACGGCCGTGCCCACCGCGTACAGAGCCCCGGGAACGGCCTTGAGGAGCCGTTTCGGGTTGGCCAACGCGTTGGCGGCACCCAGGCAGACCAGCATCGTGGCCAGTCGAAGCCCGTCATAGAAGCCGCCGAGGACCTGTTCGACGGCGACCGGCCCGAACAACCGGATGCCCGCCGCCCACTCGGGCAGCGGGATCTCCGGCAGCGACACCAGCAGGTGCTCGCCCTGCCCGCCACCGAAGACGATCCGGAACACCACCCGCATCACGATGATCACCGCGCCGAGGACGAGGTACATCCGGAACGCCAGCGCCCACGGCGCATCGGTGCGCCGCCGGATCACCGCCAGCGCGGCGACGGCGACGAGCAGCGCCAACAGCAACGGATTGGTGGTGTGGCTGGCCGCCGTGGCCAGGCCGAGCGCCCACAACCACCATGCGCCCGGATGCAACCCCCGGGGTAGCCGCGCGGCCGACCAGGGGCGCAGGTCGCGCCCCGGACCGGCCGTAGCCGCGTCAGCCCCGGCCCGACGGTCAGTCATCGGGGTCGGCGGTACGCCGTCGCCGGGCGGTGACCACGCCGCCCGCGGCGAGCGCGGCCAGCAGGAGAACCCCGGCGATCGTGCCCAGCGGCAGCCCACCGTCGCCGCTGTCGGAGGAGGCGACCTCGGTCACCGCCGGATCGCCGGCCGTACCGCCCGATGAGCCGGTGACACCTCCGGGTGTCGCCGCCGACGCCGATGTCGAGGGCGCCGCCGCCGACACGCCGGGTGTCGCCGTGCCCACCGGGGCGGTGCCCGGCGTGTCGGCGGGAGGCACGGCGGTGGTCCGACCGGCTCCACCGACCGGTGGGACGACCGGGTTGCCCCCTGCGGCGGGCGGTGGCGCGGACGGCCCGCCTCCGGCCACCGGTGGGGTCGGCGACGCCGGTAACGGAGGTGTGGGGGCCGGCCGTTTCGGGGTGATCCCCGGCCGGGGGGGCGTCGCTGGCGTTGCGGTTGAGTGAGAAGGACCAGCCCTCGAAGCTGCCGGCCGGCGGCTTGCGGTTGAGGACGCCCTTGTCGCTGTACGCCCAGCCACCCCCGTTCGCGGCATGCCAGTACGACCAGTAGGCGCTGGCCGGCGGGGTGTCCACGCACTTCTCCGAGGCCGCCGACGGCTTGCCGTCGATCCGGCAGATGAACCCCTCACCCCAGCGCAGCGTGCCGGTGATCTCGAAGCCGGCGTTCTTGAGTGCCGCAAGACCGGTGGCCTGGCTGCCGGAGGCACAGCGCACCACCGCGCCGCCGCCCAGCTCGTGGAAGTCGACCACGACGGTGACGCCGGAGGCATCCGGGCAGTAGCCGGCCGACCCGGCAGCCGCAGCCGGGCTGCCCGGCCAGGACACGGTGATCGCCGCGGTGAACACGGCGATCGTCGCGGCATGAGCGGCCCGGCTGCTCATGCCGCCCGCCGCCGACGTCCGAGCACCAACAGCACCACACCGCCGCCGATCAGCAGCAATGCGACCAGCACGTACCCGATGATCGCCGCGCCGGTGGTGGGGAGACCGGGCAGCGGGGGAGCGGCCGGGGTGGTGGTCGGCGCGGCGGTGTCGGTCGATGACACGGTGGGGGAGGGCGTCGCCGGGCTACCGGTGGCGCTCGGGCTCGGACCGGCCGGGGTCGTCGTCGGTGTCGGTGTGGCAGAGGTGGTCGGAGTGGCAGAGGCGGTCGGCGTCGGAGTCGCGGTGCCGGTCGGCGTCGGCGACGTCGGCGGCAGGTCGAGACCGATGCGGCCCAGCGGCACCTGGGCGAGTCCGAGGAGGGCCTGCGCGGTGGCCCTGCGCCACTGGTCCCGGTCGGTGTCCGTGATCCCGGCCGTGACGGCGCTGGTGAACGACTCGGCGTGGTAGGCGATCGCCCCCGCGTCACCGGCGGCAGCACCACCGTTCGCCGCCGTGAGCTGCACCCCGGCCACCGCGTGTGCGGCCTGTGCGGCCTGGCTGTCCCGGCCGGCAGCGGCGAGCGCCTGCCCGGCCAGCCCGGTGCTGTTGGAGTTCGCGCCGGTGGTCGGGCCGGAACCGCCGAACGAACCGTCGGCGTGCTGCTGCCCCACCAGCCAGTCCGCGCCCCTGCGGGCGGCGTCGCTCGCCCCGGTGGCACCGGCGTCGGCGGCGGCCAGCAACGCCTGCACGGCCATCGCCGTCGAGTCGACGTCGAGGGTCGCGCCCGGCTGCTCGTCGCAGGACGGCGAAGGGCCGTCCGCGGTGTCCGGGTAGAGCCGGAAGCCTCCGGCCGCGCACTGCTGCCGGACGAGGAAGTCGACGGTGTCCTGCGGCAGGTCACCGCTGCGGGCCAGACCCAGCACGGCGAAGGACTGGTCGAAGGTGTTGCTGGCGTCCGGTCCACTGTCGGCCGTGGTGCGACTGGTGATCCGTCCCCGCTGGTGACCGGCGTCCGCCCCGGCCAGCAGGGACAGCGTCACCGCCCGCAGGTCGTACCCGCCGAAGTCGGTGGGGTCGGCACCGGCGGCGGACGCGACGTAGAGCAGCTTCGCGGTCGCCCCGCCGTCGGTGAAACCCTCGATGCCCCAGTCGTCGTAGCTGTTGTAGGACCGGACGTGCGCCGCGACCTGCCCGGTCGCCGCCTGTCGCGTCGGTGCCGACCCGCCGGTGGCGGACATCGCGATGATCCCGTCGATGGTCAGGCCCCAGTCCTGGCCAGCGTACGGTCCGGGCAGCGTGCCGTCGGCGAATTCACCGGCCAGCCACGAGGTGGCGTCACGCGCGGCGGCGGCATCGGCCGGGGCGGGTGCGGCCACCCCGGCCAGGGGCACGGCTGCCGTGACGACGGTCGTCGCCACGATCGCGCCGAGACCGGTGGCGAGACGCCGGGACAGAAGCATGGGAGTGCCTTTCGCAGAGCGGTCGGTGAGAACTCCGGAACACACCCTCCCCGGACCCGTCATCCCGCTCCGCGCGCTGCGGCGAGCGGGGTGAACGGACCGTCGACGGCAGCCCGGACCTCACCCTGTAGACCTCGACAGTGGAAGCCGCTCGTCCCGGGCGGGGCATTCCGGCTCGCGAGAGGACCCCTCGCTCACGGTTGCGGGTCAGCGCCGGCCTCTACCGGCTTCCCCCCACACGGGACGTATGCAGTTGAGCACCCGGCGCACCGGATGTCGACACGGTACCGCCCTGGCGTCACAGGACGCCAGGGCGGCAGCCGGCAGCCGACGCACCGGCCACACCAGGGCTGCGGTCCGGGTCAGGGTGCGGCGATGCTCGGCGCGGCGCCCGCCCCGAACGCCCAGCCCTCGACACTGCCCGGAGCCGGGTTGTAGCCGCTGGCGCCCGAGGAGCTGTAGGACCACGACCCGCCCGCCGGGGCATGCCAGTACGACCAGTAGGCGGTGGCCGGCGGCGTGTTGACACACGGGTCCGTCGCGGCCGTGGGCTTGCCGTTGATCCGGCAGACGAACGCCAGACCCCAGCGCGAGGTGCCGGTCACCGTGAAACCGGCCCCCTGCAGGGCGGCCACCCCGGTGGCCGGGTCGCCCAGGGCACAGGCGACCTGCACACCCCCGCCGAGCGCGGCGAAGTCGACAACGACGGTGACCCCTGAGGTGCCGGTGCAGGCTGCGGCGTGCGCCGCCTGGGGCGCGGGCTCCACGGCGGTCAGGGCGACGGCGGCGACGGCGGCGGCCACCAGGCTGGCGAGCCGTACACGGACGATGGATCGGAGACGGAACACAGGTCCTCCCGGGTTCGGGTCGGCGCGACAGGTCAGGGACAGGTGAGCACCGGTGCGCCGGAACCGGCGGTCGCGGCGGAGAGCGTGGCGTAGCCGTCCCCGGTCAGGCCCAGGACGGCCTGACCGGTGGCGCGGGTGGCGGTGGCCGGGTCGAAGGTGCCGTCGTCGAAGTCGACCGCGCCCCGGTCGGCCGGCGCTGCGCCGCAACCCACCTGCAGGCCGACCAGGAACGCCCGTGCCCGCGCCCAGGCCAACGGCCGGTGGCCGGTGCGCAGCGCCTGCGCAGCGAGCCCGGTGCTGTTGGCGTTCGGGACGCCCGACGAGTCGGCGAAGCTACCGTTGGCGCCCTGCACCGACACCAGCCAGCGCAGCCCGGCGGCAGCGGCGGCCGGGCGGCCCGCCGCCTGGAGCGCCTGCACCGCCAGTGCGGTGGCGTCCACATCGGAGGTGCACACCGGCTGGGCGGGCAGCAGCGGGTATCCGCCGTCCGGGCAGCGGGTCCCGGCCAGCCAGGTGGCGGCGGTTCCGGGCGCACCCTGCGCGGTGCGGTCCAGGGCGAGGATCGCGAAGGACTGGCTGAACGCGTTGCTGTAGTTCCCGTACGCCGACCGGTCGGTGAACCGGCCGCTGGACGATTCCAGCCCCCGCAGCCGGGCGATCAGGTCCACCCCACCGACGTCGGTCGGGTCGCCCCCGCGTACCTGCACCGCGAGGGCGAGTTTCGCGGTCGCGCCCACGTACGCCTCGGTGCCGCCGTCACCGACGTAACCGTCGCGGACGTCCGGTCGGGTGACCCAGGCCAGCGCCCGTGTCCCGAAGTCGTCGGCGACACCGGCGGCGGCGAAGGCGAACACCGCGTCGAGGGTCAACCCCTGGTCGGGGTAGGCGACGCCGTCGAAGACCACCTCGAATCGTTCACCGTCGACGAGTTGCCGCGCGAGCCAGCCGGCGGCGGCCCCGGCCCGGTCGACGCCGGGATGTGCGGGTACGGCGGTCGCGGGCGTGGCGAGGGTGAGAGCGACGAGTACGCCGCAGAACAGGGCGAGCAGGCGGTGCCGGCTCAGGCGGACGACCATCGGAAGCGCCTTTCCGGCCCGGCGGTCGTCAGAACCCGGACGACCACCACCGGCAGGCAGGATCGACCGGCCTCCGACCCGTGGGCCACGACGGGTGGGGAACGGACATCACGCGTGCGGCGGGTATTCGGGCTCGCCGTCAGGGTGTCTGCCACCTCGACGACCTACCGTTGCGGGCCAGCGCCGGACTTCGACCGGACTTCCCCCGCGCACGCGTTGCTGCAGTTGTCGCGACAGTCTGATCTCCCGCGACACCGGATGTCAATGCGCAACCAGGCGAACACGGCTGGTGAGAGTTGGCACAATGGTCGTCCATCCCGGACGAAGACGACCGTACTCGCACCACCCGACGCGAACATGGTCACCGACGGCGCATTCACTCACTGCCGCCCCCGGTAGGTGACGCTGCGGCAGGAAGCGCCGCCGTGTCGGAACCCGACGCGATATCGTGACACCGCAGTCGGTCCGCCACGCCCACCAGGTGGCGGCGCAAGCGGGAACCCGGTGCGAGACCGGGACTGCCCCGCAGCAGTGAGTGGGAACGACCGCCGCCATCAGCACTGGACCCACAGGGCCTGGGAAGCCACGGCCGGTAGGCCTGAGCACGACGCCCACGACTCCGAAGACCTGCCCACTGCCCACGTGCATCCGCACGCGGAGAGCTCGGCGACCTTCGCGGGCGGGTCGGCCATCGGCGACAGCACGACATCCGGTGCTGCGCGCGACCGCACCGCTCCCTGTCGAGTTCACCCGACTCGGCAAAGGAGACGGACACCAGCCGCACCCAGGGCACTCACCCGAGCCGCCCGGGCCTGCCCGTAGGCGGAATGCGCAGGAGGTACGGGCGGACTCCGTGAGGGAGCCCGCCCGTACCTGCCCGATCAGCTCCGGCGGACCTCGATGGCGGCTGCGACCAGGTGTCGGAGGGACGCCTCGACTTCGGCGTAGGTACGGGTCTTCAGACCGCAGTCCGGGTTGACCCACAACCGCCGGGCGGGCACGGCCGCGACGGCCCGGTGGAGCGCGTCGACCACCTCATCGTGGGGCGGGATGCGGGGCGAGTGGATGTCCCACACCCCGGGGCCGACGCCCCGGCGGTAGCCGATCGCGGCGAGGTCGTCGAGGATCTCCATCTTCGAGCGGGACGCCTCGATGCTCGTGACATCGGCGTCGAGAGCGTCGATCGCGGTGATCACCTCGCCGAACTCGCTGTAGCACAGGTGGGTGTGGATCTGGGTGTCGTCGGCGACGCCACTGGTGGCGAGACGGAACGCGTTCACCGCCCAGTCCAGGTACGCCGTCTGGTCGGCCCGGCGCAGCGGCAGGGTCTCCCGCAGGGCGGGTTCGTCGACCTGGATGATCCGGATCCCGGCGGCCTCCAGGTCGCGGCACTCGTCGCGCAGCGCGAGCGCGACCTGGTCGGCGGTGTCGGCCAGGGGCTGGTCGGTACGGACGAACGACCAGGCCAGGATGGTGACCGGGCCGGTGAGCATGCCCTTGACCGGGCGGTCGGTCAGCGACTGCGCGTAGGTGGACCACTCGACGGTCATCGGGGCACGGCGGGCCACGTCCCCGTGGATGATCGGCGGGCGGACGCACCGGGAGCCGTAGGACTGCACCCAGCCGTGCGTGGTGGCGGCGAAACCGTCGAGCTGCTCCCCGAAGTACTGGACCATGTCGTTGCGCTCCGGCTCACCGTGCACCAGCACGTCCAGGCCCAGCCGCTCCTGCAACCGGATGACCTGCTCCACCTCGGCGCGCATCCGCTGCGTGTAGCCGGCGTCGTCGAGAGTGCCGGCGCGGTGTGCGGCACGGGCCCGGCGCAGCTCGGTGGTCTGCGGGAACGAGCCGATCGTGGTGGTCGGCAGGTCCGGCAGCCCCAACCGTTCCTGTTGGCGGGCGGCCCGCTCGGCGTAGTCGCCGCGGTGCCGGTCGGTGGGGCGCAGCGCCGCCAACCGGCCGCGTACGTCATCGTGCCGCCACGCCGGCGGGACGGACGGCGGCGGGGCCGGCAGGCTGGTGGTGCCGTCGCGCAGCGCCCGGCCGAG